>JAZKHC010000019.1:0-42425 GCA_040385605.1 Pseudomonadota bacterium
TGATTCTTCTGTTGCTGGTGATGTGTTGTTGGGCCCCGTGGGAGGTGCCGAGAAGCGCAGGGTTTCGGGGAGCTGTGCGCGAGGACTGTCTGAGCGAAGCGAGTTCCGCAGCGCCCCCGAAAGCCGAGCATCGCAGGGTAAGGCGGGGGCTTTAGCGAATTGCCTTGAATGGCAATTCGCCCCGCCGAACGCCCCGGCAGGGGCCGGGCACCGTATCGGGCCGCCTTTCTTTTGCTTACTTTTCTTTGGCGAAGAAAAGAAAAGTAAGTCGCCCTTAGGCGAAACCGCACTCACCCCAAGCGCACAGTCAGTAGAGCGCGTCAGCGCGTAACAGCCGCTCGACCAATTCCAAATCCGCCATCTTGTCCACATCAATCGCCGCCCGCCCAAACGGCATCTCGACGACAGCAGCGCGCACGCCTCCTGCCAACACCTCAAGCCGCGCCAGCGCCGATCCAATGGCAAGCCAACCAAACCGATACCGCAGCGCATAGCCAAACCCCAGCAGCCCCAGCATCTTCAAGGGCTGCTTGCGCAAGGCTTCTACCTGCACCCACAGCGCCGTGAGCGCCGCCGCGCGTGGCGCGGCGAAATAGAACAGGTTGCAGCCCGAAAAATGCCCATCGGCAAAGCGCAGGAAGGTGCGTTTGGTATCGGGTGCGGCCGCCATCACCACCTCGCTACGCGCGAGGGCGACAGTGGCATCCACACCCGCAGGCTGATGCTGCACGAAGTAGCTCACCCACTCTGCCCTCAGCAGCGCGTGGTCGGCGGTGGTGACGACGAGCGGCGTGCCGTAGTGGGCCAGTGCCGCACTCACGCTGCGACTGGGGCTGCCCTGTGCGTCGAAGAGTTCCAGCGGCTTGCCACCGCAGGCGGCGTCAAGGCCGGGCAGGGCGCGCACCAGCTCGGGGGCTTCGATGCAGACGATGATCCGCGCCACTTCAGGCGTGGTGGCGAGGGCCGCAATCACTCGCAGCAGCATCGGCGTGCCGCCGACCGGGATCAGTGCCTTGTGCTCGACGCCAGTGGCGACAGCCATCGGGTCATCCGGCCCGCGGCTGCCGGCGAGGATGAGTGCGGTGAGCCCGCTCACGACAGCGATTTCTCGTAGAGACGATAAGTCTTGTACGGCTGTGCGCCAAAGTTCTCGCAGAAGTGGCGCATGGGCAGGTTGTCTTCCAGCACCCAGCTCAGCTCGACCTTTTCGTAGCCGAGCTTGAGTGCCTCCCGGCGCATGGCGTCGATGATCAGGAAGGGCATGGCCGCACCCGCGAAGGAGTTGGCGAACTTGCGCTTCACGCCCATCAGCGGCACGCGGCAGGTCTTCACCCCTTTCACTTTCAGGCGGTAGAGGAGCTTGGCCCAGCCGAGTGGCAAGAGCTTGCCGTCGAGCCCCACGAGCGCCTCGTTGAGGTTGGGCAGGCATACACCAAAAGCTGCCGGTTCGCCGTCGATGTCGGCGAGCCACACGAGGCGCGGGTCGAGGATGGGCCTCAGCGCCTTGGCAAGATGGTTGGTGTCGTCCGGCGTCAGCGGGGCGAAGCGCCAGTTGTCCATCCAGGCCTGGTTGAAGATATCGGTGATGTCGTCGATGTCCTTGCGGTACTGCTTGAAGCTCAGGGTGCGCAGCGTCAGGCCCTTGGGCAGCTTGCGTTTGAGCAGCACTTGCGCGGCGCGCGGCAGCGGCTCGGCGATGGTGCTCAGGTAGGCGTAGATGTCTTTCGCGCGCGCATAGCCAGCGGCTTCGACGCGACTGCCGACATAGGGCTGGTCGTGACCCATCAGCAACATCGGCGGGGTGTCGAAGCCATCCACCAGCAGGCCCGCCTCTTCGTTGATGCCGAGGTTAAAAGGGCCGATCACCTGCGTCATGCCGCGCGCTTTCAACCAGGCTTCGGCAGTGGCAAACAGGGCTTTGAAAATGGCGGGATCGTCCTCGGCGGCGATCAGGCCGAAGTAGCCGGTCATGTCGCCCTTCTGCACATTGCTGGCTTCGATCTGCGCGCTGATGCGGCCGACGTCGCGGCCGCCTTTCACGGCCAGCCAGAACTGCACTTCGGTGTGGTCGAACAGCGGGTTGTGCTTGGGCGAGAAGGACTCCGCACGCTCGATATCGAGCGGCGTGATCCAGTGCGGGTCGCGTCTGCCCAGAGTGGCCGGCACGCGGATGAAGCGTTGCATCAGCGCCTTGCCTTCGACGGGGATGATTTGCAATGCGGTGCTCATTGATGACGGTCCAATCGCAGCAGAAAGATGAGGCCCAGCAAGCCAAAGGCTGCCGGTGAAATCCACGCAGCTGCGAGCGGCTCGATCAGCCCCGCTTCGCCAAGTGCGCTGCACAGGCCATGGGTGAGCAGAAACAGCAGACCGGTGCCCAGCGACACCAGCATGGGCGCGCCCTTGGCCCCGCGCGTGAGGGCGACCGCCACCGGCGTGGCGAGCAGCAGCATCACCAGCGCCATTGCCGGGTCGGCGAAAGCTTTCTGCACGCGGGTGCGGTAGAAAGCGGGCGTCTTGCTGCCGGTGTTCTCGCCGGTCAGCACGGCGGCGGCGAGCCCGCCGGAGACGTAGGGCTCTGCGGCGGAGAGGCGCTGCACATCGCTGGGGCGCAGGGCGGTTTCCCAAGCGAGCAGCGGCACGGCGGGCGCGGTGGTGGCGGTGGCGAAGTCGGTGATGGCGGCGTCGCTCAACGTCCAGCGCCGGTCGGCGTAGCTGGCCCTGGCAGCCAGGGTGCGGGTGACGAGATGGCCGCCCTCGTCGCGGCGGAAGATGCGCACGCCTTCGAGCAGACGGCCGTCGGGATGCGCGCGCGCCACGCCGATCAGCACGCCGCCGCTCTTGAACCAGAGCAGCTCGGCATCGGGCGTCTCGTCGCTGGGCGACGGCAGCGAGGCCCACCAGCTGGTGAGCGCGCGCTGGCTCTTGGGCACCACCACCTCCGCCAGCAGCCACTGGGCGGCGGCGATCAGCAACACGGTGGGCAGCAGGATGAGCACGACGCGACGGAAAGGCAGGCCCGCGGCGCGCATAGCGATCACCTCATGCTGCTTAGCAAGGGTGCTGAAGGCGAACACCGCGCCGATGAGTGCAGCGAGCGGCAGGGCCTGCAGCAGCAGCGTCGGTGCGCGCAGGCTGATGTAGTGGCCGACGCCGCCAATGCCCTGGCCGCGCGCCATGATGTCGGTGGTGGCATCGAGCAGATCGAGAATCTGCAACAGCCCGCCGAGTGCGATGAGCACGGCCAGCACGCGCAGGGCGAGCAGCTGCCTCAGGTAGCGTGGCAGCGGGCCGGACAGCAGGGCGCTCATGGGCGTACTGCCCTGGGCCGCAAGGCATCGCCGAGGCGGCTGGTGAAGCCATCCAGCGAGGCGAGAAAGCGCGAGACCGGGTTGTCACCGGGGCGTTCGAGGCTCTGGCTGAACAGCCAGCCGGTAAGTGCGGCGAAGATCAGCGTCGGTGTCCACACGCCGACCATGGCGGGCAGTTTGCCGGACTCGCCCAGGCTCTCGCCGAGTTGCAGGGTGTGGTTGAACAGCAGCATGAGCGTGGCGGCGACGATCAGGCTGCCGCTGCGCTCGCCGCGCTTGGCGGCCATGCCCAGCGGCACCGCGAGCAAGGGCAGCAACAGCAGCGAGACGATGCGCGCGAGCCGCCCCTGCAACTCGCCTGCGATCTTGTTGGCACTGGGCGCGGCCACGCCCTCGGTGCCGACACCGCCACGCATCAGCTCGGTCAGCGTCAGTTCGCGTTCGTTGCGGTCGCGCGGCCCGAAGGGTGCGGCGCCGGGCGAGAACTCGGTGGACGTGCTCAGGCGGTCAAACTGCGCGAACAGCCAGTTGCCGGTTTGTTCGTGGCGCAGGTGCTCGCCGCGATCCAGTGTCAGGGTTAGCTTTGTGCCGTCGGCGCTGGCTTGCAGCACACCCGCCTCGCTGGTGCTGACCTGGTCCTCGCCATTGACGAGGCGATGCACGAACACCCGCTGCAAGTTGCGGCCGGAGTCATCAACCCCATCCGCCGTGAGTGTGTAGCCCTGGCCGGGGCTGACGAAGGTGCCGGCTTGCAGGCGTGCATCCCAGCCGGCGTTGAGCGCCGCATGCAGCACTGCGCGGTAGGTGTAGCGCGCATAGGGTTGCAAATAGCCGAACAGGCCAATGCTGAGCAGCGAGAGCAGCAGCGCCACGGCGATGAATGGCTTGGTGAGCCGGGTGATGGAGAGGCCGCCGGCGAGATAGGCATCGAGCTCGTTGTCGTCCGAGAGCTTGGCGATCACCAGGAACAGGGCAACGAGAAAGGCGGCGGGCAGTGCGAGCCCAAGGTAATGCGGTACCAGGCAGGCGATGAGCTTGGCGACGGCCGGCAGCGCGTGGCTGTTCTGCGCCAGGATGTCGAACAGGCGCAGCAGGCGCTCCAAGAGCAGGGCGATCAGCACCGTGCCGAGGCAGACCAGGAGGCTCGCGCCCAGCTGGCGCAGCAGATAGCGGTCGAGGATCGACGGCATCAGGCGGTGTCCCACCGGGCCTTGAGGTCGGCGGTGAGTGCGGCGAGCACATCCGGTGCAAGTTCTATTGCCGCCGCGAGGTTGAGCGGATTCGGCCAGCTCGCATCGGGCAGGTTCACTCCCGCGTATTCGCGTGGCGTGCCGTAGCGCGGAATGACGTGAAAATGCACATCGGGATCGACCATCATCAACATGAGGTAATTGATGCGCTCGTAGGCGGTAATGCCCTTGAGCATCGACTCGGCGCGCGCGATCACCGCTTGCAGGTCGGTAAAGCCAGCGGCACTCACGTCGCCAAACGCGGTCACAGGCTGCTTGCACACCAGCACCAGCGACCCCAGAGTGACCTGGCGCGGGCGGGCGAGAATCCACCAGTGGGCAGACTCGGCCACGAGCGTGTGCGGGTAGCCGAACTTGAGGGCGGTGGCGTTGGACATGTGGAATGAAAAACTGATGAAGACAAGAGTAACGCGCGGTGCCTTGTGGTGCAGCGTGCTGGCGCTGACCGCGATGCTGCTGCCCGCGCGCGCGCAGGCTGCGGCGGCCTGCGATGGCAGTGCGGCACAGGCGCGCCTGACGGTGCGTATTACGGGCGTGGCCAACACCAAGGGCAATCTCACCATCACGGTATACCCGGACGATGCTGACCGCTTCCTTGCCAAGGGCGGCAAGCTCTTGCGCGCGCGGGTGCCGGTGGTGGTGCCGCTCACCGAATCCTGTTTCGCACTGCCTGTGGCGGGCAGCTATGCGATTGCGGTCTACCACGATGCCAACAACGACCACGACTTCAACCGCACTTTCGTCGGCATGCCGGCCGAGGGTTATGGCTTTTCCAACAACCCGGTGACGAAGCTGGGGTTGCCGGGCTTCAAGGAAGTGCGCTTCGCTGCAAAAGCGGGCGACAACCCGGTCTACATCAAGCTCACCTACTAATGTCGAGCGTGTAGCGCGCGGCCGTGGCAAAGGCGCTTTGCGTGGCGTCGAGCGTGCGCACGGTGACCTCCACCCGCCAACCCGCATCAGTGCTGGCGATCTCCAGCAGATGCCAGCGTGCGCCCTCGTCGTGCGGATTGGGGATGGCGGAGATCGAGGGCAGACCGAAGCTCGCAATGAGGCCTTGAGGGCCCGGCAGCGGGTCGAAGCGCGCATCGCGCGAATGGCCGTGCAGCACCAGCTCGGCACCCTGCGCTTTCAATACGGCCCGAAATGCGGCGCGATCGGTCAGCACCTTGCGGGCGGAGACCACACCATCGGCCGGTGGGTGGTGCAGCATCACGATGCGGAACAGGCCCCGCGCTTTGAGCTTGGGCAGCTGCTCGGCCAGCCATTGCAGTTGCGCCGAGCCGAGCGTGCCGCTGGCAAAACCAGGCGGAGTGGCAACGGCGCTGGAAAGGCCGATCAGTGCCACGCCCTGACGCACCCGCACATAGGGCAGGGGTGCGTCCGGCGCGCCGGGCTCGTCGCCCTGCATCCACGGCAGCCAATGCGCCCAGCCCTGCTCTAAAGGCACCGGCACCAGGGCATCGTGGTTGCCGGGGATCACCGAGACCTTGGCCGGGTCGCCGAGGCTGGCGAACCAGCCGGCGGCAGCGCGGAACTCCTGCGGCAGCGAGAAATTGCTGACATCGCCGGTGATCACGAGATGATTCGGCGCATGGGCCTTGATGTCCGCCACCGCCGCCGCCAGCACCTCGGGGCGTTGCAGGTGCTGGCGCTTGCGCATCCAGGACGAACGGCTCATGCCGCGCTTGCTCAGCCACTCGCCGAGCGTCGGTGGCGGCAGCGGCGTGGACAGGTGCGGGTCTGAGAGATGGGCGAGGCGCAGCAAGGTCATGGATAATCGCGGGCTTGTTGGCCGCGATGATAAGCCGCCGACTTCACCGCATCCTTAAGACAGCAATGACCACGACGGCACCCTTGAGCGGCATCATCCTCGGCGGCAACGCCACGCGCCTCTGGGGCATGAGTGCCGGCGAGCGGCTGCGGCGCGGCCTGCTGCGCGTCGGCGTGACGACGGTGCTGGATGAGGCCGCACCCCGCCCCGATCAGGGCAGCGTGCTGCTGGTAAACAACCACTGGGTGTTCGACGAGCCGCTGCTGACCGCACTTGCCAAGACCGGCAACACCCTCTTGCTCGATGCCGACAGCGGCCGGGTGGTGGCGGCAAACGTACCGGCGGCCGATGCAGGCCATGTCGCGGCGGTGATCGAGGCCGGCAGCGGGCTTGAAGCCCTGCCTGCACACCTCAAGCGCAGCGACATCGCGGGCATCGTCGGCAGCTTCAACAACGCCCTGCGCAAGAAGGAGCTGCCCTACCTGCTCAAGCTCACGCCCGAGACCCGCGCCGCCGTCGAGCGCCGCATGTTCCAGGCCAGCTACAAGGGCGTGACCGATGTGGTCACCAAGTACTGGTGGCCGCGTCCGGCCGAGGTGGTGACGCGCTGGTGCGCCGAGCGGGAGTTCTCGCCCAACCAGGTGACCTTCGTCGGCTTTCTGTTCGTGCTCGTCTCGTTCTGGGCGTTCTGGCAGGGCCATTACGGCCTGGGGCTCGCCAGCGGCTGGGCGATGACTTTTCTCGACACGGTCGATGGCAAGCTCGCACGCTGCACGCTCACATCCTCGGCCTGGGGCAATGTCTTCGACCACGGCATTGACCTCATCCACCCGCCGTTCTGGTGGTGGGCCTGGGTGGTGGGCCTTACCGCCTACGGCGCGGCCCTGCCGTCGGACGAGACGCAACTGGTGCTGATCGTCATCCTCGGCGGCTATGTGCTGCAACGCATCCTCGAAGGCATCTTCATGCGCAGCTTCGGCATGCACGTCCACGTCTGGCGGCGCTTCGACAGCTTCTTCCGCCTCATCACCGCACGGCGCAATCCCAACCTCATCATCCTCACGCTGGCTGCACTTGCGGGCGAGCCGGACGACGGCATCGTCTGGGTGGCGATCTGGACATTCCTTTGCCTGATCGTGCATGCCGTGCAGATCGTGCAGGGCTTGTGGGCGCGGCGGCGCGGGCCGCTGAAATCCTGGCTCAGTCAGTGAGCCCTGCGCTGATCCGCGCGGGGGTCATCCGCAACCCGAAAAGCCAGCGCAACAAAATCGGGCCGCTGAAAGACCGCGAGTTGCCGCCCGAGGTGACGATCGCCCTGCCGTTCACCAGCGAGGCCCTGCAACAGACCTTGCGGGACTTCGCTGCCGAAGGCATCCGGCACCTGATGGTGGATGGCGGCGATGGCACCCTGCGCGACGTGCTCTGCGCCCTGCCTGGGGCCTATGGCGATGCCTGGCCGACGATCTCGCTGTGTGCCTCCGGCAACACCAATCTGGCGGCGGCGGATGTGGGCAGCTTCCCGCGCGGCGAGCGGGCCCTTGCGCATTGGTACGAGACGCTGCGTGGCGCGAAGCCTGCGCGCGTCTCCACGCGCCAGCCCATCGAAGTGCGCTGGCCCGATGGCTCGCGTGCGCCGGTGTTCGGCTTCTTCGTCGGCTGCGCCAATTACGCCAAGGCGGTGGCGATGGCAACCGGCGGCGTGCGCGACAAGGGTTTCTTCCACGGCTGGGCGGTGTCGGCGACGATCGCCGGTGCGGCCTGGAAAGTGCTCGCTGGCGGCAAGGACAACGACTGGCAGCGCGGCAGCGCCGTCAGCGTCGCCATCGACGAGACCGAGGCGGTCAGCAAGCCGCGCTTCGTGGTGCTCGCCACCAGCCTCGACCAGCTGCTGATGGGGCTCTGGCCGTTCTGGTCAGGCCAGGGTGCAAAAGGCGCATTGCACTGGCTCGACATCGACGCCCCCGCGCCGCGCTTCGGCCGCCTGCTACCCGGCCTGCTGCGCGGCAAGCCCTCTGCGTGGGCACTGGCGAGCGGGGCCTACCGCAGCGGCCGCGCCGCAAACATCAGGCTGACGATGGCCGAGCCGCTGATCATCGACGGCGAGCCCTTCGCCCCCGATGTACGCGGCCGGTTCAGCCTGCAAGCCGGGCCTGAGGTGCGCTTTCATGCGCCCGCCTGAGCCACTCGCGGCCCTGATCGAGGCCGAGCTGCTTCAGCCGGTGCCGCCGGCCTTCGCCGCGTTTGCGGCGCATCTCGCCGGACAGGGGCAGGGTGCGCTGGCCGTACTGTTCTACGGCAGCAATCTGCGCACGGGCGATCTCGACGGCGTGCTGGACTTCTACATTCTCGTTTCAGCCTTGCGCGACTGGCATGCCTCGCGGCTGGCCGCGCTCGGCAACCATCTGCTGCCGCCGAACGTTGGCTACCACGAGTGGCTGCATGAGGGCCGCACCCTGCGCGCCAAGGTGGCGGTATTGCGGCTCGACCAGTTCGAGCGGGGCGTCGCCGGTGCGGGGCTCGACACGACGCTCTGGGCGCGCTTCGCGCAGCCCGCGCGGCTGATCTGGTCGCGCGATGCCGCGGCCGCCAGCTCCGCTACGGCTGCTGTCTCGCAGGCCGTGGTCACGGCCAGCCGCTGGGCCGCCCTGCTGGGGCCGGTGCAGGGGCAGGCCAGCGAGTACTGGGATGCGGTGTTCGCCCGCACCTATGCGGCGGAGCTGCGGGTGGAGAAATCCAGCCGCGCGCTGAGCCTCGCCGCCCATGACCCTGAGCGGTATGCGCAGGCACTGCGCGCGGCTTGGCAGCTCGCAGGAGCGAGCTTTTCGCAAAATGAAGCGGGCCTGCTGTGCCCTGAACTCGATGCGGCAGCGCGGCAGCGCGCCGGGCGTGCCTGGGCACGCCGCGCGCGTTGGGGCAAGCCGCTGAATCTCTTGCGCTTGACCAAGAGCGTGTTCACTTTTGCCGGTGGGGCCGACTACGTGGCCTGGAAAGTCGAGCGTCACAGCGGCTATCGCATTCCGCTCACGGACTGGCAGCGGCGGCACCCCCTGCTGGCAGCGCCCAAGGTTCTGTGGACGCTCTGGCGGCGCGGCGTGCTTCGTTAGTCTTTTCCCTGAACGAACAAGGCCCGATCTTCTCGGGCCTTGTTCACTACGATGAACTGACTCAGCGCGCGCCGACGGCGATGTGGCGATCCAGCTCGGTGTTGGCGGGGAACACCACCGGCGAAGGCTTGGCCCGACGCATCGGCGGCAGTGCAGCCAGCACGCCCAATTGGCGGCCGACGGTCTCGAACAGCTGCACCACGCGGTCGATCTGCTCGAAGCTGTGCGCGGCGCTGACGCTCGAACGCAGCAGCGGCAGGTTGCTGGGCGTGGCCGGCGGCAGGGCGAGATTGAGATACACGCCGCCTTCGAGCAGGCGATTCCAGAAGGTCACGGCCAGCATCGGGTCGTCGAGGGCGACCGAGACGATCGGGTTGGGCTGCGGGCCGACCTTGAAGCCGAGATCTTTGAGGCCGTTGTAGAGGCGGTGCGCGTTGGCGTGCAGCTTGGTGCGCAGTTCGGGCGATTCCTGCATGCGGCGCAGGGCGGTGATGGTGGAGGTCATCACCGAGGGCGGCAGCGAGGCGGTGAACATGTAGGGGCGGCAGCCGACGCGCAGCACGTCGAAGCCGTCGATGTCGGAGACGCAGAAACCACCGACGCTGCCGAGGCTCTTCGAGAAGGTGCCAACCACGAAATCGACATCGGCCTCGACGCCGGCAGACTCCGACAGGCCGCGACCGTGATCGCCGAGCACGCCCAGCGAATGGGCCTCGTCAACCATCAACCAGGCACCCATTTCGCGCTTGACGGCGGCGAACTCCTTCAAGGGGGCGGCGTCGCCAAGCATCGAATAGATGCCTTCGACCACCACCAGCTTGTCGCCCGGCTCGCTGGAAAGACGCTTGAGGCGTTTGGCGAGGTCATCCGGGTCGTTGTGGCGGAAACGCACCACTTCGGCGTGGCCCAGGCGCGCGCCGTCGTAGATCGAGGCGTGGCTGTCGCTGTCCAGCAGCAGGTAATCACCCTTGCCGGCCAGCGTCGAGAGCATGCCGAGGTTGGCCTGGTAGCCGGTCGAAAACACCATGCAGTGCTTGCGATTGAAGTATTTGGCCAGATCGGTTTCGAGCTGGCGGTGGCCGCCGTAGCTGCCGTTGGCAATGCGCGAGCCGGTGGTGCCGGTGCCCTGCTGGCGCAGGACCTCGACGGAGGCGTCGATGCAGTCCTGGTCGAAGGTCAGGCCCAGGTAGTTGTTGGTACCGAGCAGGATCGTCCGGCGGCCGTTGTGCAGGCCTTCGGTGGGCGAGAACATTTTCTCGAACACCATTTCAAACGGGTTTTGTCCGACTGCACGCAGTTGGTCATACGTTTGCCGAAGAGGGGCAAACTTATTGAGGATGCTCACGATTTCAGTTTCCTAGCGCGCAATAATTCGACCACATTTACCAAGTCGTCCAAGGTCTCCACCTCGGCCACCCTTTCCAGCGAGATCACGATATCGAAGCGGTCTTCGAGCGTCAGCATGAAATCCATCACCGCCAGCGAATCCAGGTTCAAGTCGCGCATGATGTGCGTCGACCCCGTGACCTGCACCGAGGCCGGCGCGATCTGTCGGAGTCCCTCGATGATTTGCTCCCTGGTATCACTCAAAACCTGGTTCATCCTTTCATCCATCCAGAACAGGCAAGCCCAATAATCCCTCACAAGGGGCTGGCATGAGCACGAATTGTAAGCCGACCTTCACAAAAAGTTCTTATAAATATTGCTTAGGTGCCCGGGGCTTACGCCGGTTCAGGTGATCGGATGCAACCATCGTGCCTCGGCATACCACCGGGCCGTGGTTTTGAAGCCATCGGCCAGACCATGCTGGGCCTTCGCTGTCTCCAGGCGCAGCAGGCCGGATACGGGCACGCTCCAGTCCTCGTGCAGCAGCTCGCGCAGCTTGCCGCTGTTGAACATCGCGGCCTGGCCCGCGAGCCTGGCGGCCACCCCGGCGGTATGGCCCAGGCCGCGCAGCAAGCCCCGGGGAACCTGAACGAAACGGGGCCTTTCATTGCCGACAGCCGCCGCCGCCGCCCCGAGAATCTCCCGCCAGCCGTAGCCTGCGGGTTGCTCATCAGCAATGTATTGCACCTGGCCGCTGGGGCTTGCTGCGAGCTGGGCAGCGAGCATGCGGGCGACGTCGGCGACGTGGATCAGGGCGATGCGGGCGGCATCGGAGCCCAAGAGCGGCACCAGACGCTGGCGCGCAAGCTGGAAGAAGACCAGGGTTTCGCGGTCGCCTGGCCCATAGACAGCGGGCGGCCGGATGACGCTGACGCGCTCCGGGCCCAGCACCGCAAACATCGCCTCCTCGCCTTGGCGCTTGCTCTGGGCATAGCCCGAAAGCTGGGGTTCACGCGCGGCGAGGCTTGAGACATGCAGGACATGCGCCTTGGGGGCTGCTTTCAACACCGCCTCGGCCAGCGCCCGGCTGCCATCGCGGTTGATGCGCAGAAACTCAGCTTCGTCGCGCGCCTTGATCGCCCCTGCGAGATGCAGCACCGCATCCACGCCCTTGACGAGGGCTTGCAGGGCACGCGGTTCATCGAGGCTGCCGAGCACGACGCGGGGTTTGAGGTCTTTCCAGAGCACATGCGCGGGCTGGCTGCGGGCGAGCACCCGCACCTGCCAGCCCTGCGCTGCCAAGGCCGCCACGGCATGGCGGCCGACGAAACCGGTCGCCCCGGTGACGGCGACGGTGCGCGTCACGACGTGGGCAGCGCCAGCGCGCCTTGCTGGAACAGGGCCTTGGCCTTGGCCCGGCTGAGCTTGCCTGAGGAGGTGCGCGGCAGCGAGCGCGGCGGCACCGGCACGACGTCGGTTTCGACCCCATGCCGCAGGCGCAGCACGCCCGCGACGGTCTTGCGCAGGGCTTCCAGCGTCGCCTCGTCGGCGGGCCGGTGTTCGACCAAGACCACGATGCGCTCCTGGCCGCCGTCATCCACCGCGATGGCCGCGACATCACCGCTCTTCAGCGACTCCACCTCATGCTCGGCGGTCCATTCGAGGTCCTGCGGCCAGATGTTGCGGCCGTTGATGATGATGAGGTCCTTGGCGCGGCCGGTGACCACGATCTGGCCCTCGGTGAGATAGCCGAGATCGCCGGTGTCGAGCCAGCCATCGGCCGAGAGCACGGCGGCGGTCGCCTCGGGTTGGCCAAAATACGAATGCATCATGCTCGGGCCGCGCGCGAACAGACGGCCGATCTGGCGATCCGGCAGCACCTTGCCGCCATCGCCGCGCACTTCCAGTTCGTGATCCGGCAGCACCGGCCCGCAGAGCACGAAGTCGCGTTGGCGAGGGGCATCGGCGGCGGCGACCACGGCGCGGTGCTCGTGTTCGAGCACGTCGTTGTCGAGCGTGTCGTAGCGGATTCCCTGCTGCGCGGGCGCGAAGCTCAGGGCGAGTGCGGTCTCTGCCATGCCGTAGCTGGGCACGAAGGCCGAAGCCTTGAAGCCCTGCACGCTGAACCGCTCGGCAAACGCGGCCAAGGGTGCTGGGCGCACCATGTCGCCGCCGATGCCGGCACCGCGCCAGCGGCTCAGATCAAGGCCGTCGATGGCCGCCGTCTGCGCACGGCGGGTGCACAGCTCGTAGCCAAAGGTGGGGCTGTAGCTGAGCGTGCCGCCGTTGCGGGTGATGAGATCGAGCCAGAGCAGGGGGCGACGGGCGAAATCGCGGGTGGCGAATAGATCGACCGAAATCTGGCAGACCAGCGGCGTCAGCAGAAAGCCCACCAGCCCCATGTCGTGGTACAGCGGCAGCCAGGAGGTGCAGCGGTCGGCAGGGCCGATCTGCAGGCCATCGCGCGCGATGCCGCGCACGTTCGCCATCAGGGCTTTCTGCGTCACCGCCACACCGAGCGGAAAGCGGGTGCTGCCGGAGGAGAATTGCAGGTAGCTGAAAGCTTCTTCACCCACCGTTGGCAGGGCGACGGTCTGGCTGGCAGCCGGCAGCGCAGCCAGGGTGCCAGCAGCCTTCAGAGACAACCCTTCCACCGCCTGCGCCAGCCATTCGCCGAGTGCCACCGGGGCAAAGGCGGCACTGGCGCTGGCGATTTCCAGCATGCGGCGGATGTGGGTGACGTAGGCCTCGCGGCCACCGAAGGCAGCGGGCAGGGGCAGGGCGGTGGGCACCAGACCGGCGTATTGGCAGGCGAAGAAGGCGCGGGCAAAGTCGCCATCGGTATCGGCGATCAGCGCCACGCGCTCGCCGGGCTTGAGGCCGGTGGCGAGCAGCTGCTGGGCGAGTTGCAGGGCTTGCTCGCGCAGCAGGCGGTACGGCAGGGCTTCGAGCAGTTCGCCCTTGCCGGAGTAGAAGTTGTAGCCGCTTGCACCCTGTGCCGCGTAATCGAGCGCGGCCGGCAGGGTGGCAAAGTCGGCGAGTCGGTAAAGGGGGAGTCCGCTTGCTGTGGGTGTAGGCGCCTGCATCTCAAGGGGCTCTTGTTATGGGGTGATAAAACACTGTTCTATTTCGACTGCCGCAGAGACGCATGATATCCCACCCGCTTTCAGGCCCGGCCGCCGTGCCGTACGACGCCAGCAAGGGCACTTCGCTGACCCACCTTGCATTTTTCATGCACGGTTTCGAGATGGGTGGGGCGCAGCGCAGCACGCTGATGATCTGCAACGCGCTGGCGGTGCGCGGCCTCAAAGTGGACCTGCTGGTGGTCTCTGGCGAGGGGCCCTTGCGGCCTGAGCTGGATCAAGCCGTCACCGTGCATGAGGTAGGCAGCGCCTGGGGCCGGTTGCCGCTGCTGCGCAAGAAACGCTGGTGGCGGGTGCGCATGGCCACGTTCGGCCTGGTGCGCTATCTGCGCCGGGAGCGGCCGGAGGTACTGGTGTCCTCCGCCAATCATTCGGCGCTGGTCACGGCTGCGGCCCACCGCTGGGCGGCGGTGCCGGAAACCGCGCTGGTGCTGCGCGTCACCAACCCGGTGCGCGGCGGCAAGCGCGGGCTCAAGCATGTGTTCAAGCGCGCGGCCCTCAGCCGCGACCTCTTGCAGGTGGATGCTGTCGCCACGCTGGCACCCCGGCTGTCGGAAGAGATCATCGCGCTCACGCCCTCGGTCGCCGACCGCGTGGCGGTGATGCCCAACGCGGTCGTCGATGTCGCCCGCATCGAAGCCAGCCGTGCCCTGCCACCGCCCTGGCCTCTGGATGGCCGCAAGACCGTGCTGGCGGTGGCTCGGTTCGCGCCGCAGAAGGATCTCGCCACCCTGCTGCGCGCCTTTGCCCTGCTGCCGACCCGGTGCGGGGCGAAACTGGTGATCTACGGCGATGGCCCGCTGCGGGCCGAGCTGGAAGCTCTCGGTGCGCGGCTGGGTCTGCAAGATCGCCTCTCGATGCCAGGCCTGATTGCCAACCCCTTCGCCGCCATGCACCACGCCGATGTGTTCGTGCTCTCCTCGCGCTGGGAGGGCCTGCCCGGCACCCTGCTCGAAGCCATGGCCTGCGGCTGCCCGGTGGTCAGCACCGATTGCCCGGCCGGCAGCCGCGAAATCCTGCTCGATGGCGCGCTGGGGCCGCTGCCGCCGGTGGGTGATCCCCCGGCTTTGGCTCAGGCCATCACCCAGCTGCTCGAACAACCCTCAGACCGCGCGGCGCTGATGGCGCGGGCACAGGGCTACACCGCCGAGGCCTCCAGCGCGGTGCTGCTGCAAATCTGCGAAGGCGCGGCGCGGCGCGCGCGGCTCAGGCTGGTCGCCTGAACCAGCGCCAGACCAGCCAGAGCTGGCCCATCAGCAGCAGCGCAGCACCCCCAACGGCGGCCATGCCCGCACCGCGCAGGCCCTGCTGCACGATGGCCTGATACAGCAGCGGCAGAAACACGAGAGTGATGGCCAACCGCATCTGGAAAGCCTGCGAGGCACCGCCCGTGGACATCAGCAGCGGCTCCAGCGGCACTGCCCACAGGCTAATGACGGCAGCCGTCAGCAGCCAGAGCATCACCGGCTCGGCGGCGGCGAACTCAGGGCCAATCAGCAGGGTCAGGGCCGCACCGCCCAGCAGCGAGACCACCAGCAGCAGCACGCTGGCAATGCCGCCAGCCGCCAGCGCCAGTTGCAGGATCAGCTTGCGCAGCGGTGCCCGCTCACCCGCCAGCGCCAACCGCGCGAGCTCAGGGTAGAGCGCGGGCACGATCAGCTTGGCGGGCTTGGCAACGGCATCGGCCACCTGCTTCGCCACGCGGTAGAGCGCCGCCTCGCGCGGGCCCATGAGCGCGCCGACCATCAAGGTACCCGCCTGCGAAAACGCCAGCCCCAGGCTGGAGTTGAGATTGGTGGACCACACGAAGGCCCAGAGCCCCGGCAGCGGCGGCACCAGGGCCTGCGGGCTGCGCAGCGCGAAACCCGCCAACGCACCGCGCTTCTTCAGCTCGCGAGCCGAGGCACCGAATAGATAGAGGAAGGCGAGCACCTTGGCCACGAACCAGATCGCCAGAAAGGCCATCAGGCCTGCGCCGCTGTACCAGGCCCAGGCCGCGCCCATCAGTTTGATCCAGGCCTCGACCGCGCTTTGCAGGGCGAGCAGGTCGAAGCGGTCGGTGAGCCGTAGCACGCCGGTGGGCGTGGCGCTGACCATGAAGAAGATGCTGAGCGCGTAGAGCGCCACCGCACCTTGACGGGATTCCGGCCAGCCCAGGCCCGAGCCGATCAGCCAGATGCCCACAAGCGCGGCGAGCATGGCGACGATGCCGCTGATGGCATCCAGCGCCAGGCTGAAGCGCAGCACCTGCTGGAATGCGCCGAAGCGGCCCTCGGCGAACTGCACGGTGCCGTAGTTGAGAATCACCTGCCAGGACTGGAACTTCACCATCTCGCCCACCGTTTGCACATAGGCGTGGATGAGGATGAGCACGCCGAAGGTTTCCACCCCCAGCGCGCGTGCCGTGAGGGCCACACCCGCGATGTTGAGCACCGCATTCAAGGCCTTGCCGCCCAGCAGGATGCCGGCATTGCCCATCACCTGGCGGAAGGAACCTTTGGACGATTCAGCGGTGGTGCTCAGACAGGATCCTCATCAATGGTGGACCCGAAACTGTATCGGATGGGGCTGACAGAAATCCGTCGCCGCCCCGGGTTCAGCCTGCCATGGGGCTGGAACGCGGGTTGCAGGGCCTGCTCTGCCAGAGAGCCAGCGCGCTCGCACCCTCATAGCCAGACCCATGAACAAGAATCTCAAAATACTGGTGGTGGACGATTTCTCCACCATGCGGCGCATCATCAAGAACCTGCTCAACGAGCTGGGCTACGGCGACATCACCGAAGCCGACGACGGCAAGACTGCCTGGCCGATGCTCCAAGCTGGCAACTTCGATTTCGTCGTCACCGACTGGAACATGCCGGGCATGGCGGGCATTGACCTGTTGAAGGCCATCCGCAGCGACGACCGCTTGAAAGTGCTGCCGGTGCTGATGGTGACCGCCGAGGCGCAGCGCGAGCAGATCATCGAGGCTGCCAAGGCGGGGGTCAGCGGCTACATCGTCAAGCCTTTCACCGGTGCCACCCTGAAAGAAAAGCTCGACAAGATTTTTGAACGCTACGCGCAGGCGGCGTGATGCCATGTCCGCGACCGCCGAACTGGCAGCGCGCGAGGAGCTGATCGCGCGGCTGCAAGAGATGACTCAAGCCTTGGAACAGGGCGACGACGTACTGTTCGGCGAGCGGCTGCAAACCCTGCTGCACCGCCGCGAGCAGGGCTTGTTCCTGCGCATCGAGCGGCTCACCGAGAGCCTGCACCAGGCCTTTGCCACGCTGGAATCAGACCAGCGCTGGAGCGGCATCAGCCATGAGCTGCCAGATACCAGCGCGCGCATCGCGCATGTCACGGCGCTGACTGAAAAAGCCGCGCACCACACGCTCGATCTGGTCGAGCAGTGCCAGGCCGAACTGCAAAAAATGGCGCAGGTGGCGCAGGAGATTGGCCAGTCGCGCGCCAGGGTGTTCATGGCGGCGGGTCAGTCGCAGGCGCTCATGCAGGTCGAGCACGACTTGCGGCAGTCAGAGGACCGCCTGCGTCAGGGTCATGGTCAGTTGCGTGCGCGGCTTTCGGAGCTGGCGCAGGCGCAGGAATACCAGGACTTGAGCGGCCAGCTGCTCAAGCGCGTGGGCGCGGTGGTGCGCGAGGTCGAGAACGGTCTTTCTGCGCTGCTCAACGGTCGTCCGCGCGCTCAAGCCCAGCCCGCGCGTGCCGCTAAGGGGCTGGAAGGCCCCGTCGTCCCCGGCGTGGGCGCTGCCAGCGCCGACCAGGCTGATGCCGATGCCCTGCTCGCCATGTTCATGTAAATCTTTTGAGGAGAGCGCGAAATGATGTCTGGAGTCGATGACGACATCCGCGCCGATTTTCTGGTCGAGGCCGGCGAGCTGGTGGAGCGTCTTGGCGAACAGCTGGTGGCGCTCGAGAACCGCCCGGACGATCTCGATCTGCTCAATGCGATCTTCCGCGCCTTCCATACCGTGAAGGGCGGTGCGGGCTTTCTCGCCATTCCGCCACTGGTCGAGGTCTGCCATCGCGCCGAAGAGCTGTTCGGTGTGCTGCGATCCGGCAAGCGCAAGGTCGATGCCGCACTCATGGATGCCGCACTCGCCGCACTCGACGAGGTGCAGCGCATGATGGCCTGCGTCGGCAAGGGCCAAATGCCGGCCGCAGCGGCGCCGGCGCTGTTGCAGTCTCTCAAGGATCAACTGCTGGCACCGGTTGTGATCGCAGCGCCAGTGGTCGCTGCCGCGCCGACGAGTGACACCATCAGCGATGACGAATTCGAGGCACTGCTCGATCAGTTGCATGGCAAGCCCGGTGCGGCGCCAAAGCCCGAGATCATCGAAGCTGCGGAGCCTCCACCCCCGGTTGCAAGGGCCGAGCCGGAAGCCCCCATGCAACAGCGCCGCGCCAGCGACCACGCGCCCGACACCAGCGTGCGCGTCGACACCAACAAGCTCGACGCGCTGATGAACCTCGTCGGCGAACTGGTGCTGGTGCGCAACCGCCTCAAGACCCTGCGTGTGCAGGGGGGCGGTGGCGCTGGCAACGAGAAGGTGGTGAGCGAGCTGGATGCCATCACCAGCCGTCTGCAAGGCTCGGTACTCACACTCCGCATGCAGCCGATACGCAAGGTGTTCTCGCGCTTCCCGAAGCTGGTGCGCGACATCTCGCGGGGCTTGGGCAAGGAGATCAACGTCGTGCTGGTTGGTGAAGAAACCGATCTCGACAAGAACCTCGTCGATGCCCTTGGCGATCCCCTGATGCACATGGTGCGCAACAGCTGCGACCATGGCATCGAAATGCCGGACGCGCGAGCGGCCAACGGCAAAGCGCGTGCCGGCACGCTGACGCTCAGCGCGCAGCAGCAGGGCGATCACATTCTCATCACCGTGCGCGACGACGGCGCTGGCATCGACCCCGAACGCCTGCGCGCAAAAGTGGTTGAAAAAGGCTTGATGGCCGCCGCCGATGCCGCACGTCTCGATGCCCAGGCCGCACTTGAACTCATTTTCATGCCGGGCTTCTCGACCAAGGAGCAGGTCACTGATCTGAGTGGCCGCGGTGTGGGCATGGACGTGGTGAAGAGCAGCATCAATGCCCTCAACGGCATGGTGCAGATCGAATCGCGAGTCGGCGTCGGCACCACCTTTCGCCTGCGGGTGCCGCTGACACTGGCGATCCTCCCCACGCTCATGGTCACGGTTGCCGAGCGCGTCTACGCCGTGCCGCTGCCCTCGGTGTTCGAGGTCTCGGCGCTCGACCCGAAGAAAGTGCGCTGGCTCGACCGCAAGCCGGTGCTACTGCTGCGCGAGGAGTCGCTGCGGCTGGTCGATCTCGGTCGCTGGGTCAATCCCGCACAGACCGACGATGCCTTCCTGGGCAGCGAGCGGCATGTGGTGGTGGTGCGCATCAACGACGACCGCTATGGCCTGATCGTCAACGAGGTGCGCGGCCGGGAGGAGGTCGTCATCAAGCCACTCGGCGCGCTGCTCAAAGGTCTGGCGGGGTTCGCGGGTGCCACTGTCACTGGCGATGGCGGCGTGGCACTCATTCTCGATATCGCCAGTCTCATCAAGGCGCACGAGGTCTCATGAGCCACAACCCGCCCGCGTTCCAGCGATGGATCAGTTTCTCGCTCGCCGGCCAGAGCTACGGCGTTGATATCGGCCGCGTTCGTGAGGTGCTCGCCGAGGTGCAGATCGAGCCGGTGCCGGGTGCGCCCCAAGCCGTGCTCGGCGTCATCAATCTGCGCGGGCAGATCGTCACCGTGCTCGACCTGCGTGCCTGGCTCGGCCGCGAACGCAGCAGCAGGGTGGTGCGAGTGATGGTGCTCGAACACGCCGGCGCCATGCTGGGCCTGGCCGTGGATGCCGTCTCTGACGTGCTGCGCCTCACCTCCGATGACATCAAACCCGTGCCGCGTTCGCGCGAGGGTCAGCAGCCTGACTTCATACAAGGATTGGTGACGCGCGAAGACGGTTTGCTGACGCTGGTCAGCTTTGATGCGCTGCTGGCGACCGAGTGTCTTAACACCGCTTGAGGCGGTTTTCAGCACCCCTTGTCGCTGCACCGCTGTTCTGCGTGATCAGGCGGTCAAGTCGGTACAGGCCTTGCCGTTAAGCCCCTTGTCACTGGAGTTTCAGCGCGCCAACCAGCCCGCTGGAAGCCGCTTGAAGCAGAGCCACGGGAGCAGAACATGGCGCGAAAAATGGCAGTCCGCAGCATGGCAACACCAGCCACCACGCCCGACGAGAGCCACATCAACGTCGGTTCGCAGCTTGGCATCGAAGACGCCGCCAGCCTGCACCAGCAGCTCTGCGCCGCCATCGATGAGCCGCGCACGGTGGTGCTCGAAGGCCGCGACGTGCGCGACATCCACACCGCCGCACTCGAACTGTTTTGCCTCTTCTGCCGCGACCGCCGCAGCGCGGGCCGCGAGACGCGCTGGCAGGAGCCATCCGAAACCCTGCGTGCGGCAGCCGCCCTGCTCGGCATCACCAGCCTGATGGCCTTGGCACAAGTGAGCACCGCCCCATGAGCGCACACATTCTTGCGGTCGACGACTCCGCCTCCATGCGGCAGATGGTCGCCTTCACGCTCAAGGCCGCGGGCTACGAAGTGACCGAGGCCGAAGACGGCGCGGTCGCCCTCGGGCTTGCCAAGCAGAGCAAGTACAAGCTCGTGCTCGCCGACGTCAACATGCCCAACATGGATGGCCTGACGCTGGTGAAGAACCTGCGCACGCTGCCGGACTACAAGTTCACGCCGCTGCTGATGCTCACCACCGAATCCACGCCCGAGAAAAAGGCCGAAGGCAAGGCGGCCGGGGCGACGGGCTGGCTGGTGAAGCCGTTCAACCCCGAACAGCTGATTGCCACGATCCAGAAAGTGCTGGGCTGAAACCGCCATGACGATTGATCTGGCCCGGTTTCACGCGGCGTTCTTTGAAGAGAGCTTTGAAGGCCTGGATGCGATGGAGTCGAGCCTCTTGGCACTCGACCCCGGCACCGCCGACAAGGAAACCATCAACGCAATCTTTCGCGCCGCGCACAGCATCAAGGGCGGCTCGGCCACCTTTGGCTTCAGTGCGGTGGCAGCCTTCACCCACATTCTCGAAACCCTGCTCGACCAGATGCGTTCTGGCGTACGGCCGGTGGCACAGCCGCTGGTCGATCAGCTGCTCGGCTCGGTCGATGCCGTGCGCGAGCTGCTCGAAGCCGCTCGTGATGGCCGCGAGGCCAATGTCGCACTGATTGCCGCGCATCAGAATGCACTCGCTGCCACGCTCGCAAATACAGCAGCACCCGCCGCCGCCGTGATGCACGTCGAAGCCCCTGCATCAGTCAGTAACAGCACCGGCTTCAAGATCGAATTCACGCCAGTTCCGAGCCTGTTCCGAAGCGGCAACGACCCACGCCACATTTTCAGAGAGCTGGCCAGCCTCGGCACGCTCAACGTCGAAGCGCATTGCGAACACGCGCCCAAGCTCGGCGACAAGGTGCCAGAAGACTGCCATCTCAACTGGGTGCTCACACTCACCGGCAACGTCGATGAGGCCCGCGTACGCGAGGCCTTTGCCTGGGTTGAGGACGAGTGCCATCTGGTCATCACCGCGCTCGAAGCCGCACCGGCGAGCAAGCCGGTGCTCACCTTGATAGAAGGCGGCAAGTCCGCCGCGCGCAACGAAGCCATTGTGCCGCCCAGTGCCATGGCACACGATCGCCGTGCCGGTGATCGTCGCCAGGGCGGGCCGGAAGGCAGCTCGATTCGCGTCTCGACCGAGAAGATCGACCAGCTCATCAACCTCGTCGGTGAGCTGGTCATCACCCAGGCCATGCTCGCGCAGCAGGCCGGCGTGCTCGATCCCATCGTCTGCGAAAAACTGCTGGGCGGGCTCTCGCAGCTCGACCGCAACACGCGCCAGCTGCAAGAGAGCGTGATGTCGATCCGCATGTTGCCGATGGAGTTCGTGTTCTCGCGCTTTCCCCGCATGGTGCATGACCTCGCAGGCCAGCTCGGCAAGCAGGTTCGGCTCATCACTCTCGGCGAATCAACCGAGCTGGACAAGGGTCTGATCGAGAAGATCGCCGACCCCTTGACGCACCTCGTGCGCAACTCGCTGGATCACGGTATCGAGACCGTCGAGGCGCGTATCGCCGCCGGTAAAGACCCGGTTGGAACTGTTCGTCTCTCCGCGGCCCATCAGGGCGGCAGCATCGTCATCGAAATCTCGGACGATGGCCGCGGCCTCAACCGCGAACGCATCCTGGCCAAGGCGCGCGAGAGCGGCCTCAATGTCAGCGATACGATGAGCGACAGCGAGGTCTGGCAGCTGATCTTCGCCAATGGCTTCTCCACCGCCGAGGTGGTCACCGATGTATCCGGGCGCGGCGTGGGAATGGACGTGGTGAAGAAGAACATCCTCTCGCTCGGCGGGCAGGTGGACTTGCAGAGCGTCGCGGGCAAGGGTGCGACGGTGACCATCCGTCTGCCGCTGACGCTTGCGATCCTGGATGGCATGTCGATCCGCGTCGGCGAGGAAATCTTCATCGTGCCGCTCAACTGCGTGGTCGAGTCCCTGCAACCAACCGCAGACCAGGTCAAGCCCGTCGCCGGTGCTGGCCGTGTGGTGAAGGTGCGCAGCGAATACCTGCCGCTGGTCTCGCTGAGCAATGCCTTCCGCATCCCCGCCGAACACCGCGACCCGACCCAGGGCGTGCTGGTGCTGGTCGAGGCCGAGGGTAAAAAGATCGCCTTGCAGGTGGACGAGCTGGTCGCGCAGCAGCAGGTCGTCATCAAGTCGCTGGAGGCCAACTACAAGCGGGTCTTCGGCATCAGCGGCGCCACCATCCTCGGCGATGGCCGGGTGGCACTGATTCTCGACGTCGGTTCGCTGGTGCGCGACTTGCACCAGCGGGCTGCGGCCTAACCCACTCCCAGGAACAGCCATGACCCTCGCCACTTCGACCGTCAGCAGCGCAGCCCCGCAGGCTCTCGTGCAGGCGAACAGCGCTAACGAGTTCCTCACCTTCACCCTCGGCAACGAGGAATACGGCGTGGACATACTCAAGGTGCAGGAAATCCGCGGCTACGACACGGTGACTCGCCTGCCCGATGCGCCCGACTACATCAAGGGTGTGATCAACCTGCGCGGCACCATCGTCCCCGTGCTCGACCTGCGCATCAAGTTCAACGTCGGTGTCGTCGAATACAACAGCTTCACGGTGATGATCATTCTGAACATCGCCAAGCGCGTGGTCGGCATCGTGGTGGATGGCGTCAGTGACGTCATGCAGCTCACCGAGGCGCAGCTGCGCCCGCCGCCTGACCTCGGCGTGTCGCAGTCCGGCAACGCCAGCCAGTTCATCACCGGCATCGGCGCGCTCGAAGACCGCATGTTGATCCTCGTCGATATCGAAAAGCTGCTCCGCTCTGCCGACCTCGTTCTCTGCGACGAAGCCAGCAAAACCCACTGATCCCAAAGCACAACACCACGAGACCTGCCATGACTACCAAAACCGCCAAGAAGCCAGCACCGAAAGTTGTTGCCAAATCCAAAGGCAAGGCCAAACCTGCTGCTGCTGCTGCTGCTGCTGCTGCTGCTGCTGCTGCCAGCAAAGTCGTGATTACCGCCAAGGCGCTGCGCGAGGCAGATATGGAGGGCCAGATTGCCGCCATCCACAAGTCGCAGGCGGTGATCGAGTTCGCGCTCGATGGGCGCATCCTGGCGGCCAATGCCAACTTCCTGAACACGGTGGGTTACACGCTGGAAGAGGTGGTGGGCCAGCACCACGGAATGTTCGTTGATGCCACCGAGCGCAGCTCTTTGGAGTATCGCCAGTTCTGGGAAAAGCTCGGTCGTGGCGAACACGAGGGCGGCCAATACAAGCGCTTCGGCAAGGGCGGCAGAGAGATCTGGCTGGAGGCCACCTACAACCCCATCCTCGACCCATTGGGCAAGCCCTTCAAGGTCGTGAAGTACGCCACCGACGTCTCGGCAGCCAAGTTGCAGGCGGCTGATTTCACGGGCCAGCTCGCCGCCATCGGCAAGGCACAGGCGGTGATCGAGTTCGACTTGAAGGGGACGATCCTCAATGCCAACGAAAACTTCCTGAGCACGATGGGCTACACGCTGGACGAGGTGAAGGGCCAGCACCATTCGATGTTCGCGGAGCCCGCCTATCGCGTCAGCCCCGAATACCGTGTGTTCTGGGAAAAACTCGGTCGCGGCGAATACGACCAAGGCCAGTACAAGCGGCTCGGCAAGGGCGGCCGCGAGGTGTGGATACAGGCCAGCTACAACCCGATATTCGACATGAATGGCAAGCCCTTCAAGGTCGTGAAGTACGCCACCGACATCACCGAGGCCAAGCTACAGCAGGCTGATGTGGCCGGCCAGCTCGGAGCCATCGCCAAGGTGCAGGCGGTCATCGAGTTCTCGATGGACGGCACTATCCTCAACGCCAACGAGAACTTCCTCAACACACTCGGCTACACGCTGCGCGAGATCAAGGGCCAGCACCACGGCATGTTCGTCGACCCCTCGTATCGGGCCAGCCACGAGTATCGGGTGTTCTGGGACAAGCTGGGCCGCGGTGAGTATGACGCCGGCCAATACAAGCGCTTCCACAAGAACGGCAAGGAAATCTGGATCCAAGCCAGCTACAACCCGATCTTCGACATGAACGGCAAGCCGTTCAAGGTGGTGAAGTACGCCACCGACATCAGCGACCAGAAGATGCAGCACGCCGATTTCTCGGGTCAGATCAGCGCCATCGGCAAGAGCCAGGCAGTGGTCGAGTTTGACCTGAAGGGCAACATCCTCAACGCCAACGACAACTTCCTGCGCACGCTCGGCTACTCGATGGACGAGATCCGCGGCCAGCACCACCGCATCTTCTGCGAGACCGCCTATTCGGTGAGTGCGGAATACCGCGCCTTCTGGGAAAAACTCGGCCGCGGCGAATACGACGCCGCCCAATACAAGCGCATCGGCAAGGGTGGCCGCGAGGTGTGGATACAGGCCAGCTACAACCCGATCATGGATATGAACGGCAAGCCATTCAAGGTCGTGAAGTTCGCCACCGAAATCACCGATGCCAAGATGAAGGCGGCGGACTTCGAGGGCCAGCTCTCGGCCATCAGTAAGGCGCAGGGCGTGATCGAGTTCAAGCTCGACGGCACCATCATCAATGCCAACGAAAACTTCCTGTCGACGGTCGGCTACCGTCTGGACGACATCAAGGGTCGCCATCACAGCATGTTCGTGGATCGCACCGTGCGCGAGTCCACCGAGTACCGCCTGTTCTGGGAAAAACTCGGCCGCGGCGAATACGACTCGGGCCAGTACAAGCGCTACGGCAAGGATGGCAAGGAGATCTACATCCAGGCCAGCTACAACCCCATCCTCGACATGAACGGCAAGCCCTTCAAGGTGGTGAAGTACTGCACCAACGTCGGTGACCAGGTGCGTGCGGCGCAGCAGCTCGAAATCGCGGTGCGGCAGACGCAGGAAGTGGTGATGGCCGCGAAAGAGGGCGACCTCGCTGGGCGCATCCCGATGGAAGGCAAGGACGGCAACATCGGCGACCTGTGCAGCGGCGTGAACGCTGTGCTCGACTCGATGGCGAGCGTGGTCGGCAACATCAAGACCGCCAGCGAGGCGATCAATACCGCTGCAAAGGAAATTGCCAGCGGCAACACCGATCTTTCTGCCCGCACCGAACAGCAGGCGGCGTCGCTGGAAGAAACCGCTTCGAGCATGGAAGAGCTGACCTCGACCGTGAAGCAGAACGCCGAGAACGCCCGCCAGGCCAACCAGCTCGCCATCGGCGCCAGCGATGTCGCCATCAAGGGCGGGCAGGTGGTGAGCAGTGTGGTGACCACCATGAGCCAGATCAGCGAGGCCAGCAAGAAGATCGCCGACATCATCGGCGTGATCGACGGCATCGCCTTCCAGACCAACATCCTCGCCTTGAACGCGGCAGTCGAAGCCGCCCGTGCCGGCGAACAGGGCCGCGGCTTTGCGGTGGTGGCAGCCGAAGTGCGCAGCCTAGCCCAGCGCAGTGCCGGTGCCGCCAAGGAGATCAAGTCGCTGATCGGCGATAGCGTCGAGAAGGTCGGCAACGGCAGCAAGCTCGTCGAACAGGCCGGCAAGACCATGGACGAAGTCGTTAACAGCGTGAAGCGCGTGACCGACATCATGTCCGAGATCACCGCCGCCTCGCAGGAGCAGAGCCAGGGTATCGAGCAGGTGAACCAGACCATCACGCAGATGGACGAGATGACCCAGCAGAACGCTGCACTCGTGGAAGAGGCCAGTGCCGCCGCCCGTTCACTCGAAGAGCAGGCCGGTGGGCTGATCGAATCGGTGGCGATGTTCCGCCTCGGCAACGAGGCGCCGCCCGCCAAGGTGATGCCGAGCTACGTGCAGCGCCCGACAGCACCGACGCCCATCCGCCCGGCATTGAAGGCGGTGGTGCGCAGCGCCGCCCCGCCGACCCGCAGCCCGCCCGCGCGCCGTCAGCCCCAGATCGCACCGGCGGCCAAGGCCAACGGTGGTGGCGACGGCCAGTGGACCGAGTTTTAAAGCCAAACCCCTTGCCACGGACTGCCACCGGGATGCGCCATGAGCAGTGTGAGAACAGCAGCAGCAAGAGCGAGCGAGCGCGAATTCACCTTCACGCCCCGTGACTTCGACCGGGTGAGCAAGCTCATCCACCGCAAGGCCGGCATCGTGCTCAACCAGAGCAAGGAGGACATGGTCTACAGCCGCCTCGCGCGTCGTCTGCGCGAGGTGGGCTTGAGCGAGTTCAAGCAATACCTCGACAAACTGGAGAGTGGCGCTTTGGAGCAGGAGTGGGAGGGCTTCACCAATGCCCTCACCACCAATCTCACCGCGTTCTTCCGAGAGCCGCATCACTTCGACATGCTTAAGGAGCATCTCGCCACACTGGCACCGAAGCCGCGCCATCTCATCTGGTGCTCCGCAGCGTCTACTGGTGAAGAACCCTATTCGCTGGCGATGGCCGCGGTGGAGCACTACGGCACCTTCAACCCGCCGGTGGCGATCCTTGCAACCGACATCGACACCAATGTGCTTGATACCGCCCAGCGTGGTGTCTATGCGATGGATCGGGTCGAAAAGCTGGAGCCTGCGCGGCTGAAGCAGTTCTTCCGTCGTGGCAGCGGTGCCAACGCCGGGTTCTGCAAAGTGGTCGAGCCACTGCAACGCCTCATCAGCTGGCGGCCGCTGAATCTTCTCGACGAGCGCTGGGGCTTGAAGGGCCCTTTCGATGCCGTGTTCTGCCGTAACGTGATGATCTATTTCGACAAGCCCACACAGCACCAGATCATCGAGAAGTTTCTGCCGCTGATGAGCCGGGAGTGCCTGCTGTTCGCTGGGCACTCCGAGAGCTTCTTCCACTGTGCTGATCTGATCCGCTCGCGCGGCCGCACCGTTTACGAGCCGGTGCACGCTGCTGCTGCCCCGCCCAAGCGCAAGACCGGGGCAGGCGCGTGAGTGCTGCCGCCCTGGCCGCGCCGGCCTTAGACCGCTGGGCAAAGTCGGGCGCTCACGGGGATGGCTGGGCGAGCTTCAGCTACCACGAGCGGCAGTTCGATCTGCCGGCGATCAAGCTCCTGCCCGGCGAGTTCTACGTGACGGGCAAGGCGATGGCGCTGACCACCGTTTTGGGCTCTTGCGTCTCCGCTTGCATCCGCGACCGCGAGCTGGGCATCGGCGGCATGAACCACTTCATGCTGCCGGACAGCGAGAACGGTGGCAGCTCGGCGCGCTATGGCAGCTACGCGATGGAAATCCTGGTCAACGAGCTACTCAAGCTCGGTGCCTCACGGCGCATGCTCGAAGCGAAAGTGTTCGGTGGTGGCGCGGTGCTGAAGAGCTTGAGCGAGAGCAATGTCGGCGCCCGCAACGTCAGCTTCGTGCTCGACTACCTCAAGGCCGAGCGTATCCCCATCGTCTCGCAAGATCTCGGCGACATCTGCCCGCGCAAGATCGGCTACCTGCCGCAGTCCGGCCGCGCGATGGTGAAGCGGCTCACCGTGCTCGCCGTGAAGAGCGACCTGGCAGATGAAAGCGCCTATCGCTCGCGCCTGGTGCAGGCTCCGGCGGCAGGCAGTATCGAACTCTTTTAGTGAACCCCATGCCCATCAAAGTCCTCATCGTCGACGACTCCGCCATGGTGCGGCAGCTGCTGACAGAGATGATCTCGGCCGACCCCGTCTTCGAGGTCGTTGGCTCCGCTGCCGACCCCCTGGTCGCGCGCGACAAGATCAAGCAACTCAATCCCGATGTGCTGACGCTCGATGTCGAGATGCCGCGCATGGACGGCCTGACCTTTCTCGAAAACCTGATGCGCCTGCGCCCTCTGCCGGTGCTGATGGTGAGCAGTCTCACCGAGCGCGGTGCCGAAGTGACCCTGCAGGCACTGGAGTTGGGCGCGGTGGACTTCGTCACCAAGCCAAAGATCGACGTGAAGTCCGGCCTGATCGAAAACGCCGAGGAACTGCGCAGCAAGTTGAAGGCGGTGGCGCAGGCCAAGGTTTTCGCCAAGAGCCCGCGTGCGACGAACACCGCCGCGGTGGCCAGCAATGCGCCGATCAAGCGGCGGATTTTCGGCACCACCGAAAAGATCATCGCCATCGCCAGCTCCACCGGCGGCACCGAGGCAGTGAAAGAAGTGCTGATGCAGATGCCAGCCGACGCCCCCGCCATCGTCATCGCCCAGCACATCCCGGCCATGTTTTCGCGCCCCTTTGCCGATCGCATGGACCGTTGCTCGGCCATGATGGTGTTCGAGGCCAGCGACGGCCAGCAGATCGTGCCGGGCCATGTCTACATCGCCCCCGGCGGTCGTCATCTCACGGTGGTGAGGAGCGGTGCGCGCTACATCTGCCGCCTCACGGACGAAGCACCGGAATGCTTCCAGCGGCCGTCTTGCAATGTGCTGTTCCGCTCGGTGTCCGAATGGGTCGGGCCCAATGCGGTGGGCGCGGTGCTCACCGGCATGGGCGAGGACGGCGCGCGTGGTCTGCTGGCCATGCGCCAGGCGGGTGCGCACACCTTGATTCAGGACGAGGCCAGCAGCGTGGTCTGGGGCATGCCGGGTGCGGCACACAAAATTGGCGCGGCGGAGCTGGTACTGCCCTTGCACCGCATTGCCGACCAGCTGCTGAAGTTCGCCGCCGGGGTCGCGGTACAACGTGCGGCCTAAAGACGGCTGCCGCACTGCCGATAGCTCATCGAATAGCAACCACCACACGAGGGCAACCCCATGCTGAGCCCCACACAGAAAACCCTGCTGATCCCCCTGGTGCTTACGGGCGCACACACGCTGGTGCAACTCGCATCCGCGCCCACATCGCTCACCTGGGCGGTGCTGCTGGTGATGGTGATGGCCTGGGTGCATGCCGTCTGGCTGTTGCAGAAGCAGGAGCGCGAGAAGGAGGCCGCCGCGCGCAGCCGCGACCTTGGCGTGTTCACCGAGCCGCACCGGGTGCTTGCCACGCTGTGCGGCAATGCCCGCCATGAGGCGGCCGGCGTGCAGGGCGAACTCGAGCGCGTGCGGGTGCTGATCCGCGATGCGGTCGGCCAGTTGCAGAAAAGCTTCGAGGCGATGAACCAGCAGTCGCAGGTTCAGGCCACCACCGTCGCCCGCATCGTGCAGCGCGAGGCCGGTGCCGATGGCGTCGACGTGCGCCGCTTCGCCCAGCTCGCCGGCAATCTCATGGAAGGGCTGGTCGACACGCTTTCGCAGGTGAGCAAGCAAAGCTCGGCGAGCGTCGGTCACATCGACAGCATGGTGCAGCACCTCGATGCGATCTTTGAGCTCCTGGGCGATGTGAAGAGCATTGCCGACCAGACCAATCTGCTGGCGCTGAATGCCGCCATCGAAGCAGCGCGTGCCGGTGAGGCCGGGCGTGGCTTCGCGGTGGTGGCCGAAGAGGTGCGTAACCTCAGCCAGCGCAGCAACAACTTCAACGAACAGATTCGCAAGCTGGTCGGCAGCAGCAAGGATGCCGTCGCCAAGGTGCGCGATACCGTCGGCGGCATGGCTTCGCGCGACATGAGCATGAGCGTGCGCGCGAAGGACGAAGTGGGCAGCCTGCTGCGCCAGGTCGAGCAGCTCAACGCCAGCATGGAGTCGGGCCTGCGCGAGGTATCCGCAGCCAACCAGCAGATCGGCAACTCGGTGGCCGAAGCCGTGCGCTGTCTCCAGTTCGAGGACATTTCCACCCAGGCACTCGGCAGCGCCCAGGTGCATGTGCAGCGGCTCAATGCCATGACTGCCGAGGCCGAGGGCCTGCACAGGCTGGTCACCGAGCAGGAAGGCGAGCAGCGCCGCACTTCGGTGGAGAGCTGGCGCAAGCAGGCTGAACAGCATTTGCTGGAATGGAAGGCCCCGCCCCACAAGCCGGTGCTGCAGGGCTCGATGCAGTCGGGCTCGGTTGATCTGTTCTAGCCGCCGCGATCTGCCGAGCACTCGCATGGGCACCAGCACAGGCTTGCTGCAAAGCATCGACCAGAGCACGCAACTCGCCGGCCACAACCGCCTGGCCCTGCTGCTGTTCCGCGTCGATGCGCGTCAGCTGTTCGGCATCAATGTGTTCAAGGTGCAGGAGGTCATCCCGCGCCCTGCGCTCACTTGGTTGCCCTCGGCGCATCCGGTGGTGTGTGGGGTCGCCGATATTCGCGGCCGCGTGGTGCCGGTGATCGACCTCGCCGCCGCCGTCGGCGGGCCTGCAATCTGCCAGCAAGACGCCGCGCATGTGATCGTTGCCGAGTTCAACCGCTCGGTACAGGGGTTTCTGGTGCAGGCGGTGGAACGCATCATCCACATTGATGTGCAGGACGTGAAACCTCCCAACGGGCCAGGTGGTGCCAAGGGTTATCTCACCGCCGTGACCCGCTACGGCGACGACCTGATCGAGATCGTCGATGTTGAAAAAGTGCTCTCGGATGTCATCGGCGAGCCGCCCTTGGTGTCGGAGTCGCTGGTGGGTGCGGCGCAGCATCTCGCCAGGGGGCGGCGCATTCTGGTCGCCGACGATTCGCGGGTGGCACGTACGCAGGTGGAGAAAATCCTCAGCCAGATCGGCATTGAATGCACGCTGGTCAACGATGGCCGCGAGGCCTTACGACACCTGCAAGGCTTGGCAGATCAGGGCATCAATGTGACCGAACGTATTGCGATGGTGATCTCGGACGTTGAAATGCCCGACCTCGACGGCTACACGCTCGCCACCGAAATCCGCCGCGATGGAAGGCTGAAAGAGCTGTTCGTGATCCTGCACACCTCGCTCTCCGGTGTGTTCAACAACTCCATGGTGCAGCGCGTGGGGGCCAACCGCTTCATTGCCAAGTTCAGCCCGGATGAGCTGGCCCAGGCGGTTCTGGAGCGCCTGCAAACGCTGCATTAGGGCAGCGGAATCCCGTCACAGATGCTGCACACGACGCGCCAACAAGCTGGCAGGGTCTCTGGTATGCGGCTTGCTGCGTGGTGCTCGAACATTCCAATCGAGCGATGCCATGCAGGACATCCTTTCCCAGGACGAGATCGACGCGCTATTGCACGGCGTGGACAACGGCAAGATCGAAACCGCCCCACCGCCAGCGCCAGGCGTGGCCCGCAACTTCGATTTCACCGCCCACGACCGCATCGTCCGCGGCCGCCTGCCGACGCTGGAGATGATCAACGAGCGATTTGCGCGGCTGTTCCGTATCGGTCTCTTCAGCATGTTGCGGCGCACCGCAGAACTTTCAGTGGTCGGCATCGAGATGCAGAAGTTCTCCGACTACATCCACGGCCTCTATGTGCCGACAAGCCTAAATCTCGTCCGCATCAAGCCGCTCAGGGGCACCGCGCTGGTGGTATTCGAGCCGCGGCTGGTATTCACGGTGGTGGAAAACTTCTTCGGCGGCAACGGCCGCTTCCGCACCAAGATCGAGGGCCGCGAGTTCACGCCGACGGAGCTGCGCGTGGTGCAGCTCATGCTCAAGCAAGCCTTCACCGACCTCACCGAGGCCTGGAACGGCGTGATGCCGCTGGAGTTCGAGTTCCTGAGCCACGAAATGAACCCCCACTTCGCCAACATCGTCAGCCCTTCGGAGGTGGTGGTGGTGAGCAAGTTCCACATCGAGCTCGATGGTGGTGAGGGCGATATCCACATCACCATCCCCTACTCGATGATCGAGCCGATCCGCGACCAGCTCGACGCCGGGGTGCAGTCAGACCGGGTGGAAAAAGATGAACGCTGGATCGGCACCCTGCGTGACCAGATCTGCGAGGCCGAGGTGGAGGCCAGCTGCGAACTGACCCGCACGCAGATTTCACTGGGCCAGCTCATGCACCTCAAGCCCGGCGATGTGATCCCCTTCAACATGCCCAAAACGATGGAGCTGTGCGTGGAGGATGTGCCCCTGTTCCACGGTACCTTCGGCGTCGCGGGCGGCAACAACTCGATCCGCATCAGCGAGGTCATTCGGCGCGAATCCAGGCAAAGCAGCGGATTCCCAGCGGTGCCGAGGTAGCCGGAAGACTGGATTTTGAGTGTTATGCCAGACCAGAAAAAAGACTGGTCGGGGCGACAGGATTCGAACCTGCGACCTCTTGCTCCCGAAGCAAGCGCTCTACCAAACTGAGCTACGCCCCGATGTGTTGATCTAGTGCTGGCGCGAGACGGTGAAGTCCGCGAGATTCAGCAGCGCCATCTTGTAATGCGACTCGGGTAGATCGCCAAGCGACGCTTTCGCCTGGGCAGAGTGCCGTTGAGCGAGCGCGAGAGTGTAGGGGATGGCCCCGGTCGAATCAATCGCGGCCCGCACTTTATTGAGCATGGTGTCGAAGTCGCCCAGCTCGCCGGTCTTGATGACGGTGCAAATCGCCGCTGCCGTTGCGGCGTCGCAGTGCTTGAGCGCGTGGATCAAGGGCAGCGTCGGCTTGCCCTCGACCAGATCGTTGCCCACCGCCTTGCCGCTCTCGGCCGGGTCGCCGGTGAAGTCGATGATGTCGTCGGCCAGCTGATAGGCCATGCCGAGTTCGAGACCATAGCTGGCGAGCGCGGCGACCGTGGCCTCATTGCCTTGTGCTGCCAGCGCACCCAGCGAGGCGGCGGCGCGGAACAGCACGGCGGTCTTCAGCTCGATCACCTTGAAGTAGCGCGCCTCATCCACCGCAGGGTCGCGTGCATTCAATAGCTGTAGTACTTCGCCTTCGGCAATCGCATTGGTGGTGTCGGCCATCACCTGCATCACCCGCATGTCGCCGACCTCCACCATCATCTGGAAGGCGCGCGAGTAGAGAAAATCACCGCTCAGCACGGCGGCCGAGTCGCTCCACTGCGCATTGGCGGTGATGCGGCCGCGCCGCAAGGTGGTGCGATCCACCACGTCGTCGTGCAGCAGGGTGGCGGTGTGGATGAACTCGATCACCGCCGCCAGAATGTGGCCATTGCCATCCAGCCGCCCTGCCGCACCGGCCGCCAGCAGCGCCGTGGCAGGCCGCAGTCGCTTGCCGCCGGCCTGGATGATGTGGCCGGAAATGTCGTTGATCAGCGGCACCCGCGAGGCGAGGCGGTCGCGGATCACCTGGTTGACGGCGGCCAGATCGCCTGCGATGGGGTGGAGCAGCGTTTTGAGGTCCATGCGGGCGGCGATCCTTGAATGGCGCGAATGATAATGCAGGCGCGTTGACTTCGACCCCTGCCATCACTAAAATCCGCGTCCTTTCGCCCAAGCCCGTTCGTTCGAGTGCTTAGGCTTTCGTCACGGAGAAACACGATGTACGCCGTCATCAAAACCGGGGGCAAGCAGTATCGCGTCGCCTCGGGCGCACAACTCAAAGTCGAGAGCCTCGTTGGCGAAGTCGGCACCACGATCTCGTTCGACGAAGTGCTGATGGTCGGCGAAGGCGAGGCCATCCAGATCGGCGCGCCGTTCGTCGTCGGCGCTTCGGTCAAGGCTGAGGTCGTGCAGCACGGCCGTGGCGACAAGATCCGCATCATCAAGCACCGCCGCCGCAAGCACTACCACAAAGAACAAGGTCATCGCCAGAACTTCACGGCGGTGAAGATTACGGAGATTGTTTCCGCCTAGGCGGAAACATTGCACGGAGAAAGTCATGGCACACAAAAAAGCAGCAGGCTCAACCCGCAACGGCCGCGATTCCGAGTCGAAGCGCCTCGGCGTGAAGAAGTTCGGTGGCGAGTCGGTCATCGCCGGCAACATCATCGTTCGCCAGCGCGGCACCGAGTTCAAGCCCGGCGTCAACGTCGGCATGGGCAAGGATCACACCCTGTTCGCGCTCACCGACGGCAAGGTGGCCTTCAAGACGCGCGGCATCAAGGGCCGTATGCACATCGACATCGTCACGGCCGCTTAAGGCGCCGTGGTGTTGTCAAAAAGCCCTCGCTTCGGCGGGGGTTTTTTGTATCTGTATTTGCTGGTTAGTGAGGTTGCACCATGAAGTTTGTCGACGAAGCCACCATTCATGTTGCCGCAGGCGATGGCGGTGGCGGCTGCGTGAGTTTCCGCCGCGAAAAAGCCATCCCCTTCGGCGGGCCGGATGGCGGTGACGGCGGCGACGGCGGCAGCGTCTATGCGATCGCCGACGTCAACCTCAACACGCTCGCAGACTTCCGCTTCACCATGCGCTTCGAGGCCCCGCGCGGGCAGAACGGCAGTGGTGCGGAATGCACCGGGCGCGGCGGTGAGGATGTGGTGATCGGCATGCCGCTCGGCACCCGCATCATTGATCTCGATACCGACGAGGTGGTGGGCGAACTCACCCGCATTGGCCAGAAAGTGCTGCTCGCCAAGGGCGGCTTCCATGGCATGGGCAACCGTCGCTTCAAGTCCAGCATCAACCGCTCGCCGCGCCAGTCCACGCCGGGCTCACTGGGCGAGCAGCGTGAGCTGGCGCTCGAACTCTCGCTGATGGGCGACGTGGGACTCCTGGGCCTGCCCAATGCTGGCAAGTCCACCCTGCTGGCTTCCGCCTCGGCCGCGCGTCCGAAGATTGCCGACTACCCCTTCACCACGCTCTACCCGCAGCCGGGCGTGGTGAGCTGCGGTCTCGGTCGCAGCTTCGTGATGATGGACATCCCCGGCCTCATCGAGGGTGCTGCGAGTGGCGCGGGTCTGGGCCATCGCTTCCTCAAGCATTTGCAGCGCACGAATCTGTTGTTACACATGATCGACGTCAGCCCGCCGGGCGGTGAAGACATCGTGGCGCAGATCAAGACCATCCGCGCCGAGCTGGCCGAGTTCAGCGATGAAGTCGCCAGCCGCGAGCAGTGGCTGGTGTTCAACAAGTGCGACACGCTCACTGAAGAGGCGATGGACGAGCTGGTGAAGAAGTCCCTCAAGCGCCTGCGCTTCAAGGGTCGCCACTTCGTGATTTCCGCCGTCACCCGCAAGGGCGTGGATGCGCTCTGCGAGCAGGCCATGCAGTGGGTGGATGCGCACCGTCCCAAACATATCGACACCGGAGATCGTGTTGACCCATGAATGTTCGCTGCGTTGCGAGTCAAAATCGCGCAGTGCGAGGCGCGAGACGACGCGAATGCTGGCCGCCTTCGCTAGTCTCGCAACGAAGCAATGCGCGATTTTGGCCGCAACCCTTCGGGGCGGGACTGTTTTGGCACATCGCCGCGTCATTTCGGATTGCCAAGGCAACAAGCCTTGGCTGCCCTCATTCCTTGCGCTGTGCCAAAACAGCCTTCCGCCGCAGTGAACATTCATGGGTCTACACGATCTCTTGACGATGAATCGTCAAGCACTCCCTAATACGAAACGCTGGGTCATCAAGGTTGGCAGCTCCCTGGTCACGGCCAAGGGGCTGGGGCTGGATCGCGTCGCCATTGCCGACTGGTGCGCACAGATCGCAAGCCTGCGGCAGCAGGGCAGACAGGTGGTGCTGGTGTCGTCGGGTGCAGTGGCCGAGGGCATGGCGCGGCTGGGCCTGAAGACCCGGCCAGACACCATCCACGGCCTGCAAGCCGCCGCCGCCGTCGGCCAGATGGGCCTCGTGCGCGCCTACGAGGCGGAGTTCGAGAAACACGGCCTCAAGGCCGCGCAGGTGCTGCTGACGCACGAAGATGTTGCCGACCGTGGCCGTTATCTCAATGCGCGCGGCACCTTCAACACGCTGCTCGACTACGGCGTGGTGCCGGTGGTCAACGAGAACGACACCGTCGCCACCGACGAGATTCGCCTGGGCGACAACGACACGCTGGGCGCGCTCACCGTCAATCTGATCGAGGCCGATCTGCTGGTGCTGCTCACCGATCAGGAGGGCCTGTTCGACAGCGACCCGCGCAGCAACCCCGATGCCAAGCTGGTGAGCGAAGCGGACCTCGCCGACCCGACGCTGGTGAGCATGGCGGGTGACAGCAAGGGTGCGCTGGGGCGGGGTGGCATGCGCACCAAGCTCAATGCCGCCTATACCGCCGCGCGCTCCGGTGCGGCGACCGTGATCGCGCACGGCCGCACACCCGATGCTTTGCTGAAAATCGCGCGCGGCGAGGCCATTGGCTCGCTGCTCAAGGCCGCCAGCACGCCGATGGCCGCACGCAAACGCTGGATCGCGGGGCAGATGCAGCTGCGTGGCAAGCTGCATCTTGATGCCGGTGCCGCCCGCGTGCTGCAACAGCAGGGCCGCAGCCTGTTGCCCGTGGGCGTGACCAAGGTGGAAGGTGATTTCCAGCGCGGCGACCTGGTGGCGTGTCTATCACCGGAGGGCGCTGAAGTTGCACGAGGCCTGAGCAATTACTCTGCTGCCGACGCGCTGCGCCTGCTGGGCGCGAAGACCCAGGAGATCAACACCCGCATCGGCTATCCGGGCGATGCCGAGCTGGTCCACCGCGACAATCTGGTGATTGTCTGATTTGTTTTAGAGTGGGGCATGTCCATCATCCGCATACGCCATGCGCTCCGCCCTCGCCGTCGCTAATGAGCTGTTGACCCACGCTGCCGCGGGCCGAACCGGCCTCGGCGGGGACCAGCTGCAATGCCTCACCTATTTTGCCCACGGCCTGCGGCTGGCGCTGGTCAATGACGCGCTGCTGGACGAGGTCGTCATGGCGCGCCGCGACGGCATCTTCATCGAGAGCCTGGCCGATGCAGGGGCCAGCAGCACCCGCACCGTCAACGAGCGGCTGACGCGGTTTGAAAAACTGCCGGGCGGCCTGTTCAGCGAGAAAACGCCGCATCTCGACGCCGAGGACCCTGCCCGCGACACCATCGGTCTGGTCTGGTCGCGTTTCGGGCGATTCAGCGGCTATGAGCTCAACCTGTTTGCGCGGAGCACGGGCGGCCCCTGGGATGAGGTCTGGAACGATCCCGAACGGTTGGAGGGCAAGCTCTCTGCCGCCGCCACGCAACCCTGGCAGGAAGACCCGGCCCGAGAGCGCATGCTGGTCATCCCCAACTCGCTCATCCGCCGCTGGTTCCGCTCGCTCGTGATCCAGGAGAAAAAAGACCAGGCCAGCGCCGAGGGGCTGGAGGAAACCATCCATGCCCTGGGCGAGCATCTGGAGAAAACCGTGCGCGTCAGCGCCTTGAAGAACCTGCGTTCTGCCTGAAAGCTGGAGGCTCTCCCCAACAAAAACGCCGCTCAGAGAGCGGCGTTGGATGCACGACAGACCAGCTTCAGGCCATTGCGGCGATGTGCGCGGTCAGGCGGCTCTTGTGGCGAGCGGCCTTGTTCTTGTGGATGAGGCCGCGGTCGGCGTAGCGGTCGATCACCGGCACCATCGCGGCGTAGGCGGCCACCGCTTCCGGCTTGTTCTTGGCTTCAACAGCCTTCACGACTTTCTTGATCGTGGTGCGGACCATCGAACGCTGGGCGGTGTTCTGCTCGCGGGCTTTGACAGCCTGGCGGGCGCGTTTTTTGGCAGAGGCGATGTTGGCCAAGAGGTAACTCCGGTAAGTCTGGTGAGCCGCTTGAGCGACGCACACGGTAAGATGGCAAAAAAGGGCGCGAAGTATGGTCGTCGTCCATTGACCTGTCAATGACTCCAAGCCCCGCCACACCCCCACAGCCGAAAGGTCCCTCCCTGAATCGCTCCACCAGCATCGTCAGTGGCATGACGCTGCTCTCGCGCGTGCTGGGCTTCGTGCGCGAGATCATGCTCGCCACCGCCTTTGGCGCGAGCGCGGCGATGGATACCTTCCTGGTCGCCCTGCAAATCCCCAACTTTGGACGGCGCATGTTTGCTGAGGGCGCTTTCAGCCAAGCTTTCGTGCCGGTGTTCACCGAAACCAAGACCCAGCAAGGCCATGAGGCCAGCCGCGAGATGGTGGCGGTGGTGATGGGCACGCTCGGTGGCGTGCTGTCGCTCATCACGCTGGTTGGTTGCCTCGCAGCACCTGTACTGGTGTGGATGTTCGCCTCCGGCTTTGCGAGCGATGCCGGCAAGGCCGAGCTGGCCGCCGAGCTGCTCCGCTGGACCTTCCCCTATCTCATGTTCATCTCGCTCACCTCGATGGCGGGCGGCATTCTCAATGCCTATGGGCGATTCGCGTTGCCGGCTTTCACGCCGGTGATCCTGAATCTGTGCTTGATCGCCTCCGCCTTCATCGGCGATGGTGGCGTGCACGTGCTGGCCTATGCGGTGTTCGTGGCCGGCGTGCTGCAATTTGCCGTGCAGCTGCCCGCACTCGCCAGGCTCAAGCTGCTGCCGCGCCCGCGCTGGGCCTGGGGTGATGGCCGGGTGCGGCGCATCCTCAAGCTCATGGTGCCGGTGCTGATCGGCTCGTCCATCGCGCAGATCAGCCTGCTACTCAACAGCAATCTCTCCACCCACTTTGGCGATGGCTCGGTGAGCTGGCTCTATTACGCCAACCGCCTGATGGAGTTCCCGCTCGGCATCTTCAGCATTGCCGTCGGCACGGCGATTCTCCCCGCACTGGCCGCCCAGCACGCGCTGGCCGACAGCAGGCGCTTTTCCGCCACGCTGGACTGGGCGTTGCGCGCCATCCTCATCATCGGCCTGCCGGCGGCCTTCGGCATGGTGCTCGCCGCCGGGCCCTTGGTGGCTGCGGTCTACGGCCACGGGCGCTTCACGGCCAATGATGTGCAGATGACCACCTGGGCGCTGTGGGCGTATGGCGCGGGCTTCATGGGCTTTTCGCTGGTCAAGGTTTTGGTGCCGGGCTTCTACGCCCGGCAGGAAACCAAGCTGCCGGTGCGATACGCGATCACCGGTTTGGTCGTCGGCATGGCCTTCAGCCTCGCCCTGTTCGTGGTGCATCGCGCCTCCGGCATCGAGGGCGCGCATGTCGGCCTTGCCATCTCCACCTCGCTCACCGCCTGGGTCAATGCCGGGCTGTTGTTCCGCCGACTGCGCGCCGACCGCATCTATGTGCCGGAGGCTGGCTGGGGCGCGTTTGCAGGCAAGGTCACGCTGGCCGCGCTTGGCATGTCCGGCGTGATCTACCTGTTCCATGCGCCCATCTCGCAATGGCTGGAACTGGGTGCGCTGGCACGTGGCGGGCGATTGGCGGTGCTGATTGGTGCGGCGATGGCGGCGTACTTCGGTGTGTTGCTTGCGCTGGGCATCCGCCCGCGCGATCTCAAGCCGCGCCGCAGCTAGGGCAGGGCAAGCCTCTATACTCTTCGGCCCTTTGTTTTCCAATGCGACTGCCTTGATGGAGCTGATCCGTGGCTTGCACAACCTGCGCAATGTCTCGCGCGGCTGCGTGCTGTCCATCGGCAACTACGATGGCGTGCATCGCGGCCATCAGGCGCTGCTGAGCGAGCTGCGCAAGCAGGGGGCGGCGACGGGCCTGCCCTCCACCGTGCTCACCTTCGAGCCGACGCCACGCGAATACTTCGCGCCTGAGCAAGCACCACGCCGGGTGCTGACCCTGCGCGACAAGGTCGATGCGCTGGCCAGCTACGGCGTGCAGCGGGTCGTCGTCGCCCGCTTCGATGCGCGGCTGGCCGCCTGCTCCGCCGAGGCCTTCATCACCGACATCATCGCCCGCGACCTGGGCACCAGGGTGCTGGTGATCGGCGATGACTTCCGCTTCGGTGCCGGGCGCAAGGGCGACTTCGCCCTGCTGCAACGGCATGCGCGCACTGAGGGCTATCAGCTGGTGCAGGCCCCGATGCTGGTCACGGAGGGTACCCGCTGCTCCTCCACCGCCCTGCGCGCCGCGCTGGCGGCTGCCGAGCTGGAACCGGCACGCCGTCTGCTGGGCCGCCGCTATGCGATCTCCGGCCGGGTGCGCCACGGCAAGAAACTCGCACGCGAGCTGGGCATGCCCACCGCCAATCTGCCGCTACGCCGTCTGCCGCCGCTGCCCTTTGGCGTCTACGCCGTGCGCGCCACCGTGCCGGGTCGCTACGAGGCTTGCGCAGGCGTGGCGAGTCTCGGTGTGCGGCCCGCCATCGGCGGCACACCGTGTCTGCTGGAAGTGCATCTGTTCGGTGTGCAGCCCGACCTGTATGGCGCAGAGATGAAAGTCGAGTTTCTGCGCTATGAACGGCCCGAGCAGAACTTCGACTCGCTCGACGCGCTCAAGCGTCAGATGCAGCTCGATGCCGATCGCGTCAAAACCATGTTTGCGAACGCAAACAGAAATTTCATTCCTGCCAACACCAACCGTGGCATCTAAAAGTGGCTGAAGACTCGAAGTACAAAGACACCATCCACCTGCCGCAGACCGAGTTTGCGATGCAGGCGAATCTCTCCAAGCGCGAGCCGGACATGCTCGCGCGCTGGGAAGCCGACGGTGTGTATGCGGCACTGATGGCCGCGCGCGAAGGCGCGTCGCGTGAAGACAGCTTCTACTTTCTGGATGGCCCTCCCTACGCCAACGGCGACATCCACATCGGCCACGCCGTCAACAAGGTGTTGAAGGACATGGTGGTGAAGGCCGAGCGGCTCAACGGCAAGCTGGCACCCTTCGTGCCGGGTTGGGACTGCCACGGCCTGCCCATCGAGCTGATGGTGGAGAAGAAGTTCGGCAAGGTCGGCGAGAAGCTGAGTGCTGCCGAGTTCCGCGCCCACTGCCGCGAGTATGCGGCCGAGCAGATCGAGCGTCAGAAGGCCGACTTCAAGCGCCTCGGCATCCTCGCGGATTGGGACAAGCCCTATCTCACCATGCAGCCCGCCTACGAGGCCGAGCAGCTGCGCGTGCTCTCGCGCATTTGCGAGCGCGGGCATGTGGTGCGCGGCTTCAAGCCAGTGCACTGGTGCCTGGATTGCGGAAGCTCGCTGGCCGAGGCGGAGGTTGAGTATCAGGACAAGCAATCAACTTCGATCTACGTGCGTTTCCCCTTGGAGACTGGGACGCTTAGACGAGTCGAGTGGGATGCTGGAACAGCGATCGTCGAAAAAGTCAGTGCAGTCGCTTGGACAACAACACCGTGGACTCTTCCTGCGAATGAAGCCCTTTGCGTAAATCCTGAAATCTCTTATCTGTTGGTTCGTGGTCACAAGGCAGAGCAAGGCAGCGAACTGATTCTGGTCGCTAAAAATTGTCTGGCGAGTTTCGCTTCCGCGACGGGATTCATGGTTGAAGCAATCGAGTACGAGTTCGTCAATGCTCATCAATTCTGCAGGCTTCATTCGGAGCTACGAGTACACAGGCCACTCGACAACGCGCTAGTTCCAATCGTGGGAGGTGAGCACGTCACTACGGACGCGGGTACTGGCCTTGTCCATACTGCTCCTGCACACGGCGTTGAGGACTTCGGCGTTGGCATTGCGTACACCCTGCCAATGAAAAACCCTGTTGGCAGCAATGGCGTTTACGCAACTGGCACGCCGGTTGTCGAAGGGCTACATGTCCGCAAGGCCGAGGAGCCGATTTTGGCGGCGCTCGAAGCCAGCGGCGCGCTGCTGCACAAGGCCACGATCACGCACAGCTACCCGCACTGCTGGCGCCACAAGTCGCCGCTGATCTTCCGCGCCACGCCGCAGTGGTTCATCAGCATGGACAAGGCCGGCCTGCGCCGCGACGCACTCGCGGCGATCAAGGCCACGCGCTGGATTCCCGCTTGGGGCGAAGAGCGTATCGCCGGCATGATCCGCGACCGTCCCGACTGGTGCATCTCGCGCCAGCGGTTCTGGGGCGTGCCGCTGGCCCTGTTCATCGACCGCGCCACGCAGGAACCGCATCCTGATACGGCAGCACTGCTGCTGCGCGTCGCTGATGCCGTCGAAGCCAGAGGTCTCGAAGCCTGGTTTGGCAGCACTCCTGCCGATTGGGGCGTGGACGAAGTGCAGTACGAGAAAGGCACCGACACCCTCGATGTCTGGTTCGACTCCGGTGTGGCGCAGCCTGCGAGCTTCGTCGGCAACGGCCAGGCCGCGCCCGAGCAGTGCGACATCTATCTCGAAGGCAGCGACCAGCATCGCGGCTGGTTCCATTCCAGCCTGCTCACCCGCATCGCCACCCATGGCATCGCGCCCTACAAGAGCGTGCTCACCCACGGCTTCACGGTGGACGAGCAGGGCCGCAAGATGAGCAAGTCGCTGGGCAATGT
>JAZKHC010000020.1:0-53703 GCA_040385605.1 Pseudomonadota bacterium
GGGCGCAGAGGCTGCCCGGCGCCATGCCCTTGATGGGCGTGGCGGTGGTGTCGATCTCGTTGGAGTAGGCCCACATGTGACCGGCCCGCAGGCGGCGCTCTTCGTGGATTTTCAGCTGGAGCTTTTGCATGGAGCCTTTGACGAAACTTGAGGATGACCAGTACCGAACGCACAACATTTCCAGCGCAGAAAAATGCCGCTACCGCAAGCATGTTCGCATCGGGGAGGCTGGCGTATCATTGTCCCATACGGCGCTCACAGAGGGCGCATCCGCCAGCATCCAGAACACCGATACGGAGCGAGCCGAAGCGTGGAAGCCATCATTGCGCGCATCACCCAACTGGGGCCGGAGTTCTGGTCAACGGCGATCTACATCGTCGCGGTGGTTGGCATCTGCGCCATCATGCTCATCGGTTCCTTCCTGCTCGGCGGCCGCTCTGGGGGTCGTGCGAAGAATGAGCCTTTCGAGTCGGGTGTGGTCTCCTCATCCCCTGAGCGCCTGCGCCTCTCCGCCAAGTTCTATCTGGTGGCGATGTTCTTCGTCATCTTCGATGTCGAAGCCCTCTATCTCTACGCCTGGGCCATCTCGGTGAAAGAGAGCGGTTGGGCGGGTTGGGTCGAGGCCGCCATCTTCATCACCATCCTCACCGCCAGCCTCGTGTATCTCGCCCGCATCGGCGCACTCGACTGGACCCCGCACCAGAAAAAGCGCCGCGCCGCACAAGCCAAGGCAGCCGAATAAGCCATGCAATACACACTGACTCGCATTGATCCGAATCGTCCAACGGGTGTCTCGCCGCTGACCGACGACTACACGCAGAAGGGGCCGAACCCCGATGACGTGTTCACCGAAGACCAGGTGAGCCGCAACGTCATCACCGCCAAGATGAGCGACCTCATCAACTGGGGTCGCAAGAACTCGCTCTGGCCGTACAACTTTGGCCTGAGCTGCTGCTACGTCGAGTTCGCCACCACCTTCACGCCGACGCACGATCTCGCCCGCTTCGGCAGCGAAGTCATCCGCGCAAGCCCACGCCAGGCCGATGTCATCATCATCGCCGGCACTTGCTTCATGAAGATGGCCCCGGTCATCCAGCGTCTCTACGAGCAGATGCTGGAGCCGAAGTGGGTGATCTCGATGGGTGCCTGCGCCAATTCCGGCGGCATGTACGACATCTATTCCGTGGTGCAGGGCGTCGACAAGTTTCTGCCGGTTGATCTCTACATCCCCGGCTGCCCACCGCGCCCGGAGGCCTTCCTCGAAGGCCTGCTGATGCTGCAGAACTCCATCGGCAAGGAGCGCCGCCCCATCACCTGGACAGCCGGCGACCAGAACATCTACAAGCCGGTACAGCCCAGCCAGCGCGATGCCAAACACGAAGAGCGCATGGCGCAAACCGTGCTGCGCAGCCCCGATTCGGTCTAACTCATGGCCGACGGAACTCCCCTTTCAGTGCCGGACGTGGTGCGCGAGCTGACCACGCGCTTCGGCGAGGCTGGCTTCACGCTGCAATCGACGGTCGATGCGATGCCCACCGTCTGGGTGCCGGTCGAGCGCCTGCACGAGGTGCTGCGCTACTTGAAGCACGAGGCCAGCAAGCCCTTCAAGATGCTCTATGACCTCACGGCGATCGACGAGCGTTTTCGCAAGCAGCGTGCCGGCCAGCCCAAGGCCGATTTCACCGTCGTCTATCAATTGCTCTCCATCGAGCGCAATGCGGACGTTCGCCTGAAGGTCGCCCTCATTGGCGAGTTTCCCCATCTACCCAGTGTCACCAACGTCTTTCAGAACGCCAACTGGTATGAGCGTGAGGTCTGGGACATGTTCGGCATCGTCTTCGACGGCCACCCCAACCTTCGCCGCATCCTGCTGCCGCCGAGCTGGAAGGGCGGCCACCCGCTGCGCAAGGAGCACGCCGCACGCGCCACCGAGTTCGACCCCTACCAGCTGACCGCACTGCGCCAGGACATGGAGCAGGAGGCGCTGCGCTTCAACCCCGAAGACTGGGGCATGAAGCGCGGTACCGATCAGCACGATTTCATGTTCCTCAACTTCGGCCCCAACCACCCGGCGGCGCACGGTGCCTTCCGCGTGGTGTTGCAGCTCGATGGCGAGGAGTTGGTGGATTGCGTGCCGGACATCGGCTACCACCACCGCGGTGCCGAGAAGATGGGCGAGCGCCAGACCTGGCACAGCTACATCCCCTACACCGACCGCATCGACTATCTCGGCGGGGTGATGAACAACCTGCCCTACGTGATGGCGCTGGAGAAGCTGGCCGGCATCAAGGTCTCGGATCGCGTGCAGACCGTGCGCGTGATGCTCTGCGAGTTCTTCCGCATCACCTCGCACCTGCTGTTCTACGGCACCTACGCGCAGGACGTCGGAGCGATGTCTCCCGTGTTCTACATGTTCGTGGATCGCCAGAAAGCCTACGACGTGATCGAGGCGATCACGGGCTTCCGCATGCATCCGGCCTGGTTCCGCATCGGCGGGCTGGCACACGACCTGCCGCAGGGCTGGGAGGTGAAGGTCAAGGAGTTCCTCGACTGGATGCCCAAGCGTCTCGACGGCTACCGCAAGGCCGCGCTCGAAAACAGCATGTTCGTCGCCCGTGGCCGCGACGTGGCCGCCTACGACACCGCTGCCGCGCTCGAATGGGGCGTGACCGGCCCCGGCCTGCGTGCTACCGGCTGCGACTTCGACCTGCGCAAAGCGCGTCCTTACTCCGGCTACGAGAACTTCGACTTTGAAGTCCCACTCGGCCACAAGGGCGACTGCCACGACCGTGCCGTGCTGCGCGAAGAAGAAATCCGTCAGTCCCTGCGCATCATCGAGCAGTGCATGAAGAACATGCCGGCCGGCCCCTACAAGGCCGACCACCCGCTGACCACGCCACCGCCGAAAGACCGCACGCTGAAAGACATCGAAACCCTCATCACGCACTTTTTGCAGGTGAGTTGGGGCACCGTGATGCCGCACGGCGAGACCTCGCAGATGATCGAGGCCACCAAGGGCATCAACAGCTATTACCTGACGGCTGACGGCGGTACCGCCAGCTATCGCACCCGCATCCGCACGCCAAGCTTCGCGCACTTGCAACAGATTCCGTCCGCGATTCGCGGCCAGATGGTGCCGGACCTGATTGCCTACATCGCCTCCATCGACTTCGTCATGGCCGACGTGGATCGCTAACCCTTATGTCTACTTCTACTGTCGTCAAACTCGCTGATCTTCCGAAGGCCCAGCCCTTCGTGCTGAGCGATGAAGAGCGCCACGAGATCGAGCACGCGCTCGGTCACTATCCCGACTCGCGCGCCGCCTCGATTGATGCGCTGAAGGCCGTGCAGAAACGCCGTGGCTATGTCTGCGACGAGGCGATCCCGGTGCTGGCCGAGGCCATTGGCATCTCAGCCGCTGATCTCGAAGGTGTGGCCACCTTCTATTCGCTGATTTTTCGCCGCCCGGTTGGTCGTCACGTCATCCTGGTCTGCGATAGCATCAGCTGCCATCTCACCGGCTACGACGAGCTGAAAGGCGAGTTGGTCAAGCAACTCGGCATTCAGCCGGGCCAGACCACCAAAGACAACCGCTTCACCCTGCTGCCCATCTGCTGCCTCGGCGCCTGTGATCGCGGCCCCGCACTGATGGTGGGCGACGATCTGCATGGGCCGGTGGAGCCTGCGGATGTGAAGAAACTGCTGGAGGCTTACGCATGAGCCGCGCCGCCAAAGACCCGAACTACCAGAAGCCGCTGACGCGCCTCATCGACGTCGCCGCAGGCCCGCTCGACCTCGTCGGCTACGAAGCCGAGGGCGGTTACACCGCACTCAAGACCGCTGTCAAAACCCTGCAACCGCAAGACATCCAGAGCAAGGTCAAGGATGCCAATCTGCGTGGCCGCGGCGGTGCAGGCTTCCCCACCGGCATCAAGTGGTCGCTGATCCCGATGGGACCGAACAGTGGCCCGAAGTATCTCGTCTGCAATGCCGACGAGATGGAGCCCGGCACCTTCAAGGACCGCCTGCTGATGGAGCAGGCGCCGCACCAGCTGGTCGAGGCAATGGCCGTCGCGGCCTACGCGATTGGCGCGAACCTCGGCTACATCTTTCTGCGCGGCGAATACGTGCTCTGCGCCGAGCGCCTCAACAAGGCGATTGCGGAAGCGAAGAGCAAGAACTATCTCGGCAAGAACATCTTGGGCGGCGACTGGGGCTTCGACCTCTACGTCCACACCGGCGCCGGTCGCTACATCTGCGGTGAAGAAACCGCCCTCATCAACTCGCTGGAAGGCCGCCGCGCCAATCCGCGTGCCAAGCCGCCGTTTCCGCAGATCGCGGGCCTCTGGGGTCGGCCCACCATCGTCAATAACGTCGAGACCCTGTGCAATATTCCGCACATCGTCAACAACGGTGCGGACTGGTTCAAAGCGCTCTCGCAAGGCAAGAGCAAGGACGGCGGCACCAAGCTCTACGGCGCGTCGGGCCTCGTGAACAAGCGCGGCTGCTGGGAGCTGCCCATCGGCACGTCGGCGCGCGAGATTCTCGAAGTGCACGCCGACGGCATGAAGGGTGGCAAGAAGCTCAAGGCCTGGCTGCCGGGCGGTGCCTCCACCGACTTCCTGCTGCCAGAACACCTCGATCTGGCGATGGATTTCGACACCATCAGCAAGGCTGGCAGCCGCATGGGCACGGGGCTGATCACCGTGGTCAACGAAGACCAGAGCATCGTCAGTGCGGTGCGCAATCTCGAAGAGTTCATGGCACGCGAGAGCTGCGGCTGGTGCACGCCCTGCCGCGACGGTCTGCCGTGGACGGTGAAGATCATGCGCGCCATCGAGGCCGGCCAAGGTCAGCCCAGCGATATCAATACCCTGAGCAAACTCACCCGCTGGCTTGGCCCTGGCCGTACCTTTTGCGCGCACGCGCCCGGTGCGATGGAGCCACTGCAATCGGCACTCAAGTATTTCCGACACGAGTTTGAAGCCGGTATGGAAGTCACCAAGGCGCTCGAAGAGGTTGATGTGTGCGCCTTGCCGGAGCACGGTGTTGGGGTGAAAGCCGAGTACGCCAAAGAACGCATGAAATGGGTCAACCAGTAGCGCAGCACATCCGCCGCATCGCATCAGCAGCACAACAAACAAGGCACCGGATTCATGGCCAAGATTCACGTTGAAGGCAAGGTTCACGAGGTCAATGGGGCAGACAATCTGCTTCAGGCCTGCTTGTCGCTGGGCCTCGATATTTCCTATTTCTGCTGGCACCCCGCGCTGGGTAGCGTCGGCAGCTGCCGCCAGTGCGCGGTGAAGCAATACAAGGATGCCGACGACAAGAACGGCCGCATCGTCATGTCCTGCATGACACCCGCGAGCGACGGCACCTACATCAGCATCGCGGATGAGGAAGCCAAGGAGTTCCGCGAGGCGATGGTCGCCCTCTTGATGACCAACCACCCGCACGACTGCCCCGTGTGCGAGGAAGGCGGCCACTGCCACTTGCAGGACATGACGGTGATGACCGGCCATCACAGCCGCGATTACCGCTTCACCAAGCGCACCCACAACAATCAATACCTTGGCCCCTTCATCGGCCACGAGATGAACCGCTGCATCAGCTGCTATCGCTGCGTGCGCTATTACAAGGACTACGCCGGCGGCAAGGATCTGGGCGTGTTCGGCTCGGCCTCGCGCGTCTACTTCGGCCGTGCCGAAGACGGCGTGCTGGAGAGCGAGTTCAGCGGCAATCTCACCGAGGTCTGCCCCACCGGCGTGTTCACCGACAAGACCCACAGCGAGCACTACACCCGCAAATGGGACATGCAGTTCGCCCCCGCCATCTGCACCGGCTGCGCGGTGGGCTGCAACATCTCGCCCGGCGAACGCTACGGTGAAGTGCGCCGCATCGAGAATCGCTATCACGGCGAGATCAACGGCTACTTCCTCTGTGATCGCGGCCGTTTCGGCTACGGCCATGTCAACTCGGAAGATCGCCCTCGCCACGCGCTGATCAAGCGCGAGGGCAAATGGATTGCACTGAGCAAGCCCGATGCCATCGCCCAAGCCGCAGCGGTGCTCGGTGGCCATAAGCCCCTGATCGGCATCGGCTCGCCGCGTGCGAGTGTCGAGGCCAACTTCGCCTTGCGGGCGCTGGTCGGTGCGGAAAACTTCTATGCCGGCGTTTCGGCGCAGGACTCGGCGCTGACCGCGCTTTGCCTCAAGGTGTTGCGCGACGGCCCGGTGCCCGCCGCCACCATTAAGCGCATCGAAAAGTCCGATGCCGTGTTCGTGCTCGGCGAAGACACCCTCGGCACTGCCGCTCGCGTCGCCCTCGCCCTGCGCCAGGCCGCACGCGGCAAGCTCGCCACCATGTCCGCCGAGAAGCGCGTGCCCGAATGGCAGGCCAACTCCGCCAACGACATCGCCCAGCACGCTCTGAACCCCATCTTCATTGCCACGCCGGTCGCCACCAAGCTCGACGAGATCGCCGCCATAGCGCATCGCGCCTCGGTCAGCGATCTAGTCTTGCTGGCGCAGGCCATCACCCACGCACTCGATGCGAACGCGCCAACGGCGAAGGTCGATGCCGACACCGCCGCTATGGCGCAGCGCATCGCCGACACGCTGAAGGCAGCGAAGACGCCACTGATCGTCTCCGGCACCGGCTGCGGTTCCACCGCGCTGATCGAAGCCGCTGCCAACGTCGCCTTCGCACTGAAGAAAGTCGTCGAGACCACCGCGATCACGCTGGCGATCCCCGAAGCCAACAGCTTCGGCCTGGCCCTGCTCAACGCCCCCGCCATCGACGCCGCCCTCGCCAAGGCCGCGCAGGCCCAGAGCGTAGTGCTGGTGCTGGAGAACGATCTGAGTCGCCGCGCCACTGCGACGCAGCTCGACTCAGCCCTCGCCAAATGCACGGTGATCGCCCTCGACCACCAGCAGACCGCGACCACCGCCACCTCAGCGCTGCTGCTGCCCGCCGCCAGCTTCGCCGAAGGCGATGGCACCTTCGTCAACTTCGAGGGCCGCGCCCAGCGCAGCTTCCAGAACTTCGACCCCGCCTACTACGACCGCCACGTGGCGACGCAGGAGAGCTGGCGCTGGATCAGCGAGGTGCGCGCCGCATTGGGCCAGCAAAGCTGGGCCAATCTCGATGCCGTGATTGCCGATGCCGAAGCCACCCTGCCCGTGCTGAAAGGCATCGCGCAGGCTGCACCGAGCGCCGCCTTTCGCATCGAAGGGGCTAAGCTCGCCCGCGCACCCCAGCGCCAATCCGGCCGCACCGCGGCCCGCGCGAACGTGTTCGTGCATGAGCCACGTGCGACGCAGGATGCCGACTCCGCCCTCGCCTTCTCGATGGAAGGCATCAACAGCACGCACGCCGTCACGCGGCCCGCCGCGCTCATCCCCTTCGCCTGGTCGCCGGGCTGGAACTCGCCGTCGGCCTGGAACAAGTTCCAAGCTGAAGTGGGTGGTGCGATGAAGGGCGGCGACTCCGGCGTGCATCTGTTCAAGCACAACGGTGCGGCGGATTACTTCCCGGCCAAGCTCGAAGCGACGGACGGCCTCACCGTGTTGCCGATGCACTCGCACTTCGGCAGTGAGGAACTCTCTGCCAAGGCCAAGCCGATTCAGGAACGCATCCCGCAAGCGTTTGTTGCGATCAATGTTGCCGATGCACAGCGCCTCGGCATCGAGCATCAGTCACTCACCCGCGTCGAGCTGGGCGAGTACGTGCTGAGCCTGCCCGCCAAGGTGCGCGTCGATCTGCCCCAGGGCAGCGTTGGCTTGCCGGTCGGTCTCGCGGGCATTCCGCCGCTGACAGCGGGTGCTTCGGTGCGTCTGAGCAAGGGAGCCTGACCGCATGTTTGCTTGGATCACTCCCGAACTCGCGGCCATCTTCTGGGGCGTCGTCAAGGCCATCATCATGCTGCTGGGCCTGGTACTCACCGCCGCCTGGATGATCTGGCTGGAGCGCCGCCTCTTGGCACTCTGGCAAGACCGCTACGGCCCGAACCGCGTCGGCCCTTTTGGTCTCGGCCAGGTCATCGCCGACATGCTGAAAATCTTCTTCAAGGAAGACTGGCTGCCGCCCTTCGCCGACAAGTTCACCTTCGTGCTCGCACCCTTCCTGGCAATGAGCCTGATGATGCTGGGCTTCATCTTCATCCCGATGACGCCGACCTGGGGCGTGTCCAACGCCAATCTCGCACTGCTGTTCTTCCTCGCCATCGCGGGCCTCGCGGTCTACGCGGTGATGCTCGGCGGCTGGGCCAGTAACAGTAAATATTCGCTGCTGGGCGGCCTGCGCTCAACGGCGCAGACCATCAGCTACGAGGTCTACATGGGTCTCGCTCTCATGGGCGTGGTCATCCAAGCAGGCAGCTTCAACTTGCGCGACATCGTCGCCGCGCAAGAGGGCTTGTGGAACGTGGTGCCGCAGTTCCTCGGCTTTCTGGTCTGGGTGCCTGCCATGCTCGCGGTCGTTCACCGCACGCCGTTTGACTTACCAGAAGCCGAATCGGAACTGGTGCAGGGCTATCACACCGAGTATTCGGGCATGAAGTTCGGCATGTTCATGGTCAGCGAATACGTCGGTATTGTGATGGTCTCCTCGCTCACCACCGTTCTGTTCTTCGGCGGCTGGCATGGCCCGTTCTGGACCGAGCAAATCCCCTTCGTCTGGTTTGCGCTCAAGACCTTCCTGTTCATGTGCAGCTACATCCTGGTGCGCGCCGCACTGCCCCGCCCGCGCTACGACCAGATCATGTCTGCGGCCTGGCTGTGGTGCCTGCCAATCTCTCTCATCAATCTTCTGGTGACCGGGGCCATCGTGCTCTGGCGCGCGGGGGCCTAACGCCATGAGCCAACTCAAAGCCGTTCTCTGGGGTGTATGGACACAGCTGCGCAGCATCGGGCTGATCTTCATGCACAGCTTCGCCAAGCGCGACACCATCAGCTACCCGGAAGTGAAGCCCTATGTGCCGCCGCGCTATCGCGGTCGCATCATCTTGACGCGCGACCCCGATGGCGAAGAACGTTGCGTGGCCTGCAACCTCTGTGCGGTCGCCTGCCCGGTCGGTTGCATCAGCCTGCAAAAGGCTGAGACGGAAGACGGCCGCTGGTACCCGGAGTTCTTCCGCATCAACTTCTCGCGCTGCATCTTCTGCGGCCTGTGCGAGGAAGCCTGCCCGACGACGGCGATCCAGCTCACACCCGACTACGAGCTGGCCGAATACAACCGCCAGAACCTCGTCTACGAAAAAGAGCATCTACTCATCAACGGCCCCGGCAAGTATCCGGACTACAACTTCTACCGCCACGCCGGCATGGCCATCGGTGGCAAGGCCAAGGGCGAAGCCGCCAACGAATCGGCACCGATTGATCTGAAGAGCTTGCTGCCATGAAGGATTTTTTAATCAACAGCCTCTCGTATGCGCTGGTCGCCATCGCACTGGTGGCGCTGGCCTGGATCTCTGGCCCGCGCGCGCCGTTCTATGTCGCGGCCGCCGTGGCTCTATTCGCCACCATCATGGTGGTCATCAACACCAACCCGGTGCATGCGCTGCTGTATCTGGTGCTGTCGCTGCTATCGGTGGCAGTGATCTTCTTCGTGCTCGGTGCGCCCTTCGCGGCCGCACTCGAAGTGATCGTCTACGCCGGTGCCATCCTGGTGCTGTTCGTGTTTGTGGTGATGATGCTCAACCTCGGCCGCAAGACCGAAGAGCAGGAGCGCCGCTGGCTCTCGCCCACCACCTGGCTCGGCCCCGCCGCACTCGCCGCCGTGCTGCTCTGGCAGATGGTGCAACTGCTCTGGCCCAAGGGTGGCTTCATGACGCCTGCTGGCATTCAGGAGGTCAGTGCCAAGGCAGTCGGTATCGCCCTCTATGGCCCGTATCTCTTGGCCGTCGAACTCGCCTCGATGATGCTGCTCGCCGGCCTCGTCGCCGCTTACCACTTGGGTAAAGACGAATGAACGCGATCCATGCGATCCCGATGGAGCACGGCCTGCTGCTCGCCGCCACCCTGTTCTCGGTTGGCCTGTTTGGTCTCTTAACCCGCCGCGACATGCTGTTCATGCTGATGTCGCTGGAAGTGATGCTCAATGCCGCCGCACTCGCCTTCGTCGTCGCCGGCAGTCGCTGGGCCTCGGCGGATGGGCAGATCATGTTCATCCTGATCCTCACCTTGGCAGCCGCTGAAGCTTCGGTGGGCCTGGCACTGCTCATCTCGCTTTATCGCCGCTTCAAGACGCTCGACATCGACGCGGCTTCGACGATGAAGGGCTAATGCACATGCACAATCTCCTGCCCCTGACCTTCGCCGCCCCGCTGCTCGGCTTTATCCTGCTGGCCTTTAGCCGCAGCAAGATTTCCGAGAACCTCGCCACCGTCATCGGCGTCGGCTCGGTCGGCATCTCCGCGCTCACCACGCTACTTGTCGGCTTCGATTTCCTGAGCAACCCGCCCGAAGGTGGCAGCGTCGTCGTCACGCTCTGGCAGTGGATGAGCGTCGGCAGCTTCAAGCCCAGCTTCGCTCTGCATCTGGATGCGCTGTCGCTGACCATGCTGGGTGTGATCACCGGCGTGGGCTTCTTCATCCACCTGTTCGCCAGCTGGTACATGCGCGGCGATGCCGGCTTTGCACGCTTCTTCAGCTATATGAACCTGTTCGTGGCGAGCATGTTGTTCCTGGTGCTCGGCGACAACCTCTTGTTCCTGTATTTCGGCTGGGAGGGCGTGGGTCTCGCCTCGTACCTGCTGATCGGTTTCTGGTACCACGACGCCGCCAATGGCGCTGCCGCCCGCAAGGCCTTCGTCATCACCCGCGTCGGCGATACCTTCATGGCCATCGCGCTGTTCATCCTGTTCCGCGAGTTCGGCACGCTCAACATCCAGGAGCTGGCCGTGCTCGCCCCTGCCGCTTGGCCGGTGGTGAATGGCGTCGGCGCCACGGGCGCGACGATCGTGGCCCTGCTGCTGCTCGGTGGCGCGGTGGGCAAGTCCGCACAGTTACCTTTACAAACCTGGCTGCCGGATGCGATGGCCGGCCCCACGCCCGTCTCTGCACTCATCCACGCGGCGACGATGGTGACGGCCGGTGTGTACCTGATCGCCCGCACCCACGCGATCTTCGATCTCTCGCCCTTCGCGCTGCAATGCGTCGGCACCATCGGCGCACTCACGCTCATCATGGCCGGCTTCATTGCCGTGATGCAGACCGACATCAAGAAGATCCTGGCCTACTCGACCATGAGCCAGATCGGCTACATGTTCCTGGCCGAGGGCGTGGGCGCCTACCAGCCCGCCGTGTTCCACCTGATGACGCATGCCTTCTTCAAGGCCCTGCTGTTCCTCTCGTCCGGCTCGGTGATTCTGGCCATGCACCACGAGCAGAACATCTTCCGCATGGGCAATCTGCGCAAGCACATTCCCTTCGTCTACTGGTGCATGTTGATCGGCACGCTCGCCCTCTGCGCCTTCCCGCTCACCAGCGGCTTCTTCTCGAAGGACGCGATCCTGCACGAGGCCTATCTGGGTGGCCATTACGAGCTGTGGATCGCTGGCCTGTTCGGTGCCTTCCTCACCGGCGTCTACAGCTTCCGCCTGATCTTCATCGTTTTCTTCGGGCCGGAACGCTGGCGCAAGGCCGAGCCGCACGCTCACGGTCACGATGACCACGGCGCGCATCATGGCCTGTCACCGAAAGACGAGCCGCACGGTGCGAAGACGCTCGACCACCACATCCCGCTCGCGGTGCTGCTGGTGATGGCACTGATCGGCGGCTTCATCCACCTGCCGCTCGATGGCGTGCTGCCGGCTGCGGATCACGGCTCGGATCACGGCCCGGCCTGGATCGCCTACTTGCCTATCCCGGTCTCCTTCGCAGGCATCGCGTTGAGCTGGTTCCTGTTCCTGAAGCGCCCGGACATCCCGGCTGCGCTCGCCAATGGTGGCGTGACCAAAGTCATCGGCCAGTTCTGGAAGAGCGCCTTCGGCTTCGACTGGCTCTACGACAAGCTGTTTGTGAAGCCTTTCGTCTGGGCCGCCAACATCAACAAGAACGACATCGCGGACTGGGTCATCGGCCTCATCCCGCTCACCCTGCGCGGTGCCAACAGCCTCGCCGCGGCGACCCAAACCGGCAACCTGCGCTGGTATGCCTTTGCCGCCGGTGCGGGCGCGGTTGGTCTCATCGCCGCCATTGCGCTGCACTAACACCTGACGAACTGAAAACATGAGTCCAACCATTCTCGTCTGGCTGCTGGTGATCCCCTTCGTCGGGGGCATGCTCAGCTGGCAGTCCGAACGCTACTCGCGTTTCGTCCCGCGCTGGATCGCGCTGTTCACCCAGCTCATCGTGCTCGCCATGTCGGTGTGGCTGTGGTTCGTCGGCGACTTCACGCTCGCCACGCCCACCGCCACACCCGCCTTCGCCCTCGAATACAAGGCGGCGTGGATTCCCAGCTTCGGCATCAACTTCCACCTCGGTCTCGATGGCCTGGCGCTGCTGCTCATCATCCTCACCAACCTGCTCGGCGTGATGGCGATCGGCTGCTCCTGGAAGGAAATCGACCGTTACGTCGGCTTCTTCCACCTGAACCTCTTGTGGAATCTCGCAGGTGTCGTCGGCGTCTTCCTCGCACTCGATCTCTTCCTGTTCTTCTTCTTCTGGGAAATGATGCTGGTGCCGATGTATTTCCTCATCGCGCTCTGGGGTCACAACATCCCCGGCGGCAAGGGGCGCATCTACTCGGCCACCAAGTTTTTCATCTTCACGCAGTTCAGCGGCCTGATCATGCTGCTGTCGATCCTGGCGCTGGTGTTCTTCAACCATCAGGCCACGGGGCAGTGGAGCTTTGGCTACTTCGAGCTCTTGAAGACGGCACGCGGACTCGACCCGCAGATCGCCTGGTGGATCATGCTCGGCTTCTTCCTCGCCTTTGCGGTGAAGATGCCGATGGTGCCGCTTCACACTTGGCTGCCGGATGCGCACAGCCAGGCCCCCACCGCGGGCTCGGTCGATCTCGCCGGCATTCTCTTGAAGACCGCCGCCTACGGCATGCTGCGTTTCGCCCTGCCCTTCTTCCCCGATGCCATGCGCGAGATCGCTCCGTTTGCGATGGGCTTGGCAGCCCTCAGCGTGATCTACGCCGGCGTGGTCGCGTTTTCGCAGACCGACATCAAGCGGCTGATTGCCTACAGCTCTATCTCGCACATGGGCTTCGTCACGCTTGGCATCTTCGCGGGCACCGAGCAGGCCTTGCAGGGCGTGGTGATTCAGATGATCGCGCACGGTCTTTCGGCGGCCGCTCTCTTCATCCTCTGCGGCGAAATCTACGAGCGCCTGCACACGCGCGATCTCAGACAGATGGGCGGCCTCTGGGCGCGCTTCCCCTACCTGCCGCCGATCATGCTGTTCTTCAGCGCCGCCTCGCTCGGCCTGCCGGGCCTCGGCAACTTCGTCGGCGAGTTCCTCATCCTCACCGGCAGCTATGCGGTGTCGCCCTTGTTTACCATTCTCTGCGCGCTGGGACTGGTGCTGGCCGCCGTCTACTCGCTGATCCTGATCCAGAAAGCCTTCCACGGCCGCCCCCAAAAGGCGGATGCGCACGGCCACGGTGAGGCCGATACGCAATACGAAGACTTGAATGCGCGCGAGCTGGGCATGATGGCGCTGCTGATGGTCCTGCTGCTCGGCCTGGGCCTCTACCCGCAACCGGTGCTGGATGTCAGTGCCGCTTCGATGCAGACCGTGCAGATGATCTACGCCGAATCATCGGCAGCGGCGACGCTGCCCACCCCGGCCGTCGCTACCACCGGGGTCGCGCCATGACTCTGAACGAACTGCTCGCGTTAGCGCCACTGATTCTGCTGACGCTCACCACCGTCGGCATCATGCTGTTCATCGCCTGGGGCCGCCGCTATCACGTCACCGGCGCGCTCACCATCCTGGGCATGAACCTCGCCCTGCTGTCGCTGCCGCTGTTGTGGCTCTACAACAACGGCCAGCCAGTGCAGATCACGCCGCTCTTGGTGCTGGATGGCTATGCGCTGTTTTACTCAGGCCTCATCCTCGCCGCTGCCTTGGGCGTGCTCACCCTCTGCGGCGCCTATTTCGAGAGCTACGAGGGCAACCGCGAAGAGCTGTATCTGCTGCTGCTGATGTCCACCATGGGCGCGGTGGTGATGGCGATGAGCCGTCACTTCGCGGGCTTCTTCATCGGGCTCGAACTCATGTCGATCCCGCTCTACGCGATGGTCGCCTACCCGACCAAGGACAGTCGCGCGCTCGAAGGTGGCATCAAGTATCTGATTCTCTCCGCAGGCGCCTCCGCCTTCCTGCTGTTCGGCATGGCCTTGATCTACGCCGAGACCGGCGCACTCGGTTTCGCCGAAATCGGCGCGAAGATCGTCGAAGGTCGCATGCCCCTGATGCTCACGGGTGCCGCGATGATGGTCGTCGCCGTCGCCTTCAAGCTGAGTGCGGTGCCCTTCCATCTGTGGACTTCGGACGTCTACGAAGCTTCGCCCGCGCCCGTCGCTGCCTTTCTTGCGACGGTCACGAAGGTCGCGGTGTTTGCAGCGACCTATCGCCTCTTCCTCAACGTCGGCCTGTTCCAGCAGCCTTCGGTGATCGAAGCCTTGAGCGTCGTCGCCATCGCCTCGATGGTGATCGGCAACGTGCTGGCGCTGCAGCAGGACAACGTCAAGCGCATCCTCGCCTACTCCTCCATTGCGCAGTTCGGCTATCTGCTGGTGGCACTGGTGGCAGCGGGTGATCGCGCCACCGAAGCCGCCGGCATCTTCCTGCTCACCTACGTCGTCACCACCATCGGCGTGTTCGGCGTGATCGCGCTGGTCTCAAGCCCGATGAAAGACCGCGACGTCGAACACATCGAGCAATTCCGAGGCCTGTTCTGGAAGCGCCCCTACCTCTCCTCGATCATGGTCGCCATGCTGCTCTCGCTGGCCGGCATCCCGGTCACGGCAGGCTTCATCGGCAAGTTCTATGTGATTGCGCTGGGTGTCGAAGAGCGCCTGTGGTGGCTCATGGGCGCAGTGATCGCTGGCAGCGCGATTGGTCTCTTCTACTACCTGCGCGTGCTGATCATGATGTTCCAGCCCATCCCCACCCGTGACCGGGTGAGCGAACCGCTGAACTGGATCCAGAACGCCGGCGGCGCGATGCTGGTGGCGGCGATGGTGGTGATGCTGGTGATGGGCGTCTACCCCGAACCCTTCCTCGACCTCATCCGCGCCTCCACGCCGCTGCTCAAGTAAGCCCATGTCCGCGACGTTGAAGCTGCACACTTTCTCGGTTTCGCACTTCAGCGAAAAGGCCCGGTGGTTGCTCGATGCCAGCGGCATTGCCTACGTCGAAGAGCCCTGGGTGCCGTTCCTTCACATCGCCAAGGCGCTGCGCAAGGGTGGCGGCAGGGCCACCACGGTGCCGGTGCTGGATACCGGCAGCGCCTGCGTGCAGGACTCGACCCGCATCCTGCTCTGGCTGGAAAAGCACCGCGGTCCCTGTGCGCTGATGCCGACTGACCCTGTATTGCGCGAACAAGTGCTGGCGGTGGAAGACCGCTTTGACCGCGTCGGCAATCATGTCATCCGCTACGCCTACAGCGTCTCGCTCGACGATGCAGAGGGCGTCATCAAATTGTGGACGATCGACGCCACACCCGTGCAGGCGCGCTTCATCCGAGCGGCCTATCCGCTGCTGCGACTGGTCTTTCGAAGCAAGCTCAAGCTGGGCAATGCGGCCGCCGTCGCCGCATCCGAGCAAAAGTTCACCGAGGCGCTGGACTGGCTCGCCACACAACTCAAGGATGGCCGCCGCCATCTTGTTGGCAACCAACTCAGTGCTGCGGATATCACCGCCGCTGCTCTGCTCGCCCCCATCGCCTGCCCGGACGAGCACCCGGTTTACTCTCAGCCTTACTTCAAACAAGGTATTGCTCCACTGCGCGAAAAATGGAGTGGCCACCCAGCACTCGACTGGGTGCGCACGCTGTATCAGCAACGACACGCACACTAAAAAAAGCGGCAGCGGGATGCAGCCGATCATCGAGACGCCTGTGAATACCCCCGCCCTGGGCAGCCACTATCGCCCAGAGATTGATGGCCTACGCGCCCTCGCCGTACTGGCGGTAGTGCTCTATCACTCGCGCGTGCCGGGCTTTGGTGGCGGGTTTGTCGGCGTGGATGTGTTCTTCGCCATCTCTGGCTATGTCGTCATCGGTGGCCTGAACCGGGAGCAGCTGCGCACAGGCACCGTCGACTGGACCAGTTTCCTGATCCGCCGGATCCGGCGCCTGTTGCCGTTGCTGCTGCTGACGGTGCTGCTCAGCCTTGCGCTGGGTTACTGGCTGCTACCACCTTTCGGCGAGTTCCAGAACCTCTGCCAGTCCGCCATAGCGGCATTGGGTCTCTCGGCCAACGTCTTCTTCTGGCGTTTTGCGGGCTCTTACTTCAATCCCTATCTCGAGCAACTGCCGCTACTGCACCTCTGGTCGCTCTCGGTCGAAGAGCAGTTCTATCTCATCGTGCCTGCAGCTTTCCTGCTTGCGCGCTGGCAACGCACCAACAATCTCGCCAAAGTAGTCATGCTGCTTGGGGCTGCAAGTCTTGCGCTTTGTATCTGGGGCAGCGCGCAGCATCCAATGGCCTCGTTCTACCTGCCGATCACACGCGCATGGGAGTTTGCTGCCGGCGCGCTCGCGGCGCTGTCGGAGCTAAAACAGCGACCCCGCAGAAGCATGAATCTTGTTCTGCTGCTCGGCATCGTCCTGTCCTTTCTTCTGCTAGACCCAGATTTGCCCCTGCAAGTGCTGCTGGCTGGACTGCCAGCCGTATTGACGGCCTTGCTGCTGCACGGCTTATCGTCGCAACCTGCAAACGACCTGGCGCTGCGTCTCTTGCAGCACAGCGCCTTGTGCTGGATTGGCCAGCGTGCCTACGCCTGGTATCTGCTGCACTGGCCCGCACTGGCCTTCTATCGCCATTACTGGTTAGAAGATGTATCTCCTTGGGAGCTGCCCCTGGTCTCCGCAGCCGCGCTGCCATTGGCAGCAATTGCACACCGTTACATAGAACTGCCTTTGCGCAATACCCAGTGGCGATTCATAGCGCCGCGACACAGGCTGTTATTGCTGGCCCTGTTGACGACCACCAGCGTGGCGACAACGGCTTTCGTCCTGGGGGTGCAGGCATCACAGCGACAGGCACAGCCTGAGTGGCAATTCTGGCAAGTGAGTGAAGATTGGCTGGTCGCCGCAAGCCACTGTCTGCGCGACGGCGCACTAGGCGATGATCAGGCAACCGTTTGTGAATCGCCGCCCAGAACTCAAGGCGCAGAGACCTTGTTTTTGTGGGGAGACTCCCATGCTTATCATCTCCGACCGAGTCTTAATGAAGTCTCGGCGCGACAGGACATCCCTCTGAGAACCTGGGCAATGGCCGGCTGTCCACCGCTCACATCACGCACGAGCGTCGTGGATCTCAAAAGCGATGGGCAGATGGCCTGTAGTCGCTTTTCACGAAGGGCCATCGCAGACATTGTTAACACTTCAGAAAGGCACGGCACCATCGCCATTCTCGCAGCCCGATGGGAGCCCTACCTGGCCGTCGATGCGATCAGCATTGCCGAGCGGTATCACTTCAAAAACAACTTTGACCAGATCGACCGCGCTGAGGAGCGGCGAAAGTTTACCAATTCCCTACTCGCCACCGTCAAAACACTCGATGATCGGCATATCCAGATCATTTTGGTGGCGTCTGTCCCCGAGCAGCTGGTTTCAATACCAAGCTGCGTCATACGCTTTACAAGTGCACATTGCCGGACAGCGCGCGCCCTTGTGGAGCAGTACAGCGCCTCGACGATGCAAATGCTGAAAACAGTGGTCGCACAGCACCCACATGTGCAGGTCGTTGACCCTATCAACACTTTCTGTGATACCGAGTTTTGCAACCCAGGCCCGGCTAAAGAGCTCTGGTATATGGACGATGATCACCTCAGCGCAGCCGGGTCACGCAGATTGATGCCTTTGCTCAGTGAAGCCGTGGCCGAAGCACGTTGGCGCTTGGAGCAGGCAGCAAACAACCCTCAGAAGCGGTAACGAAACTCCTGCTCGAAGCGCTCGCGGAACTCGTCGAGTGCGAACTTGTGGTTCTGCGTGCCGGGGCGCTCGATGTTGTAGGCACCCAGCAGCGAGCCGATACGGCCGGCGGTGTCCCAGTCCATGCCATTGAGCAGGCCGTAGAGCAGGCCACCACGGAAGGCATCGCCACAGCCGGTGGGGTCAGCCAAGGACTGTGCATGCGCGACTGGAATCTCGTAGGTCTTTTTCGGGGTGATGATGTCCGCGCCCTTGGCACCCTTGGTCACGATCAGCGCATCCAGCTGGGCGGCGATCTTCGCCTGCGAGAGGCCGGTCTTCGACATCACCAGCTCCATCTCGTAGTCGTTGACGGCCATGTAGTTGGCCTCCTTGATGAAGGTCTTCAGGTCATCACCACCGAACATCGGCAGGCCCTGCCCCGGATCAAAGAGAAACGGAATGCCAGCCGCCGCAAACTGCTTGCTGTGCTGGATCATGCCGTCGCGGCCATCGGGCGAGACGGTGCCGATCTTGACGCTGCCGTCGGTCGGCACGGTCTGCGTGTGCGCATCACCCATCGCACCGGGGTGGAAGGCGGTGATCTGGTTGTCGTCGAGGTCAGTCGTGATGTAGGCCTGCGCGGTGTAGCTCTCGCTGATCTCCTTCACGTACTGGCGGTTGATGCCCTGCTTATCCATCCACTCCGAGTACGGGCCAAAGTCCTTGCCCACCGTGCCCATGGGGAGGGCTGCGCCACCGAGCAGGTTGAGGTTGTAGGCGATGTTGCCGGCGCAGCCGCCGAACTCGCGGCGTAATTGTGGCACCAGGAAGGACACATTCAGCATGTGCACCTTGTCGGGCAGGATTTCGTTCTTGAACTGGCCGGAGAACACCATGATGGTGTCGTAAGCGAAAGAGCCGGTGATGAGTGCGGACATGAGTTTCTTCTTGGATTAGTTAGGGGGTTGCAGCAAAGCGCACATCGAGCTGACGCGCAGCGCGCACGTCATCGAGACGGCGCACCGGCATGGTGTAGGGCGCACCCTTGAGCTTGGCGATGTCGGCCTTGGCCTCTTCGTAGATTTTTGCCATCGCATCCACAAACGCATCCAGCGTGGCCATGTCTTCAGTCTCGGTCGGTTCGATCAGCAGGCACTCCGGCACCAGGAGCGGGAAATACACTGTCGGTGCGTGGTAGCCGTAGTCGAGCAGGCGCTTGGCGACGTCGGTGGCGGTGAGCTCGATCTCCTGCTTCTGGCGCTTGAGCGTGATGATGAACTCGTGGCTGGCGCGGCGGGTCGGGAAGGCCAGATCAAAACCCTTCTCGCGCAGACGTGCCTGCAAGTAGTTGGCATTGAGCGCTGCGAACTCGCCGACGCGGTGCATGCCCTCGCGGCCCAACAGGCGCGCGTAGATGTAGGCGCGCATCAGCACGCCCGCATTGCCCATAAAGGTGCTGAGGCGGCCGATGGTCTGCGGCAGTTCCTTCTCGGTGAGCCATGCATAGGCCTCGCCGGTTTTGCCCACCACCGGAATCGGCATGAAGGGCAGCAGGCGCTGCGAAACACCCACGGCACCGGCACCCGGACCACCACCGCCGTGCGGCGTGGAGAAGGTCTTGTGCAGGTTCATGTGGATGACGTCGAAGCCCATGTCGCCGGGGCGCACCTTGCCCAAGATGGCGTTGAGATTCGCACCGTCGTAATACAGCAGGCCACCGGCCTGATGCACGATGCCCGCGATCTCCTTGATCTTGCGTTCGAATACGCCGAGCGTCGACGGGTTGGTGAGCATGATGCCGGCGGTCTGCGGGCCGACCGCAGCCTTCAGCGCCTCGATATCCACATCGCCTTCGGCATTGGTGGGGATCTCGCGGGTCTTGTAGCCCAGCATGGTCGCCGTCGCCGGGTTCGTGCCGTGTGCGGCATCGGGCACCAGAATTTCGGTGCGGCCGAGATCGTTGCGGCTCTGGTGGTAGGCACGAATCATCGCCACACCGGCAAACTCGCCCTGCGCGCCCGCCATCGGCGTGAGGCTGACACCCGCCATGCCGGTGACGTCCTTGAGAATCTCCTGCAAGTCATACATGCAGGCGAGAAAGCCCTGCCCGTGGCTCACGGGTGCGAGCGGGTGGCGACCAAGAAACTCCGGCAGCATCGCCAGCGAATTGCAGGCGCGCGGGTTGTATTTCATCGTGCAGCTACCCAGCGGGTAGAAGTGCGTGTCGATGCTGAAGTTGAGCTTGGAGAGGCGCGTGAAGTGACGCACGGCCTGCAGCTCGCTCACTTCCGGCAGCTTGGGTGCCGCCTTGCGGCGCAAGCCAGCCGGAATGGCATCGGTGTTCACTTTCACATGCGGGGCCTGCGCGTGCGCGGCGCGGCCGGGTGATGAGATTTCAAAGATCAGTGGTTCGCTCATGGGACTTTTTCGGGCTTAGCTCAGTGCGGCAATGGCAGCGTCGTAGTTGGGTTCGTTGGCGATCTCGGCCACCAGCTCGGTGTGGCGGACGATGTTGTTCTCGTCCAGCACGATCACCGCACGGGCGGTGAGGCCAGCCAGCGGGCCGGTCTCGATCAGCACGCCGTATTCCTTCGAGAAATTGCGGCCCCGCATCAGCGAGAGATTGACCACATTGCTGATGCCCTCGGCACCGCAGAAACGCTTCTGCGCAAACGGCAGGTCGGCGCTGACGCAGAGCACGACGGTGTTCGGCAGCTTGGCGGCGCGGCTGTTGAACTGGCGCACGCTCATCGCACAGGTAGCGGTATCGACCGAAGGGAAGATGTTGAGCACCTTCTTCTTGCCGACGAAATCGTGCAGCGAGACATCCTTGAGATCGCCGCCCACCAGATGAAAGCCGATTGATTCGGAGCCAACAGCGGGAAGTGAGCCTGAGACCTCAACCGGGTTGCCGTGCAGGGTGACTGTGGACATGGGGTTCTCCGTGGATTCAGTTGAGTGCAGCGGCGAGCGCGGCTGCATAGGTTTGGATGTGCTTCGCGGTCTTGGTCTCGGTCGCACAAATCAGCAGCGTCTGACCCAGTTCCGGGTAATGCGCCGAGAGATCGAAGCCGCCGCAAATGTTGTGGTCGGCCAAGGTTTCGAGCATGGCCGCGACCGGCTTGGGCAGGCGGATCACCGCCTCGTGGAAACGCGGACTGGCGAACACGAGTTCGACGCCCTTGATCTTGGTCAGTGCCTCAACCAGCGCGGTCGTGTTTGCGATGGAGGCCGAAGCCACTTTCTCCAATCCCGCCGGACCGACCAGGCTCATGTAGATGGTCGCGGCGGTGACCAGCAGACCCTGGTTGGTGCAGATGTTCGAAGTCGCCTTGGCACGGCGGATGTGCTGCTCGCGCGCCTGCAAGGTGAGCGTGAAACCAGGCTTGCCTTCGAGGTCCACCGTGCGACCAACGATGCGGCCGGGCATCTGGCGGACGATGGGCATCTTGCAGGTCAGGAACCCGAAGTACGGGCCGCCACCGGCGAGCGGCGAGCCGAGCGGCTGGCCTTCGCCGCAGACGATGTCCGCACCCTTGGTGCCCCACTGCGACGGCGGCTTGAGCAGCGCGAGCGAAGTCGGGTTGACCACGGCAACCACTAGCGCACCCTGCGAGTGCGCCCAGTCGGTGAGCGCATCCACGTCTTCGAGCACACCGAAGAAGTTGGGCTGGGCAATCACCACTGCCGTCGGCTTGGTGCCTTCGTAGCTCTTGAGCGATTCCAGATCGGTCTTGCCGGTCTTGGCGTCGTAGCCAATCGCGGCCTGGCGGATGCCCTGCGCGTGGGTGCAGCTGTTGACCACTTCGGCATAGAAGGGGTGCAGCGTCTTAGGCACCAGCATCACGCCATCGGGGTTGGTGCTGTTGACGCGCGTCGCCATCAGCAGCGACTCGGCCAGTGCGGTGGCGCCGTCGTACATCGAGGCATTGCTGACGTCCATGCCGGTGAGTTCCGTCATCATGGTCTGGAACTCGTAGAGCACCTGCAGCGTGCCCTGGCTCGCCTCAGCCTGATACGGCGTGTAGGCCGAATAGAACTCGCCGCGCGTGGTGATCTGCCACACCGCAGCCGGGATGTGATGCTCGTAGGCACCGGCACCGATGAAGTTGAGCGGCGCGCCATCCAGGCCAGCCCGCTCGTGCATCAGCTGGGTGATCTCCATTTCGGAGACGCCCGGCGGCACGGTGGTGAGGCCCTTGGCTTTCAGCTCGGCAGGAATCTCGTCGAACAGCGCATCGAGGGTCGGCGCGCCGATGGTCTTGAGCATCGACGCAACGTCTTGCTCGGTGTGGGGAATGAACGGCATGGTGTTCCTAAAGCGAAAAGAGAAATCAGTGTTAGCCGAGCGTCGCGGCGTAGGCGGCGGCATCGAGCAGGCCAGCTGCATCGGCGGCATTGGCGGGCTTCATCTTCCACATCCAGCCGCCAACGTAGGGGTCGGTGTTGAGCACTTCTGGCGCGGTAGCGAGGGCGTCGTTGACGGCGATCACTTCACCGGCAATGGGCGCATAGACGTCGCTCGCGGCCTTCACCGACTCGACGACCGCGCAGCTCTCACCCGCTACCAACTTGCGGCCAACCTTGGGCGTTTCGACGAACACCAAGTCGCCCAGCGCGTGCTGCGCGTGGTCGGTGATGCCGATGGTGACCGTGCCATCGGCTTCGACTTTCACCCACTCGTGGGATTTGGCGTATTTGAGTTCGGCGGGGGTATTGCTCATGAAAGGCTCCTGCGAGTGGACGGTTTGAAGACTTAAGGGGTTGAGATCAGCACTTTGCCGTTACGGACAAAGGGCGGCTTGACGATGCGGGCGGCGACCCACTGGCCGCGAATCTCGACTTCGACATGGCCCTCGGCTGATGTATCGACGCGCGCAAAGGCGATGGACTGCTTCATGGTGGGTGCGAAGCCGCCGCTGGTGGTCTCACCCAGCGCTCCATTGGCGAAGCGCACCGGCATGTGGGCGCGCAGCACGCCACGGCCTTCGAGCAGCAGGCCAACAAACTTCTGGCGGGACTTGCCACCGCGCAGCGGTTCGAGCGCAGCGCGACCGATGAAGTCGCGGGCGGCATCACTGAAATCGAGCGTCCAACCCAAGCCAGACTCCAGCGGGTGCTTGCTCTCGTCCATGTCTTGGCCGTAGAGATTCATGCCCGCTTCAAGCCGCAGCGTGTCGCGCGCGCCGAGGCCGCAGGGCTTCACGCCATCGGCCACCAGCTTCTGCCAGAGCGTGACCAACTCGGCGTGCGGCAGGATCAGCTCGAAGCCGTCTTCACCGGTGTAGCCGGTGCGGCCAACGAACAGATCACCCTCGTAGGCGGCCTGGAATGCAATCAAGGCGAGCGACTTCTCAGCGAGTGCCGCAGGCAGGTATTTGGCGACAGTGGCGCGGGCCGTGGGGCCTTGCACCGCGAGGATGCCCAGATCGCTGCGGTGCTTCACGCCCACGTTAAAGGCAGCCGCCTGCTGGCTGATCCAGGCCAGGTCCTTCTCGGTGGTGCCGGCGTTGACCACGAGGCGGAACCAGCCCTCGTTTAGGAAATAGATGATGAGGTCGTCGATCACCCCACCATCCGGCCGCAGCATGCAGGTGTAGAGCGCGCGGCCTGCCACGGTGAGCTTGGCGACGTCATTGGCAACAAGATGCCGCAGAAACTCACGGGTGCGCGGGCCGGTAAGGTCCACCGCCGACATGTGCGCCACATCGAACATGCCCGCGCCCTGACGCACGGCGTGGTGCTCATCCAGGGGCCCGGTGTACTGGATGGGCATGTCCCACCCGGCAAAATCAACCAGACGCGCATTGAGGGCTAGGTGTTCAGCGTGCAACGCGGTTTGCTTCAAGGTCATGTCGGATGCCGGTCAGTGGATTGCATCCGCTCCTCTGTCCTTGATACCTGAGCGTTGGCGCGCCTTCGGTGGCCGCACGGGGCGGCGCTCTCCAGAGTGTTGAGTTGGCGGACGATCCTTTTACCTGAGCGATTCCGAGCGGTTTGCGCCTTCGGTGCCGGGGTGAACCGGTCTCTCTCGTCTGCAGGGCGAAGTGTAAGTCGCTTGGGCGTCCGTGGCGAGGCTTTCCAGCCTGCCTAGCGGCGGCGGACTGTCATCGTGGACGATCCGGGCTGGCCTGTCAGCAAACCATGATCGCAGTCACAGCTTGTTCATGGCGACCGCGCTAGGCCTCGGCTATATTCGGCCATCGTAGAAATGCCGACATCACGGCTAGGGATAGGCTATGGGAGTCGCTTCCGCACAGGGAATGTTTCGGGGCTTGGCGCTGGCATTGGCGATGACTGGTGCGGCGGCGGCGCAGCCCATCACGCCGGGCGGTGTGCAGGACACCCTCAAGAAGCCGCCAGAGCTCAAGCCCGCAGAGCCCTTGCAGGCGCCGGCCAGCGAACCGGCACCGCGCCCCAGCAGCAGCCCGGCCACGCTCTCGAAGACCGTCACCGTGCAGCGCTTCGAGTTTGCCGGCAACACTCTCTATTCAGGCGATGAGTTGAATGCCCTGGTCGCTGGCTACGCCCAGCGCCCCATCAGCCTCATCGAGTTGTACGAAGCCGCCGACAAGGTCACTGAGTTCTACGTGCGGCAGGGCTATACCCTGGCTTCCGCCGTGGTGCCCGCGCAGAAAGTCAACGAAGGCACCGTGCGGCTGGAGGTGATCGAAGGCCGCATCGGCAAGGTGCGCTACGAGGGCCTGAAGCGCTATGCCGAGGATGACCTGGCGCACTTCCTGAATACCGCCGAAGGCCGCATCTACCGCGCCGACAGCTTTGAGCAGAACTTGCGCACGGTCGATAGCCTGCCCGGCCTCGACGTCAAGGCACGTCTGCAACCCGGCGAGGACTACGGCAGCTCCGACATCGTGGTGCTGGCGAGCGAAACCCCCATTCAGGGCTCCCTGTTCGTGGACAACGGCGGCACCCAGAACATCGGCGTGATCCGCACCGGCGCTCAGCTCAACCTCAACAATCCCCTGGGCGCGGCAGATCAGCTCTCGCTCACCGGCCTGCGCTCGCGCGAGGGGCTGCTCAAGTATGGCTCGGGCACCTATTCGCTGCCCACGGGTTTAGCGGCCTCGCGGATCAATCTCACCTATGGCTATGCCGAATTCGATGTCTCCGGTGCCTTCGCGGGTGTCAGCGGCACCAACCGCAGCGCAAGGGCCGAGCTGTACGTGCCGATGTTCGACCGCGGCTCGGACCAGCTCAATTTCATCGCGGCGGTGAACGACACCCGCGCTGACACCGATCTCTCCGGCATCACCTTCAACCGCAGCGAAGTCACGGTGCTGGAGCTGGGCGGCAACTTCGTGCGCAGCTACAGCAACCGGGCCGTCACCCAGGTGGCGCTGCTGCTCAGCAGCAATTTCACCGGCTACGACGCCAACACCGACACCGCCAGCCAGCCTTTCAAGCTGGATGTGGACTTCCAGCAACTCACGCCCCTGCCCCGCGCCTTCCAGCTGTTGACCCGCACCCAGTTCGTCTACGGTGCCGAGCCGCTGCCGGATACGCAGAAGTTCTCCATCGGCGGGCCATCCAGCGTGCGCGGCTACGCGCCCTCCGAGGCGCGCGGCGACTGGGGCTTTCTCACCCAGGTCAGCCTGAGCCGCAATTTCCTGCTCGATGTGGCGACGATCTCGCCGCGCCTCTTCTATGACGCCGGTTCGGTGCGCCAGCACAAGTCCGGGCGCTTCCCCATCGGCGCGCGGCCGCAGGACTTAGCACTCGCCAGCTATGGCTTCGGCACCGACATCAGTTACCGGCAAATCAGCATCAAGCTCGATTACGCAGTGCCGACCAGCAACATCCCGGTCAGCGATGGCAAGGAAGACGGCCGCTTCTACGGCACGTTCTCGCTTGCTTTTTAGGAGTCTCCATGAACCAGCGTCCGACCCCCCGCCACCACGCGCAGAGCCTGCGCCTTGATCCCGTCGCCGCACCGCTGCTGAAGGCACGCTGGGCACTGTTGCCAGCCGCACTACTGCCGCTGGCCGCACTTGCAAACCCCACCGGCGGCAGCGTCGTGGCTGGACAGGCCAGCATCACTGGCGGTGCGGGCCTCACCACCATCCAGCAGCAGAGCGCGTCGGCGGTCATCAACTGGCAGCAGTTCGGCATCGGCAGCGGCGAGTCGGTCAACTTCGTGCAGCCTTCGGCCTCGGCCGCGGTGCTCAACCGGGTCATCGGCGGCAACGCCAGCGAGATTCTGGGCAATCTCTCATCCAACGGCCGCGTCTTCCTGATCAACCCGCAGGGCGTGATGTTCGGTGCCGGTAGCCGCATCGACGTCGGCAGCCTGGTGGCATCGACACTCGACATCCGCGACGAAGACTTCATGGCAGGCCGCTATGTGCTGGGCGGCAACAGCCCGGCTGCTGTCGCCAACGATGGTGTCATCACCGCCCGCGACGGCGGCTTTTTGGTGTTGGCGGGCGATGCGGTGCGCAACGGCGGCCTGATCCAGACCCGTCTCGGCGATGTGGTGCTCGCCAGTGGCTCGGGCTTGACGCTCGATCTGAACGACACCGGCCTGATCAGTTATCGCATCGACGCCGCCGCACTCAGCGATGTCGCTGGCGTTGCAAACACTGGCACGCTGATGGCCGATGGCGGCCGCGTGTTCATGGCTGCCAACGTGGCGCGCGACCTCGCGGCCACCGCCGTCAATAACAGCGGCAGCGTGCGAGCCACCAGCATCGGCGAGCAGGATGGCGTCATCGTGCTCGAAGCACTCGGCGGCAACACCGTCAACAGCGGCAACCTCATTGCCACCAGCGACAGCGGCCAAGGCGGCAGCATTCAGGTGCTGGGTAACCGCGATGTGCTGGTCAACGGCGGCACTTTGGATGCCTCGGGTGCAACTGGCGGCGGTGAGATTCGCGTCGGCGGCGGCTGGCAGGGTGGTGAGGGCTTGGTGGAGGCTCAGCGCAGCTACCTCGCCCGCTCGGCTGTGCTGCGCGCGGATGCGACGAATGCTGGCCAGGGCGGCAACATTGCCGTCTGGTCGGCCCGCAATACGCTCGCGGCTGGGCTCATTTCCGCACAGGGCGCAGGTCGCGGCCGGGGCGGCGATGTCGAAACCTCAAGCCACGGCCACCTGGCCATCGGGGGCACGCCGCAGCTTGGCGGCGGCTTGCTGGGCGGTGGTGCCGGCAGCTGGCTGATCGACCCCTACAACCTCACCATCATCAACAGCTACGGCGGCAGCAGCAACATCAACAACGGCGTTTTGGATGGCCCGCAGTTCGATGCCACCGGCGATGACTCGGTGCTCGATGTGGGGCTCATCACCAACGCCCTCGCTGGTGGGGCCACCGTCACCGTTACCACAGGCGAAGGCGGCACCCAGGAGGGCGACCTGACCCTCGCCACCGATCTGGATTATCAGAGCATTGGTGCAGCACGCGGCACGCTCAATCTCATCGCCGCCGATGATCTCTTCATCAACGGTGGCATCTTCAACGGCGACACGCTCAACTCGTCCAGCAGCCTCAATCTCGGCCTGACGGCGGGCGGCGGCACGGGCAGCGGCAACATCAACATCAATGGCTTCACCATCAACACCGAGGGTGGTGATTTTTCAGCGACCAGCTACGGTGGAATCATTGATGTGGCAGGTGCCCTGAATGCGGGCAGCGGTGCCATCGACGCCACCGCCGAAAGCGGCGACATCAACATCCGCAACGACCTCGCTGGCGGCCTGGTCACGCTCACTGCCGGCAGTGCCAGCCTGCCTGGCAGCGTCAATTTCTTCCACGAAAGCCGCGCGCAGCAGATCAGCAGCAGCAGCATCAGCCTCTTGGCCAGCAACGGCATCGCGGATATCGGCGGTGCCTCCTACGGCGGAGTTCTGTTCAACACCCCGCTCTTCACCACCGAGGGCAGTGCCGGGGCCATCCTGCTGACCGACGCCGACATCCAGGCCGGCATCGGCAGCGTCGTCCTCGCCACCACGAGCGGCGACATCGAGATCAGCGACATCGTCGCCGGGGAATCGGCCAGGCTCCTCACCGGCAGCGGCAACATCACCGTCACAAGCATCACGCTGGATGCCACCCCGCCCCGGCAGGAGCTGGTCCAAATCAGCTTCGCAGAGGCCGGCAGCAACCGGATCGAACTGCTCAGCCAGGGCGGCAACATCGACGCAGGCAGCCTGATCGCGCGGGGCGACATTCACCTGGGTGGCAGCACCGAGAGCCGCATCACCCTCAGCGACCAGCTCGCCGCCAGCGGCAATATCTTCATTGGCGATGTCGATAACCGCGTCGGTGACGTCACTGCACTGGCCTACGGCGGCTTCGCCAGCCAGTCTTCGCCCTTCGGCCCGACCACTGGGGCGGTTGAGGTCTACGCGAACTCGCTGTATGTAGAGGATTTCGGCATCTCCGCAGGCAGCCTGTTGCTCGATATCAGCAGTAATCTGAGCGGCCTTTCATCACTCAGTCTCGGCGCGAATACGGGCAATGTCAGCGTGCGGCAAGCGACGGGCAGCTTGAGCCTGGGCACCATCGTCGCCGCCGACTCAGTGAACCTTGAACTGACCATCGCTGGTGGCGAAGGCTCGCTCAGCGCCAGCCAGATCACGGTGGGCCAAGGTGGTGGCGGCAGCCGCGACCTGCGGGCCGAGGCTGGCAACTTTGGTGGTGTGTTTATTGGTGGCATCGACAGCGGCACCGGCAGCTTTGGCAACCTGCGGCTCGCCGCCGACGGCTACCTGAGCGCCAACATCCAGGTGGGCGAAGGCACCGGCTCGCCGAACAGCCTCATCACCGAAAGCATCTACTTCAGCAGCGGTTTTGGTTACGGCGGAGTCTCTCTCGGCAGCCCGACGGCAGACACGCTGGTCGCCCACAGCGGGGCCATCACCCTGCGTGACCAGCAATCCCTGGGCATCTATGCCGGCCTCAATCTCGATGCCGTCGGTGCCATCACCCTGCAAGCCGATGGCGATATCAGCGTCGGCCGCATCACGGCCGGTGGGCCGGTACTGATCGGCGGCTTCACGCCGCCATCAACCGTGCTGGTCGAAGGCTTCGGCGGTTTCAAGCCCAGCAATGCCGCGCCACCGCCCAGCCTGGCGACCATCGTCAGCACCGGCCCCATCACCGCCACGGCCAACGAGAGCCTCACTCCCGGCCAGGCCAATGCCGATGTGCGCATCTACGCCAGAGCAGGCATCAACATCTTTGGCGATGTGAAGACCGAAGCGATAGCGACACAGACCACGATCACCGAGAACGAAGTCACCAGCAATGTGCCCAGCGCTAGGGCCTCGGCCGTATTCGAGGCCGTGACGGAACAAGGCAGCGTGACCGTTGACGGCAACGTCAGCACCCGTGCCTATGTCGGATTCGTCAGCAGCGGCGAAGCCATCGCAGGCCCCTTTACGGGCGATGTCACCGCCGATGCCCATGTGCTGCTGCAAAGTGACCTGTCCACCTGCCAAGGTTGCACTGAAGACACGATCAGGGTCGGCAGCATCACCGCCGATGCCCGTGCTGAAACCGACGGCAGTCTGCCCAGCGACCCCGCGCCGGTGGCCACCGCCGATGCCAGCGTCACCCTGTTCCACGGCGAGGCCTTTGAGGTGTCGCTCACCGGCAACATCGGCAGCGAAGAAACGCTCGCCATCAGCACCAATGCGCTCGCCAGCAACAGCCTGTCGGCCAGTGCCGGTGATTCCGCCAATGGCGATGTCAGCATCACGGCCCGCGGTGGCGGCATCTCGCTGATCGAGGACGACGGCGAGATGGTGATTGGCCAGCGTGGCATCCGCGCCACCAGCCTCAGCAATGGCCAGGCGGCCAGCAATATCACTCTCAATGCCGACAGCAGCATCACAGCAGGCAACCTACGGCTGGAAGGTGGTGCGCTCGATGTCTTCAGCAGCTTCGGGAGCATCAGCCTTGATTCCTTCAGCGGTGGTGTGAGCGGCCTGAGCCTGCTCGCGCTGCAAGCAACAAATGGGCAGCTTGCCATTGGCGAGCTGAGCGACAGCACCACCCCCTTGGAGTGGACGGCTGGCGCGATCGTGATCAGCTCGGGGTTTGGCTTCAACCATGCCAACCTCAGCCTCCGTGCCACCGATGGTGGCATCAATGCCCAGAGCCGGGATGCGCTGACACTGGCCGATCTCAACAGTACCGGCAGCGGCAACTACAACTACAACTACATCGGCGGCAACATCGACAGCAGCGGCATCTTTGCCGGCAGCAATGGCGCGCTCAGCTTGGGTGAGCTGAGCGCCGATGGCACGGTGGATCTGCTGGTCAATGGTCAGATCAGCACCGCAAACCAGCTGGTTTCTGCAGAGGCGGTCGTAACCGCAGGGTTTCTGGGTGGCAGCAGTGCCGACCTCTTGACCGGCAACATCACCGCCAACGGCGGCAGCCTGTTTGTTTCCAACTACAGCAATGGCGGCAATATCCGTGTTGGCGCGCTGTCGGGCGAGTCGCTGGGGTTTGTGAGCATTTACGGCAACGGCCTGCTGCGAATCAACGAAGGCGTGCTCACAACCGTGATGGCGGACAGCATCAGCCTCACCGCCGGTGCCGATACCACCACGGTGGTCGGCTTGCCGGACAGCAGAGAGAATGGCGAGAGCGACGATATCCCCTCACTGGCCTTCGATGCTTCCCTGCTGACTCTCGTTGCCACTCAGGGCAGCGTTGACGTGCAGGCAGGACTCTTCAGCTTCAGCCCCTCCCCGACACCTTGCACGGAGTGCGCCCCGCTCACGCCAGCGGCATCGCAGACCTTCAACACCATTCCCGGAAGCATCGTACTCGGGGACATCAGCACCACGGCGGCCATGGAGCAGCTTGGCTACGGTGGAACAGATGCTTCGATCAGCGTCACCAGCCTAGGCGGCAGCATCACGGTGGGCAATCTCGAAACCGATGCCATTGGCGGTACCGATGGTGCAGCCTATGGCGTCGTGACCATCGATGCGGGCGGCGCAGTGCAGATCGGCTCAATCGATACCCATGCCAGCGGCGCGGGTTATGCCAATGCCATGGTAAGTGTCAGCAGCGGCGGCGACGTGAGCATCAACGGCCCGATCACGGTCGTTGCCACCACCAGCGCGGCGGCACCGCCCGACAACGCACTGTGCGATGGCCCCTGCCCGGTCTACGTCGATGAAGCCGACGCCTCACTCGACCTCTATTCGCAGTACGGCGGCATCCTGGTCGCGGGCGACATCAGCACCAGCGCCACGGTCGCTGCGATCACGGCACCCAGCCTCAATCCGACCGCGGCCAATGCCCGTGTCCGCATTTTCAATGGCAGCACTGCCAATGGCTTCGTCACCGTGCAGACTGAAGGCATCCAAAGCACCGCGTCTGCCTTTGGCACCGGCGCAACGCTCACCATCAACGAGAGCGTGCAGACCTTCCTCCCCGCCGTGGTCGATGCCAGCATCAGCCTCGGCAACGATTTTGATGGCGTCACCGACACCGTAACTGGCGTGATGCAGAACGCCTACGGCGGCTCGATCGTCGTCAATGGCCCCATCAGCAGCAGTGTGTCGTCCAACGATGGCTTCAGGCTAGCCGACCTCACCGCGACTGCCTTCGGCGGCGGCATCACCCTGGGCCCGGTTGATATCGGGCCCAATGGCAGCGTCAACCTGCTGACCCGCGCCTCGACCTATGTCGATCAGTCGCAAGCCCAGGTGCTGGTTTCCGCAGAAGCCATCACGCTCAACGGCTCGATCGGCAACCGCCTTTCGGCACCCTCCTCGGTCAGCATCGAGAGCGGCAGCACGCTGGCGTTCTCGGACATCTACGGCGACAACGTCAAGCTGTTTGCGATGGGTGACATCGGCTCCACCGCAGGCGATGGGCACCTCACGGCGGTCTCGCTGGCAGGCGACCTGAGCGTGCAGGCCTACACCACCGAGTCTGGTTTCACCGAACAGACCATCCGCGGCAGCACCATCACCTTGGAGGCCGCGCAAGAACTGGTAACGGGTGGCATCTTCGACACGACGAGCTTCGATGGAGGCGGCAATGTGATTGGGCTGGGCACGCTCAACATCATCGCGGGCGTCGGTACCGGTGATCTCTTCACCGACACCACCACCTCAGGCTCGGTCGTGCTGTTCGACGGCGACCGCGAGTACTACAACGCGACGAACTTCATCGCGCAGAACCTGTCGATCACGGCGCGTGATTTCGATATCGGCCAAGACGTCAGCATCGCCAACAGCTTGAGCCTCACCGCGACCGAAGGCGATATCTCCGCAGCAGCCCTGACGGCAGCGGGAAAGCTCACGCTTTCTGCTGACGGCATCACGGCCAGCGGCCTCAGCGCGGGTGGTGCGCTTTTGGCGACCGGCACCGGCGGTGCGATCACGATCGGTGCGGTCAACCCCGTGACAGGTGCCGCCGACGGCGCCGTCACCGGCAGCTCGGTGGATCTGTTCACGATCATGAGCGGCAACATCAGCGCGGGCGCGCTGAGAGCTACCAGCGGCAATGTGAAAGTGGATGCCCAGGACAATACCGGCAACGGCAGCGCCGCCAACGTCAATCTGGCCAGCGTCGAGTCCACGCTCGGCGCGGTCAGCATCAACGCGGGCAGCAATGGATCCACGACGCGCATCGGCAGCATCACAGCTGCTGGCAGTGTCAATGTTGACGATTCCAGCCCAGATCAAGTCATCCTGACCGACATCGGCAGCATTCGCAGCAACGGCGACATCAGCATTGGCACCCTCAACGGCAATCATGCCGTCAGCCTTGTCACCGTCAATAACGGCACCGGCTTCACGGCGAGCAGCGTCACCCTGCGCGGTGGTGCCGGCTTGACCGTCGACGGTCTCGACAATGTCAGCGGAGCTGCCGTGCTCACCGCGGGCAGCACCGGCATTGTGACGCTGGACAGCGTTCGCGCAGGCAGCTTGAACCTCACCGGCACGAGCGTCCGGGAAGAAACCATCGGTGCCGGTATCAGCCTGGTCACGACCGCAGGCGATCTGGTGCTGAACACCGCCGGCCTATCCGGCAACGGCCTGGCCCTGCGATCCGCGGCACAGTTACTCACCAATGGCGCCAGCCTCAATGCCGGCAGCAGTTTCGTCACCCTGACGGCGGGTGCGGGCACCATCTTGCTCGGCAACGCCATCACGGCCGACAACCTGACGGTGACTGGCCCGCGCATCAGTGCCAGCCAAGCCCTGGTCGTGCCCGGAGCCGTCACGCTCAACGCCAACAGTGGCGACATCCAGTTTGCGCCGAGCATCACCGCAGGCAGCCTGACCGAAAGCGCCGTCAGCGGCATCGTCAACGGCACCGTCACCACCACCGCCGGCAGCAACGGCAACATCAAGATCGATGTCACTGGTGCCAACGGAACCTTCAGTGCGGCGACCCTGACTGCCGACAATGGCGTCATCAGCGTGACGAGTCCCAACGTCACGCTGGGCACGGCGAGCGCCCAAAGCGTAAGCATCACGGCCCCGAACGCACTCAACCTCAATGCTGCGAATGGCAGTGCCGTGGATATCGCCACCACTGGCGCCGCAGGAATCAGCATCACCTCGGGGCTGATCAGCGGCCCAGGCGTGTCGATGCGGGCCAATGGCGGCAACATCCGGCTCGGCAGCAGCAACATCAGTTCCAGCGGCATCGTGCTGCTCGACAGCAGCAACCGTGTCACCGCCGGCGCGATCTCGGGCGTGGACAGCATCACCGTCACTCCGCACGGCGGCGGTAGCGTGGTACTGGGCAATCTCACAGCCAGTGGCGCTGGTGCGATCACCGTTGGCGACGTTCTGCTTGACGGCACAGCCGATGCCGGTTCGATCACCACGGGCGTCATCAACAGCGCAGGTATCGTTCTGGTGCGCACAGAAGCTACGGGTGGAAACGTGGCCGTGAACGGACTCAATTCACCGCAGGGTACGCAGACTGACCTCATCGCCCGCCAAGGCACCCTGGCGCTGGGCAGCCTGGCTGGCGCGCCTTCGATCCTCAATCTCGAAGGCCTCAACGGCATCGCCTTTGGTACCAACACACCCGCACCCAACAGCCTTGCCAATACGGCGCTAAGCCTCACGGTGGGCGGCGGCACCGCACTAACCCTGGGCGATCTGAATACGCGCAGCTTCTCACTGAGCAGCGGCAGCGGCCTGGTGACGCTCGGCAGCATCATGGCGCTGCAAGGGCTCAGCCTGTCATCGGTCGGCGATGTGTTTGCCGCAGACCTCAGCGCAGGCGGCTCGCTCGAATACAGCCTGCGCAGCCTCATGGCCAACCGCCTCAGCGGCGGCAGCATCAACGGCAGCACGAGCGGCAACACCGTGCTTGGCATGGCGACCGCCGCCAGCACGGCGCTGACGGCCAACGGCAGCATCCGGGTGGACAGCCTCGGCGGCGGCTCGGCGACGATCCGTTCCAACAACGGCAACGTGCAGGTGGGCAACGCCCTGCTGACCGGCAACCTGCAGCTCGCCAGCACCGTGGGCGGCATCAGCGCCGGGGCGCTGGCTGCGGGTGGCGGCCTCATGCTCAACTCGGCGCGGGGCATCACCGTCGGCAGCCTGGGCGCGGGCGGCGCGCTCTCGGTGACGGCCGCCGACGGTGCGATCACCATCGGCACGCTCAATGCCACCACAGGTGCGGCCGATGGGGCCGTCACCGGCAGCTCGGTCGAGCTGCTGACCCTGGCCAGCGGCAACATCAGCGCGGGTGCGGTGCAAGCCACCAACGGCAATGTCAGGGTGGATGCCCAGAGCGGCCCCGGCAACGGCAGCGCGGCCCACGTCAACCTGGCGAGCGTGGAGTCCACACTCGGCATGGTCGCCATCAATGCGGGCAGCAATGGCGCCTCGACGCACGTCGGCAGCATCACGGCCGCTGGCCGGGTGAATGTCGACGATTCCGGTGCCGACCAGGTCATCTCCACCGATATCGGCAGCATCCGCAGCGGCGGCGACATCAGCGTGGGCACGCTCAACAGCAACCATGCGGTGGGCGTCAGCAGCATCAACCCCGGCACCGGCTTCACCGCCGGCAACGTCATCCTGCGCGGCGGCGGCGGCCTGACCATCGAGACCCTTGCCAATGTCAGCGGTGCGGCCACGCTCACCGCGGGCAGCGCCGGCGATGTGACGCTCAACCGCGCCACCGCGGGCAGCCTGAGCGTGACCGGCACCCGCATCAGGGAAGAAATCCTTGGTGCTGGCATCAGCCTCGTCACCACGGCGGGCGACCTGGTGCTGAACGCGGGCAGCGTCTCGGCCAGCAGCCTCACCCTGCAGGCGGCGGCGCAGCTGCTGAGTAATGGAGCGAGCCTGGATGTGGGCAGCAACGCCCTAACCCTGGCGGCAGGCAGCGGCATGCTGATGCTCGGCAACACGATCACGGCCTCCAGCCTGTCGGTCACGGCACCGGACATCACCCTCTCGTCCACCGCCCCGCTCAACTTCACCGGCGGCTTCACTCTCAACGCCCTGAGCGGCAGCGCCAGCCTCGGCGGCCCGGTCACGGCCTCGTCGATCCGCATCACCGCGGCGCAGAACCTGATGCTCAACGGTGGCGCGGGCCTGTTCCGCGATCTGAGCTCCACCGGCGCGGATGGCATCGTCATCACCGCCAACCAGATTGTCGGCAACCATGTGCGCATCGACTCCACCGGCTTCGGCGACATCCTGCTGGGCAGCACGGATGTGGTCTCCAACAACGAGATCTTCATCGCCAGCCAACGCGTGCTGACCATGGGCGACGCCACCGCGGTGGGCAATGCCGAACTCGGCAGTGGTGCGAGCGCCAGCCTGACGGTGGGCAACGTCAGCTCGGTCAACGGCTTCATCAAGATCGAATCGCGTCCGCCCGCCGTGCAGCAATTCCCGGTTGGGGGTGTGCTCACCGGCAGCCTGAGCCTGGGCAGCGTCGGCAACATCAGCATCGGCGGCGCGGGCAACATCCGTGTCGGCGGTTTCGGCGGCATTGCGGCGGGCTCGGTGGTCAGCCTCAGCGCCGCCACGGGCACCGTGACCGTGGACGGCCTCAGCCCCACCAGTGCACCACGCGGCACGCTCAACATCCTCGGCGGCAACGGAATCTTCTTCGGCGCGCAGACGCCGCTCGGCATCGGCACCTTCAGCAACACCGCGCTCAACCTCGCTGTCAGCGGCGGTGCGGGCCTGGCCCTCGGCGATCTCGACACCCTCAGCTTCTCGCTGACGGCAGGCACCGGGCTGATCAAGCTCGGCAACCTCAGCGCCGCGCAGACGCTTTCGGTGGACAGCGGCGGCAACGTCGCGGCGGGCAACCTGCTGGCCGGTGCTGTCAACACGCTACGGGCGGCGACACTCGGTGCGGGCAACGTCGGCGGCAGCAGCATCAACGGCAACATCGCCGGCAACGCCTCGGTCACGGGCCTGCAGGCCAGCGGCAACATCGGCTTCCGCGCCGGCAACGTGCTGACTGTCAGCGGCAGCACCACGAGCACCAGCGGCAGTGTCGGCCTGGTCGCCAGCGCGCTCGACAGCGGCGATATTTCCGCCTCGGCGGGCAATGTCGCGCTGAGCAGCAGCATGGCAACGCTTGGCCGCGTGGCCGCCAGCGGCGTCAGCATCAATGCGCTCGCAGTCAACGCGCGCAGCGGCATGGCGCTCGACATCCTCGCCACCGGCGCGCCGGGCATCGGCATCAGCGGCAACGTCTCCGGCGAGCAAGCGGTGTCGCTGGTGGCCAGTGGCGGCAACGTGCTGCTGGGCGGCGGCAGCGTTTCGGGTGGCGGCGCGGTGCTGATCGACTCGGCGCGCGACATCACCGCCGGTACGGTAAGCGGTGTCGGCAGCGTGCGTGCGCTGGCCGGCAGCAGTGGCAGCATCGCCCTGGGCAATGTGTCAGCGGGTGGCAGCAGCGGCAGCATCCAGATCGGTGAACGCAGCCTGGGTGGGGCAGTGGATGCGGGCGCGATCAGCGTCGGCACCCTGGCCGGCCTGGGCACGCTGCAGGTGCGCAGCGAGGGCGGTAATGTGACGGTGGCGGGCTTCGGCGGCAACGGCGCTGCGGCGCAGGCCGACCTCGTCGCCAGCGCCGGGCAGCTGACACTGGGCCGAGCGGCCCCGGCACCGGGCATTCTCAATCTGCAGGGGCGTGATGGCATCAGCTTCACCACCCTGCCCGGGCTTAACGATTTCGCTAACACGGCCTTGAGTCTCACGGTTGGCCCCAACAGCGCGGTGACTCTGGGCAGCCTCAACACGCGCAGCTTCTCGCTGGGCAGTGGCAGCGGCCTGGTGACGCTCGGCAGCATTGCGGCGGTGCAAGGGCTCAGCCTGTCATCGGTCGGCGATGTGTTTGCCGCAGATCTCACCGCAGGCGGCGCGCTCGAATACGGCCTGCGCAGCCTCACGGCCAACCGCCTCAGCGGCGGCAGCATCAACGGCAGCACGAGCGGCAACACCGTGCTTGGCATGGCGACCGCCGCCAGCACGGCGCTGACGGCCAACGGCAGCATCCGGGTGGATAGCCTCGGCGGCGGCTCGGCGACGATCCGTTCCAACAACGGCAATGTGCAGGTGGGCAACGCCCTGCTGACCGGCAATGGCAGCCTCGTGGCCGTCAACGGCCAGGTCGCCACCGACGATTTCACCGCTGGGGTGGTGCAGATCAGCGCCGCCAGCGCGGTGCGCAACGCCAGCTATGGCGGCGGCATCGAGCTGACATCCACGGTCGGCGACATCCAGGTGCTGGCCCCGATCATCGCCAGTGACAATGGCCCGATCCACCTGCAAAGCGCGCGCGGCATTTCCATCGCCAACCTCGACGCCGCCGGCGATGCGCTGCTGCGGGCAGCAGGCAGCGGCAACATCACCACCGGCGACATCCGCGGGGGCCGCAGCGGCAACCTGGGTGTCGTCAGCGGCTTGGGTGCGATCAACCTGGGCAATGTCTCGGGTGGCAGTGTGATTGTCGGCCTCGATGTCGAAAACCCGGTCAACTTCGCCAATGCGCAGGGGCCGCTCACCATCCGCGGCGCGGTGGATGCCGAAGGCCCGGTGCTGGTCCAGTCCAGCGCCAGCCGCATCACGCTCAACGGCATCCGCAGCGCGTCCGACAGGATTCTCGTGCAGGGCTACGACCCGGTGGCATTCGGTGGTAGCGGCAGCACCGCCATCGACGCCAGCGGCCTCTACAGCGCCGCTGGTGACGTGCTGTTGTTCACCACCGGTGGCGACATCAGCCTGCGCAATGCCAGCGTCAGCAGCAATGGCCTCGTCGAGATCAATGCCGCGACAGAGGAAAGCAGCCTCGCGGGCGGCACCATCAGCCTCGACGGCAGCGCGCTGAACACCACCGGCGGTGGCGGCATCACCCTGGCATCGGGTCGCATCAACGTCAGCGACAGCAGCCTCGCCGGTGGCGACATCAAGCTCACCGCCTTGCAGGAAGTCTCGCTCGACAACAGCAGCATCGACGGCAATCTCAGCTATCTGGCAGCAGACAGCATCTTCGCCAATCAGGCCGTGAGCATCGACGTCGCCGCCATCTCGGCCGTGGGCCGGGTGCTCGACTTCTCTGGAGCCGACATCTTGGTCGGCGCTGGCGCAGCACCCATGGCGAGCGATTTTGGCTTGCTGGGCGAGCTGACTAAGCAAGTGTCCGCGCTACTGCCGGGCTCCCTGGTGCCGAATGCCAGCTTCAATGCCAGCGAGTCGCTGGCTCTGGCCTCGTTGGGCGGCACGGCGCGATACATCGTGCTGCGCGCCCCTACGGCCTCCCTGCCCGGCTTCGGCAGCATCTCGGGTGCCAGCGATCTATTCCTGCAATACACGCCTACCGCCAACGACGAGGATTTCACCTTCACCCTCAGCGAGCTGTCGTTTGCGAGCAACGTGGCGACCTTTGCCTTCGGCGGCTCCGACTACAACGGGGCGATCTTCATCACCGACCCCGGCAGTGGCAGCGCGAAGCAACTCAGCAAGGTGCGCACAGCGGGTGGCGACAACACCAATTACGTCTTCGTCACAAAAGATGTGACCACCGGTGCGTCGCTGCTTGGTCAGAGCACCAGCGGACAGGTGGTGGTTCTGGGCCCCGTACCACCGCCGGCACCGACACCCACGCCCGTACCGACACCGACGCCAGTCCCGACACCCACGCCGGTGCCGACACCGACACCAGAACCGACGCCGACTCCTACCCCTACACCGGTGCCGGAACCCACTCCGCAGCCGCCGGTGTCCGAGCAGGTCACCGTGCTGCTGGTCGAACAGTTTGAGCCGAGCCAGGAGGAGACCAAGGACGAGGAAGAGAAGAAAGCTGAAACCCAGCCTGGTGAGGCGGCCCTGGAGACCGAGGAGGCACTCGTCACGCGCGACAGCACCGAACAGGCCTCGCAGCAGTGCGATGCGCTGTGAACCCGGAGTACAGCTCATGAACCACACACTCAGCCACTCGCTCGCCGCCTTACTGCTGCTCGCATCCTGTGCGGCGACCGCGGCAGAGTCGGCAGGCAAAGTCATCATGCTCACCGGCCGTGCAACCGCACTGGGGTCTGATGGCAGCGTGCGCAAGCTCAGCAAGAACGACGAGGTGTTCGCGGGCGATCTGGTCAATACCGGGGTCAGCAGCTACATCAACCTCAAGTTCGCGGATGGGTCCTTCTTCCTGCTGCGGCCGGAGACGCGCTTCCAGGTCGAGCAGTTCGAGTACGCCGAGAGCAAGCCCACCACGCCGGTCGCGGCACCTACCCCAACAGCGGCACCAGCCCCTTCAGGTGCGCCCGCGGCCACGCCGCCTCAGCCTGCTGCCTCAAGCACTTCGCCTGCGGCAGCGGCCACTACTGTTCCGCCTCCCGCTGCCGCCCCCGCACCGCTGGTGACGGCGAGCCAGAGCAGCAGCTCTGGGACATCGCGCGCCTTCTTCCGGCTGGTGAAGGGAGGCTTCCGTTCGGTCAGCGGAGTGATTGGCAAGCTCAATCGCGAGGACTACCGCGTCACCACACCGGTGGCCACAATCGGTATCCGCGGCACGGTCTACTCCGCCCGCCTTTGCCAGGGTGCCTGCGAAGACCGCGACCAGATCGAAACCCAGCTCAAACGCGTAGGCAAGTCGATCGACGCCGAGGAAACTGTGCTGGTCACCACGGTCGACAGCGGCGCAATCGAGCTGCAAACGCCCGGTGAGAGCACCCCGCAGAATGCCTGCACGGCCGGCCCCGGTGCTTGCGGCTCTTTCATCACCTCCACAGATGGCACCGTCACACCCTCGGACACGCGCCCCGCAACCGAAACCAACGAACGCAATCTCGATCCGGCGGCCTGCATCTGACATGGCATCACTCCCTGTCCGGGCACCGCTCGGCTACCAGAAGCTCGTACCGCTCAACCGCGAAGCCCACGCCACCCTGGGGCTCAAGCCGCCGTCCCAGCAATGGTGCGCGGGCCTCAATGCTGTGCATCTCAATGCTGCCGAGTTTGCGAGTGCTGCCACCAGCTACCCCATCGCCTTCGCGCGCGACGACGACAGTGGCGAGTTCATGCCGATGGCCGTGCTGGGCCTGCGCAGCGCCGAGAACCTGTTCGTCGACACCAAGGGCTGCTGGCTGCCGCGCTGCTATGTGCCGGCCTATGTGCGGCGCTGGCCCTTCTGCATCGCCGAAATCCCCGACCGCGAAGGCCGCGCGCCGCAGCGGCTGGTGTGCTTCGAGGACGGCCAGCTGGTGACAGGTGGCGAGCCCCTGTTCGACGCCAGCGGCAAGGCCACACCCGCCTGGGACAACACCCAGCGGCTGCTCGAAGCCATCGAGGCCTCGCGCCAGCAGACCCGCGTGCTCTGCAAGCGGCTGGAATCACTCGGCCTGTTCACCCCTTTCGAGGCGCTGGCCTTGCCGCGCGCTGGCAAGCGCATGCGCTTGCAGGGCTTGTTCCGGGTCGACGAGGAAAAGATGAATGCCATCCCCGGCAAGGACCTGCGCGTGATGCTGCGCAAGGGCGAGCTGAAAGCCACCTATGCGCACCTGATCTCGCTGGAGAACTTTGCGACGCTGATGGAGCTGGCCGTCGAGCGCGACCAGCCGCTCCAGGCAGCCTAGGTATGGCCCGGCCACGCATCCTTCTCGCGTGGGAACTCGGTGGTGGATTCGGGCATCTTGCGCCACTGCGGGTGCTGGCAAGGCATCTCAAGGAGCGCGGCTGGGATTGCTTCTGGGCTGTGCGCAATCTCGACGCCACTGCGCGCTTCCTCGCCGCTGATGGCAACGACGCAATCCAGCATCTGCATCAGGCACCGATGGTGCAGGAAGCACCCCGACGTCCGGTGGATGTGCAACTCAACTACGCCAGCACGCTGTTCAGCTGCGGCTACGACGATCCGCTGACGCTCGCCGTGCGGCTCAAGGCCTGGGCAGCACTGATGCAAAGCAACGGCTGCACGCGCGTCATTGCTGATCACGCGCCAACTGCCGTGCTCGCCGCACGGGTGCTCGGCCTGCCCACAGCGGTGGCAGGAACTGGCTTCAGCGTGCCGCCGCTACAAACACCCTTTCCCGCCTATCTGCCGCAGGCCAAAGCAGAGGTGATGCTCGACAACGAGCAGAAGATCACCGGCATCATCAATCAGGCACTGATACTGCTCGGCGCTGCGCCGATACGGAGCCTGCAAGATCTTTTCAAGGACTGTTTCACTGGCCTGTTCACCTACCCAGAAACCGACCGCTACGGCGAACATCGCAGCACGGGCCATCTCGGCCTGCACGATCTCTCGCATGGCGCGCCGGTGCGCTGGGGTAGTGGCCGCGAGCGCAAGGTGTTCGCCATCCTCAATCCCTCACCCGGCACCGATGCGCTGCTGACTGCACTCGCCGCACTGCCCGTGCAGGCGCTGGTGAAAGTGCGTGGCATCGCGCCGGAGAAGCTCGTCCCCCTGCAGCGCCCCGGCTGGGTCGTCACCGACCAGCCGGTGGCGGTGCGTGCGGCAGTGGAAAACTCCGACCTGTTCGTCGGTCATGCCGCTCACGGGTCCACAGTCGAAGCCCTGCTGGCCGGCAAGCCGCAGCTGATGCTGCCGGACCAGCGCGAGCGCCTGATGCTTGCACAAAGGTTGACGTCGCTGGGGGTCGGCCTGTCTCTGCCCAAGGCCGATGCCGCCTCGCACGGTGCCACCTTGCGACGTTTGCTGGACGACCCCGCACCACGCGCCGCAGCGGCCACCGTTGCCACCCGCTACGCGGCGCATCCGCGCCAGCGCATCCTCAACGACTGGTGCGATGCGGCACTCGCGGCCAGCTGATCAGCCGCCCTGCGCACGCGCCGCGAACCATTGCTTGAGCGGGCCAGCGCGATCCACCAACGATAAGCCCCAGCCCAGCGTGCGACCCAGCAGAGCATCACCACTGAAGGCGCGGCTCAAGCCATCGGTCATCGCCAGCATCTCGACGGTGTCGGCACGCCGCTGCCGCGCATAGGCTTGCAGGGTGCGGGCGCGCCACCAGCCACGACCGGCATCGCGTGCGGCCTTGAGCGTGGCGGCCAGCGCCTCGGCATCTGCGAGACCCAGATTCACGCCCTGCCCGGCCAATGGATGCACGACGTGCGCCGCATCGCCAATGACGACCGCGCCCGGCACCACCGGCGCGGGCACGTGCTTGAGCCGCAGCGGGAAACTTTTGCGCGGCGTGCAGGCGGTGATGCTGCCCAATACCTGCCCGCTCGCGGTGCCGAGGCGCAGGGCAAAGGCCGCGTCGTCCAGTGCCATCAGCTCCCCGGCCAGCACCGCGTCGCAAGACCAGACGATGGAGCAGCGGCCATCCGCCAAGGGCAGCAGCGCCAGCGGGCCGCTGGGCAGAAACCGCTGGCGGGCGACGCTGCCGTGAGGGCGTTCGGTGACAACATGTGCGACCAGCGCGCGCTGCGCATAGTCCCAGCCGATGCTGTCGATGCCGAGCTGGGCGCGCAGCGGCGAGTCGGGGCCATCGGCCACTACCAGAAGGCGTGCTGTGAGTCTGCGGTCATCGCCGAGCGTGACGGTCGCGCCCTCCTCGTCCACCCGCACCTCGCTGATGGCGGTGTCGCTCAGGCGCTGCCAGTCGCCGGCCTGCGCCCAGAGCGCGGCATTGAGCAGGCCGTGTTCGACAATCCAGCCCAGCGGCTGATCCGGCAGCGCATCGAAGCGCAGCGCCTGCGAAGGCTCGCCGTGCCAGACCTGCATGCCGCGATATGGGCTGCTGCGCGTCTGCGTGACGTGCTGCCACACGCCGAGACCATCGAGCAGTCGCATCGAGGCTGGCGAGAGCGCATACACGCGCAGATCCACTTCGCCGGCATTGAAGTCCGGCGGTGGCGCGGCGCGTTCGATCAGCGTGACGGCGAAGCCCGCCTGCGAGAGTGCGGCCGCCGCAGCGAGACCCACCGTACCGCCACCGGCGATCAGCACATCGGCATCGAAGCTCATGCGGCGAGCCCGGCGTGGCCGAGGTTCTGGCGCAGCACGGCTTCGCGCGCGGGTGGCATCAGGTCCATCGCCAGCAGGCCGAGATGACGTAGCTGACTCACCACCGGTAGGCGGTTGGAGAACAGACGCACCAGCTGATCGGTGAAGTCTGCCGTGCGGCGGCGATCCTGCTGGCGCGCGTCGGCGTAGTCACTGAGCAGCGCGGCCTCACCGACATCGCGGCCCTGTGCGCTCGCATCGGCCAGCCGGACAGCGAGCGTGGCGACATCGCGCAAACCGAGATTGAAGCCCTGCGCCGCGACCGGGTGCAGGCTCTGCGCCGCATTGCCGCAGAACACCACACGCGGTGCGGTGAGAGTGTCACTCACGGTGCGCTGCAATGCGTAGCGAATGCGCTTGCCGATGCAGAGGAAGCGGCCCAAACGCTCGCCGAAGGTCTGTTGCGCGAGCGCCAGAAACTCGGTCTCGGGCAGGTCCTGCAAGGTCTCGGCACGCTCGGTCGGCAGCGTCCAGATCAGCGAGCAGGGATGGCCGGCTTCGACATCACCCGCAAGACGCGGCTTGGGCAGCACGGCGAAGGGGCCTTCCGGCGTGAATCGCTCATAGGCCACACCGGCCGGGTCACGCTGCACGCGGAGCGCCGTCACCAGCGCACACTGCTGGTAGTCGCGCACTTCGGCGCTCAGCCCGAGCAGGCTGCGTAGCGCGGAGCTGGCGCCGTCGGCCGCAACGACCAGACGTGCAGACAGGCTGCTGCCGTCGTCGAGTTGCAGCACCGCACCCGCCGTGCCTACGCTCAGACCCTGCACCCGTAGCGGACAGCGCCAGTGCAGATTGGCCTGCTCCTGCGCGCGGGCGAGCAGCGCAGCGCCGAGCACGCGCAGCGGCGTGTTGTGGCCGAGCGCATCGAGCCCTGCTTCGTCCGCAGTGAAGCGCGCCACACCAAAGCGACCGCGCTCGGAGACGTGCGTGCTGCGGATCGGCGTCGCCTGCGCGGCCAGCTCGGGCCAGAGACCAAGCTGCTCGAAAATGCGGCGACTGCCGTCGTTGAGCGCGATGCAACGCTCGTCCCAACTCGGCGTACTGGCGGGCGGTGCAGCAGCTTCGATCAGTGCGAGCTTGAGCGGGGTGTCGCGCAGCGCCAGCGCGAGGCTCGCACCCACCAGCCCGCCGCCGACGATGGCGACATCGACCGCGTGCTCCTTAGACATGCTGGCGGAGCTTCGGTCGTCCTTGACGAGACGTCAGGTCAGGTCGCTGCCCCCTGGGCAGCCATCCTTGGCTGCCCGCTCGGCGGGGCTGAATGCCATTCAAGGCATTCATCCTTAATCCGCCGAGCCCATCAGGGCTTCGACCTCGTGGCATTCCTTCGGCACGCCGCTGGTTAGCACTTCTGGCCCGATGAGTGTGACCAGTACGTCGTCCTCGATGCGGATGCCGATACCCCAGTATTCGCTCGGCACACCGGGCGTGCCGGGGGCGATGTAAATGCCGGGTTCGACGGTCATGATCATGCCGGCCTCGAACTTGCGGTACTCGCCCTTGAGCTTGTAGCGGCCGACATCGTGCACATCCATGCCCAGCCAGTGGCCGGTGCCGTGCATGAAGAACTGCTTTTGCTTCTCGGCCTTGATGAGTTCGTCAACGTCGCCGCTCAGCAGGCCGAGCTTGACCATACCTTCGGTCAGCACGCGGGTCGAGACCTCGTGCGGCTTGCCGACGCTCTCCCCGATCACCAGCGTGGCGATGGCGGCTTTCTGCGCGGCCAGCACCACCTCATAGACAGCCTTCTGCGCCGCCGTGTACTTGCCGTTGATGGGAAAGGTGCGGGTGATGTCGCCGGTGTAGCCGCGATACTCGGCACCGGCGTCGATCAGCAGCAGCTCGCCGTCCTTGAGCGGCCGGTTGTTCTCGGTGTAGTGCAGGATGCAGGCGTTCTCGCCGCCGCCGCAAATGGTGCCGTAGCCGGGCTCGCAGTCGTTGAGGGTGAACTCGGCGGCGATCTCGGCGGTGATCTGCCATTCGTTCATGCCCGGCTTGGTCGCGCGCATGGCGCGCACATGGGCGGCCGCACTGATCTCGCAGGCGGTGCGCTGCAACTCGATCTCGCTGGGGCGCTTGAACAGGCGCAGCTCGTGCAGAGTGTTTTCCAACGCGACGATGCTGGTCGGCGCTGCCGAGCCGCGACGCGCAATCGCGCGGATGTCCTTGATGACGTTGATGACCTGGGTATCGAGCGCAGGGTCTTCGCCGAGCGTGAAATGCACGATCTCGCGGCCTTGCAGCAGCTTGGGCAGCTCGGCGCTCAGGCTGCCAATGTTGAAGGCCTGTGCCGCGCCAAAGAGTGCGACGACGCCCTCAGGCCCGAATCGACGGCCATGCCAGATTTCGCTGTCGGCATCGCGCGGGCGCACGAACAGCACGAACTCGGCGGGCTGGCCCTTGTCGTCCTTGCGGCCGGGGGCGATCACGGCGACGGCGTCCGGCTCGTAGAAGCCAGTGAGATAGGCGAAATCGGAGTCCTGCCGGAACTTGAACTGGGTATCGCGGGCACGGGTGACTTCGTGCGCGCCGGGGATGATGGCCACACCTTCGGGGCCGATGCGCTGCATGAAGGCGGCGCGGCGGACGGCGTATTCAGTAAGTTGGTGGTCGTTGGGGCGCATGGTTTTCTCCTAGTGAACCGACGAATCTTTGGCGCGCTGGGCGGCGCGCGCCTGCGAGCCGGGGGCCAGCTCCATGAACAGCAGTTGCAGACCGACGCGCACGTACTCGACGAGCTGGGCGTAGGCCTCTTCCTCGATCTCTTCCTCGCCCTCTTCATCGAAGCTGGCGCGGGTGAACTGGGCGAGGTCTTCGATGACTTCGCGCACTTCCGGGGCGGCGGTCTTCAAGTCCAGCTTGCCATTGCTGGCCAGCCCGAACAGGAAGCCCTCGCACCACTCGCCGAGCGCGCGGGCGCGGGCGCCGAGCGGCTGCTCGTCATCCGGCAAGACCAGGCGAATGTCGCCATCGGTGTCGGCCAGCGAGCGGGCGGTTTGGTCGCGCACGGCCTTCAGCAAGGAGGCACCAGCGATGTCGTGATCGGCACCGTCGAGCACCGTCATCGGGTCAACGTCCGAAGGGGCGCGGGTGCAGAGCGCACCGCACAAGGCACCGTGATATTCGGCGGCGTCCTGGTCGAAACCGGCGCTGCGCAGGGCGGCGTTGAGCGCGGCATAAGGGGTGGATGGGTTCATCGCCGCAGTATACCGGCGGCGATGACCGCATCCCTCGTTTCAGTTAGTGCAGGCGCGGTGCGGCGGTAGGCAGCAGCAGCGTCTGTGCCCAGGTCTTCTTGCTCTTGCGGCTCAAGGTTGAGAGCCAGCGGGCGTCGGCCGAGCCGTACTCGCTCTCGCGCACCGCCACCACCGGCGGCTTCGCCACCTCGGGCTGCTGGGCGGCTTTGAGCGCCTGGTTGAGCGCCGGGAGGTCTTTGTCGAGCAGCGTGTTGAATGCCAGATCGACATCCGCCAGCTCGGCCTTGAGCGCGGCAATGCGTTGCAGGTGATAGCTGCCGGGTTTGCCCTCGTGGCTGAGGATCGCGCCGTAGAGCATGTCGGTGTGCTCGCGCAGACGCTCTTCGCCGGTGATGGCCCCGCCCTCGGTGGTCGCCACGATGCGCTTGCGCACCGCATCGACCTTGGCGTCCACCTCTGCCACCCGCTGGCTCAAGGCTGCATCCTTCACCGCAGCCTTGCGCTCGGCCAGGCCGCTGCGCAGGGCGAGAATGCGATCCATCAATGCGCTTTCCTGCCCGAACAGCCCATGCACCTGCATGGCGGCATCAAACTGCGCCTTGCGGTCGGCGAGCGTGAACGTATTGCGGCGGTCGAGCCCGACATTGATCTTCTGCTCGTAGACCTTGCCGCCCTTGGTCATGCGCACGGTGTAGATGCCGGGCAGCACGCGCGGCCCCTGGGTGCCGGCAAAGGCGAGCTGCACGGCCGGTGGCACGCGCGGCGGTTTCATCTGCATCGACCAGGTGACGCGGTTCAAGCCGCGGCGCTTGCTGGCGGGCAGCTCGTCGATGACCTTGCCGCTGGGGTCGAGAATCTCGATCTTGAGCTTGCCGAACAGGTGGCGGGTCTTCTGGTAGTAGGTGATGACCGCGCCGTTCTTGGGGTTGTCGCCCACGAACACCGCGCTGCCATTGGCCCAGCCGCCATGCCCCTGAATGCGCTGCTGCACGCTGCGCCCCGGCACGAAGGCGGCATCCTGCTGCAACAAGGCCGTGTTGACCTGCCGCAACGGGCTGATGTCGTCGATGATCCAGATGCCCCGGCCGTGGGTGCCGAGCACCAGATCGTGATCACGCTCCTGGAGGGCAATGTCACGCACTGCCACGGCCGGAAACTGCTCGCCCTTGAAGGCACCCCAGTTGGCACCGGAGTCCACCGAAATCCATAGGCCGAACTCGGTGCCGAGATACAGCAGATTGGGCGCGACCGGGTCCTGCTTGATGACATGCGCGTAGCCACGCACGCCCTTGGCGGCGGCGGGGCTCACCAGCGGCTGCCAGCTGGTGCCGTAATCGCGCGTCACGAAGACATAAGGCTGGTGATCGCCCATCGTGTGCAGGTCGAAGGTCGCAAAGGCGGTGCCCGGCGCGTGGTGACTGGCCTCAATGGTGCTGACCCAGGCGTTCTTCGGCAGGCCGGGCACGGTCGGGGCATCGCCGTCGATCACCTTCTTCCACCTCTTGCCGCCGTCGCGCGTGAGCTGCACATTGCCATCGTCGGTGCCGACCCAGATCAAGCCCGCCACCTTGGGCGATTCGCTGATGGCGTAGATGGTGGTGTGCATCTCGGCGGCGGAGTTGTCCACCGTCACACCGCCGGTCTGCTCCTGCTTCTGCTTGTCGGGATTGTTGGTGGTGAGGTCGGGTGAGATGCGCTGCCAGCTCTGGCCGTGGTCCTTGGTGCGGAACAGGAACTGCCCGCCCATGTAGAGCGCGCCCTTCTCGTGCGGCGAGAGGTGCAGCGGCGTATTCCAGTTGAAGCGCAGCTTCTCGCCACGCGCGGCCTTGGGCTGGATGTCCCGCGAGGCATGGGTGTGGCGGTGGATGCGCGCGAGGTTGCCGCCCTGGTACTCGGCGTAGAGATAGTCGGGGTCGGCCGGGTCGCTGAACATCCAGAAGCCATCGCCGCCGTACATGTTCTCCCAGCGCGAATTGGTGATGCCGCCGGGATAGGCCGAATCGCCGACCCAAGAGGAGTTGTCCTGCAGGCCGCCATAGACGCGGTAGGGGTCGGCGTCATCGACACTCACGTGATAGAACTGCGAGATCGGCAGGTTCTCGTTCTTCCACCACTTGCTGCCGCCGTCGTACGAGTACCAGAGGCCGCCGTCGTCGCCCGAGAGCACGTGCTTGGGGTTCTTGGGATCGACCCAGACGGCGTGGATATCGCCGTGCATGCCCTGAAAGCCGCCGACGATGGTGAAGCTCTTGCCGCCGTCTTCGCTGAGGATGAGATTGCCGTTGTCCTTGTAGATGCGGTCGGGGTTGGTCGGGTCGACCGTCATGCGCGCGAAGTAGAACGGCCGCCAGACCATCCACTGGCTCTTGTCGCGCGCCTCCCAACTTTGCCCGCCGTCGCTGCTCACGTAGAGCGCCGAGTCGGTGGACTCGACGAAGGCGTAGATGCGCTTGGAGTCGCTCGGTGCGACGTTGACCGCGATGCGGCCGTAGGGCTTCTTGGCGAAACCTTTGTTGGCCTCAGGCGTGACCTCGCTCCAACTCTTGCCGGCATCGCGGCTCACCATCAAGGCGCTCGCCGAGGGGCTGGTGGGCGACTCGCCACCAGAGCGGAAGGTCCAGCCCTTGCGGCGGAAGTCCCAGAGCCCGGCATAGAGCACATCGGGGTTCTTGGCGTCGAGGCTCAGGCTCGCGCAGCCGGTGGATTGCGAAGGGGCCTTGAGGATGTGCTGCCAGCTCTTGCCGCCATCGCGCGTGGCGTAGATGCCGCGCACGTCGGAATCACTCCACAGCCGACCCAGCACGCAGGCGTAGACGACATTGCTGTCACGCGGGTCGATGGCGAGTGCGGCGATGCGCTCGGAATCGCCCAAGCCCACATTGGTCCAGGTATCGCCGCCATCGCTGGTCTTGTAGAGGCCATCGCCGATGGAGACGCTGTTGCGGGTCCAGGCCTCGCCGGTGCCGACCCAGACGGTGTTCGGGTCTTTCGGGTCCATCACCAGCGCGCCCACCGACTGCACCGGCTGATCATCGAACACGGGGCGGAAGGTGGTGCCGCCGTCCTGCGACTTCCACACGCCGCCGCTGGCCGCACCCACATACACCGTGAGCTTGCCGTCGGGCGTGTGCTGGGCGTCCATCGCGGCGATGCGGCCGCTCATGGCGGCCGAGCCAATATTGCGGATGCCGAGGCCTGAGACCACGGCGGCATCGGCAACGGGTGCGACCTGGGCCATGGCGAGCGCGGGCAAGAGGGCTGCGGCCAGGAGAATCGAACGGATCATGGGGCTCTCCTACTTGGCAGCAGAAACGGGAAAGGCGAACAGGCTCGCCGGCAACACGGGATTGACCTCGACCGTCTGGTAGTCGATCACCTGCCGGTTGCTGGAGCCCTTCTGCCAGAACGCGATCGACATCGGCCAGTAGACGCCGCCCGCCTTCTCGTAGTCGCCGTATTCGGTGACGGTGATCTCCTTCACGCCGCGCACACTGCGCTGGCTCTCGGTGCGGATTTCGAGAAAGTGATCCGGGTCGAGCCAGAGGTACAGCAGATCGCCATTGGCTTTCACCACCTTCAGCTTGTGCGCGGGCGTGCCGTCGATGTCCTCGGTGCCGAGAGACTCCACCGTGTAGCCCTTCTTCTGGCTATCGACCAGCGGGCCGTCGATGTCGGCATCGTCTGCCAGTGATTTGACGCTGTCCTCGGGCATGCGCTCAGGGTCCTTGCGGCCCTGGAAGGGGTCGATCTGCCAACCCTCCTTGCCGTCGTAGGCCTGCACATTGGTCAAGCCTTGCAGCGAAAACTCGCCACGGATTGCCTTCGGCTTGGCGCGCATCTCGACGAACCCGGCCACGAACCGCCCCTCGCCGATGATGAACTTGCCGCTGCGCTTGACGCCCTGCACGGCGCTCAGTGCAGTGGCACCACCCCGGGCTTCGAGATTCTTCGCAGCGAGCTCGCTGACCGTCAGCGCCCAAGCGGGCGTAAAAAAGCCAAGGCTGGCGGCAAGCGCCAAGGACGAAAGCACTCTCATGGGGCGACTCCCTAGATTTTTGGATGCAGCGAAATTAACAAGCTCTTGACGCGCTGGCGAGCCGAAAGGTTGCAAGTCGGCTCAAAGTTCTCGCCTCGTCAGTATTGGCTCATGGCCCGCGGACTTTCACGGGCCAAGGCGCAGCGTGGATAATCCACGCATGAATCCCTCCGATTTCGTCCGCGCCCTGCGTGCCGCCGCACCCTATGTGCATGCCCATGTGGGCAGCGTGTTCGTGCTCGCCTTTGGCGGCGAGATCTGCGAACGGGCGGACTTCGAGCGGCTGCTGTACGACATTGCCCTGCTGCAATCCTTGGGCGTGAAGCCCGTGGTGGTACACGGCGCGCGGCCGCAGATCGAGGCGAGGCTCGGTGCACGCGGGCTCGAAAGCAAGCACCAGGGCAACCAGCGCGTCACCGATGCGGCGACGCTCGAATGCGTGAAGGATGCCGCTGGCAGCCTGCGCATGAGCATCGAGGCCAAGCTCAGCACCAGCCTCGCCTCCACGCCGATGGGCGGTGCGCGGGTGAAGGTGGCAGGCGGCAACTGGATCATCGCCAAGCCGGCTGGCGTGCGCGGCGGGGTCGATCTGCAATCCACCGGCGAGGTGCGGCGTGTGGATGCCGAGACCATCCGCCAGGTGCTCGATCAGGGCCGCATCGCGCTGGTGAGCAACATCGGCTACTCGCCCACGGGCGAGACCTTCAACCTGCGTTACGAGGACGTGGCAACGGCCGTGGCCACCGCGCTCAAGGCCGACAAGCTGGTGTTCCTGGTCGACAGCAACCCCGACAGCTGGACGCTGGCCGAGGACACCGGCGACGCCGGTCAGCTCTCGCTGGCCGAGGGCGCAAAGCTGGCCGACGACGTCACCCATCTCTCCGACCGCGACCGCGCGCATCTCGGTGCTGCGCTCGCCGCCGGGCATGGTGGCGTGCGGCGCGTGCATTTGATTGGCGCGGCGGAAGAAGGCGCGCTGTTGCGCGAGCTATACACCCGCGATGGCGTCGGCCTGATGCTCTACACGGACGAGAACTACGAGGCGGTGCGCGAGGCCTCGATTGAAGACGTCGGCGGCGTACTCGCCCTCATCAAGCCGCTGGAAGATGCCGGCGTGCTGGTGCCGCGCTCACGCGAACAGCTGGAGCTGGAAATCAGCCAGTTCGACGTGATGGTGCGCGATGGCCTGGTCATCGCCTGCTGCGCCCTGTTCCCCTATCCGCAATACAAGATGGGCGAGTTCTCTTGTGTCGCCGTGCATCCCGACTATCGCGGCGAAGGCCGTGCCGAAGCACTCTTGAAGCGCAGCGAGGACACCGCCCGCAAGCTAGGGCTGAGCAAACTCTTCGCGCTCACCACCACGACCGAGCACTGGTTCATCGAGCACGGCTTCGTCGAGGGCAAGCTCGAAGAACTGCCGGTGCAGAAGCAGCGCATCTACAACTACCGGCGCAATTCGCTGGTGCTGGTCAAGGCACTCGACTGAGTGCCTTGACCCCGCTTAACAAACCTCATCATGAAGGCGCTCGACTGATCAATCAGTGGGCCGAAGTGCCCCCAATGAGAGCCAAAAGCTCCTTGGTCTTCGCCTCCATCAGCGCCGTGTTACCACGCGACTCGACATTGAGGCGCAACACAGGCTCGGTGTTGGAGCCGCGCAGGTTGAAGCGCCAACCCTCGGCGTATTCGCAGCTCAAGCCATCGGTCTTGTCGATCACTGCTGCACTCGGCGCATAGCGTGTCTCGATGCTGGCGATGGTGGCCTTCACGTCGGCGACCTTGCTGTTGATCTCGCCGCTGGCGGGATAGGCGGCCTGGCGCTCTTCGACCAGCTGCGAGAGCGTCTTGCCGGTCTCGGCGACGAGCGCCGCGACCAAGAGCCAGGGGATGTGGCCGTTGTCGCAGTAGGCGAAGTCGCGGAAGTAGTGATGCGCGCTCATCTCGCCGCCATACACCGCATTCTCAAGCCGCATGCGCTCCTTGATGAAAGCGTGGCCGGTCTTGCTCTGGATCGGCACGCCACCCGCCGCCTTGACCATGTCGATGGTGTTCCAGGTCAGGCGCGGGTCGTGGATGATCTTTCCACCCGGCTCCTTGCGCAGCAGGGCTTCTGCGAGCAGGCCGACGATGTAATAGCCCTCGATGAAGCCACCATGCTCATCGAACAGGAAGCAGCGATCGAAGTCACCATCCCAGGCCACGCCGAAGGCCGCACCGCTGTCGCGCACGGCCTTGATGGTGTCGGCGCGCATCTCCGGCAGCAGCGGGTTGGGGATGCCGTTGGGGAAGTCGCCATCGGGCGTGTGATGCACGCGCACGAAGTCGATGGGCAGATGGGGTGCGAGCGCGTCGATGACGAGGCCTGCCGTGCCGTTACCGCTGTTGACCACGATCCTCAGGCCCTTGAGCTTGGCCGCATCGACATAGCCGAGCAGGTGCTGAACGTATGAAGGGCGATAGTCGGTGGGCGTCATTTTCGGTGCGCCCACCGGAGCCACATCCGTCATCGCCAGCACGCGCGCTTCCAGCTCGCGCAGGCCGCTATCACCACTGATGGGGATGGCCCCACCCTTCACCAGCTTCATGCCGTTGTAGTCCATCGGGTTGTGGCTGGCGGTGACCATGATGCCGCCGTCCACACCGGGTTGCTGTGCGGCCCAGTAGACCTCTTCGGTGCCGCCGAGACCGATGTCCAGCACCTCGACACCCCGTGCGACAAAGCCATGCGCCAGGGCCTGTAACAGCGGCAGCGAGCTGTGGCGAATGTCGCGGCCCAGCGCCACTTTCTTGGGCTGAAACAGCTCGGCATAGGCAATGCCGAGGCGGTAGGCGATGTCGGGGTTCAGCTCATCCGGCACGCGGCCGCGGATGTCGTAGGCCTTGAAGGCAGCGAGCTTGCTCA
>JAZKHC010000021.1:0-67833 GCA_040385605.1 Pseudomonadota bacterium
TTAAGCGATGCAGCAATACCTCGACCTCATGCAGCTGGTGCTCGACAAGGGCACTGTCAAGACCGACCGCACCGGCACCGGCACCAAGAGTGTGTTCGGCCACCAGATGCGCTTCAATTTGAACGAAGGCTTTCCGGTGCTCACCACCAAGAAGCTGCACCTGCGCTCGATCATCCATGAGCTTTTGTGGTTCATCAAAGGCGACACCAACATCCGGTATCTCAAGGAGAACGGCGTCTCGATCTGGGATGACTGGGCGGACGAAAACGGCGAGCTTGGGCCGGTGTACGGCTCGCAATGGCGCGCCTGGCCGGCAGCGGATGGCCGCAAGATCGACCAGCTCTCGCAGGTGATCGAACAAATCAAGAAAACCCCCGACTCCCGCCGCCTCATCGTCTCGGCCTGGAACGTCGGCGAAGTGGACAAGATGAAGCTGCCGCCCTGCCACGCTTTTTTCCAGTTCTACGTGGCAGATGGCCGCCTGAGCTGCCAGCTCTACCAGCGCAGCTGCGACATCTTTCTCGGCGTGCCCTTCAACATCGCCAGCTATGCCCTGCTGACGATGATGGTGGCGCAGGTCTGCGGCTTGAAGCTGGGCGATTTCGTGTGGACGGGCGGCGACTGCCATATCTATTCCAACCACTTCGAGCAGGCGCAAACCCAGTTGGCGCGCACGCCCGGCAAGCTGCCGACGATGCGCATCAACCCGACTGTCGCCAGCATTTTCGAATTCAAGTTCGATGATTTCGAGCTGGTCGGCTACGAGCCACAGGCGCACATCAAGGCTCCGGTCGCAGTGTAAATGAGGTGAGGTGCGCCTGACTAGCGCATCAACTCCTGAAAGCGCCATTTTTTTGTCGGGCCCTGCCCGACAGTTTTGCCGATCATCCCTTGCTGAATGCCACACATCGGCGTCGCGTGGCCGTGCGCGTCGGCAAATTGACACTCGCCTCGCTGCTCGCCGGGCAGCCAACTCAAGTGGTGGGGCATGAGGCCCCGCAGCGAGAGGCTCGAACGAATGGGAGCGAGGAGATCGAAATGGATATTCAAGACACCAGGGGACGCTGGGCTCGATCGGGCCGTTCGTTCGCAATGGCCGCTTCGTTGGCTCTGGCGGCAGGGTTGTCTGCCTGCGGCGGTGGTGGCGGCACGGATGCCGTAGCACTGCCGACGCTGATCACGGCCAAGTCCTGCACCAACATCAGTGGCGGGCTCGATACCCTGCAAGGTGTCCTCACCGGCCAGTTGCGCACCGCCGTGCTGGCGCTGCCCACCGTCGGTGCCCCGGCCGCAGGGGCCACCACGGCACTCTCGCAAACGCTGGATACGGTCGATGCCGTCAGCAATGCCTTGACCACCCTGGCACGTACCCAGAATCCTCAGCAGTTCACCGCGCAGCTGACGGGTGCGGGTGATTCCATCCTTTGCGCGGGTTCCAGCCTGAGCAACTCGCTCTCGCTGCTTGCCAGCGTGCAGGGCACGCCGGTGCCGGGCCTTGCCACAGTGCAGCAGACGCTGGCGCTGGTGTCGCAGCGGGTGGCGGATGGCCTGGTCGGCACCGTGCCGGGGGCTGACCTCAAGGGGCTCACCAACCAGCTGGTGACGCTCTCGCAGCAGGTCGCAACGCTCTCCAGCAACCTGCCGACGCAGATCAACCAGCCCTACCTAAAGCAGGTTCTGGCGCTCAATGCTGTCGCTTTCAACTCGCTGGCGCTGATTCTCGATGACCTTGGCGCGCTCAACGGCGCCAAACTCTCCACCGATGTCACCGCCCTGCTGGTGGCCGGTGCCAACGCCCTGCAAGGGCCGCTGGCGACGCAGTTCGGCATCCCCACCACGGTGCTGGGCCCGGTGACCAGCCAGTTCCTCGCCGCCTCGCAGACGCTCAACAGCGGCCTCACCGCAGTGGCCAGCCCGACCTTGCAGGCGGTTTCGGCGGTGCTGGGCGGTGTAGCCGCCACCCCGGTGGGCTCGGCGGCCAGCACCTTCTCCGATCTCATCGACTCGGCCCTGAGCAGCACCAGCACCGGTTCGCCGACGGCCCGTGTGACGCTGCTCACGCAGCAACTGGGCGGAACGGGCGGGTTGAGCCTGGGCACAGCATTGCTGCAATCGTTTGGTGGTCTACTGCCGATCTGAATCGTTTCTGTCTTCAGGGATCGAAGACGAATCCGCCACAGGGATGTGGCAGCCGCCGCTGATGCAAGTCAGCGGCGGTTTTTTTGTGCGGACACCGTGCTGGTTACACTGCTGGCATGGCAACTGCACCGCTCAACCTCATCGTCGCGCACGACGAAAACCACCTGATTGGCCGCGATGGAGACCTGCCGTGGCGCTTGCCCAACGATCTCAAGCATTTCAAGGCCCTGACCCTGGGGCAGACGGTGCTGATGGGCCGCAAGACCTGGGAATCGCTGCCGCGCAGGCCATTGCCAGGCCGCGACAACCGGGTGCTCACGCGCTCGGCAGACTACGCCGCAGAAGGTGCGGCAGTGTTCACCGATCTGGCTGTGGCGCTGGCAGCACCGGCCCAGGGCGAGCTGTTCGTGATCGGCGGGGCAGCTCTCTACCGGCTGTGCCTGCCGCTGGCGACGCGGCTGTACATCACCGAGGTGCAGACAAGCGGCGACGGCGATACGCATTTCCCCCCCTACTCACGTGCCGATTACCGAGAAATCGCGCGTGAGCGCCACCCTGCCGACGCGACCCATGCCGTGGCCTACAGCTTCGTCACGCTGGAGCGCCGCGATGCACCTTTGCGGTAGGCGAGTCGGCATCGCGGTGCTGCTGTGCCTCGCCAGCCCCTGGTGTGCGGCGATGTCCTTGCGCGATATCGCCGAGCCTCTGCCAGAGGCGGAAGCGGTTATGGCAGCGGCGGAAGCCACACCGCCCGCCGAGCCGAGCTGGACCCTGCGCGGCATCTGTTTCGTAGGCAACAAGACCACCCGCGAGCGCACCCTGCTGCGCGACCTGCCGTTCAAGCCCGGTGACACCGTGACCGCGGCCCAGCTCGAAGCAGGACGCCAGGCCATCCAGAACCTCAATCTGTTCAAGCAGGTCACGCTGCAACAGCGCCCCGATGGCAGCGGCGGGGTCGAGGCGGTGTACGAAGTAAAGGAGAAGTGGTACGTGCTCGGCTATCCGCGCGTGGATGCCAACTCCAATGGCGAGTACGCCTACGGCGGGCAGCTGGACTGGAACAATGTCTGGGGCCTCAACCACACGCTGCGACTGTCGGTGCTGCGCAAGGAGACCAAGCGCGTCGGCATCGGCAAGGAGCAGAACTACACCATCGGCTATGCCGCGCCGCAGGTGCTCGACTCGCTCTGGAGTCTGGGCCTGGGGGCCTCGTACACCGAGCGGCCTGTCAACGATGCGTTCGGCCAGTACAACGAAACCCTGGAGGCCTATCAGGCGCTCGCCAGCCGTGCGCTCGACTCCGCTCGCCCCAACCAGGGCTGGTCGCTGGGTGCCGGCGTGCTGGCCACCCAGCAGGCCACCAGCAACGGCATCGCGGAATATGGTGCGGCCGTGGGCCCGGTGGGCGTGCTCAACTACCGCGACATCAAGCTCAACATATACAGCGAAGAGGGCCTGTTGTTCGGCAGCCGCCTCGATGTGGCTAAGCGCGATGTGGGCTCCGACTACGACTTTGCCAGGCTGACCGTTGGTGCCACCCGCTACTGGCGCGCGGGCAAGACACCGCACCAGACCATCCACCTGCTTGGCGATGCCGGCTTCAACTGGGATGGCCCCCGCAGCGTGCGCAATTTCACCCTCGGCGGTGTTGGCGGGTTGCGCGGCTACGAGCGTGGCTTCCGCGAGGGCAATGCCTACTTCCGCGCGGGTGCGGAGTGGGCGCGGCCCATCTTCAAGCCATGGCTGCGCACGGTGGTGATTGCCGAAGCGGGCAATGTCTACACCCAGCCCAACGACATCAAGCCGACCGATGTGCGCGCCAGCATCGGCTTTGGCCTGCGCATCCGCGTGCCGATGTTCGTCAACGTGCAGGTGGAGGCTGGAGTCGCCTTTCCACTGGCCGGTGGAGCGCCGAGATTCTTTGCCGGGCAGATTTAGGGATTGCTGCGCGGCCGCCCCAGCCGCCATAGTGCGCACCCGATCTAAATTCCGCAGGCAGGAGAAACCAATGGCAGACCTCAAGAAGGCATTCGCGCAGGCCCAGGCAGACGTGAAGACGCTTACCAAGAAGCCGGGCATGGATGACTTTGCCTTCCTCTATTCGCATTTCAAGCAGGCTGAGAAGGGCGATGTCAGCGGCGCGCGCCCCGGCATGCTCGACCTCATGGGCCGTGGCAAATACGACAGCTGGGCCAAGCTGAAAGGCATGAGCGCCGACCAGGCGATGCAGGCCTACATCGACAAGGTCGCGGGCCTGCTCAAAACCCACAAGTAACTCGATTTCAGAGTCAGGCTCATGGACGCGCTCACCACCGCGCCATTGAAATGGCGGTTTGCGAGCTGCGTGTTCGAGGAATCCACGCTCGAACTCTCAGTGGATGGCCGTCTGGTGGAACTCGAACGCAAGCCGCTGGAAGTGCTGCGCCACCTCTTGCGGCATGCGGGCGAGGTGGTCACCAAGGAAGAAATCCATGCCTCGGTCTGGCCCGGCCGGGTACTCTCAGACACCGTGCTGACCAAGGGGGTGAGCCGCATCCGCGAGGTGCTGGGTGATGACGCGCAGACGCTGATCAAGACCGTGCATGGCTATGGCTACCGGCTGATCGCGCCGGTTTCCATCGAGGCTGCACTCGCAAAGCCCTCGCCGGTGCTCGGCCTCAAGGCCGGTGACAGCCCGCCGCTGCGCGCGCAATGGAAGCTCGAAGCGCACCTGGGCTCTGGCGGCAGCGGCGAGGTCTGGAAGGTGGTGCATGCCAAGACCGGCGACGTGCGCGTCTACAAGTTCGCGGTCGATGCGGAGGCGCTCAACACCTTGAAGCGCGAGATCACCCTGTTCCGCCTGGTGAGGCAGCAGCTGGGGGTGGATGCGCCCATTGCCGAGATGCTGGACTGGAACCTTGAAGAAGCACCCTATTTTCTCGAGCTGACGCACTACCACGCCGGCAATCTCGCACTGTGGGCGGCAGCACAGGGTGGCCTCAACCAGATTCCTCTGGCGACCCGCCTCAGTGTCTTCGCCGACATTGCTGCCGCCGTCGCCGTCGTACATGGCGTCGGCGTGCTGCACAAGGATTTGAAGGCCAGCAACATCTTCATACGCGGCGAGGGTCTGGCCGTTAGGCCACTGCTGGCCGACTTCGGTGGCGGCGGCGTGATGGCGGAGGACGTCATCGCCAAGGCCGGCATCACCCGCATGGGCTTCACCCAGCTGCTCGACCCGGCGGGGCAGGCGACCACGCTCTATCTCGCTCCCGAGGTGCTCGAAGGCCAGCCGCAGACCATCCGTGGCGACATCTACGCGCTCGGCGTGCTGCTCTACCAGATGTGCGTTGGCGACTTTCGCAAGCCGATCTCCCCCGGTTGGGAACAGGGCATCGACGACGAGCTGTTGCAGCGTGACATCGCCGAGGCGGTGCAGGGCGATCCTGAGCGGCGCTTGTCCAGCGCACAGGCTCTGGCCGACCGTATCCGCACGCTCGATGCCCGCCGCGATGCGCTCGCCGGGCAGCGCCGCATCGAGGCCGAGCAAGCCGCCGCTGTCGCTGCGGCAGCTCAGGCGCGGCGCGAAAACGAGACCCTGCGCGCGCGTCGAAAAGCCCTGTTATCCCTGTTCGCGGCCATCCTCATTGGTCTGGCCGCCACGCTCAACTTTGCCTGGCAGGCGCGCATGGCCGAGCGCGAGGCCACCCAGGCCGCCAAGAGCGCGCAGTCGGTGACGGCGTTTCTCTCCGAAGACCTGTTCGGGGCTATCGACCCCAGCACCCGCAAGGGCCGCGAGGTCGATCTCATCTCGATACTCGATGCCGGTGCCGCCAAGATCGACACCCGCTTTGCCGACGACCCCGGCGGCAAGGCGCAAGCCTATGTGGTGCTGATGGAGGCCTTCGAGAACTTCCCCGCCCGACCCTTGCAAGAGTTGTTGCCGCTTTGGAAAAAGCATTACCAGGCGCTGATGGACTGGATGGCGGCCGACCCCCTACACGCCTTTCCTGTCGCCTACAAGGTGATCCAGGACCAGCCCGATCTCGCCTATCTGCGCGATCAGGAAAAGCTGGTGCTCCAGCTCCAGGCTTATGCCGATGCCACACCCGCGATCAGCACGCCGGTGCGGCTCAACATCGCCCTGCTTGAAGCTGCCTTGCTGACGCAGGACGGCCGCTGGCGCTCGGCCGTGGCCGCCTACGAAAAGGCCGAGGGCGAGGTGTTCGAGCACTTCGACGAGATGCTCAAGGGCAACAGCTGGAGCCTCTCGACCTTCGTGCGCGACAACGGCAGTCTGCAACGCTTGCCCACCGCGCAAAAAGGCTGCAAGAAGCTGCTGGACTACGAAGCCCGCCATGCGGCTGAACTGCCGCTCGAAGAGCGGCTCGACTACGCCTTTGCCTGCACCGCCGAGGCCACCTATAGCGGCGACTTCGCGCGCCTGCTCAAGCTCGCCACCAATGGTGCGGCGCGCGCCAGGCCGATCTATGCCGAGGAAGACGGCTACATGCAGACCTTCTATGGCTGGCAGGGCATGGCGCTCACTGGGCTCGGCCGCTACGCCGAGGCACAGCCCATCATCGACCGCGCCATCCAGCTGCGCGAAAAGACCCGCAGCGGGGTTTATCTCGCAGGCACCTACACCCAGCGCGGCTGGTTCCACGAGCGGCAGGGCAACTGGCCGGCGGCGCTGGAGGATTACCAGAAGGCGAGCACCGCACTGGCCGACTTCCGCAACAACCCCCGTGTCATCACGGCGCAGGCGGGCCTGGCCCGCGCGCATGCGCAGCTGGGCCACATTGCCGAGGCCGAAGCCGCGTTGGCGGTGATCCCCCAGGCGGTGGTCGATGAGTTGCCGCCCCATTACCGCTCGCTGGCCGGCAAGCGCCGCGCCGAGGCCTTGATCCTTAGACTCAGAGGCGACGAGGCCGGTGCGCAGGCGGCGTTCAAGGAAGCCGAGAGCTGGCTAGCCGCCGACTTTGGCCCGGATCACGTCTGGACGCGCGAGGCGCGGGATGAGCGGCTTGCGAAGTAGTGTTATCCCGACTGGCGTCCTGCATGATCCTGTGCAAACTGCCGCGCCACACGCGCCGAGCGGCTGGCGCGGTTGAGCGCCCAGCGCAGGGCCAGCACCTGCAACTCGTCCGACCATTGCGCTGAGCCCAAGAGCTTGAGATGCAGCCGCACGGCATCGAGGTATTGATCCTGCGAGAAGGGCGGGAACGACAGCCAGAGGCCGAAGCGTTCAGAGAGGGAAACCTTTTCCTCAGTGCTCTCGCCTGCCTGCAACTCGCCGTCCTCCCAATGGAACTCGTTGTTGTCGGCCTTCATCGTCGGTATCAGATAACGGCGGTTGCTGGTCGCCACGATCAGCACGTTTTCGGCGGGCGCCTCGATGCCGCCGTCGAGCGCGGTCTTGAGTGCGGTGAGAGCGCGGTCGTTGTTGGCGACGCTGAAGTCATCGACGTAGAGCAGGAAGCGTTCGTCGCGCTCGCGCAGTGGGGCGACCACATCCGGCAGGTCGATCAAGTCCTGCGGATGCACTTCAACGACACGCAAACCCTCGGCGGCGAATCGCGTCAGCAGGGCTTTGACCAGCGAAGATTTGCCGGTGCCGCGCGAGCCGGTGAGCAGCACATGGTTGCTGGGGCGGCCGTGCACGAACTGCTGCACGTTCTGGACGAGCGCCGCCTTCTGCCGCTCGATGCCCAGCAGATCGTCCAGCCTCACCGCCTGCACATGCGTGATCGGCAGCAGGGTGGAATGCCGCCAGCGGTAGGCGAGCGTGGGCATTTCTGGTGCGGTGTCGGTCATGCGGGCGTGAGCGTCCAAGGATTTTCGCAGCGCGTATTGTCGGCGAACCCACGCCATGCCTTTCAGCCACGCCATGATGAAATTGATCTCTGCTGCACTGCTTGCCCTCGCACTCACCGCCTGCGGCAGCCAGCATCTCGGCAAGCCCGAAAGTCCTGCCCCTGCACCGGTGGTGTCGAGCTATGCCATCACCGGCGATGTCGTCGTCTCGCCACCCGGCTGGCCAAAGACCCTGCTGGCCGATGTCTACACGCCCAGCGGCACCGGGCCCTTCCCCAGCGTATTGCTGATTCACGGCGGTGCCTGGAAGCGCGGCGACCGCGAGCAGGTGAAGGGCCTCGCCGAGCGCATCGCAGCGCGCGGCTATCTCGTCGTCAACACCACCTACCGGCTGGTGCCGGACTACATCTTCCCCGCCCAGTTGCAGGATGTGCAGCAGGCCGCCCGGTGGATGCGCGTCTCGGGTGCGCGCCATGGCATCGACCCCAAGCGCATCGGCTCTTTCGGGTACTCAGCTGGCGGACATCTTGCGGCGCTGGTCGCGGCCGCGGCAGATGACCCGGTGCTGGGGCTGGCAGACACGCAGATGAAGGCCGTCGTCGCCGGTGGCACGCCGAGCGATCTCACGCTTTACAAAGGGGGCTATCTGGTGCCCAGCTTCATCGGTGGCAAGAAGTCGGAAAAACTCGATGCCTTCAAGGCCGCTTCGCCGGCGCTGTATGTGAAGTCTGCGCACCCGCCAGTGTTCCAGTACCACGCCACGCTCGACGACTACGTGCCCTTCGAGCAGGCCGAAAAATACAAGGCGAGGCTAGATGCCGCCGCCGTGCCCAACGAGCTGTTCATCATCAAGGGGCATGGCCACATCTCGGCCTTTTTTGCCGATGGCGAGGCGGTGGAGGCTTCGCTGGCGTTTCTGGATCGCTATTTGCGTTAACAAAAAAGCCCAGCAGCGCCGGGCTTTTTATGGCTACTGTCGGCTGCTTTGCAGAACATCGATCTTTAAACGCTGCTACGCGAGGCGTCTGAACGATACTGTCGTTCAGGGCTTTCGCGCATGCACGTACAAGCTGCCGAACTTTCTATAACGCGAATCCAGTTCTGCATCCCAGACGCGCTCCTCGACTTGCACGAAACCCGCCTCACTCAGTCGCTTTGCCAGAGTCTGAAAATCGTAGGCAAACCGATGCTCTGCGTGGTCTTCGCGGTAGGCCTGATGAAAAATGAAATTGAGCCGTTCCATCGGTGTTCGTGCCCAGGATGCATACGAGCCCGGCGGATCAATGTCGGTTTTGCCACCCGCGAGTTCTTCGAGATAGAGGCGCACGTATTTTTCACCGTGTGGCACGCCGAAGGAAATCAATCCACCCGGGGCGAGCACGCGATAACACTCGCGCAGGTGAAAACAGGCGCTATCGGGATAGCCCAGGTGCTCGAAAAAATGCTCGGAGTAGATCAGCGCGGCGCTATCGTTTTGAAAAGGCAGACGCCGCCTCAGATCCAACATGAAGTCTGCGTTCGGGCCGGCATCGATATTGATCCAGCCCGCTTTCTCATTGGATCCGCAACCCAGATTAAGTTTCAGGCCCTGGCTTCGCGCATATGACCGTGCGTGCCAGCCTCCAAGGAGGTGCAAGTAAAAAAGCTTTGCCTCGAAAAACACCGGCACCAGGGCGCGAAAAAAATGCCGCTTGCCCGGTGTCAACAGCCACTGTTTGAGTTGGATTCTGATCTGCGGCATGGCTCGCTCCACACACTCTAGGGCTGGATTTTCGACTTTGCCCGTATGGGCTCAAGCCAGTTTTTTGTGCCGGTTGCGACGGTTCACGCCCGGCTCGGAGCCAGTACGACGACGGAAATCCTCTTCGTAATCGCCGTAGTTGCCCTCGTGGAAGATCACCTCGCCCGAGTCCTCGAAGGCGAGGATGTGGGTCGCCACGCGGTCGAGGAACCAGCGGTCGTGCGAGATCACCATGGCGTTGCCGGGGAAGTTCAGCACCGCCTCTTCCAGCGCGCGCAGGGTTTCCACGTCGAGATCGTTGGTGGGCTCGTCGAGCAGCAAGAGGTTGCCGCCGGTGAGCAGCATCTTGGCCAGGTGCACGCGATTGCGTTCACCGCCCGAAAGCTCCTTGATGCGCTTCTGCTGTGCCTCGCCCTTGAAGTTGAAGCGGCCGATGTAGGCGCGTGAAGGCATCTCGAAGTTACCGACTTTCAGCAGGTCGCTGCCGCCCGAGATTTCCTGGAACACGGTGTTGTCGCCATTGAGTGAGTCGCGGCTCTGGTCAACGGCGGCAATCTTCACCGTCTCGCCGATCTTGATCGTGCCCTCGTCGGGCTGCTCCTGGCCCAGCAGCATCTTGAACAGCGTGGTCTTGCCCATGCCGTTGGCACCGATGATGCCGACGATCGCACCCTTGGGCATGCGGAAGGTGACACCCTTGTAGAGCCAGCGTTCACCAAACTTCTTGCCGACGTTGTCCACTTCCACCACCAAGTCGCCCAGGCGGGGGCCGGGCGGGATGTACAGCTCCTTGGTTTCGCTGCGGGCCTGAAACTCCTGCGAGGCCAGCTCTTCGTAGGCCTTGATGCGCGCCTTCGATTTGCTCTGGCGGCCCTTGGGATTTTTGCGCACCCATTCGAGTTCTTCCGCCATCGCTTTCTGCCGCGCGTCTTCCTTGTTGCTCTCGTCCGACAGGCGCTTGGTTTTTTGCTCCAACCAGTTCGAGTAATTGCCCTGCCAGGGGATGCCGGTGCCGCGATCCAGTTCGAGAATCCAGCCCGCGACGTTGTCGAGAAAGTAACGGTCGTGCGTCACCGCGATGATGGTGCCGGGGAAGTCCTTGAGGAACTTCTCCAGCCAGGCCACCGATTCGGCGTCGAGGTGGTTGGTGGGTTCGTCGAGCAGCAGCATGTCGGGCTTGCTCAAGAGCAGGCGGCAGAGTGCTACGCGGCGGCGTTCACCGCCGCTGAGCTTGGTGACGTCGGCATCCCAGGCGGGCAGGTTGAGGGCCTCGCCAGCCTTGTCGAGCACGAGGTCGATGTTGTCGCCATCGGCGGCGGTGATGCGGCTTTCGAGATCGGCCTGCTTGGCGGCGAGCTTGTCGAAATCTGCATTCTCGTCACCATAGGCGGCGTAGACAGCTTCGAGATCAGCCTTTAAGCCCAGCAATTCGCTCAGGGCTTCTTCCACATTGCCGCGCACGGTCTTGGTGGGGTCGAGCTGCGGCTCCTGCGGTAGGTAGCCCATCTTGATGCCGGGCTGCGGGCGTGCCTCACCGACGAAGTCCTTGTCGATGCCCGCCATGATTTTCAGCAGTGTGGACTTGCCGGAGCCATTCAGACCCAGCACGCCAATCTTGGCCCCGGGGAAGAAGCTCAAGGAAATGTTGCGAAGGATTTCCTTCTTCGGCGGCACAATCTTGCCGCACTTGTTCATGGTGAAAACGTATTGGGACATGGCTGCCTGGAGTGTGGTCTGGCCGCTGCCGGGTGGCAGCGCGGATGTAGAGGCGGGCGATTATCTGGCCTGCCCGCGCCACTGTCATGCCTCGCTGGATGAAATAGTTTTCGGCTTGAGTGCGATAACGCGCGTGGCAACGTCCAGCCAGGCCCGGTGGTGCGTGACCGAAAGCACCGTCAGGCAGCGTTCGCGCACCAGGCGGCTGACATTGTCGATGATCAGCTGCTCGGTCGCCGGGTCGAGCGCGCTGGTGGCTTCGTCGAGGATGAGCAGCCTCGGCTGGTGGATCAGCGCGCGGGCGAGTGCGATGCGCTGCCGCTGACCGCCGGAGAGCGCAGCCCCGCGCTCGCCGACGACGGTGGCGATGCCATCCGGCAGGCGGCTGACGAAATCGAGCGCCCCGGCGTCCTGCAGGGCGCGCTGCACGTCGGCTTCGGTGAAGCGCGCCTCGCCAAGTGTGACGTTGGCGGCAATGGAGTCGTGGAACAGCATCAGCTCCTGTGGCACGTAGCCGATCAGGGCGCGCCAGTGCGCGAGGTCAATGGTCGTCAGCGGTGCGCCATCGACCAGCACCGCACCGGCTTGCGGCTGGTGGAATCCGAGCAGCACATCGATCAACGTGGTCTTGCCGGTGCCGGAAGGCCCGGTGAGCGCCACCAGTTCGCCAACATCAAGCTTCAGATCGAGATGATCAAGCGTCGGGCGCTGGTCGTAGCCGAAGCAGACCTGGCGGAACTCGATGCCCTGCCACAGCGTCGGCACGCTGCCGGCGGCCATGCGCTCGCGCGCTTCGACGGTTTCGTCGATCACCTCGCGGATCAGTTTCAGGCCATGTTCGGTGGCATAGAGGTTCTGCAACTCCTGCTGCGCCTTGCCGACCACCAGCACGGTCTTCGCCAGCAGCAGGCTCATCACGATCACCTCGCCGATGGGCAGGTGCAGCACTTTCAGTGCAGTGAAAATGCCGAGTGCCAGGCAGATGGCGAGGATGGGCTCCTGCAAGGACTTGTTGATGTTGCGCGACAGCACCTGCCGGCGCGTGGCATGCCGCACCTCACTCAAATCGCGCTCGAACAGCACCGCGAAGCGCGCCTGACGGCTCATCGCCTTCATCGGCTTGATGCCGACCAGCACGTCGGTGAGCCTGGCGAGCACGGTCACCATGAGGTTCTGCTGGGTCTTGGCGCTGCGCTTGGCAGCGAGCAGAAAGCGGTGCAGCGAGCCGAGCATGACCGCGCTCACCACCAGCGTGAACAGCGCCAGTTTCCACGACACGAGCGCGGCGACCAGCAGATAGATCGAAGCCTGCACCGACTGCGAGAGCAGCTGCATGGTGGCGTTGTAAGCCTCACCCGAGAGTGTGGCTTGCGTACCGAGCGCATTGGCGAAGCGGCCTACCGGCTGGCGCACATAAAAACCCCAGCGCGCCTGCAACAGCGCATCCACCAGCTTGATGCGCAGCTTCGCACCCACATCCGCCACGGCGGTGCCGATCTGCCGAAGTGCGACGATCATCAGCGCCGCCTTGGTCAGCACGCCCAGCACCACGATGCCGAGCAGATGCACCGGCTGCGCCGGGATGTGCAGGGTTTTCAGCAAGCCGAGAATCTGCTGGCCCATCGGGCTGGTGTTGGCGGCGCTCTCGTCGAGCACCGAGATCAGCGGCAGCAGGGTGGCGATGCCGAAGCCATCCGCCAGGCTCGCCACCACCACGCACAGTGCGACGGCGGCATTGCGCCGATTGGAAATCAGCCCCGCAAAGCGCCAGAACAGGGGCAGGCGAAAAGCGTTGCGAGGCTTGGACATGGACGGTGGGTGAGACATCGGGCGCGCATGGTAAGGCCTGCGCGGAGGCAGCTGTGTGTCAGGCCAGCAGACGGGCGATGGCCTCGCACATCAGGGGAATGCCATCGACGATCTTTGCCTCGGCCAGCTGCTGTCGCTGCTGGGCGTTGCGCACCGGATCGAGCAGAGCAAGTGCCTGCTCGGTCAGCGATTCCAGCGTTGGTTCCGCAGGCTGCACCCGGCCGGCGGCCGCATAGGCGGCGATGCGCGCTGGCTGATCGACCGCCCCCAGCGGTGCCGCCACCACCGGACAGCCTGCGGCTGCCGCCTCGCCCATGCTGCCGGCGCCATTCGCCACCACCAGCTGTGCTTGGCGCATGAGCGCCACTAATCGACCGGGGCTGACCTGCTTGAGCGCAAGCGTGTGCCGCGTGCGCGCTGATCCCTCGTGCATGGGGCCGAGAAGGGTGAGGCAGGCGATGCCGGTGGCGGCATGCAGGCGCTCGGCCACTTCGACGAAGAGATCGCCGACCCACTGCCCATTCAGGCGGTAGCCGCCGCCGCCGGGGGAGAGCAGCACGTAGGGTGCGGCGATGAGCGCGAGCACCTCGGCAGGCAGGTCCTCACTGCTTGAAGGCGCGGTGGCGAGGCAGATGTCGAAGCTCAGCCGCTCGGTGGTGCTGAATCCATCCAGCAGTCGCAGCAGCGGTGGCAGTGCGCCGTCATCGGCATCGCGCTGGTGCCAGTGGGCGTCGAGCTGCTGCAAGCCACCAATGCGGAAGGCCTTGCGCCGGGCTTTTGCGTGGTGGCTGATGTAGGCAGTGCGGATTGCCAAGCGGCGGCACAGCGCGAGCGAGCTGGGCCGGATGCCGCCATCGAACACCACCAGGGCTGGCCGCAGACGCTCGATTTCTCGGTTGTTGAACTGCTCTTTCGAAGTGCCGTCGTCGTCGTGGCAATGACTGGTGAACGGTGCTTGCTGCAAGGTGCCTGGCCCGCCCGGCAGCAGGAATTCGATGCGTGCCTGAGGCCAGCGCCGCGTGACCGCCGTGGCGAGCGTGACGCAGCGCACCAGCTCGCCCGTGCCACCTTTGCCATAGGCGGGGATGAAGAGGATGAAGGGCGAGGGATTCATGGGTGATGAGCGAAGTGACGGCCAGTGATGGTGCCCCGGCGCATAGAATGTGCAATGCCTTACGCCCTTCTCATTCTGCTTTTGCTCAGCGGCCCGGTGCGCGCCGAGATTTACAAGTGCGTAACGGCGGGCAAGACCACGTATTCCGACCGCCCCTGCGATGCCGCAGCAGAGCCTGCCACGCTGCCACCGCTCAACACCATCCAACGTAAGAAGGCCGATGACCTCGCCAAGAGTTACGACGAGCGCCTGAGCCGCGACAAGGCTGCGCGCGACCAGGCCGATGCCGAGTTCGTAAAAAATCATGTCCGCAAGGCCGCCCGCGACAAGGCCGTGCGCACGGCGATCATCAACCACCAGGCCATCAAGGGCATGACGCCCGGCGAGGTGGAAAGCGCTCTTGGTTCGGCCGAGGAAAAACTGCCGGACGGCAGCTGGCGCTATCGCCGTGACGGACAGCGCATCACGGTGCAGTTTGAAGAGGGCGAGGTTTCAGGGGTCAGTGTGAAAACCGAAAAGACGAAAGGGAAATACAGTCCATGAGCGTCACTTTTGCCGATGTCACTGCGGCCGCCCAGCGCCTCAAGGGCCAGATCGAGCGCACGCCCTGCACCCATTCGCGGGTGCTGTCGCGCATCACTGGTGCCGAGGTGTGGCTCAAGTTCGAGAACTTCCAGTTCACCGCCTCGTTCAAGGAGCGCGGTGCCTTCAACAAGCTCAGCGCGCTGACCGAAGCCGAGCGCGCGGCCGGTGTGGTGGCGGTAAGTGCCGGCAACCACGCGCAGGGTGTGGCCTATCACGCCACGCGCCTCGGCATCAAAAGCATCATCGTGATGCCGGAGAACACCCCCTTCACCAAGGTGCGCAACACCCGTGAGCTGGGCGGCGAGGTGATCCTCAAGGGCGAGACGCTCGCAGACGCCGCCGAATACATGCAGGCCGAATACATCATCAAGCGCGGCATGACACTGGTGCATCCCTACGACGACGCATTGATCGTGGCCGGGCAGGGCACGGTGGCGCTGGAGATGCTGGAAGACGTACCCGAGCTCGACATGCTGGTGGTGCCCATCGGCGGTGGCGGGCTCATCGGCGGCATGGCGATTGCCGCGCACGGCATCAAGCCTGATTTGCAGATGGTGGGCGTCGAGTCCGCTGGCTACCCCAGCGCCTATGCCGCGCTGCAGGGCGATATTTCGCTGGTGACGGGCGGGGCCACCATCGCCGAGGGCATCGCGGTGAAATACATCGGCCAGCTGCCGCTGGCCATCATCCGCGAGCACGTCGGCGACTTGATGCGCGTAGAGGAAGCCGCCATCGAACGCGCCATTGGCCTGTTGGCCAATGTCGAAAAGGTGGTGGCGGAAGGTGCGGGCGCTGCGGGTCTCGCAGCCCTGCTCACCGACCCCGCACGCTTCAAGGGCCGCAAGATCGGCCTCGTCATCTGCGGCGGCAACATCGACACCCGCCTGTTCGCCAGCGTGCTGATGCGCCAGCTCGTGCACGAGCAGCGGCTGATCTCGCTCAGCATCGAGATCGAGGATCGCCCCGGCTTTCTCGCCCGTGTCGCGGGGCGAATCGGCGAGAGTGGCGGCAACATCATTCAAGTGCACCACGAGCGCCTTCACGCCGGTACGCACGCGAAGCGCGCGACGCTCGAAGCCCTTGTCGAAGCCCAGGACGAGGCCCACGCCGCCGTCATTGCGGCGGACTTGAGTGCCGCCGGCTTCATCGTGCGTCGCGGCAGCGGCAGTGTGGAGATGGACTGAGCATGGCAAGAGTTCTTAGCCTGTACGAGATGGCCGCCAGCAAGGGCCGCGTGATCCGCCAGGGCGAGATCGTGCAGATGGTGATGGATGGCGCGGGCGCCTTCGTGTGCAGCGCGCAGGAGTTCATCACTGCGCAGAAGTGGGGCATGTCGCGCACCGGCTCCGGCAACATCACCACCGACCGCGGCCGCCTGCTCGACAAGATCGAGGTGCTGATCTCGCGCCCCAACAGCTTCGTCTCCACGCGCGGCAGCAGTGTGCCCATCGAGCGGCTTGCCAAGGCCATGAAGCAGGCTGGCTACGACTTGAAGGAGTGGAACATCGGCCGCGACGTGATCGCGTTGATCGAGAAGCGGCCGGACCAGACGCCGCCGATGAAGAAGGCGGCTATCGAAGAGCCGACTACGGATACGCCTGATCCAGACCCACAGAAACAATAAGCCGGCAGGTGATTCAAGGTCACAGGCATCGGCGTCAAGGTGTCGAGAGCTTCCTGTAGACAAAGCTGGCAGGCGGCGTGCTGGCCTGATTGTCGGTATAGCCCAGGAAGTCGGGTGTGAAGCTGAGGGTCTGCGCGCCGTTGGGATCGAAGCGGGTCTGGCACATGGTGTCGTTCTCGAAGCCATAGCCGATCTGGCTGTTGCCGGCATCGAACAGATAGCTGCCCTGGCCGATGCCGCCGCGAGGCCCGGGGTCGGTAAGCGAGCAGGTGCTGCCGGGGTTGGCATCCACGGCCAGGTAGGTGCCGCTGGCAGGCCCGGCGGTGCCGTCGTCGAAGTAGGCGACGAGAAAGTCGTCCGGTGTCGTGCCTGCCGTATTTGTGGTGCCGCGCCAGGCCCCGAACAGGCTGCTGGCGGTGGAGGGCACGCGACGCAGGATGATGGGCTCATCATCGGCATCGCGGTCACCGGCGGCCGCCATCACATGACCCGCGTTGAGGCTGGAGATGTAGATGCGTTGCTCGGGTTTGGTGAGGTCGTAGGCTCCGCAGGCACCGTTGGTTTCAGAGCTGATGTTGACCACCAGTCGGCCTGTGGTGGCGTCCATGGTGTAGTTGCCGACCTCGTAGCCATTGCCGTTGGGCTCCACCGCAACACCCGTGCCGGAGTAGTCGGATACACAAAAAGGGTCGTTTTCCAGGCCGCCCGTGATAAACCGGCCATCGGAGCCAAAGTAAGCCAGGAACGGAATGGTCTCGCCGATGATCGAGCCGTTGCCATCCTCGTCGTTGAAATAAGTGCCAGCGAGCTGCGTGCTGTCGAAACGCTGCGGCAGGGGCAGGGCGGTGAGGCTGATCGTGAAGGGGCCATCGCCGTCTGAGGCGCTGTAGATCAGCTGTCCGGCGCTATTCACCGCGAGGCGCTCGCTGGTGTTGCCCTGAGCGGCACCGAAACCGCCTTTGGAGGTATCGGCGGTGATGTTGCTGACGGTGAGATTGCCCGAGGCATCCAGGGCATAGCGGCCCACCTGCGTGCCAGGGTCGTCATCCATGTTCACCGTGGGGCTGCCCTGCGGCTCGGCCGTCAGCAGCACATAACTACCATCGGCAAAAAAGCTGACGATGGCGGGGAAAGGGCCGAAACCCATCGCACCCTGTCCAGCACTCGATGCTTCGGTTGCATACCAGCTACCGACGATGCCACTGCCGCGTTCGACGCGCTCGAACTCGAAGGTCGAACCGGTGGCGCTGTCTGCCAGCCGCAGCACGCCATTGACGAAGCTGGCGGTCAAGGGGTCTTGGGTCGCGGCATTGGTGGTTTCATGCGGGCCGCAGTCACCATTGGTGTCGATGAAGAAAACCGTCTGCGAGGCTTGGAACCGGCCGTTGGTCTCGTTGTAGTCGTACTGCCCGAACTCCACGCCATTGCCATTGCCGTCGTAGTTGGCAAAGGTGCCTGCCGTGGCGGGTGTGGGATTGCAGTCGCTCGAGTTTTCCTGGCCGCCTTCGATGTAGGTGTTGTCGGTGAAGAAGCTGATGGTGACCTTGGTCGTCACCGGGGTGCCGTTGTTTCGGACTTGCAACCAGGTGCCAGCCAGCTGCACCTTGGTCGGCGTGCCATTGAGTCCACTGGGCGTGGGAGCCGGTGCGGGTGCCGGTGTGGGCGCTGGTGCAGGCGCTGGTGCAGGCGTCGGTGCAGGCGTCGGTGCCGGGCTGGGCATGCCCAGGTCCACCGGTGGCGGCAGCCTGTCTTCGGGCGAATCCAGCACATCGCCGCAGGCGGGGAGCAGTGTGGCGGCCACGGTCAGCAGCGAGGCGCGCAGAAGCAGTGTGGTTTTCATGGCTTGGGTCTCGAAGGCGTTCGGGATATGGGATCAGAACGTGTAGCCAAAACTCAGACGCGCGGCACTGTAGCTATCGGAGGCGGTGACGATGAAGCCTGCGCGCACCCGTCGCGTGAAGCGGTTGCCCGAAGGCGCCAAGAGCCCGAAGTTGATGCCGAAGTCGGTATAGCTCTGCACGAAAAACTTCTCGCCCAGCAACTGCGTGTAGGCGGCAAACGCCTGCACCCGCACGGGGTAGTTGAACATCCGCACATCGTTCTCCACGATCTGGCCGAGCTTCAAGGTGTAGCTGTCGATATCCGGGTCAAAGGAGTAGTTGCTGATCTTCAGGCCCAGCGAGTTCACCTGGCCCAGCAACACCGCCGGGGTCAGCGTGGCCCCGCCCAAGTCGATGCGGTAGCTCAGGCCCAGCGTGGCACTCGCCAGCTGCACCAGCTGCAGCAGGTCTTCGGAATACACCAGGCCGTAGGTGAAGCCGCTCTGCACGCTCAGGCGGTCGTTCAGTGCCATGCGGTAGGTGGCACCAAAGCTGCCGGAATAGACCTGCGAGCCATCGAGAATCGTATACGTCAGCGGCACGCTCAGGCGCAGCTCGTTGCCCCTGCCGCCGACGTCGGTCAATGAGTAGCTGATCGGCAGTGTGTAGTTGCTGCCGTTGAGTCGGCTGGTGGAAAAACTGCCGGCCTCGAAGCCGATCTGGGTGCTGCCCTGCGAGGCCCGGCCGCCTGTGGAGCCGCCCGTTGCGCCTTGGGTTGGCGCATCGCTGCTCAGTGATGAAAAGTTCTGGTCGACGATAGCGGCCTGCAAGCTCGAAGGGTTGCCGGCGATCGGGCTGGAGGGGCTGTTGCGAAGGCGATAGACCTCGATCTCCTTCAGCACGGCGCTGCCGTTGTCGCGCAGGAAATCACGCAGCAGACGGTTGGAGTTTTGCCGCGTGTCGCTGGTGAAGCTGCGGGTGAATCCCGTGGCCGGGATGCTCAGCTGAACCGTGTTGCTGTTGGCATCAAAGCCGTAGCGGATGCCGACATCTAGATAGTTGACTTGCGCTAGGGCCGCACTGCTGTCGTTGTAGCCATTGAAAAATCCACTGAAATAGCTGCGCACGGTCTGGCTGCCGATCACGCCGAAGGCATCCTGCACGCTCTGGTAGGAGGTGCTGCTGGTATTGCCATCGACGGTCACGGTCAGCGCCACCGCATCGGCCCTTGCCGCAGTGCCGTGCAGCGCGATGAACATTGCCGTGGCCGCCGCGATCACGTGCCCTGCGGCCCATGGCTTCGCCTGGTCTTGCAAACGATGCATTGCATTCATGTTCTGCCCCTTACGTTTAGCGATCTGGTGTTTTCAAAGACTGTCGCGGGGGCGCTAAGCCCCACTCACTTGCGCCGGCGGCAAGCCTGCTCAGAACTGCCCGAAGCGATAGCCCAGCGTCAGGCTGATGACCGGGAAGTACTTGAACTCCTTGGCGCTGTCTTCGGCGCTGCGCTCTTCCTTGGCCAGCTGCATCTGGAAGTCGGAATCTGTGGCGAGGTTGCGTGTGGTGGTCTCGCCGGTTTCGTTGTCGGTGACCCGGGCGGTACCGGCGGCATCGAGGTTGATCTTTGTAGAACCCTGGAACAGCACACCGACATCGAATGCGAAATGCAGCGGGAAGCCGCGCATGGAGTTGCCGTAGCCCAGCCCCAGGTACGGTGCCAGGCTCTTGAACTTGGCACCGCCGAACAGGCGTGGGTTGTCGCTGGGCGAGCCGCTGGAGACAGTGACATCCCCCACCTCGCATTCGGTTCTGCAGTTGGCGGCGAGGTCGATCTGGTTGCCATTGTTGTAGGCACCGGCCGAGAGCCGCAGGCCGCCGGCAAAGGGGTGGATATCCAGCAATGCGCCAAAGGTCTGCAGCTTCAGCTTGCCGTCGTAATCAATCTCGTCTTCCTTGATCGACTTGTCGTAGTTGAAGAAATTGCCCTGCAGGCGCAGGTTCACCCGCTTGTGTAGGTTGGTGATGGCCTCGATGCCCAGGCCGAGCGTGCTGACCCGCGCCGCCAGGGCGAAGCCATGACTGCCTTCGGCTGCCGTTGCCGCCTGAGGGGCGGGGTTGCCGCCCTCGGTGCCGGCGGCCGTGGCATCGGGCGGTGTTGCTTCCGTTGCTGGTGCGCTGGCAGGGCTGGCCTCCGGCGCGGCCTGCGCCAAGGCATGGGTGGAAGCGATGAGCCAGCCTGCTGCGAGTGCGCACTTCAGGGCGGTTTGCATGGTGATCTCCTGGGTTGAATACATGGAACAGACGGGTCTATTGCCCGCTTGGATGATCTGATCTGACGCTGCAGGAACCAGAATTTTGGTGGCCCGCACGGCACGACCGCCACAGGTGTGGGCTGGCTTGGTGCACCCCCTGCTGGCTGATGCGCTGTGCTCGGCATCTGGCGGTATGGAATCCCTTCGGAAAGTTCTTAAAGCAAAACCGTGAGCTGGACTTTCGCGCCCGGCTGTCCGTCTGTCCTCCCGCCCGCCTCCTCGATTCCTCACTTTTTTCTCACGACGACCAGGCAAAAACCTGCGAATCTTTGTTTTTGCTGGGGCCAGCGACTAGGCTTGGTAAGGGAGAGACATGAGCAAGAAGCCACTCAAGCCGATGCCTTCAACAGAATGCGGCCTCGCACCCGGCGAGGATCGCTGGCACTTTGCCGACTGCGAACTCGCCCTCGCCAGCCGCGAGCTGCGTCGCGCCGGGCAGGTGGTTGCCATCGAGCCCAAGCCCTTGAACCTGCTGCTGCTTCTGTTGCGCGCGCCCGGCGAGTTGGCGACCAAGGAGGAGCTGATCGACTCACTCTGGGATGGCCGCGTGGTGTCCGAGGGCGTGATCACCAACTGCGTCAACAAGCTCAGGCTCGCGCTAGGCGATGAGGGGCAGCAGCTGATCAAGACCGTGCATGGCTATGGCTACCGCTTTGTCGGGCCGGTGCAGCGTCTTCATGCTTCACCGGGACGGCAGCCGATGCAGTTCGCCAAAGGCGATGCAGTGCCCGGACGCCCCCACTGGCTGCTGCACGCGCCGCTGACGGGGGTTTCTGAAACCTGGGTGGCCCGGCAGGCCAAGACCGGCGAGCGCCGGGTCTTCAAGTTTGCCCGGGACTCCACACAGCTCAGGGCGCTCAAGCGCGAGGTCACGCTCTATCGCCTGCTGCGCGAAACGCTCGGAAAGGCTGCCCCGGTCGCGCGTTTGCTGGACTACCAATTGGACCAACCGCCCTGCTTCATCGAACTGGAGTACTGCGAGGCGGGCAGTCTGCTGGACTGGCTCTCGGCGGGGGGGGCAGCCTCGAACCTAGACACCCGCCTGGACTTGATGATTCAAGCTGCGGAAGCCGTCGCCACCGTGCATGCCCAGGGCGTATTGCACAAGGACCTGAAGCCCGCCAATTTCCTGCTGAGCCAGACTGACGACGGGCAAACCCGCCTGGTGCTGGCCGATTTCGGCTGCGGCCAGCTCAGCGAGCCTGATCGCCTCGATGCGCTGGCCATCACCCGGCTGGGCCTCACCGAGGCGGGTGCCGTCAGCAGCGAGGGCAGCGGTACGAGACTGTATCTCGCGCCTGAGCTTTTGGCCGGGCAGCCACGCACCCTGCGCAGCGACATCTTCTCGCTCGGCGTGATGCTGTACCAGATGGTGGTGGGCGATGCCCACCGTGGCCTGGCACCGGGCTGGGAGCGCGATGTGCCCGATCCGCTGCTGCGCGAGGACATCGCCGCCACCGCCGAGCGTGATCCGCTGTTGCGTCTGGGCGATGCTGCCGAGCTGGTTCACAGGCTGCGCACACTCGACCAGCGCCGAGTAGCGCGCCAGACCGCCGAGCAGCAGGAAGCCGAAAATCGCCGCGCACATGATCTGCTGGCGCTTGAGCGCCAGCGCCGCCCCTGGACCTTCGCGCTCGCCGCCTCTCTGATGCTGGGGCTGCTCGGCACCGGAGTGATGACGATTCAGGCCTACGGTGATCGGCAGCGTGCCGAATCTGCCGCGATGGAGGCCGAGCACCTCAACGAGTTCCTCAATGAAGAGGTGCTGGCAGCGGCTGATCCGTACCGCGCCGGCGGTGGGCGCGAAGTGAGGGTGGGCGTGCTGCTGGATCAAGCCGCAAAGCGGCTGCCCGCCCTCGAATCCCAGCCTGCCTTTCATGCCCGGCTCTCGCTCACCATCGCCCGGGCCTACGCCAATCTGGGCCTCAATGACGAGGCCATCGCCATGCTGACGCATGCCCTCGCGCGGCAGGGGCCGAAGCTGGGTGAGTTGAATCCAGCCGTGCGGCAGATGCGCGACCGCCTGGCCTGGATGGCGGTGGACGATGCCCGCTATGAAGATGCTCGTCCGCAGTTCCAGCACCTGCTTGAAAGTGCTGAGCTTCTACCCGAGCCCAAGCGCAGCGAGGGGCTGCGGCAGGCCCGTTACGGCATGGCCAGGCTGACATTCGAGCAAGGCGGTTTTGAGCAGTCTGTCGTCCAGTACCGCGCCCTGCTGGCCGAGGGTGCCGAAAATGAGGATGAGCGCGAGTTCCGTCGGGAGGTGGAGTGGGATCTCGCCGAGGCGCTGATGGAAACCCGAGGCTGGGACGAGGCCTGGCGCCTGCTGGCAGGTGTGGAGCGGCACTTTGCCGAAACTGCAGGTCTCGATGGCCCGCGCCAACAGTGGATCAAGGTCAGCCAGGGCTACTGGTTGCAGATGCACGAACGTTGGGACGAAGCCGAGGCGGTCTTCCAGAAACTCTCCAGGGATTCGGCGGCCGCCCTTGGCAACCAGCATCCGCTCTACATCACCTGTCAGCAGTTTCTCGGCATGCTGCGGATCAAGCAGGGCCATTCCCGGGAGGCCTTGCCGTACCTCCAGACCGTGCTGACCTGGCGGCAGCGGCATTATCGTGAGGGCCACCACCTCACCAACATGACGCGCATGCGCATTGGCGAGGCTTTGATCGGTGATGGCCGTGCCGGCCAGGCAGTGGTGATGCTGGAACAGGTGCTGGCCGACTCCAGTCGTATGCTGGGCGAACGGCACCCTCACACGCTCGACATCCTGCGCACCTTGGCCGAGGCGCAGCTTGCCACCGGGCAGGCCGCCTTGGCTGAATCGACTTTCCGGCAGGTGCTGGCGCGCGGTGCAGCCATGCCGCCGACCAACAATCGCCTCAACTGGGCTCGTTATGGCTTGGGTCGCAGCCTGCTCGCCCAGAGCAATATCGAAGCGGCCAAGCCACTGCTGGATCAGGCCCGACGCGATTTCAGCACGCAATTTGGCGTGCGGTACTCGGCAATTGCCAGCATCCAACTGCAATTGCAGGCAATCTCGTCAGGGCATGCAGCGCCGGTGAGTGTGGCAGGGAGGCAGCCTACTTCATGAGTCGCCGCTACCCGCGACCGCCCCTCAACGCCCCAGCAGCGACCGGGCAATCACTTCTTTCATGATCTCGCTGGTGCCGCCGTAGATGCGCTGGATGCGCGCGTCCACGAAGTGGCGGCTGATGGGGTATTCGGTCATGTAGCCGTAGCCGCCGAAGAGTTGCAGGCAGCGATCTGCCACCTTGCACTGCAACTCGGTGGCGGCGAGCTTCACTTTCGCACCCAAGGGAATGCTCATCTTGCCCGCCGCATAGGCCACCGCGCACTGCTCGACATAGGCGCGCAGCATCTCGGCCTGGGTCTGCATGTCGGCAATCTCGAAGCGCGTGTTTTGCAGGCTTGAGATCGGGTTGCCGAAGGCTTTGCGGTTTTTAACGTAGTCGATGGTCAGTGCCAGCATGCCCTCGATGGCACCGAGCGCACCCACAGCGAGCGTGAGGCGCTCCCGCGGCAGCTCGTCCATCAAATGCCCGAAGCCATTGCCTACCGCACCGAGAACGGCCGAGCCAGGCACCCGCACGTTGTCGAAAAACAGTTCGGAGGTATCGCCGCAGTGGTGGCCGATCTTGTCGAGGTTGCGGCCACGTGCGAAGCCCTGGCTGTCGGCATCCACGAGGAACAGCGTCGTGCCCTTGGCACCGGCCTTGGGGTCGGTCTTGGTGAAGGTGATGACCACACCGGCGTGCTGGCCGTTGGTGATGAAGGTCTTGCTGCCGTTGATGAGGTAGTCGCTGCCATCCGGCACGGCGCTGGTCTTGGCCCCTTGCAGGTCGCTGCCCGCACCGGGTTCGGTCATGGCGATGGCACCGACGCACTCGCCCGTGACCATCTTCGGCAGGTAGCGCGCCTTCTGTTCGGCCGTACCGAGGTGGGCGATGTAGGGCGCGACGATGTCACTGTGTACGGCAAGATTCGCCCCCAGCGCGCCAAAGCCCGCGCGGCCGACTTCTTCCAGCACCACGCAGCTGAACTCGAAAGGCGCGCCGATGCCGCCGAACTCTTCGGGGGCATCCACGCAGAGCAGGCCGTTGGCGCCCAGGGCCAGCCAGGCTTCTTTCGGGATCATCCCGGCCTTTTCCCAGGCCTGGTAGTGCGGGGCGATTTCGGTGGTGAGGAAGCGACGGACGTTGTCGCGAAACAGTTCGAGTTCGGCGTTCATGGCAGTTGGTGGGTGATTGCTTGATTAAATGAGGGGTGGAGCAGCGTAGCGATGATTGGCGGGAGCCAGACCGTAAGAAAGTCTTGTCATTCCCGCGAAGGCGGGAATCCAGCGGCTTGACCCTTTGAAACCGCCTCGACCTGACCGCGTGCCAGCCGCAAGCTGAAGGCCGTTCCCGAAGACAGCTGTGAAGCATCGCGCACCGCCTCACCTTGCGTACTAAAGGCAATCGCATAGCCGCGCTCCAGCACGGCGCTGGGGTTGTAGGCGGCCAGCTGGGAGGCGAGGCGCGCGAGCGCGGCGGCGCTGCGTTCCTGACGGCGCAGCTGGGACTGCCGCAGCCGCTCTGCCAGCTGGACGAGCCGCAGGCCCTGCGGCGCGGTGCGGCGCAGTGGGCTGGCGTGCAGCAGGCGCTCGGTCAGGTCATCCAGCTGCTGGGCGCGCTGCTGCAGGCGGCGGCCGGGGTGCAGGGCTTGCAGGCGCGTGCCGAGCTGCCCGAGCTGCTGGCGCTGGGCTTGCAGCCGCTCGCTGATTTCGGTGCGCAGGCCGCGGGCGCTATTGCGCAATTCCTCGCGGCACTCCTCGATATCCGGGCTCACCCGCTCTGCCGCCCCCGTGGGCGTGGGTGCGCGCAGGTCGGCAGCGAAATCGGCGAGGCTGAAGTCCACCTCATGGCCGATGCCCGTCACCACCGGCACGGGCACTGCGCGTACGGCGCGCACCACTTTTTCATCGTTGAAGGCCCACAAGTCTTCGAGCGAGCCGCCGCCACGGGCGAGGATCAGCACATCAATCGGCGCAAGTGCGGGCAAGGTTTGCAGCGCCTTCAAGATCGCGGGCGGTGCCTCTGCACCCTGCACGGCAACCGGGGCGAGCCAGACGGTGGCGAGCGGCCAGCGGCGGGCGAGGGTGGCCTTGATATCTTGCAGGGCGGCCCCAGTCGCGGAGGTGATGACGCCGATATGGCGGGGCATCGTCGGCAGGGGGCGCTTGAGGTGTTCGTCGAACAGGCCTTCTGACGCGAGCTTTTTCTTCAGGCGCTCGAAGGCGGCGAGCAGCTCGCCCACCCCAGCCGGCTCCATCGCCTCGCAGATCAGCTGCAAGTCGCCGCGGCCGCTGTAGAAATCCACCTTGGCCCGCACCCGCACCTGGTCGCCATTGGCTGGCGGTGGGCGCACGTAGAAATTGCGGTTCTTGAACATCGCGCAGCGCAACTGGGCTTGCGAATCCTTCAGCGTGAAGTACCAGTGGCCCGATGCGGGCCGCGAGAGGTTGGAAATCTCACCCTCGACCCAAACACTGGGCAGCATGTCGTCGATCAGCGCACGCACGATCTCGGCCAGCTCCGATACCCGGTAAGTCGTTGGTGCCGGCGAGATTTGGGAAGGCGAGGTCATCCCCGTATTTTGAACCGGCTTGCCGGTTCAAGCCATGATCATTGGACTATCAAGCCGCCCACCACGAATTTTTGTATCTCGCAATGGCTGAAGAGTGAAGATTTCATTTGATGTATGTGCTGGGCGGCTTGATAATCGGTTTTTGGAGCCCCGCTTATGTCACGCATCGTCCAGGAATCCCTGACTTTTGACGACGTTTTGTTACTCCCGGCCTACTCCGACGTGCTGCCGCGTCAGGTCGATACCTCCACCCTGCTGACCAAGAGCATCCGCCTCAACATCCCGCTGCTGTCGGCCGCGATGGATACCGTCACCGAGGCTCGCCTAGCCATCGCGCTGGCGCAGGAAGGGGGCCTCGGCATCGTCCACAAGAACATGACGCCCGCGCGCCAGGCTGCCGAAGTGATGGCAGTGAAGAAGCACGAGAGCGGCATCATTCTCGAACCCATCACGGTCACGCCGGACATGACCATCGCCGAAGTACTGGCACTCACCCGCGCCAAGCGCATCTCTGGCGTGCCGGTGGTGGACAACGGCAAGCTGGTGGGCATCGTCACCGGCCGCGACCTGCGCTTCGAGACTCGTTTCGACGCCCCAGTCAGCAGCGTGATGACGCCGCACGACCGCCTTGTCACCGTGCGAGAGGGTGCGGGCAAGGACGAGGTGATCGGCAAGCTGCACACCCACCGTATCGAGAAGGTGCTGGTGGTCAACGACGCCTTCGAGCTGCGTGGCCTCATTACCGTGAAGGACATGCAGAAATCCACCGACCACCCCTTTGCCTGCAAGGACCAGCGTGGTCGTCTGCGCGTCGGTGCGGCCGTGAGCACGGGAGCGGACACCGATGAGCGCGTCGCAGCACTCGTCGAAGCCGGTGTAGATGTGGTGGTGGTCGATACCGCCCACGGCCACAGCAAGGGTGTGCTGGATCGCGTTGCTGCGATCAAGAAGCAATATGGCGATCGCCTGCAAGTCATCGGCGGCAACATCGCCACCGCAGAAGCCGCGCTGGCACTGGCGGATGTCGGTGCCGACGCCGTGAAGGTGGGCATTGGCCCCGGCAGCATCTGCACCACGCGCGTCGTGGCTGGCGTCGGTGTGCCGCAGATCACGGCGGTGATGAACGTCGCCAATGCACTACAGGATCGAATCCCCCTCATCAGCGACGGCGGCGTGCGCTACAGCGGCGACTTTGCCAAGGCGATTGCGGCAGGGGCCTCGGCGGTGATGGTCGGCTCCATGCTCGCCGGCACCGAAGAGGCACCCGGCGAAGTCGAGCTGTTCCAGGGCCGCAGCTACAAGAGCTATCGCGGCATGGGCAGCCTGGGTGCGATGGCCGAGGGCAGCAAGGATCGCTATTTCCAGGACACCACCCGCGAAGTTGAAAAGCTGGTGCCGGAAGGCATCGAAGGTCGCGTGCCGTTCAAGGGCCCGATGGCGGCGATCGTCCACCAGATGGTGGGTGGCCTGCGCGCCTCAATGGGCTACACCGGCTGCAAGAGCATTGAAGAAGTGCGCACCAACACGCGTTTCGTGAAGATCACCTCGGCCGGCATGCGTGAGTCGCATGTTCACGACGTGACCATTACCAAAGAGTCGCCCAACTATCGGGTTGATTGAGTCCTCTCATGCTTCGACGCGACGAAGAATTGCTCAAGCACGCAGTTGCCACGAAGGAATATTGGCGGTTGACCGCCGAAAACATGGGGCTGGTCGCTCCCGGTGAAGCGCGCAAGATGTCGTTTGCCGAACGACTTCAGTTGTTGGAGCCGCTTAACCGGATATATACCGAAGCGGGCGGAAGATTTCCGCCCAAGGACATTGCGGGCTGGGCTGAACGTGTGCAGCGCGAGTCCAACGAAAACAACAAATGAACATCCATCAAGACAAAATCCTCATCCTCGATTTCGGCAGCCAGGTCAGCCAGCTCATTGCGCGCCGTGTGCGCGAGCTGGGCGTGTATTGCGAGCTGCACCCGTTCGACATGGACGAGGCCGCCATCCGCGCGTTCGGGCCCAAGGGCGTGATCCTCTCCGGCGGGCCGGAGTCCACGCTCGATGCAGGCTCGCCGCGCGCGCCGCAGATCGTGTTCGATCTCGGCGTGCCGGTGTTCGGCATCTGCTACGGCATGCAGACGATGGCGCTGCAGCTGGGTGGCGAGATGTCGCCCGGCGCGGTCAAGGAGTTCGGCTACGCCGAGCTGCGCGCGCGGGGTCACTCGCGGCTCTTCAATGGCATACAGGATCGCGCCAATGCCGAGGGCCATGGCCTGCTTGATGTCTGGATGAGTCATGGCGATTACGTCAGCAGCCTGCCGCCCGGCTTCACCCGCATCGGTTCCACGCACGATCTCGAACTGGCGGCGATGGCCGACGAATCGCGCGGTCTCTACGCCGTGCAATTCCACCCTGAAGTCACACACACGACGCAGGGCAAGGAAATCTACAGCCGCTTCGTCCACGACATCTGCGGCTGCGGCAGGGCCTGGACGCCGTCGAACATCGTCGAAGACGCGATTGCTCGCGTGCGCGAACAGGTCGGCAGCAAGAAGGTGCTGCTGGGCTTGAGCGGTGGTGTCGATAGCAGCGTAGTCGCCGCATTGCTGCACAAGGCGATTGGCCCACAGCTGACCTGTGTTTTCGTTGACAACGGCCTGCTGCGCCTCAACGAAGGCGATGCAGTGATGGAGCTGTTCGCCAGAAACCTCGGCGTCAAGGTCATCCGTGCCGACGCCGAGCAACGCTTTCTCGAACCGCTCGCGGGTGTGAGCGACCCCGAGCAGAAGCGCAAGATCATCGGCCGCGTGTTCATCGAAGTGTTCGAGCAGGAGGCCACCAAGCTCACTGAGGTGGAGTTCCTGGCGCAGGGCACGATCTATCCCGACGTGATCGAGTCGGCCGGTGCGAAAACCGGCAAGGCGCACGTCATCAAGAGCCACCACAACGTTGGTGGCCTGCCCGCACACATGCGCATGGCGCTGGTCGAGCCGCTGCGCGAACTGTTCAAGGACGAGGTGCGCGCGATTGGTCTGGAGCTCGGCCTGCCGCGCGAGATGGTGATGCGCCATCCCTTCCCAGGCCCTGGCCTCGGTGTGCGCATTCTGGGTACGGTGGACAAGGCCAGCGCCGATACCCTGCGCCGCGCCGATGCCATCTTCATCGAAGAACTGCGCAAGGCCGGCTGGTACGAAAAAACCGCGCAGGCCTTCGCCGTGTTCCTGCCGGTGAAGAGCGTGGGCGTCACCGGTGACGGCCGCCGCTACGAGCCGGTGATTGCGCTCCGTGCCGTGCAGACCATCGACTTCATGACCGCGCACTGGGCGCATCTGCCCTACGAGCTACTCGATGTGTGCAGCCGCCGCATCGTCAACGAGGTGCCCGGCGTGAGCCGAGTGGTCTACGACATTTCGGGCAAACCGCCCGCGACGATTGAGTGGGAATAGTCATGGACTGGAAGCTGTTTGCGACCGTCTTCGGCACCGTTTTTCTCGCCGAACTGGGCGATAAAACCCAGCTCGCCACGATGCTCTATTCGGCCGACAAGCCGGGTGCCAAGTGGATCGTGTTCGGTGCCTCGGCGTCGGCCTTGGTGATCGCAGCGGGCATCGGTGTGATGGCGGGCAGCACCATCACCAAGTTCGTCGAGCCCAAGATGCTGCAAATGATTGCGGGTGTGGCCTTCATCCTGATTGGCGCATGGACGATCAAGTCCGCTCTCTAGCCAGCGAGGAAGATGCGCGCTGGATGCGCCATGCCCTGGCGCTGGCGGGGCAGGCGGCCGCACAAGGCGAGGTGCCGGTCGGTGCGGTGCTGGTCAAGGATGGCCTGTTGCTCGCCGAGGGCTACAACCGACCCATCATCGACCACGACCCCGCAGGCCATGCGGAGATGATTGCGCTTCGGGCCGGGGCGAAGGCCATCGGCAACTACCGCCTCACCGGCACCACGCTCTACGTCACGCTCGAACCCTGCGTGATGTGCGCGGGCGCGATCATCCACGCCCGGGTGCAACGTCTCGTCTTTGGCGCGGCAGACCCGAAGGCGGGGGCGGTGCATTCGCATTACGACGTCATCGCCAATCCCCGTCTCAACCATGCTGTGCAATGGTCAGGCGGGGTGCTGGCCGAAGAGTGCGGGGCGGTCCTGCGCGATTTTTTCCGCGCCCGCCGCTAGACGGCAGCGTTGCGCGGAGCCAAGCACCGCAAGCGGCATCGCCCCGCCGTGTAGCATTCTGAGGGCTGGAGGTGATCTGGAGGCAGGCGACATGAAAGGCATGATCTTCACCGAGTTTCTAGACATGGTCGGCGACCGCTTCGGCCTGGCCGTGAAAGACCGTGTGATCGGGGCCGCCGGCGGCGCGCACGATGGGGCCTACACCGCGGTCGGCAACTATGACCACCGCGAGATGGTGGCGATGGCGCTGGAACTCAGTGCCGCCACTTCGCTGCCGCTGGATGCACTGCTGATCGCCTTCGGCGAGCACGTGTTCGGGGTGTTCACCCAGAACTACGGGCACTTTTTTGTCGAGGCGAAAGGAGCGATTGTTTTCCTCTCGCGCATCGAGGACTACATCCACGTCGAGGTGCGCAAGCTCTATCCCGACGCCGAGCTGCCGGGGTTCAGTTATCCCGCCTGCGAGCCCGGCCAGCTGGTGATGGAGTACCGCTCGCCACGGCCGATGGCCGCCTTTGCCGAGGGCCTGGTGCGTGCATGCATCAAGCACTTTGGTGATGCACTGACACTGACCGTGCAAGACCTATCCAATGGTGCCGGCACGGCGGCTCGCTTCACGCTGAAACCCGCCTGAGCCGACCGTGGAAGAACCCGAACTGCTGCAACGCGAGCTGGCCCGCGAGCGTGCTGCCCGCAAGCAGGCCGAGCAGTTGCTGGAGCAGAAAAGCCTCGAGCTGTACCACCGCAACCGCGAGCTGGAGATCGAGGTCTTCGAGCGCCGCCGCATCGAGGCCAGCCTGCGGGAGTATGGCGCGGCGCTCACCCGCAGCAACGCCGAGCTGGAGCAGTTCGCCTACATCGCCTCGCATGATCTTCAAGCCCCGCTGCGCGGCATCATCGGCTTCTCGCAGCTGCTCACGCGGCGCCTGAACCAGCAGCTGGGCGACACGCTGGACGCCGATTGCCGCGAATACCTGCAATTCATCGAAGGCTCGGCCCACAACCTCCGCGCGATCATCCGCGACCTGCTGGAGTTCTCGCGCGCTGGTCGTAGCAGCGGCACCCCACAGCCGCTCTCGCTGCAAGTGCCCCTCATGCGTGCCCTGGCCGAGCTGGAGCCGGTGTTGCGCAGCACCGGTGCCAAAGTGGAATACGGCGCGCTGCCGATGGTGGTCGGTGAGGAGACCCAGCTCGCGCAGCTCTTGCGCAACCTGGTCGACAACGGCATCAAGTACGTCGCAACTGGAGTGCCGCCGCGCATCCGCATCGACTGCGAGCGGCTCGGGCAGGAAATGCGCATCGCCGTCGCCGACAACGGCATCGGCGTGCCGGCGGAGCACCGCGAGCGCATCTTCCAGATCTTCCAGCGCCTGCACGAGGCCGAGGACTATCCGGGCACTGGCGTCGGGCTCGCCATCTGCAAGAAGGTGGTGGAACGCCTGGGTGGCAGGCTCTGGGTGGAGTGCCCGCCGGAGGGCGGCAGCGTGTTTTTTTTCACGTTGCCCGCGCCCGGCTAGGGCGCAGCTGCCGTTTCATGCCCGGCACGCTGCCGCCGTGGCATGGCTATTGCGGTCTCCGTATCCGGTAAACCCCCGGAAATCCTCATGGCACTGCGCCGTCGGCTGCTCGCTGCATCTCTGATTCTTCTGCCCCTGCTGCATGCCTGCAGTGACAGCCTCGGGCTGCCAAGCCAGCCGGTTCTTACACCTGAAACCCCGGCGCCCAGCCCGCCACCACCCGTGGTCGGTGAGCCTGGCAAGTTCGAGCTGGTCGAAGCCGACCTGGCCAATGTGCATGCCGCCTTCGCCGGCCGGCAGCTGCTGGCGGACGGCAGCAAGCTCAGCTGCGTCAAGCTCGCGCAGCTGTACATGGCACGCATCTATGCCTACAACGACAACCCGCAGCCCAACGGCGGGCTGCCGATCCGCGGCGTGCTGGCGCTCAATGCCCGTGCTTTGGAGCAGGCCGCCGCGCTCGACGCGCGGTATGCCAGCGAGGGCGTCGGCCAGCGGTATCTCCATTGCATGCCGGTGCTGCTGAAAGACAACTACGACACTTTCGACCATCCCAGCACCTCGGGCAGCTACGCGATGCTCGGCCACCAGGCGGGCATCGATGCCGAGTCGGTGCGCGGCCTGCGCGCGGCCGGCGCGCTGATTCTCGGCAAGGCCAATCAGGACGAGTTCGCCTACTTCACCATGGGCTTCTCGGGCCGCGCCCTGCAGGTGCGCAACGCCTACAACACCGCCGAGAGTTCGGCAGGTTCGTCCTCCGGCACAGGGGCTTCCATCGCCGCCAACTTCGCACTCGGCGGCACCGGCAGCGACACCTGCCAGTCGATCCGCCATCCCTCCTCGGTCGAGGCGCTGGTGGGCATCCGGCCGAGCCTCGGCGTGGTGTCGCAGCACGGCATCTTTCCGCTCTCGCATGCGCGCGACACCGGCGGGCCGATGACGCGCACGGTGCGCGATGCAGCCCTCATGCTCACGGCGATGGCGAGTGTGGATGCGCGCGACTTCCGCACCCTGGAGTTCCCCGCCGCACAAAGGCCAGCCAGCTACGAGCAGTATCTCGACCGCAGCCGCTACGGCGTGAAGGGTCGCAACATCGGCGTGCTCAGGCAGCTGGGGAGTAACACCGAGCCGTACGGCACCGGTGCGCAGGGCGCGCTGATCGAAGCCGCCGCAGCCAAGCTGAAAGCGATGGGCGCGAACGTCTACGACATTTACCTGCCGGACTTCGTCAGCCGTGGCGCGGGCAACACCAACTACGACGCGAACGAATACTTCTCGGTGTTCGAGGCCGAGGGTGGCCATAGCGCGCGCCGCTGCCTCTCGAGCAGCAACGCCGGTAGCGCCAATGGCCGCAGCGCCTGCGTGGCCATGGACGGCATTCTCGAAACCGGCCGCGTCGATGCGCGCACCGCAGGCCTGGTGGCGGTCTCGGCCACCTCCGACCCCGACCAGCCCGGCACGGCTGAGCAGCTGGCGGCGATGGCGGGCGAGCGCGACTATGTCACCGCGCAGATGGACAGGCTGGTGGATGCGAGCGGCGCGCCGGTGCTCGATGCCAGTGGCAAGCCGGTGCGGCTCGATGCCTTCCTGCTCTCACCCGGCCCCACGGGCGGGCGCACCTGCGACCTGGGCTCCACCACGCACATGGGCTCGATCGTGGTGCCGGTCGGCTTTGACGAGAGCGTTGGCGTGCCGCGCGGCATGGAGATCTTCGTGCGCCGCTTCGACGAGGGCACTGGCCTGGGCATCGCCTACGACTACGAGCAGGCGACGCTGCACCGCAAGCCGCCGGACATCCAGCCCTCGGCCACGACACAGGTCGCCACGCTAGAGGATTTCAATGCGCGCCAGCAGGCCTTGCTGATGGCCATCACCACGCCGGCCCCGGAAGACCTGGATGTCGCCGCATACCTGCAGGCCTTGCAGGATCTGCTCGGCGTGCCGGTGCCCTGAGCTAGACCAGTTCGATCGCGGCAGCGGCGGCGAGATGGCCGCGCTCGCGGGCGATCTCGGCGGCGGTCTTGCCGTCCTCGGTCTTCGCCAGGCGGTCGGCACCACGTGCGATGAGCAGGCGGCACAGTGCCTCGAAGCCGCGCGAGGCGGCGAGGTGCAGGGCGGCGACACCGCTGCCGCCGATGGTGAGCGGGTCTGATCCCAAACCCAGCAGCAGCGGTGCCAGCGACTCGCCGCCGGCCCCGGCGATGGCGGCGTGCAGCGGCGTGTTCCGCATGGGGTTGCTGCTGAGTGCCGTCTGCGAGGCACCGAGTGCGACCAGCAGCAGGGTGCTGTCGCGCGCGCCGAAGAAGCCTGCGAGGTGCAGCGGTGTCCAGCCATCGACGCTGTAAGCCGCGAGCAGGGCAGGGTCGGCAGTGACCAGCTTCGCCAAGGCCATCGCCTCGTTCATGGCAGCGGCCTCGAACACATCCGGCTCGCGGAACACTTTCAGCAGCGCGGCAATCTCCGGCGCGCCGTTGTAGAGCGAGAACATCAGTGGGCTGATGCCACCCGGCAGGGGCGTGGTGGCCTGCGAGGCATCGCGTTCGAGCGCGGCCTTGGCGGCCTCGACGTCACGGTTCTGGATGGCCAGCATCAGGGGCGAAACGTTGCTCATGTCAATCTGCCAGAAGGTGGGGGCGCGCAGGCTAAGCTGTGCCCGAAAGAGACACAACATTCCAATGCGAGGAGATCGCCATGTCTGAACCCCTGCTCACCGTCGAACGCCGTGGCCATGTGCTGCTCATGGGCTTCAACCGCGCCGCCAAGCGCAATGCCATGTCGGTGGATGTCTACAACGAGCTGGCGCTGGCGTACGGCGAGCTGCACCGCAACCCAGAGCTGCGCTGTGGCGTGCTGTTCGGGCATGGCGAGCACTTCACCGCAGGCCTCGACCTCACCCAATGGGCGCCGATCTTTGCCCAGGGCAAATGGCCCGAGCTGCCCGCTGGTGGCATCGAACCTTTCGGCATCGACGAGGCCCACCGTTGCAGCAAGCCGATTGTCGTTGCGGCGCGCGGGTGCAGCTTCACGGTAGCCATCGAGCTGATGCTGGCAGCGGACATCAAGGTGGCCGCCCCGGATACCCGTTTCGGCCAGCTCGAAGTGCAGCGCGGCTTCTACCCCTGCGGCGGTGCCACTGTGCGCCTGATGCAGGAGGTAGGCTGGGGCAATGCCATGAAGATCATCCTCGGCGGTCAGGAGTTCAGCGGCGAAGAGGCGTACCGCATGGGCTTCGTGCAGCGGCTCGCACCGGCGGCCGAAGTGCTCGACGCCGCCATCGCCGAAGCCGAAATGATCGCCAGGCAGGCCCCGCTGGGTGTGCAGGCTGCGTTGAAGCTGTCGCGCATAGCACGCACTCGGGGCGATGTCGCCGGCCTCGCCGCCATGCTGCCGGAGCTGGTGCCGGTGATGCAGACCGAAGACTCGAAAGAAGCCGTGAAGGCTTTTGGCGAGCGGCGTCCGCCGGTGTTCGTGGGGCGTTGAGTTTTTTCTTGTCATGCCCGCCTGCGCGGGCATGACAAGAAAATTGGCTGATGATTTGCATCTGTTTGACCAATCGTTCAATACCAAATAAAAACACGCACCCGCTCGAACACAGAGCGTGACCCCAGCCAGGTTGAGGAGACCTCATGACCCAGCGCACCGCGCCCGCGACGGCACTGCATCGCCGCGACTTTTTGAAACTCTCTGCGGGGAGTGCGGCTCTGCTGTCGGCAGGCGCGCTCACGGCCACTCTGGCTGGTTGCGCCAAGTCGCACACCCCGGCCAGCGGCTATGCATTTTTACGCGATGCCGATCTCGCCCTGTTCACTGCACTGACACCCGCCGTGCTCGGCAGCACCTTGCCCGCACAAGATCGCGCTGCCCACATTGAGCGCGTGCTGAAAGGCGTCGATGCCACCGCCGCGCGCGTGCTGCTGCCGACACAGACGGCGCTTTATCAATTGTTCGACCTGCTCAACACCGGCCTCACGCGGCGCTTGACCACGGGCGTCTCAAAGCCTTGGGCTGAAGCCGAACCGGCTCAAGTGCAGGCATTCCTCATCCGCTGGCAGACCAGCTCCATCGGCCTCTTCAACGCGGGTTATCGCGGGCTGACCAAGTTCATCACCGGTGCCTGGGTCGGCAGCGATGCGGGCCTGAAGGCGGCGGGTTATCCCGGCCCCTGGCAGCCGATGTTCGATGCCGTCAACGCGGCCTGAAAGAGAAACTCATGGCGATCAACAACATTTACACCGACGGCATCGCATCCGGCTGGGATGTGCGCGATGCCTCGACCTTCACCACGCCGCACGCACTCGAAGCCGATGTGGTCATCGTCGGCACCGGCGCGGGTGGTGGCACGACGGCAGAAATCCTGGCTCAAGCGGGCCTGAAAGTGCTGATGCTCGAAGAGGGGCCGCTGAAGACCTCCGACAGTTTCAAGGACATGAACGAGGGCCGCGCCTACGCCGAGCTGTATCAAGAGGCCACGGCGCGGGCGACCAGCGATGGCGCGATTGCCATCCTGCAAGGGCGCTCGGTTGGCGGCACCACGACGGTCAACTGGACATCGAGCTTCCGCACGCCGCCGGAAACACTCAAGCACTGGGCGGATGTGCATGGCGTAAAGGACTGGAGTCTCGACGCCAGCACGCCCTGGTTCGACAACCGTAGCGAGCGCCTTGGTATCGCGCCCTGGGCCGCGGCACCCAATGCCAACAACGCGGTGCTGCAACGCGCCTGCGAAAAACTGGGCTGGGAGCACCACGTCATCCCGCGCAACGTCAAGGGCTGCTGGAACTCCGGCTATTGCGGCTACGGCTGCCCGGTCAATGCCAAGCAGTCGATGCTGGTCAGCACCATCCCCGAGGCACTCAAGGCCAAGGCCACGCTGGTGCATCACTTGAGCGTACGCAAGCTCCAGTTCACCGGCGACAAGGTCACGAGTCTTGCGGCGGTGGCGATGGACAGCGCCTGCATCAAGGCCAGCGGTGTGGCCGTGACCGTGCGTGCCAAACATTTCGTGCTGGCGGGCGGGGCGATCAACAACCCGGCGCTGCTGTTGCGCAGCAAGGCACCCGACCCGCATGGCCGTATCGGCAAGCGCACCTTCCTGCATCCGGTCGTGCTCACCTACGCCGTCATGCCCGAGGCCATCGACGGCTGGTACGGCGCACCGCAGTCGGTGGCGAGCGATCACTTTCAGTGGCAGGGCGATTTCGACAAGAGCCCCGGCTTCAAGCTGGAAGTGCCGCCCATCAACCCGGTGCTCACCGCTGCGCTGTTCGGCCGCATTGCCGGCGAATTGGCCGATGGTCTCGCCAACATGAAGCACCTCAACGCCATGCTGGCCCTGGTGCGTGATGGCTTCCATGAGCAGAGTGTTGGCGGCAGAGTGAAGATCGACGATGCGGGCAATCCGGTGCTCGACTACGAGATCACCGACTACCTGTTTGCGGGTTTCAAGAATGCCCTGCTGCGCATGACCGAGGCGCAGTTTGCGGCGGGTGCTGTGCGGGTCACACCGGCGCATCTCGATGGCGTGTGGGCGACCAGCTGGGCCGAGGCCAAGCCGCAGATCGAGGCGCTGGCCTACCAGAAGTTTCGACTTGCGATCGCCACCGCCCACATCATGGGCGGCTGCGCGATGGGCGAGGACGCGAAGCAGTCGGTCGCGCACAGCGATGGCGCGCACCACCAGCTTGAGAACCTCTCGATCATCGACGGTTCGCTGTTCCCCACCAGCATCGGTGCCAATCCCCAGCTGTCGATCTATGCGCTGGCGGCACGCAACGCGACTGCGTTGGCGGCACGGCTCAAGCCGCCAGCGGTGGCGCTGGCGGCGTAATCAGCCGGCGCGGTCGAAAGCGATCGCGCCGTCCTTCTCCACCACCTGCACGGTGTCGCCGGCGGCGAACTTGCCGTCGAGAATTTCGCGCGCCAGCGGATTCTCGACTTCAGCCTGGATCGCGCGCTTCAGGGGCCTAGCGCCATAGATCGGGTCGTAGCCGGCGCGGGCGAGATGATCGAGTGCGGCCTCGCTGAAGGTGATGCCGATGCTGCGTTCGGCCAGGCGAGCCACCAAGCGATGAGTCTGTATCGCTGCGATCGAGCGAATCTGCGCCGCACCCAGCGGGTGGAACACCACCGCCTCGTCGATGCGGTTGATGAACTCGGGCCGGAAGTGCTGGCCGACCACGGCCATCACGCCCTCCTTGATCGCCGAGTAGTCATTCTTCGTCCCCTCGGTCGTCATCATTTCCTGGATCAAATGCGAGCCGAGATTGCTGGTCATCACGATCACGGCGTTGCGGAAGTCCACGGTGCGGCCCTGACCGTCGGTGAGGCGGCCATCGTCGAGCACTTGCAGCAGCACGTTGAAGACATCGGCGTGCGCCTTCTCGACCTCGTCGAGCAGCACCACCGAATAAGGCTTGCGCCGCACCGCCTCGGTGAGCGTGCCGCCTTCGTCGTAGCCGACGTAGCCGGGCGGCGCACCGATCAGCCGCGAGACGCTGTGCTTCTCCATGAACTCGCTCATGTCGATGCGCACCATCGCCTCTTCGGTGTCGAACAGGAAGCTCGCCAGCGCCTTGCAGAGCTCGGTCTTGCCGACACCGGTCGGCCCCAGAAACAGGAAGCTGCCGATGGGACGATTGGGATCAGACAGACCGGCACGAGAGCGGCGAATCGCGTTGCTGACCGAGACCACGGCTTCGTTCTGCCCCACCACGCGGGTGTGGAGGGCCGACTCCATTCGCAGCAGTTTGTCGCGCTCGCCTTCGAGCAGCTTGCTGACCGGGATGCCGGTCCAGCGTGACACCACTTCGCTGATTTCGTTTTCAGTGACAGTGGTTCGCAGCAGGCGCGTACCGCTTGCTTCGGAACGGGGCGCAGCTTCGGTCACCGTCGCAGCAGCGGCTTTTTGTTCGAGCGCGGGTATGCGGCCGTTCTGGATTTCAGCGGCCCGTGTCCAATCACCCGCACGCTTTGCGACTTCTAGCTCTGTTCTTGCACGATCGAGTTCCTGCATCGCCCCGGCACTGCCTTGGGCTTCGGCCCGCTCGGCATTGAGCTGCTCCTGAAAATCCGCCAACTCCTTTTCGAGTGCGGTGACTTGTTCCTTGAGTGCGGCGAGCGAGCGCCGGGCACCTTCATCCTTCTCTTTCTTCAGCGCCTCCTGCTCGATCTTGAGCTGGATCAAGCGGCGATGCAGGCGATCCATCACCTCAGGCGTGGAGTCCTGCTCAATGCTGATGCGCGCAGCGGCCTCGTCGATCAGGTCGATGGCCTTGTCCGGCAGCTGGCGGTCGGTGATGTAGCGGTGCGAGAGCTTGGCGGCAGCGATCAGCGCGCCGTCGGTGATGCCCACCTTGTGGTGCACGGCGTAGCGTTCTTTCAAGCCCCGCAGGATGGCGATGGTGTCTTCCACACTCGGCTCGCCGACCAGCACTTTCTGGAAGCGCCGTTCGAGCGCGGCGTCCTTCTCCAGATACTTTCGGTATTCGTCGAGTGTGGTGGCGCCGATGCAGCGCAGCTCGCCGCGTGCGAGGGCCGGCTTCAACATGTTGCCGGCGTCCATCGCGCCATCGGCCTTGCCGGCCCCGACGAGCGTGTGAATCTCGTCGATGAACAGGATCACCTGGCCATTGGTCTTGGAGAGATCGCTGAGCACCGCCTTCAGCCGTTCCTCGAACTCGCCGCGAAACTTCGCACCGGCGATCAGTGCGGCAAGGTCAAGCGAGAGCAGGCGCTTGTCCTTGAGTGCTTCTGGCACCTCGCCATTGATGATGCGCTGGGCAAGGCCCTCGACGATGGCGGTCTTGCCGACGCCGGGCTCGCCGATCAGCACCGGATTGTTCTTGGTGCGGCGGGCCAGTATCTGGATCGCGCGGCGGATCTCCTCGTCGCGGCCGATGACCGGGTCGAGCTTGCCGGCGCGGGCGCGTTCGGTGAGGTCGTTGGTGTATTTCTCCAGCGCCTGGCGGTTCTCCTCGCCGTTCGCGTTGTCCATCTTCGCCCCGCCGCGCACGGCGGTAATGGCTTTCTCCAGCAGCTCCTTGCGCGCACCGGCAGCTTTCAGCGCCTCGCCAAGTGCGCCCTTGTCTTCCAGTGCGGCGACAAAGAACAGCTCGCTCGAGATGAACTGATCGCCGCGCGTCTGCGCGGCCTTGTCGGTGAGGTTGAGCAGGCGGTTCAGTTCGCTGGAGATGGTGATGTTGCCATCCGGGGTGCCGACCCTGGGCAGGCGGTCGACCGCTGCCGTGAGCTTGCTGCGCAAGAGGTCGGCATTGATGCCCGCCTGCTGCAGCAGCGGCTTCATGCCACCCTCCTGATCGAGCAGGGCGAGGGCAAGATGCACTGGTTCGATGGCGCTGTGATCGCGGCCCACGGCAAGGCTTTGTGCCTCGTTCAAGGCTTGCTGGAAGCGGCTGGTGAGTTTGTCCATGCGCATGGGCTGGCTCCTAAACGAAGTAGGTTGGATCACCTTGATGAATGGAGCCCGCCAGAAACTATTCAAGCACTGCAAGATGCGGCCACAAGCTACTGTCACTAGTGCCTTTTTGTGGCATGGGAAACAAGGCTTCGCGTGCTAATCTTGGCCCTTCAAAAAACGGAAGACACATGCTGGGAGATGCCGTAAAGCGACCGTGCGAAGGAGCCTTGGCCGCCGTGCTGGCGCTGCTCCTCAGCGGCTGCGCTGCGTTGTTACCCGCCGAGGTGCCGCCGCCTCCTGAGCCGCGGGCTTACACGGCGATCACCCGCATGGGCAGCGCGCCCGCGCTATCGGCCCGACTACCGCAGGCGGCGGCCCAGCCCAGCCTGCAAACCGCTGCTCCGTGGACCAGCTACAACCGCGACTACGGCAGCATCAACCCGTATGCCGCTCCCAGCCGCCCGGTGCTGGCAAGCGACCCGCTGGTGATCCCCTCGGCACCCTCGATCTACCTGGCCCCCGAGCCTGCACGCGCAGCACCCCCGGTGCTCGCGGCCAACTCGCCGCGAGTGCTGCAGGGCGAGCCCGGCCCGGCGCTGGCGCTTGACTTCACACCCAACCCGGCCTGGCAGCGTGCGGTGATCCCGCCCGACAGCAACGCCGCCACCGTGGGCCGGGTGCCGCCGCCAGCAGCCACTCCGGGTTTCACCATCGGCGCGGGCGACACCGTGCAGATCGACGTGCTCGGGCGGCCGGAGCTGCTGGCACGCAGCAATGTCTCCGGCGATGGCCGCATCACCGCCGCCCTACTCGGGCCGGTCAATGTCGCCGGCATGACGCCGGCGCAGGCTGCCGAGAAGCTCTCCGCCGCCTATCGGAACGGCCAGTACCTGCTCTCGCCGCAGGTGACCGTGACGCTGGTCGAGTACCAAAGCCAGCAGCTCACGGTGCTGGGTGAGGTGCGCGCGCCGGGGCGCTTCCCCATGCGCACGCGGCTGTCGGTGCTCGATGCCATCGCGCTCTCCGGCGGCATCACCGACACTGGCGCCAGCACCGCCTATCTGCTGCGGCCGGAAGACAGCGTGGTGACGCGCTACGAGATCGACCTCGATGCGCTGATCCAGTCCGGCGCCGGGCAGCAGTACTTCGAGCTGATCGCGGGCGATACCCTGGTGGTGCCCAAGGCGCAGCTGTTCTACATCTATGGCGAGGTGAAAAGCCCCAATGCCTACAAGCTCAAGCCCGGCATGACGGTGATCCAGGCGCTTTCGCTGGCCGGCGGTCTCACCGACAAGGGCAGCGACCGGCGCATCGACATCCGTCGCCAGTCCGAAAGCCGCCGCCTCAGCACGCTCTCGGCTTCGCTCAACGACGCCTTGCAGGCCGACGATGTGGTCTACGTGCGCGAGAGGCTGTTCTGATCCCATGAGCCAGCCCGCCAACAGCAGTTTGCTGCCCGCCGAGTTCCTGAACCAGAGCATCAGCCTCGGCCAGCTGCTGGCGATCCTGCGCGCCTACCGCAAGGTGATCCTCATTGCCGGGCTGGTAACGATGGTGCTGGCGGTGGCGGTGAGCAAGCTGGTGCTCTCCAGAATCTATGTCGCCACCGCCACCGTGCTGGCTGACTACGAGATCAACGCGCCGGATGCCAACCGCGAGTTTCCGGCCAATCTCGCTTCCAGCTACATGGCGACCCAGGTCGAGTTCATGGGCAGCGGTCGGGTGCTCGGCAAGGTGGTGGATAGCCTGGGCTTGGGCAGCAATGCCGAAGCCACCAAGGGCTATGTCGGGCCCGCCACTGGCCTGCGCCAGCACCTGATCGACAAGGTGCTCTACGAGAATCTGTCGATCAATAACCCCAAGGACAGCCGTCTCATTTACATCAGCTATCAGGCCAAGTCGCCCGAGCAGGCCGCCAAGGTCGCTAATGCAGTGGCTGCCTCGTACCTCACCGAGATCCGCGAGCGCGTGCAGACGCCCGCCAAGGCGCGCGCCGAGGAGTACCTGAAGTCGGTGGCCGAGCTCAAGACGCAACTCAGCAAGGCTGAAGTTGCAGTGGCGGAGTTCCGCAAGCGCAGCGGCCTCATCGACCTTGAAACCGGTGGCGACCAGGACAGCCGACGTCTCGATGAAATCACTGGCGCCCTGCTGATCGCCGAAGCGGATCGCCGCGATGCCGCCACCCGCGCACAGCAGGTGGCACGTCTCGGCGCCGGCGGCGATGCGGACGTGGAATACACCGCCAGCCCCGGCGTGGTGCAGATCAAGCAGGATCTGCTCGCTGCCGAGCGCCGCCTGCTCGAAGCCAGCAAGGTGCTGGGGCCGCGCCACCCCGACTACATCACGGCCGAGGCCGAAGTGCGCGCCCTGCGCGGCAAGCTCGGCAACGAATTGCAGGGCTTCGGCAGCGGCGTGGTCGCTAATGCCCGCACCCGCGCCGGGCAATCCTCGGCCCTGGTGGCGGGCCTGGAGCAGCGCCTCGATAAGGAGCGCAAGAGCCTGTTCGCCACCCGCCAGCAACAGGACGAAGGTGGCCGCCTGCTGCGCGAGCTGGAAGCGGCCGAAAAGCTCTACAACCTTGCTCTCGACAACTACGGCCAGATCATCCGCACCGCCGAGAGCCAGTACTCGAGCGTCTCGATACTGTCTGAAGCCACGCCGCCGGCTCGACACAGCAAACCCAAGACCACCGTCAATCTCGTGCTGGGTCTCTTTGGCGGGCTGGTGATTGGCGCGCTGTGCGCGCTGCTGTGGGAGTTCACCCACCGCCGCGTGCGTTGTGCGACCGACCTCGAACAACTGCTGGGCGAGCCGCTCTTGATCGATCTCGGGGCCAAGCCATGACGCTGATCCCCGGGAGCTCGAACCTGCGAGAAGACGCCGTGCAGCTCGCCACGTTTCTGGTTGATGCGCGTGGCCTGGGTATTGACGAGCTCCGCCGTGCAATTGTTTTGCAGCGCGCCCAGGAGCTGCGATTTTCAGAAGCCGTTTTGCAGCTCGGCCTGGCAACCCAGGCCGATATAGATAGTGCGCAACGGTTCGGCCACGAGCAGCCCCAGCCAGCGTCGGGCCAGATGTCCTCTGCCCTGCAGCCCTACCTTGATGCCGGCAACCGGCAGTCCCAGCGCATCAGTGCCCTGCGGGCGGAGCTGATGCTGCGCGTCGGCCCCGGCGAGGGTGTGCGGCTGGCGGTGGTCAGTCCCAGCGCGGGTGATGGCCGCTCGCAGCTTGCCGCCGCGCTCGCCATCGCCTGCGCCCGGCTTGAGCAACCGACGCTGCTGATCGACGCCGACCTGCTCAACCCCGTGCAACACCGGCTGTTCGGCCTGGGCGATGGCCCTGGTCTTGCGCAGGCGCTGCAAGGCAACACCCTGCCAAGGGCGCAAACGGTTCAGGGCCTGCCGCAGCTGGCGGTGCTGGGTGCCGGCAGCCGCGTCGAAAATCCGCTGGAGTTGTTGTCGGGCCGCTTGTTCAACGACCTCATCAACAGCTTTTCCAGCCAATACCGGCACATCATTCTCGACACCTCGGCGGGCGAGTCCGGCTTCGACGGCGTCACCGCCGCCATCGCCGTCGGCAGCGCGCTGCTGCTGGCGCACCGCGACCACACGCCGCTGGCAGCCAGCCAGCAGCTGCTGACGCGCCTGCGTGGCAGCCGGGCCAGATTGATGGGTGGCGTGCTCAACGTTTTCGACCGTCCCTGATGCAGCCCGCAACCGTACCGCAGGGCTGGATGGTGGACCGCCAGTTCGCCTGGGTCGTGGCATTCATGGTCGGCTTTGCCTACACCGCCAGCCTGCTACCGCCTGGTTTCGTCTTCGACCCAGTCGCGCGCGAGTCGCTCAGCGGCCAGAGTGCGTCGGTTTTCAAGATCACCTGGATTCCGCTCATCCTGCTGTCGATGGGCATCATCTTGTTGCGCTTCAGACTTACCAGTGCCCTGCTGCCGCATCTCAATTGGGGGCTGATGGCTTTCCTGGTCTGGGGTCTGGCCAGCACGCTCTGGGCGCCGGATGCAGCGGCTGCTTTCCGGCAATCCTTCAGCATCGTGGGAGCCGCAATGCTGCCGTTGGCCTTCATGCTCACGGCGTGGCGGCGAGACGGCATCGAGTCGGTGCTGCGGCAGACCTCCACCCTGCTGCTGGTGCTCTCTCTGCTGGTGGCGCTGGTCAATCCGGCCATTGGCATCCACGACAGCAGCCAGTTCGAGCTCAACGGCTCCTGGCGGGGTATCACCTACCAGAAGAATGGCCTGGGGCAGCTGGCCGCTGCGGCACTGATTCTCTGGTGCCACGCCTGGGTGACGGGCAGCACCACGGCCAGGGCCGCCGCCGCCGGTGCGCTGCTGTCGGTGTTCATGCTGCTCAAGTCACGCAGCTCCACCTCGCTGCTGCTGGCGATGATCAGCTGCGCGCTGATCATCGCCCTGCTGCGGCCGATGCTGGCGGTGGGGCGCTACAAGGGCATTCTGGTGGTGTCGGCGCTGCTCGCCGTGGTGGTGCCGACGGTGGTGTATTTCATCTTCGTCGGCGCGGTGGACGAAGAGGCCATGGCACAGGCCTTCGGCGAGGTGTTCGGCAAGGACGCGACCTTCTCCGGCCGAACCATCATCTGGGCCGAGATGCTGCGCAACATCGGGCTGCACCCCTGGCTTGGCATCGGCTTCAACAGCTTCTGGTTTACGCCTGCGGCCGATGAAACCATCCGCCGCCTGGGCTGGGATTGCCCCAGCGCTCACAACGGCTATCTGGATGTGATCAACCACCTGGGGTTCATCGGTTTTTCACTGTTCATGGCGTTCATGGTCACTCACTTCAGGGATATCGGCCGCCTGCTGCGCCTCGACCGCAAGCAGGGCGCGCTGCATCTCGGGCTGTTTCTCTACGTCAGCCTCGGCAACCTCACCGAGAGCGGCTGGTTTGTGCCGATGGCCCCCGGCCACCTGCTGGCGATGTATTCGGTGCTGGCGGTGTCAAGGCTGCTGTACCAGCACCGGCTCGAAACCGCGCTGCCGCTGCGACCAGCGGCACAGCCCGGCATGCCGCAGCGCACGCGGGCCCTGCCGCAGCGCGCGACAATGTCCTGAATCAGCAACCACTCTCCTGCCGAGACCTGCCTTGATCGTCCGCTCCAAAGCCCCGCTACGCCTCGGCCTCGCCGGTGGCGGCACCGATGTCTCGCCGTATTCCGACACCTATGGCGGCTGCGTGCTCAATGCCACGGTCGATATGGCCGCCCACACCACCATCGAGCCGCATGCCGAGGCGGCGGTGGAGTTCGTCGCCAAGGACCTGAAGCAAAGCGTGAAGTTTGCCGCCCGCGCGCCGCTGCTGCCGGAGGGCGAGCTGAAGCTGCACAAGGCCATCCATGCCCGCGTGGTGCGCGACTATCTGGGCGGGCAGGCGCTGCCGGTGAAGGTCACGACCTACTCCGACGCGCCGCCCGGCTCGGGCCTGGGCACGTCTTCGACGATGGTGGTGTCGATCCTCGCCGCCTACACTGAGTACCTCAAGCTGCCGCTTGGCGACTATGACATTGCGCGCCTCGCCTACGAGATCGAGCGCGTCGATTGCGGCCTCTCCGGCGGCAAGCAGGACCAGTACGCGGCCACCTTCGGCGGCGTGAACTTCATGGAGTTCATGGCCGACGACCGGGTCATCATCAACCCGCTGCGCATCCGCGAGTCGATCATGAACGAGCTGCATGCGCGTCTGCTGCTGTACTACACCGGCCAGTCGCGCGAGTCGGCGAAGATCATCGACGAGCAGATCCAGGCGGTGAAGAGTGACAGCGGCAAATCGGTGGACTCGATGCATGCGCTCAAGCGCATCGCCTACGAGATGAAGGAGCGCCTGCTCAAGAACGATCTCGATGGCGTCGCCGGCCTCTTCCGCGAGTCCTGGGAGGCGAAGAAGAACATGGCGGCGTCGATCTCCAACGCCACCATCGACCAGGCCGCCGATGCGGCGATGGCGGCCGGCGCGCATGGGGTGAAGGTTTCTGGCGCGGGCGGTGGTGGGTTCATGATGATCTTCGTCAACCCGGCCGAGAAACTCGATGTGCAACGGGCGCTGTCCGGCTTCGATGGGCATTTCATGCGGTTCAATTTCACCCACAGTGGCGTCCAGGCATGGACCCGATAGGAGCGCAGCAGATGTCAGCCAGCGAGGTCGTATCGAGCCCCAGCTTCCGGCAGAAGGGAGTCTCGCTGCTGACCCGGCTGTACCCGCTCTACAGCGGCTGCGGCAGCGTCGCCAACCATGGCCTCATCAAGCGCATGAGCGGCGACAGCGGCAATTTGGTCTGGGCGCGCGTGGCGGGTGGCGAAGTGCTGGCCCCGCTCGATGACTATGTCGGCCGCGCTGCCTTCTATGCGGGTGAGCTGGATCGCAAGATCGCCTGGATCTGCCAGCGCTTGGTGCGTCCCGGCGATACGGTGCTGGATATCGGGGCCAACATCGGCATGGTGACGGTGCTGCTGGCGGATCTCGTCGGTGCAGAGGGCAGGGTCGAATCTTTCGAGCCCAACCCACGAATGTGCGGCTTGATCCGCGCGGCGGTGCAACGCAACGGCTTCGGCCAGGTGCGTCTGCATCCGGTGGCGCTGGGGCCGGTGAGCGACACCATGAGTTTGCGCATCCCGCGCATCAATGCCGGTTCAGCCTCGCTGGTGCGCAGCTTCGATGAGGCCGAGTGCGACACCGTGACCGTGCCGGTGCGCCCGCTTTCCGAGCTGCTGCCAGTGGGCAGCGTCGCTGCGATCCGCCTGATGAAGATCGACGTCGAGGGCTTCGAGGCACAGGTGTTTGCCGGGGCCCGGCCGCTGTTCGATGCCGCACCGCCGCAGGCGGTGCTGTTCGAGTTGAACGAACGCAGCACCGCGAAGCTGATCGACGAGCCGGTGATCCAGTTTTTGTCAGGCTACGGCTACCACTTTTTCAGCATCCCCCGCAATCTCGTGCAGATGAAGCTGCGTGGCTTCAACCCGGCACAGACTGACGAGGTGGAAGGCCATGACTTTCTGGCCTTGGCACCCGGGGCGGAACTGGCCGCCATGTCGAAACTCGTCAACGCCACAGGAGTAAGCAATGCACATTGAAACCGTCAAGCAGATGGTGCGCGACTCGCTCGCCGCCAAGCAGAAAGTGCTGGCCGACGAGGCGCTGCTCGCCAGCGTTGTGACGGTGTCTCAAGTCGTCGAAAAAGCCTTCCGCGCCGGCAACAAGGTGATGCTCGCGGGCAATGGCGGCTCAGCCGCCGACAGCCAGCACATCGCCGCCGAGTTCGTCAGCCGCTTCGAGTTCGACCGGCCTGGTCTGCCCTCGATTGCGCTGACCACCGACACCTCGATGCTCACCGCCATTGGCAACGATTACGGCTACGAGAAGGTGTTCTCGCGCCAGGTGCAGGCCAATGGCCGCGCCGGTGATGTGTTCATCGGCATCTCCACCTCCGGCAACTCCAAGAACGTGATCAAGGCGGTGGAGCAGTGCAAGGCCATGGGCATCATCACCGTCGCGCTCTGCGGTGCGGGCGGGGTGCTGAAAGATCTCTGCGACTACGCCCTGCCAGTGCCATCCACCCACACGCCGCGCATCCAGGAAAACCACATTCTCATCGGCCACGCCATCTGCGCGATGGTGGAAGAGGCGATCTGGGGCGCGGAGTACAAGCCCAAAGCCGACACATGAGTTCAGTGCAGATCACTGACGCCGTGGTGCTGGCGGGTGGCTTCGGTACCCGGCTGGCTTCGGTGGTCTCCGACGTGCCAAAGCCGATGGCCCCGGTGGCCGGGCGCCCGTTTCTTGAACGATTGCTGGATCGTCTGATCGCCCAGGGCATCACTCGCGTGGTGTTGGCCGTGGGACACAAGCGAGAGGTGATCCAGAACCATTTCGGTAGCCGCTACCACAAGCTTGAAGTGCTGTATTCCATCGAAGCCAAGCCGCTGGGCACTGGCGGCGCGCTGCGACAGGCGTTTGAAGAGGCCGGCTTGCAGCGTGCCATTGCACTCAACGGCGACACCTATTGCACGGCTGATCTCACTGCGCTCTCCGCCGCGCACGCCCAGGCAGGGTGTGCTGCCTCGCTCACCTTGGTGCCGGTCGATGATGCCGGTCGCTATGGCGCGGTCGAACTGGACGGGGCAGGGCGCATCGCGGCCTTCCACGAGAAGAACCCGACGGCATTGCCTGGCCTGATCAACGCGGGTATCTACGCGCTCGAACGCCGGGTGTTCGAGCTGGCACCTTCCGTGCAACAGTTTTCCTTCGAACAGGCGGTGTTGCAGGCGCATGCCGCCACTGCCGGTTTTGCCGGGCATGTCGCCGAGGGGGCGCTGTTCATCGACATCGGCGTTCCAGACGACTACTACCGCGCCCAGACCCTGCTGGCCCAGACCTGATGACCACCACTGTTAACATCGCCGGCGTCGAGCTGGACAACCTGGATCGGCAGCAGCTGCTTGCACAGCTGACCGAAGGTGCGCTGCTGTTCGCCAACGTCGATGTGCTGATGAAGCTGCGCCAGGATGCCGAGTTCTTCGCACTCTTCCACCAGGCCGAGTTCCGCATCTGCGACAGCCAGATCGTCAAGCTCGCAGGCAGCTTTCTCGGCACGCCCATCAAGGAGAAAATCTCCGGCTCGGATTTTCTCGGCGAGTACTGCGCCCATCACGGCGCGAACCCTGCTGTGCGGGTCTTCCTGCTCGGGGCCGGGCCGGGGGTGGCTGCGGAGGCGCAGCGGCGCATCAATGCCCGCATCGGCCGCGAGATCGTCGTCGGCAGCCATTCGCCCAGCTTCGGCTTCGAGAAGCGGCCCGAGGAATGTGCCGAGCTGGCGCGGCTGGTGCAGGCCAGCGGTGCGACCACGGTCGCGGTCGGTGTCGGCGCGCCCAAGCAGGAGAAGTTCATCATGGCCTGGCGCGCGGCAATGCCGGGCGTGAAGGTGTTTCTCGCGGTTGGTGCCACCATCGACTTCGAGGCTGGCAATGTGCAGCGTGCACCGGCCTGGATGAGCCGCAACGGGCTGGAGTGGGCCTTCCGGCTCTGGTCGGAGCCGAAGCGGTTGTGGCGGCGGTATCTCGTCGATGACATTCCCTTCTTCTGGCTGCTACTGAAACAGCGTTTCGGATTGCTGAAACCGCCCCACCATTCCGCGTAAAGCCGCAACTCATGCTCTTCAACTCGCCCGAGTTCCTGTTCGCATTTCTGCCTCTGACCTTGCTGGTTTTCTTTGCCTTGGGGCGCGTCAGCGGCAGCAAGACCTGGCCCATGCTCTGGCTGGTACTGGCCTCGCTGTTCTTCTACGCTTGGTGGGATGTCAGCAACCTCTTGCTGCTGGGTTTCTCGCTGGTATTCAACTACACGCTCTCGCAATGGCTGATCGCCCGCAAGACAGCGGGAGTCCCTTCAAAGGCGGGCCTGTGGTTCGGCGTGGTCGTGAATCTCGGCCTGCTCGGCTGGTTCAAATACGCCAACTTCATTGCCCACAACCTCGGCGCTGCGGTGGGCGAGAGCTGGAGTCTGGGGCAGATCGTGTTGCCGCTCGCCATCTCCTTCTTCACTTTCCAGCAGATCAGTTATCTGGTGGACGGCCATCGCGGCCAGGTGGCACGTTGCGCGCCGCTTGACTACGCGATGGTGGTGACCTTCTTCCCGCACCTCATCGCCGGCCCCATCGTGCGCTACCAGGACGTGTTGCCGCAGTTCCAGCAGCCCGGCTTCTTCCGCTTCGACCGCAACCGCGTGGGTGCCGGGCTGACCATCTTTTGCCTTGGCTTGTTCAAGAAGATGGTATTCGCTGATTCGATCGCGCCCTATGCCAACCTGGCTTTTGACGCTGCCGATCAGGGCATCGTACTGACCTTTACCGAGGCCTGGGTGGGCGCGCTCGCCTACACCCTGCAACTGTATTTCGATTTCTCTGGTTACTCGGACATGGCGATCGGTCTGGCCTGGATGTTCGGCATCCAGTTCGCGCTCAACTTCAACTCGCCCTACAAGGCGCTGTCGATCATCGACTTCTGGCGGCGCTGGCACATCACGCTGTCGAGTTTTCTGCGCGACTACCTCTACATCGCGCTCGGCGGCAACCGGGGCGGGGACTTCAAGCGCCATACCAATCTGCTGATCACCATGCTGCTGGGCGGCCTCTGGCATGGTGCGGGCTGGAACTTCTTGATCTGGGGCGGCCTGCACGGCAGCTATCTGGTGATCAACCATTTCTGGCGGCAGGCGACCGTCCGCCTCGGCTTTGGTGATGCGAGACCGCTCATGCCACCCGCACTGGCCTGGCTGCTTTGCTTCATCGCTGTGGTGGTTGCCTGGGTGCTGTTCCGCGCCACCACCCTGCACGGTGCGGGTTCGGTGCTGGCCTCGATGGCGGGGCTCAACGGCATCCAGTTACCCAGCTATACCCAGGGCCTGCTCGGCTTTCTGGCCCCGTTCGGGGTGGGCTTCGAGGGCTTTACGCCCAACGTTGGCATAGCCCAGAAGTACTCGTTGGCCGGCATTGTGCTGCTGATGGCGGTGGTGCTGACCTTGCCCAACACGCAGCAGTGGATGGGCCGCTTCAGTCCCGCACTCGGCCTGCCGAAGCCGCCGGCAAAGCCATCGCGGCTTGCGCGCTGGTTTGCGAGCCTGGAGTGGCAACCCGGCTGGCGCTGGAGCGCGCTGATGGGCGTTGCCGCCGCCATCTGTGTGCTCTGCCTGACGCGCGTCAGCCAGTTCATCTACTTCCAGTTCTGACCATGCAAGCCAGCAAAGCGTTTCCCTTCCTGCCTTTCCTATCGGTGCTGCTGCTGGTGTTGGCGGTGGTGGGTGGGCTCAACTATCTGATCGACCCGCTCTGGTATGCGCATGGCAACCAGCTCACCGGCCGCAACTATGCCTTCAACGAGCGCATCGCCAAGGTCAACCTACTTAGCCGCACGCAGCACAGCGGCTATGACTGCCTGATCTTCGGCAGCTCGCGCGTCACCGCGCTGCCAGCCAGCCGTTTTGCCGGGCAGACCTGCTTCAACTTCGCGCTGCGCGGTGCCGAGGTGGGTGAGTTCGAGGCCTATGCGCGCCATGCCCGCGCCTTGGGGCTGCAACCGAAAACCATTTACGTCGGCGTCGACGATTTCAACTTTCTGCACGACCCGAAGACCGAGCGCCGCTCCAACCCGCAGGTGAAGGGCACGCCGGATGTGTTGCATGCTTTCCTCTCGGCCGACGTGCTGGTGTTTTCGCTGATGACCCTTGCAGGGCTCTCGCCGGACCCACGCAGCTACTACGACAGCAACTTTGAAGAGCTGAGCACGCCGAGCGAGCCCTGGCCGGGCACGCTCGGTGACCAACCCGACCTTCGCTGCGACGATGCCGCCGTGGCACGCTACATCGCCCTGCGCAAGGTATTCCCCGAGGCGCGCGCCATCGCCTTCGCACCGCTGATGGCACCGCGGCAGCAGATGAACGGGGTGTACCTGCGCGGCGTGCTGGACTGCGAGCTGGCTGGCTTCCATGCGGTGGCGCAGGGTTATGACGCCTTTCTCGATTTCGGCATCCCCAGCGTCATCAGCACCGACCCTGCAATGACTTTCGATGGCGCGCACTTCTACTCAGGTGCCAATGCCGCCGTCATCGATCAGTTGCAGGGCAGACGCAATGATCTCGCGCTCGATGTCAAAGCCATGAGCCTCGCGGCCTACCAGGCCGAGGTCAAAACGCGCCTGAGGAATTATCTTGAGCGCGAGAACCTGATGGAGTGGTGGCGTGGCTGATGGCAGCACAGCGATGAGGGGCAGCCATGTGGCTTGAGCTGGCATTGCTGCTGGCCGCACTCAGCCTGTCACCGGCCTGTGGCTATCTGCTGCTGCTGACGCTGTGCTCTAGGCGGTTAGCGACCCCAAAGCCTGCTGGTCCGAGCCTGCGCTTTGCCATTGTCGTGCCTGCGCACAATGAGGCAGCGGTGATCGAGCGTACGGTTAGCAGCCTGCTTGCGCTGGACTGGCCTGCGGCACAGCGTCGCATCGTGGTGGTGGCCGACAACTGCAAGGACCACACCGCCGAGCTGGCGTGCGCCGCCGGTGCCGAGGTCTGGGAACGGCAGCACGACAGTGAACGTGGCAAGGGCTATGCGCTGCGCTTTGCCTACGAGCGCCTGCTGGCTGAGTCCGACACCGCGCGTGGCGCGGATGCGGTGGTGGTGGTCGATGCCGATACCGAGGTCAGCGCCAATCTGCTCAGCGCCTTCGCAGCACGCATCGAGGCCGGTGCCGGTGCGGCGCAGGCCTTCTACGGTGCGCTCAATCCAACAGCCAGCTGGCGCACGCGGCTGATGACCATCGCGCTCTCGCTCATTCACCGGCTGCGCGGCCGTGGCCGCGAACGGCTAGGGGTCTCGGCGGGCCTGAAGGGCAACGGCATGATGTTCACGCTCGATACCTTGAGCCGGGCACCGCACCGCTCATTCTCGCTGGTCGAGGATCTCGAATACGCCATCCAGCTCGGCCACGCCGGCATTCGCGTGGCTTATGTCGATGAGGCCGAAGTGCTGGGAGAAATGGTCTCCACCGGAGCTGCGGCTGCTTCCCAGCGGCAGCGATGGGAAGGTGGGCGTCGTGCCCTGATCCGCGAACATGGCCTGCCGCTGCTGCGTGCGGCAATCGCGCGGCGCAGCGCACTGCTGCTGGACCTCGCCTTCGATGTGCTGGTGCCGCCGCTGGCGACCCTGGTTGTGCTTGCAGCTCCGCTCGGGTTCGCTGCCGCCGCAGCGATAGCCTGCGGTAGCTCGCTCTGGCTCGTCCTTGCGCTGCTGCCGCTCGTCAGCCTCATCGCCTATGTGCTGCGCGGTGTGGCCATCAGCGGACTCGGCCTGCAAGGCTGGCGTGATCTGGCGCTGGCGCCGCTCTACATTGTCTGGAAGTTGGGATTGCGGCTGAAGCCCGCCGACAAGGCCTGGGTTCGCACCCAGCGCGAGGCCGAAAGTACGCGCAAGGACGATGCATGAGAGCGCCCTTTCGGGGTGAGGCGCTGCTGCGGTTGTTCAGCAGCGCAGTGCTTGACCAGGGGCTGCTGTCGGCGGCCAATTTCACCGTTGGCCTGCTGCTGATCCGTTACGCCAGCAATGCCGACTACGGCTATTACGTGCTCGCGCAATCGGCGGTGCTGTTACTGACCTCCATACAAATCGCCTGGGTCAGTGGCCCACTGGCGGTGCTCGCTCCCAAGCGCAGCCAAGCCCGTCGCGCCGAGATGATCTCGACCGTCCGCGAGGGGCAGCAGCGGTTGATGGATCGTCTGCTGGGGGTCGGCCTGCTGCTGCCGCCGATTGGCTTCTTGCTGGGTCTTGCCGATGCCCTGGAAGCCTTCATCGGTACGGCCACAGTGCTGGCGGGGTGGACGCTGCTGAAACGCGAATTGCTGCGGCAGATCCTGTTCATCTACGGCCGACCCAACACCGTTCTGGCAGTGGACCTGCTGTTTGCCGGCACGCTGGTGGCCACTGCGGTGGCAGCGGCATTTGGCCCCATGCGCGCGGCGGTGGTGGCGGTGCTCGGCACGGCGCTGGCGGGCTGGGTGTTCAATGTCAGGGCCCAGCAGTTGCTCAACCGCGACCCAGGCTGGAGCAGTGAGCGCGACCCCTCGGTGTGGCGCGAGCTGCGCGCGCTCGGCGTCTGGGGCACCACCGGGGCCAGCATCTACTGGCTGTACGGGCAGGGCTACAACTATGTGGTGGCCGCGCACCTGGATGTCACCGCCGTCGCCGCCGTCAATGCCGCCAGGCTCCTGCTGATGCCGACCTGGGTTCTGACCATGGGCGTGAAGAGCCTGCTCAACCCGAGTGCCGCCAAATGGCTGCACGAAGACGGCGTGGCGACACTCATGCGGCGCATCACCCTGTTCGTGGTCGGCCTGGCCGTGCTCGATAGCATCTATCTGCTGCTGGTGTGGCTGCTGCGTGACTGGCTCACCGTGGAGTTTCTGCGCACCAGCATCCCCGACCGCGACCTGCTGCTGCTGCTCTGGGGCGCGGTGACGCTGCTCAACATGGTGCGCGACATGTACCAGGCGCCATTGCTCGCCATGGAACGCTACAAGCCGCTCGCGGCCGTCACCGCCACCAGCACGGTGGTGGCCCTGCTGGCCATGTTCATCCTCATCCCGCCACTGGGCGCGCCGGGTGCGGTGGCCGGCATGGTGGTGGGCGAGACCACCGGCCTGCTGGGCGGATTTTTACTGCTGTTTGGCCCCCTGCGCGATCTGAAGCGCAAGAGTCAGAGCCCTGAACCCAAACCTTGACCCCAAACCCTTAAGCCATGTCAGCACTGACCTACGCTGTTGTCACGCCGAGTTTTCGCGGCGACCTGGAACGCTGCCGGCTGCTGGTCGAAAGCGCCGATCGCTGGCTCGCACCCTCGGTGCGGCACTACCTCATTGTCGATCGCCAGGATTACCCGCTCTTCAAGTGTTTCGAGGGCGCGCGTACCCGGGTGCTTGTGGTGGAAGCACTGCTGCCCTTCCGCATCTTCAGGCTGCCGGGCGTGCCGAAGATGTGGTGGAGCCTGCACATGCGGCCGGTGCGCAACTGGATTCTCCAGCAGATCGTCAAGCTCAGCGTGGCCCGGCACATCGGCGATGACGTGATGCTGTTCGTCGATTCCGATACTTTTTTCTGCGCGCCCTTCGACCCCGCCAGCCTGGAGCGCGATGGCAAGGTGCCGCTCTACGTGCAGACCGGGCAGGCGGGCCTGCTGGATTTCAACGACCGCTGGCATGCCGTGGCCGCGCGCCTGCTTGGCCTGCCGGTGAAAGCGCCCTACGACACCAATTTCATCGGCAACGTCATCTGCTGGCGTCGTGATGAGGCCCTGCGGCTGGCAGATCACCTTGAGCAACACTCGGGCAAGTGGCTGGCGGTGCTGCTGTCGCGCGAGCGGGTGTTCTCCGAATACATCCTCTACGGCCTGTTTGCCCTGCAACAGCAGGGCGACGCCAGCGGCCACTGGCACGACGCGCTGGAGCGCACCCATTGCTACTGGGACCCGAAGCCACTGGATGAAGAAGCCTTGAAGAAACTCAAGGCCGAGATCGCGCCGCACCACCATTCGGTGATGATCTCAGCCAAGTCGCGCACGGCGGTGGAGTCGATCCGCCGGGTTTTCTTTGCCACTCCGGCCTGATGCAGTGTTGCCCTCATGACCGCCCAGAAGATCGTCATCCTCTGCTGCTACAGCATCTTTCCACCCACCAGCGGCGGCAGCGTGCATACCGCGGTGATCGGCCGCTCGCTGGCGCGCTTGGGGTATCAGGTGACGTTGTACAGCCTCGCCGGCCGCCAGCCGGACTACCGCAGCCGCCAGCCCTACCTGCGCAAGGAAATCGAGCCGGGGCTGGTCGAGGAGGTGCATCTGGGCCTCGGCTATGGTCTGGCACAGGCCATCGCGGGGCGGCTGGGGCTGCCACGCCGCTGGCAGCACGCGCTGATCCGCCGGGGCTGGGTGCCCAAGCGCCTGAAACAGCTGCTGGCCGAGGCAGACGTGGTGCTGGCTGACCGCACCTTCTGCCCGCGCGTGCCCGGCCCCTGGAACAGCAAGCCCTGGATACTCATCAGCCACAACCTCGAACACCGGCTGCTAGCCATCGGCCACGGGGTTGATCGCCTGCATGTGGACTGGATGCAGAAGCTGGAGCGCGAAGCGCCCGCGTACTACGACGACATCATGGCCTGCGCCGGCGACGACCAGGCCTACTTCCGCGCCCACGATGTCAGTGGCCGCCTCAAGCTGCCGCTGGTGGGCTCGGCCGTTTCGCCGCGCGACTACGTGGTGCCGGCAGGCACCCGCGAGCGCATCCGCGCCGAGCTTGGCGCGGGGGACGAGGTTCGCCTGATCACCTTCAGCGGCAGCGGCTTCGGGCCCAATCTGGTGGCGCTCGAAGTGGTGAAGGCCTTCGCCACCGCCGAGCGGGAGTGGTTGCTAAGCAACCAGCTGCGCTTCCTGATTCTCGGCAGCATGGAGCCCGCCGCCTATGTGGAAGGCGCTTTGATCGTCACCGGCCGGGTGCCCGAGATCGCGCCGTATTTCGCCGCCGCCGATGCCGGCCTCAACCCCATCACCATCGGCTCGGGTGCCAACGTCAAACTGTTCGAATACCTGGCCGCACGCCTGCCGGTCATCTCGACGCGCTTCGGCGTGCGTGGCACATCGCTCGAAGCAGGCAGCGACTACATCGAGTTCGACTCACCCGATCTCAAGCCGGCGCTGGAGCAGTTCATCGCGCGCGATAGAGCGCACTGGAAGCTGCATGCCGAAGCCGTCTGGCAGCGCCACCAGGACAGCTGCGACATGGAGCGCGTCGTCGCCAACGCCATCAGGGTCTTGCCCGGCTTTTAGTGGCTTGCCCAATCGCGGCGGATGTCGTCGAGCGCCGCGAGAATTTCCACGCTGTGCGCCTGCGGCATCAGCGGGCTTTCGAGCAGGCCGGCTCTGAGGCAGCGCATCGCCTCGGCGGCTTCGTAGTGGTAGCCGTTGCCGCTCAAGGGTTTGAAGCGAGTGTAGCCCCGGCGACGCAGCGCGCTGCCGCTGATGGCCTCGATCAGCCATTGCCCGGCGGCACTCTGCTTGATGCGGCCGACGAACTTCTGCTTGGCACCCGCACGCGCGGGCGCACCGGTTGCGGCCAGGGTCTGCGGCTGGCGCTGGGTGAGCGAGAGCCGCACCGGTTTGTAGAAGGGTGCGTGCAGACGAATCTCGCCGTGGGTGCCATGGATCACCGCCTCGTTAGAGAGCTGGCTGGTGAGGCTGGCGCTGAGCACCGCCTGCGGGCCGTTTTGGTAGTCGAGCAGGAGGCTCACCTGCTCGTCGGCACCGCTGGCGCAGAAGCGCGCCTGGCTCTGCATGCGGCTCGGCGCGCCGAACAGGCCCCAGGCCAGTGCCAGGGGATACACGCCGCGATCCAGCAGGGCACCGCCGCCGAGCGCGGGGTCGAAGAGACGATGCTTCAGATCGGGCACAACGGCATAGCCGAAGTCGGCGGTGAGCAGCCGTACCTCGCCGATGGCCATGCTCTCGATCAGGGCCCTGGCCTCGGCGATCAGCGGCATGCAGCGCATCCACATGGCCTCCATGCAGAACAGCTTCTTCTCGGCGGCGAGCGCGAACACCGCGCGGGCGTCATCGGCGCTGGTGGCAAAGGGCTTTTCGCAGAGCACGGCCTTGCCGGCCTTGAGCGCGAGCAGGCAGTCGTCCTTGTGGCGGGTGTGCGGCGTGGCGATATAGATGATGTCCACGTCCGGGTCATCGACCAGCGCCTGATAGCTGCTGTGGGCGCGAGCAAACCCCAGGGCATCGGCAAAGGCCTGTGCGGTGCGGGCATCACGTGAGCCGACCGCCGCGAGTGTGGCATCGGGCAGGCTCTTCAAGCCTTCGGTGAACTGTCGGGCGATCAGCCCGGTGCCGAGAATGCCCCAGCGGATGGGTTTGGCGGTCGTGGTCATTGTGCCCAGGGCATCGGTTCGATCGGCGCGAAAGTGGTGGTGAGCGCCACCGTGCGGCTGTCTTCCAGCGCGTGCTGAATGGCCAGCACGATCTCGTTGTTGTGCAGGCAGTAGTCGGCGGGCAGGCGCGAGCGGCGGCCTTCGCTGAGGGCGGCGACCATCTCGGCCGGGCCTCGGCAGAAGTGCATGGGGTGGCTGCCGCGTGGATGCGCGATGCCGGAGTCGGGCAGGGGCACGGTGCGGCTCCAGGGCGTGAACAGCTGCCTGCGGCGGATGTTGAGCATGCGCCGGGTTTTCACCGCCTGGCGGTAGTTCCAGGAATAGTGGGTGAACAGCTCGCCTTCATTGCCGAAGAATCGCAGGCGCTGGTCGTGCGGGGCGACGATGCTGCAAGTGAGCCGCGCGGTGACGCCATGCTCGAAGCGGATGCAGGCCACCGAGAAATCCGGTGCGGTGCGGTCGGTCGGCGTGCCCTTGTCGGGGTAGAGGCAGCTGGAGAACGCAGTGACGCTGAGCGCCGGGCCGAAGAAGGCGGTGAGCCAGTTGACGTAGTAGCCCGCGTGCTCAAGTGTGCAGCCCACCTCGAACTCGTCCTTGTAGGGCCAGGGTGCGCCGGAGGCGCTCTGCCACTTTTTGTAGGGAGCGAGAAAGACCATGCCGTCGTCCATCTCGGCGTAGACCAGCCGCACCTCGCCCACACGCCGCTCGCGCAAGGCCTTCCACAAGCCTTGCGCGGTTTCGCCCAGCACGCTGCAAGGGGCCGATGCGATTTGCAGGCCCTGAGCCTCGGCCAGCGCCACCAGCTCGCGCGCTTCGTCCATCTGCATGGCAAAGGGTTTTTCGGAGTAGACGTGCTTGCCGGCCATGAGCGCGGCCTTGGAGACCGCGTAGTGGCTGTCGGGATTGGTGAGGTTGATCACCAAGCCAAGGCTGGCGTCGGCCAGCAATTCATCGAGGCTGGCGTAGATCGTGCTGATGCCGTGGAACGCCGCGAAGCGGCGCGCCCGCTCCAGGTCACGGTCAAACACCCCCGCCAGTTCGAGAGCCGGATAAACTGGCAGCGACTGCATGTAGAAATCCGCGACGAATCCGCAGCCGATGAGTGCAACTCGCATGCAATGCCGTTCCGATGAATGGGGGGATTTGATACCTGCCGACCTGCCGATGCCCGTCAAGCACAGCAGCCGCTGACAAGGATGATAGCGGCGTTTCAACTCAAGACACCGCCCCACACCCGCCCTAAACTGCCCGACAGTGAACACCAAAGAAAACGCCCGCGCGATACCCATCCAGGGCTCCATCTACGCTCTGCTGGTGGGCGGCAACCTGTGGCTGCTCGCCCTCGTCATCGGCCAGCCCATGCTGCCGCCGTACCATGTGCTGCTGCTGCTGGCGATGATGCTGGCCTATCTGCTGTTCCGCCGCATCGACCTCACGGTTTCCTGGCGGCCCGGCCAGCCCGGCTCGGTGGGTACCGCGGCCCTGGCGGCCTGGGGCTGGATGGTGGGGTTGCTCATGCTCATGGGCCTGGTCAGCAAGACCTCCGAGTTCTTCTCGCGCCAACTGCTGCTGCTGTGGTTTGTCAGCACGCCGTTCGTGCTGGTGCTGGCGCACCTGGCGGCACGCTACCTGTTGTCGGAGCTACTGCCGCGCTCCGACAAGCCACGCTCGGCGGTGATCATCTTTGCCAACGACTCGGCACGCATGCTGGGCAGCAAGCTTCTGAAATCGCCCGACTACCAGCTGCTGGGCTATTTCGACGACCGCGAGGACGACCGCACCGGTGGCGGCATCGCCGATGTGCCGCTGCTCGGCAAGGCCCGCAACGCCGCGCACTACGTGCGCGACCACGAGGTCGAGGTGGTGTTCGTGGTGCTGCCGGACTCCGGCGCGCGGCGTGCCATCAGCGTGATCGACGAGCTGGGCGACACCACCGCCTCGCTCTACTACGTACCGGATTTCTTCATGTTCTCGCTGCTGAAGGCGCAGGTGGGCGAGATCGAGAGCATCCCGGTGCTGCAAGTGGTCGAATCGCCGTTCTATGGGGTGGATGGCGTGCTCAAGCAGATCTTCGACTTCGCCTTTGCAGTGTTTGCGATGATCGCCATCCTGCCGGTGCTGGTCATCGTCGGCATCGCGGTCAAGCTCTCGTCGCCGGGGCCGGTGTTCTTCAAGCAGAAACGCTACGGCCTCAACGGCAAGCGGTTCTGGGTCTACAAATTCCGCTCCATGAAGATGGACGCACCCGATGCCGGTACCCGCCAGGCCACCCGCGACGACGACCGCATCACCCGCGTCGGCCGCTTCATCCGCAAGACCTCGCTCGACGAGCTGCCGCAGTTCATCAATGTGTTGAAGGGCGAGATGAGCGTGGTCGGTCCTCGCCCGCACACGGTTGCCCACAACGAGCACTACCGCAAGCAGGTGACGCGCTACATGCTGCGCCACAAGGTCAAGCCGGGTGTGACCGGCTGGGCGCAGGTCAATGGCCTGCGCGGCGAAACCGCCAACATCGAGCGCATGGAAGAGCGTATCCGCTTCGATCTCGAATACATCCGCAACTGGTCGCCCTGGATCGACCTGCAGATCATCTGGATGACGGTGTGGATGATGGTGCGCGGCGACGAGAATGCGTACTGAGCGTCGCCTGCTGGCTGCGGTGCTGCCCTGCTTCTTTGCGGGCAGTGCTGCGGCGCTGAGCTTGCAGTTCAAGCCCTCGGCGCATGTCGAGGTGCAGCACGACGACAATATCTTCAGGGTGTCGGACGACATCGCCACCGCGGGCATCCCGCGCGTGGCCGATACCCTCACCACGGTTGGTGCCGGGGCCCGGCTGACGCTGCGCGAGAGTCTGCAAGAGCTGGAAGTGCGCGGGGAGTACGACCGCATCACTTATGCCGACCTGGACCAGCTCAACTACGACCGCAGCCTGGTCGTCGCCGAAGCACGGCTGGCCTATGCCTCGCTGCTACGGCTCAAGCTGGATGCCGGGCGCGAGCGGCGGCAGGAGAACTTTGCCTTCCGCGACGATGCCGACTCAAGCTTCATCACCATCGACCAGGCCCGCGCCGAGCTGCGCGCCGCCATCACTCCGCGAGTCACCGCCATCGGCCGCGCCGAACACTACGAGACCAGCGCCTCGCGGGTTGCCTCGCAGGACTACGACCTGAGCGAGCAGACCGGCGAGCTGGGGCTGGAATATCGGCGCAACGGCTATTCCTCGCTGGGTCTTGGCGTGCGTGCGGCCGAGGGCGAGTATCCGAACCGCATCGTCACCCCCGGCGATGGCCGAGAGAAGGACTACAGCCAGCAGAGCGTGGTAGCACGTGTGGGCTACACCCCCAGCGGTCTTTCAGATCTCACTGCACAGCTGGCCTACACCCAGCGCCTGCATGACGATGCCGCCGTGCCGGACTTCAAGGGCATCACCGGCCGCGCCAGCTACACGCGGCGCTTTTCAGGCATCAGCCAAGCGCAGATCGAGCTTTACCGCGATCTGTTCTACGTCGAAGACGTCAATGCCAACTATGTCGAGAACCTCGGCATCAAGGCCAGCTTCGACTATCGCTGGTCGGCCAAGCTCGCGTTTGCGATTGCGGCGGAACGCTACGAGTCCAGCTACCAGGGCTCGCCCGGATTCACCGTGGCGGGCGCTGCCCGCGAAGACCGGGTGTTCAGTATCCGCACCGGGATCGATTACCAGCCCTTCTACCGCTTCAGCATCCTGCCCGAGTACCGCTACGAGCAGCGTGATTCCACCACCGCGAACAGCCGCTACGATTTCAGCGTGATCGGCGTCGATTTTTCTTACGAATACGGCGTGCGCGGCGGCCGCTGAACCGACCACCAAAGAGTCCAATGAACCTGATCAAGGCCTACAACAACGCCGATTTCCTCAATGGCGACGACGCCCGCAGCGTGCGCATTCTCTGCGAGTACCTGGAGCCGCTTTCGCGCCTGAAGCGCGAGGGCGTGAGCCGGGCCATCGTCGCCTTTGGCTCGGCACGCGTGCGGCGGCTCACCGAGGGTTCGACGGGGGTGGACTACTTCCACGACGCCGCCGAGCTCGGCGAGCGGTTGGCGCGCTGGACCACCGAGCGGCATCCGGTCGACGCGCGTTACCACCTCGTCACCGGCGGCGGGCCGGGCATCATGGAGGCGCTGCACGAGGGCAGCGCAAGGGTCAACCGGCAGCTCAATGTCGGCATCGGCATCTCGCTGCCGTTCGAGCAGCACGGCAACCCGCATCTGGATGCGCGCCACGGCTTCGAGTTCCACTACTTCTTCATGCGCAAGTTCTGGTTCATGAACCTGGCCAAGGCGGTGGTGGTGTTTCCCGGCGGCTTCGGCACCCTGGATGAACTCTTCGAGGTGCTCACGCTGACGCAAGTCGGCAAGGCTACGCGCATGCCGGTGGTGCTCTACGGCAGCGAGTTCTGGAAGGAGATCTTGAACATCCCCGCGCTCACCCGCCGCGGCTTGATCAGCGCGGCGGATGAAAACATCTTCAGCTATGCGGACACAGTCGGCGAGGCGTTCGAGTTGCTGACCGGCAGCCTGCCCTGAGCGGCTACTTGCCCTTGACGATGCGCGGCTTCTCTTCGCGGAAGAGATAGGCGTCGAGGTCTTCTTCCACCAGCTTGCGCAGCTCGCGTGCCTCGCGGTACTTCTCGACATCGCGCCAGTCGCGGCGCTCCTCGCCCTCGACGGTCTCGATATCCGGCAGATCTTCGGTGAAGCCGGAATCATCGCCTGCGTAATCGTCGTAGGTCTTCGCCGCAGCCTCGGCTTGCGCCTTGGCTTCTTTGGCTTTTTTGCTGGGACGTCCTGCCATTTCTCTCTGCACCGTGATTTAAGCGGGCGCGTTTTAACAGGCTTGGGGCCTTTAGGGAAGGGCAAAAGGCAATTTAATCCGCGCTGACGCCCCGCACCAAGGGTTTCAGCTGGCCCAGACGCCGTGCGCGCCGCCAGTCTGCGGCGCTGTCGAAGTCATCCCGCGCAGGCCCGACCCAGGTCAGCTTGCCGCTACGGGCGAGCCTCCGCGCCGTTTGCGCGCACTCGCGGCCACTGCTCCAGGCCACACCCGCGAGTGAGGGCAGGCGCTTGCGGCTGCCGATGAGCACGTAGCCGCCATCGCGGGCCGGCAGCAGCACGTGGTCTGCTGAGCGAAGGGCCGCTGCCGCGCGGCGCAGGTCGTCCGCTTGCAGGCCAAAGGCATCCGAGCCGATCAGCAGGCCCGGAGCGCGGCTTAGGCTGCTGCGCATCTTGGCACCCAGATCGCCCCTGGCCTGCCGCGCCAGCCGCACGCCGAACCGCTGGCGGCAATGCATGAAGAAGCCATGCGTCGCGTCGGGCGCGCCCCAAAGCGTGACATTCTCAGCGCCGACTGCTGTGCAGGCCGTGTTTAGGGCACGCTCCACGAGCCGCCGCTGTACCCAGGCCGCACCACGCGCACCGAGGCGCGGGATGAGCCGTGTTTTGCAGGCACCCGCAACCGGCGCGCGGGCAAAGATGTGAACGCGCATGGCGTGATGTGCCGAAGAGTTTTCGAGCCCCATTCTGCCCTGTGGATTGCTGGCATTTGGCAAATCCGCCGCGTAGACTCCTCGTCCTATTGGGGTGGTAGCTCAGCTGGGAGAGCGCTGCGTTCGCAATGCAGAGGTCGGGAGTTCGATCCTCCTCCACTCCACCAGTTTCAAAGGCCCACTTAAGCCAGTGGGCTTTTTTCGTTGCCCGCCAGGAGATGCGCCATGAACGTCAGTCGCCAGACCTTCAACGAGGTGATGGTCCCCAACTACCAGCCTGCCGAGATCATCCCGGTGCGCGGTGAGGCCTCACGCATCTGGGACCAGCAGGGCAAGGAATACATCGACCTCGCAGGCGGCATCGCCGTGACGGTGCTGGGCCACGCCAATCCGGTGATGGTGAAGGCGCTCACCGAACAGGCCGGCAAGCTCTGGCATCTCTCCAACGTGATGACCAACGAGCCTGCCTTGAAGCTGGCCAAGGCGATCACCGACGCCACCTTTGCCGAGCGCGTGTTCTTCTGCAACTCGGGGGCCGAGGCCAACGAGGCGGCCTTCAAGCTCGCGCGCCGCCACGGCAACCTGATTGCGCCGCACAAGAACAAGATCATCTCCTTCTTCAACGCCTTTCACGGCCGCACGCTGTTCACCGTGAGCGTGGGCGGGCAGGCCAAGTACACCCAGGGCTTCGAGCCGATCCCTGGTGGCATCCGCCACCTGCCGTTCAATGACCTGGCCGCACTCGAAGCCGCGATGAGCGACGAGGTCTGCGCCATCGTGCTCGAACCGGTGCAGGGCGAGGGCGGCATATTGCCTGCGAGCAAGGCCTTCATCGAAGGCGCGCGTGCGCTCGCCACCAAATACAACGCGTTGCTGATCTTCGACGAGGTGCAATCCGGCAACGGCCGCAGCGGGCATCTGTATGCCTATCAGCATTTCAGCGTGGTGCCGGATGTGCTCACCACCGCCAAGGGTCTGGGCGGCGGCATCCCCATCGGCGCGATGCTGACCACCGCGAAGCACGCTGAAACACTCGCTTTCGGCACCCACGGCAGCACCTATGGCGGCAACCCCCTGGCCTGCGCCGTGGCGCATGCGGTGTTCGGAGAAATCAACACGCCCGAGATGATGGCGAACGTGAAAGCCCGCGCCGTGCAACTGCGCGAGGGCCTGCTTGCCATTGGCACGCGCTATGGCGTGTTCGAGGGTGTGCGTGGGCTTGGTCTGCTGATCGGCGCGCCGATGGCAGCGGCCTGGAAGGGCAAGGCGAAGGAGATCGTCAATGCGGGCCTGAAGCATGGCGTATGGACGCTCGTCGCCGGCCCCGATGTGCTTCGCATGGCACCGGCGCTGAATATCAGCGAGGCCGAAGTGGCCGAGGGCTTGAAGCGGCTTGAGGCGGCTTGTGCAGAGGTTTCGGCTTTGGCGAAAGCGGCTTAACTTGACGGAGTGAGGATAAGAAATGGCGCGAAGTAGAGTTACAGCAGATGGAGCTTTTGGCGGCATACTTGCTGTCTTTGGCATTTTGGTGTTGATCGCTTTTGTTGCTGCGGTTTTCTTGGTCGGCCCTGGTGCAATAGCTTTTTGCACCATTGCCGACCTATCCGAGGGAAAGTTTGACTCAGGCCAAATGTGGGCTTTTTCTTGCACCATTAGTGCGGCGGTCTTTGCCGGTCTTTTTGCTTGGCGCCGCGACGTAACTGAGGCAACGCAGTTCTATTTCGGCGTTTGCGTGGCTGTTGCGGGTATCTACGCACTAAGCCACTACGGCTTCAAAGTGGATTTTCCACTGCGGCATTGGAATTACTTCTTTGAACCTACAGTGAGCTGACTATGCCGCGTCTATCCAACAAAATTTGGTCTGAGGTTTTTACAAGAGACAAGGGCTACTGCCAATACTGTGGCGAGGATCTTCTGGCTTCGCTGTCCTCCTACAAGGCTGCCACAGTCGATCATATCCAACAGCAATCTATTGGAGGTTTACACGAGGCAGACAATTTGGTTGTTTGCTGCCCTGCATGTAATGGATTGCTATCAAATGCTGGTAGTGCCGCCACATTCGAGCAACGTAAAGCCTTAGTGCAATCTCGGCGCGAATTGTGGCAACAAAAATATCAATCCCGGCGGGCCGAGCTGCGCGGAAGTCTCGCTTAGGGCCGTAGGATGGGCTGAACGGATGTGAAGCCCATCGCTTGCCGAGCACGTTGACGCGCCTGATGGGCTTCGCTTTGCTCAGCGCCATCCTACGTTGGTGGCGTGCTGGCGACTCATGACTTTTGCCCGGATCACAACCTTAGCTGCTGTGACTCGTCGCCTACGAATCAACGCGGCAATTCCAGCAGCACCTTGCTGCCGCGGTGTTCGAGAATCACACCACTGGGCGTGATCTCAACCACTTTCGGGCCGTCCATGAGGGTGTCGGTCTCACGGTACTTCTTGCCGTTGATGAGCGCGAAGCGGCGCAGCGGGTTGTCGTTGTAGACGTGCACATCCACCGTCAGCTTGGGGAACTCGCTGCGGAAGGCGGGCGGCATGTCCTTGAGCGCGCGCACGGCTGGCGGCTCGACACTAGGTGGCGGCTGGACGACGGGCGCTGGTGACGACGTGGCGGCCATCACAGGTGCGGGCGGCTCCGCCACCGGTGCGGGCCTGGCCTGCGTCTCCGTGGCGAGGGCGCTGCTTGTGCCCGCAGATGCCGGTGGCTTGCTGGGGGAGTGCTGCGGCGTATCCCCGTCGAGCTCGTCCATGGTCATCGCTTGTGCAGCGCCGGTGTCGCCCATGGCCACGCCTTCCTCAGGCGCATCCGGCAATGGTGCTTCGAGTCGTTCCGGGTCGATGCGCAAAGGCGCTGTGGGTGGCTCCAAAGCGTCTGGCGCCTGGGCGGCAGCGATGGGTGCCGCAGGCGTGGCGACCGGCGCGGGTGAATCGCTCGCGGGCCAGAACCAGTAGACGAGCCCGGCCACCGCGAACAGCAGGGCAACGGCCATCGCTGCAGCGATGGCGGCATCCTGCTGGCGCTGGTGCCTCCGCACGATCATCGGCCGGTTGCGCACCAGCATCTCGTCGATGACCGGGGCCTGCCCGGCGTGGCGATCCTGCTCAGCTTTTTTTAGCGCATCGAGGATGAGGCTCATGGAGCGGAGCCCTTGCGTGGTTTCAAGGTCGGACCGGGCTGGCTGGCAAGGCCGAGCAGGGTGCGCGGCCCGGCGATGCCATCCGGCCGCGCGCCGATCAGGGCCTGCGCGCGCTGCACGCTCTTGCGCAGCTCTTCGTCCCAGGTGGCGTCGTCAGGGCTGCCGACAGCGGTGCCCAGACGCGCGGCAAGGCGCTTGCGCAGCCAGAGGATAGGCTCCCCACGGATGTCCGGCCCGATGGTGGTCTCGTCGGTTTCGCGCCGCCACAGCAGCAGATATTCGCCGGTCCACAGGGGATCAAGGCTTGCCACAGGCACCCGCAGGCTGCCCTTTGGCCCGAGCAGCGTCGCCTGCTCGTTGCCCAGCTCGCGCAGCAGCACGTAGCGCAGCGTGCCGCCCTCGTTGAGGGTGAGCACGGCGGGGGTGTTCATGGCGACTAGGTCGCTCCACTCGGCATTGCCCTTCAGGCATTCCAGACTGGCGCGGCGCAGCGAGAAACAGGCTTTTTCGCCGCGCGTGAGCCGCACGCCCGGCTGCCAGAGCTGGGCCAGACGCAGCACCAGGCTGTTGAGCGGCGCGGTCGCGGTGGCGACGACGCTGGGCGGTGGCGTTTCAATGGCGGATGCGGGCTCGGCACGGATGGGGGCGGCGAGCGGTTCTGGCGGAGCCGGTGTGTTGATGGGCACGGTCTCGATGGCTGCTGGTGCAGCCGCTTCGATGGCATCGGGTTCCGCAGGCGGCGTGCTGCGCCACTGGCGCAGCAGCAGCGTTGCGGCAAGCACGAGCCCGGCCAGTACCAGCACGCCCTCGGCCCAGCGCAGCCAGCCGCCGGGCAGGGTGATGCGGGGCAGCTTCCAGGCTTCGCGCGAGCGGGGTGCCGATGACGACGCGCGACGAGTGCCGGCGATGAGCGTAGCGGGCGTGCCCAGCACTTCGGCCGCGGCCTGCGCCACCAGCTCCGGAGTCACCTGCCGCACGCTCTGCGAGTAGGCACCCAGCAGTGCCCGGTCGCAGAGGATGTTGACCAAGCGCGGAATGCCACCCGCATGCTTGTGGATGAGCTTGACCGCCGCCGTCGAAAACAGGTCGCGCGCGCCACCTGCCACTTGCAGGCGGTGCGCGATGTACTCGGTGGTCTCATCCGCCGAGAGCGGCGTGAGGTGGTAGCGGGCGGTGATGCGCTGGGCGAGCTGGCGCAGGTCCTGCCGCCCCAGCAGTTCGGCGAGTTCCGGCTGGCCGACCAGCATGATGCGCAGCAGTTTTTCCTTGCTGGTTTCGAGGTTGGT
>JAZKHC010000022.1:0-90451 GCA_040385605.1 Pseudomonadota bacterium
AATGAAAGTCGCAAAACATTCCGCTTTAACTGGCGGGCACTCAATCCTATCTTGACTTCAAGCTCCAAAAAGCCTCACCCGAAACCTCTTGAAGGAGATAGCAAATGATGACCCTGCGCCGTTCCGAAGATCGTGGCCACGCCGACCACGGCTGGCTCGAAGCCCGTCACAGTTTCTCGTTCTCCGATTACTACGACCCGAAGTGGATGGGCTACTCCAGCCTGCGCGTCATCAACGAGGACCGCGTCGCCCCCGGCACCGGCTTTGGCGCGCATGGGCACCGGGACATGGAGATCATCACCTACCCCCTGAGCGGCACCATCCGCCACCAGGATTCCACCGGCGGTAATGGGCTGATCACCCACGGCGAAATCCAGGTGATGCACGCGGGCGCCGGCATTCGCCACAGCGAGATGAATGGTAGCCCCAGCGAGGCCCTGCACCTGCTGCAGATCTGGATCGAGCCGAACGCCACGGGAGTGAAGCCCGGCTATGAGCAGGACAAGCTCGACGCCGCCTTGCTGGGCGAGCACTTCGCACTCGCTGTCGCACCCGTCGGCAGTGCCGACCCCGCGCCGTTTCGCATCCACTCCGATGCGCGGCTGTTTGTCGCCTGGCCCAAGGCCGACGTCGAGATCACGCAAGCGCTCGAGCCCGCGCGTCGCCACTACCTGCATGTCGCGTTGGGTGGTTTGAGGCTTGGCGATCAGGCCTTGAAAGCTGGCGATGCGCTGCTGATCGAAGGCGAGGGCCGCGTGCAGTTCACAGCGACCGCAGATAGCGAGGTGCTGCTGTTCGAACTGCCCTAACGGGCAAGCGGCGCAGAGGCGGCCGCACCGTTAGATCCGGCCGCCGCTCCGAACGAGTTTCCCTGCTTTTTTTCCAGCGTCAGATTAGCCAGCATCGGAAGCCAGCACAGCATCAGAAGCATCACGATCCAGAACACGACACGATCCTTGGACGACTCTGATTTGGTCGGCGCCGCAGCAAAAAAGTCATTGCCAATCGGCAAGCTCAGTTCGAGTTTCATTTCTGATTCCTGTAGTCGACCGGCACATTCGCTTTCGCGCAACAGCGACTGTGCTAGATGGACAGGACTATGCCAGCCCATTCCGGTCGATAACCCACAGACGACGCCGGACGGCTAGAGAATTCACCCCAAGCGGCTGTTTTCGATGGCTTGATCGGCCCGCGACTTCCGACGCTCGATCAGAGTCGGGACCGTCAACGACTCTTCGCCAACGATCCCAAAACCCCCCGCAGCAACTGTCGCCCCACCTCGCGCCCTACCTGAGACCCGGCACTGCGGATGACGCTCTTCATCGCGGCCTCAACCACGCCCTGACGATTGGAGGGCCTCGGAGCCGCGGGTGCGCGCGGTGCGGGCGCAGGCGGTGGCGCGGGCAAATGACGTCGTGAGGGCGCAGCGGTCGTCGGTGCCGGAGCAGGCGCAGCGGGCGCGCTCTGCGTCATCTTCTCCCACCAGTTGCCGAGCGTGCTGCCGCTGCTGGCGGGTGCTGCTTCGGGCGCGGGCGTGGCGGGCGCCGAAGCCGCGTGCGGGTCGCCGCCATCGAGCATCTCGAAGGCGGATTCGCGGTCGATCAGGGTGTCGTACTTGCCCGCGAAGGGGCTGCGCGTGAGGGCCAGTGCACGCTCGTCCGGCGTGATGGCACCCATGCGCGAGCGCGGCGGGCGGATGCGAGTCTGCTCGACGATGCCGGGTACGCCACCGGCTTGCAGGGTGCTCACCAGTGCTTCGCCCACACCCAGCGTGGTGATGACCTCGGCAGTGCTGAACTTGGGATTGGGGCGGAAGGTTTCAGCGGCACTCTTCACCGCCTTCTGGTCGCGCGGCGTGAAGGCGCGCAGGGCGTGCTGCACGCGGTTGCCGAGCTGGCCGAGCACGCTCTCGGGCAGGTCCAGCGGGTTCTGGGTCACAAAGTACACACCCACGCCCTTACTGCGGATGAGGCGCACGACCTGCTCGACTTTTTCGACCAGCGCCTTGGGCGCGTCCTTGAACAGCAAGTGCGCTTCGTCGAAGAAGAACACCAGCTTGGGTTTCTCGAGATCACCCGCCTCCGGCAGGTTCTCGAACAGCTCGCTCAAGAGCCAGAGCAGGAAGGTCGCATAGAGCTTGGGCTTTTGGTAGAGCACGTCCGCAGCCAGCACATTGATGATGCCGCGACCACCCGGTTCGCAGAGCATGAAGTCCGCAAGATCAAGCGCGGGCTCCCCGAAGAAGCTCTCGGCACCGTCGGCTTCGAGGCCAATGAGGCTGCGCTGGATCGCACCCACGCTCGCCCCCGACACCAGGCCGTATTCGCTGCCAAGCGCCTTCGAGTTCTCGGCCACGAACATGAGCGCGGCGCGCAGGTCCTTGAAGTCGATCAGCAGCAGGCCGTAGTCATCGCAATACTTGAAGACGAGTTGCAGTACGGCTTCCTGCACATCGCTCAAATCGAGCAAGCGGCCGAGCAGCGTCGGCCCCATTTCGCTCACCGTGGCGCGCACGGGGTGGCCGCTCTTGCCGAACACATCCCAGAACACCACCGGGTTGGCTGAAGGACTCCAGCCCGGCAGGCCGTTATTGGCGGCGCGTTCGACAAGCTTGGGGCTGGCGGTGCCGGGCTGCGAGATGCCGGAAAGGTCGCCCTTCACATCGGCCGCGAACACCGGCACGCCGATCTCGCTGAAGGCCTCGGCCATCACTTGCAGGGTGATGGTCTTGCCGGTGCCGGTGGCTCCCGCTACCAGGCCGTGGCGGTTGGCATATTGGGCGAGCAGGTATTGCAGGGTGTCGCTTTTGCCAAGCAGCAGATCGTTGGACATGGGGCAGCCAGTGGATGTGGGACATCGCAATCTTGTTCTGAGCGCCGATGATCGGCAATGGCTGCCGCGTTCGCCCGATCCACTCCGGGCCTCACGATTTTTATGGTTCGCAAGTCAATTTGCCCTGTTACGGCTTACGAGCCGCGCGTAATATCTGCCGCCATCACTGCCTCCCCCAAGGCCTTACCGCACGATGGCTGACGACGCGCTTTCCCGATTTGTGGCCGAGGTCCAGCCCTGCATGGAGCGCACTACGCCCGCGCGGTTCTGGCAGGCCGAAGCCGGCTTCAGGGCCCTGCTGGCAAGTGACTATCTGCGCGGTGCGCTCAACCAGGAGTTGCGCCGCCTGCTAGCCGACCCCTGCCACTTTGGAGACTGGCGTCCCAACGAGTGGGTGCTGCATCGGGGCCGCAACTTCTCGCTCGCGGTGTCGGTGTTCGACACGCCGCGCCGCTACATCCATGCGCTGCCCTTCCATGCCATGTACGCGCCGCTGGCGGGTGAGTCGCTGGCCTACAACCGCTTCCGCCTGCCTGCCGCCTACAACAACCCCGTATTCGACCCGGGCTTGAAGCTGGAGCCTGCCGGCAGCGGCGTGGTGGTGCCCGGCGAGCTGCTGGCGCTGCACACCGCCGAATACGCCTACGACTTCGTGCTGCCCAAGCCGGTGGTGGTGCTCAAGCTCTCGACCTCGCCGGTGCTGCCGCTGGAGTGGCTGTTCCGGAAGGACAGCCTGCAATCCTGGCAGGCCAACGACGCCGATCTCAGCTCCACCCAGCTGCGCGTGGCGGCGGATGTGCTGGGCAAGTTCGCTCACCAGTCCTCGCTGCCGCCCCTGAAGCTACTGACCACCCATCCGCACCACGCGGTGCGCTGGACGGCGATACAGAACCTGGGCCGGCTCAACCGCTCGGAGGCTCTGGCCCAGCTCGAAGCCGCCTGCAACGACGTGCACCCGCACATCCAGCGCGCCGCCCGCAAGACGCTGGGGCAGTTGGCCCCAAAAAAGGCCGAGTGAACGCATGGCATTGACGCTCAACTGTCAGAACACCAACCAGATCACGGTCGGGGAATACCTGGCGCACGTCAGCTCGCAAGTTGACCTCAAGGACCCAGAGAGCGTCATTGCCTCGGCACCGATGCTCAAGGCATTGGCGAACGACCGCAGCCTGGTGGTGAACAGCCTCAATGCCTATGTCGAAGAGGCTTTCAGCGCACCGGGACTGGCCTCGGCGCAGGCGATTTTGCTCGGGCGCGGCAAGCATTTTTATGTACGCGCCAACCTCTGGCCCTCGGCGGGCGATGTCGGGGCGGGGCGCATGTATCAGGACCAGTTCTCGTACAACCTCGCCCACGACCACAACTTCTCGTTTCTCACCGTCGGCTACCTCGGCCCTGGCTACGAGACTGACATCTACGAATACGACTACGACCAGGTCGAGGGCTATCTGGGTGAAAAGGTTGACATCGCTTTTCTGGAAAAGGTGCGCTTCTCGGCCGGCATGGCGATGTACTACCGCGCCAGCCGCGACCTGCACATCCAGTATCCGCCCAGCGAGATGACCATCACCCTCAACCTGATGATCGTGCCGCCGGAGATCCGCCTGCGCGAGCAGTACGAGTTTGATCTCAGCACCAAGACCATCTCGCGCCTACCCTCGGAGCTGGAGGCTTCGCGCCGGGTGTCTTTCGTTGCCCTCAGCGCCCGGCTGGGCGATGGCAACACCGCGCAGCTGCTCGAAGACCTGGCGCAGCAGCACCCCTGCCGCCGCACGCGGCTCACCGCCTGGCAGGCGCTGGCGGCGCTGGTGCCTGCCGAAGCGCGGCGGTTCTGGGAAAAAGCCATGGCCGATCCAGCGCCGCTGGTGATCAACCACGCCCGCCGCCGACTGGCGGCAGCCTGATCACTCAGGCCAGTTCGGGCGGCACCCAGTTCTTGCGCCAATGATCGAACTCTGCCCTCGGCAGCGCGCGGGCGAAATAGAAGCCCTGCTGCAAGGGGCAGCCGAGTTCGGCCAGGCGGCGCATCTGCGCCTCGGTCTCGACTCCTTCGGCGACCACATCGAGATCAAGACTCTTCGCCAGCGCCACGGTGGCGGCCACGATGGCGGCGGCGGCCGGTGAAGCGTCGAGCTTCTCGACGAAGGAGCGGTCGATCTTGATCTTGTCGAGCGGGAACCGCTGCACGTAGACGAACGAGGAGTAGCCGGTGCCAAAATCATCCACGCCCAGGCTGTAGCCCATGGCTCGCAGCTCCTCAAGCGTTTGCTGCGCGCGCTCGACGTGTTCCAGCATCGCGCTTTCGGTGATCTCCAGCGTCAGGCCCTGGTGCCGGAAGGGGTAGCGGCCATGCAGTGATTCGAGCAGGCCGATGATCGAGCGGTCCTCGATCTGGCGGGTCGAGACGTTGGCAGAAATCCAGATCGGATCGCCCTCGGTCTGCCATTGCGCGATCTCGGCGCAGACCCTGGTCAGGCAGGCCTCGCCCAGTGCCTGCACCATGCCATTCGCCTCGGCGGTGGCAATGAACTCGAACGCCGAGCGCAGGCCGCGCTCGGGGTGACGCCAGCGCAGCAGCGCCTCGGCACCCACCACCCGGCCGCCGATGACATCGACGATGGGCTGGTAGAAGGGCTCGAACTCGCCATGCTCCAGGCCGCGGCGCATGTCGGTGGCAAGTGCCAGGTCCTTGCGGGCATCAGCGGTCAGCGAGGGGTTGGCGTAGCGCACGCCATTGCGCCCGCTTTTTTTCACCAGGTACATCGCCGCATCGGCGCTGCTCATCAGCTGCTCGCCGCTACTGCCATCGGTGGGGAAGATTGCCACGCCGATCGACACCGACATCGGCAGCATGTGCCCATCGAGCAGCATTGGCTCGGCCAGGCCACGCAGGATCAACTCGGCCTGCGCGGCGATGCGGCCGCGCGCATTTTCGGTCTCGCTGTTGGCATGGGCGTCGAGCAGCAAGGTGAACTTGTCGCCGCTGTGGCGCCAGACCTGGGCTTCGAGCAGGGCGAAGCGCTGCAGGCGCATCGCCGCCTCGCGCAGGTAGCGGTCACCGGCGCTGTGGCCGAGGCTGTCGTTGACGGCGCTGAAGTTGTCGAGATCGACGTACAGGAGCGTCAGGCTCTGGCCTGCCTTGCCGGCCTCCAGCACCGCGGCGCGCAGCGACTCGTCGAAATGGGCGCGGTTGCCCAGGCCAGTGAGCTCGTCGGTGTAGGCCAGGTGCCGCAGACGCTCGGCCTGGTCTCGGAACTGCCTGAGCGCCTGTGCCATGTCGCCAAACTCGTTGTTGCTCAGCGGCGGCATGTCCACCATGGTCTCACCCGCGTTGATCTGCCGCAGCACCGCCACCGTGCTTTGCAGGGGCCGCACGATGGATCGCAGGATCAAGAGGCTCAGCAACACACCCAGCAGCACGGCACCGAAGATGATGAAGAGCGCCAGCCGCACGGCGGCACGCGCGCGGCGGATCTGGTCCTGCGAAATCTCGTCCGCCCGCAGGCGTTCACGCAGGCCGGCTTGCTGCAAGGTGGATTCGATGGTGTCCAGGTTCCTGAACGTCTCCGTTGCAAGTCTGGCGGCGTGGTCAGACTTGCTGGCGAGTGCTTGCATGAAGTTGCGAGCGCCTGAGATCGACTGGTGCCACTGATCTTTCACGATGGCGGCGCTCGCGGCATCGAACTTTTCCGCTCGCTGCAACGCCATCTCCAACTCGCTCTGAACAGTCACCAACCTCTGTTCCAGGCGCGCTTGCAGCGCCTTGTCGGCCAACAGCTTCGCAACGTTGATCTGCCCCTGAATATTGCGCACATTGGCGAGCGTATCCCGCACCGTGGTGATGGCCTGAAGACGGTCGTATTGCTGCTTCTGCTCGGCTTCCTGAGCCTCCCGCTGCTGGATGACGAAGCCAAGCAATACGGTGGCGCAGCCCAGCACGGTCATCAAGCCGAGCGAAAGGCCCAGCAGGCGGCCGCGGACGCTGAAGCGCTGCAGCTGGTCATCGGCCCATGCAATGAATCGGGTGGTCCATCGTTGCGGTCTGGCGGGCATCTTCAGGGTGCGGGTCCGGGTTCAGGGCGACATGTTCTTGGCATGCGGGAAGCCCCTGTCGCAGGCCGCAAAACCGCGGGTGGAGCGATGCACAGAATCACCGTCGCAGTCTATCGACAGACCATGAGCGTGACGACCCGGAAAGACATCCTGAACTGGAGCGCTGCTCACCCGCGCAGAGCGATAGCTTGGTGTTTTTTACGAGTGGAAAAAGGATCAAGGGCAGGCACGGTGCCTTGGGAGGAAAGTGTTTTACGCCTTGTTTCATAAGGAAAAACCATAGTAAAAACTTTTAGTATGAATGGCACTTTTTGATTTGGGCTGGTTATTTTCGGGGTGCCCAATGCATGGGTCCCAATCACCAAACCGGAACAAAACCATGAACGAACAGACCATCGAAACCCTCGAAATTGCCGCCCTGGAATACGATGTGGCCGGCGTTGGCGCCGCTGAAGCAACCGATTCGCAGTCGAACAATGCAGCGTTCATTTTTTACGCCTTCATGCCCAAATAAGTCGCGGAAACTGAATCATCCAGCCGGAGCGGCGAATGCCGCACCGGCTTTTTTTTGCCTGTGATTCAGCTGGGCGGCCTCTCATCGGGCCGCCAAGGCAAGATGCCCCGGCGCCTACTGCAGCAGCGTGCGTTTCAGGAACAGCACCGTCGCAGCCGCCTGAAAATCCCGGTTCGCCTTCTTGCGAAACCCGTGACCCTCGTCCTTGGCGGCGAGGTACCAGACCTCACCGCCGTTGGCGCGGATCTTCGCCACCATCTGCTCGGCCTCGCTGGCCGGCACCCGCGGGTCGTTGAGGCCCTGGATGATGAACATCGGCTTGGTGATCTTGCTGGCGTTGTTGAGCGGCGCGATCTTCTCTTGAAACGCTCGCATCTCGGGGATGCGCTCGTCGCCGTACTCGACCCGGCGCAGGTCGCGGCGGTAGTCCTGCGTGTTGGTGAGAAAGGTGACGAAATTGCTGATGCCGACGATGTCGATGCCGGCTTTGAGGCGGTCGTTGAAGTGGGTCATCGAGGCGAGCGTCATGTAACCGCCGTAGCTGCCACCGGCGACCAGCACACGGTCGGCATCGAGGTCGGGCTGCTTGGCGACCCAGTGCAGCAGCGCGCCGATGTCTTTCACCGAATCCTCGCGGAGCATGCCGTTGTCGAGCTTGAGGTAGCTCTTGCCGTAGCCATCGCTGCCGCGCACGTTGGGGGTGATGACGGCGATGCCCATATCCTTCAGGTAAAACTGGGTGATGGGTGCGAAGGTGGGCAGCGCCTGCGCCTCAGGCCCGCCGTGGATGTTGATGATGACCGGCAGCTTGCCGCTGGCCGTTTTCGGCTTGTAGACGAAGGCCGGGATACTCAGGCCGTCGAAGCTCGGATAGCGCACGAGTGTGGGCTCGACGAACTGCTCGGTGTTGAGCCCGCCGACCTCGCTCGCCGTCCAGCGCGTGAGTGATTTCTCGCCGAGCTTGAAGGTGTAGACATCGGCCGGATTGGTGGCGCGGTCAATCGAGAAGCCGAGGTGCTGGCTCTTGGCATCGAAGGCGATACGGTCGATCTGGCCGACGGGAATCTTCGGCGCACTGATCGGCTTGCCGGTTTTCAGGTCAAGCAGGTACAGGGCCGCGAGACCATCCTCATTGCTCACGTAGGCGAGCTTGCTGCCGTCGTCTGAAATCTCGAACTCCTCGATGTTCCAGGGCACGGCGGCGCTGATCTTTTTCTCTTCGCCGCCCGCCAGCGGCTGCACGCGCAGCATGCGGAACTCGCTGGCTTCGTCGGAGGTGAAATACACCGACTTGCCATCGTGCGAAAACAGTGCACCGCCGAAGTACACCGGCTCCTTCGTGGCGTGAAATCGCGTCAGCACCTTGCTTGCGAGGTCGAGCGTGTACAGCTCCGATTCGGTGATCGACACCGAGCGGCTCACCAGCAGGGTCTTGCCATCGGGCGAGAAATCCTGCGCCGTCCACTCACCCTCTTTCTCCAGTACCGGCTGGCTCGGCTTGCCGTCGAGCGCGACGAGGTGGATGTCCACATCCTTGCCATTGCGGCGGGTGGTGGAGAAGGCCAGCCTGCTGCCATCGTGCGAGAACACCGCCGCCGTGTTGCGTGACTTGCCATCGGTGAGCAGCGCGGCCTCGCCGGTGGCGAGATCGTAGTAATAGAACTGGAAGAACTCGTTGCCGCCGGCGTCCTTGCTGAACACGAAGCCTTTCTTGCTCGGGTGCGGCAGCGCGCCGCCGATGGGCTCGGGGTAGAAGGTGAGCTGGGTGCGCGCACCCATGGGCTTTTCGACGCGGTGGATCTGCGCGGTCTCGCCGAAGCGGGTGCTGATCAGCGCGCTGCCATCCGGCAGCCAGCCACTGAAAGCGGCGGCCCGCACCTGCTGGTAGCGGTTGAGGCGCTCGGTGAGTTCGGCGGGGATTTCCGGCACGCCCTCCATCACCAGATTGCCGCGCTCGACGCGCTTGGGCGCCTCAGCGGCAAAGGACGCAGCCGTCACCAGACCACCGCAGAGTGCCGCGGCCAGAATCTTCATTGCATTGCGCATCTTCTCGCTCCTAACTCTTGACCTTCATCACCACGCCGCTGAAGCCCTGCGCCTTCAGGCCCTGCTGCGCGGCCGAGGCCGCCGCCGCACTGCCATAGGGCCCGAGCCGCACGCGGTACCAGGTGTCCTTGTTGTCGATGGTGACCTGCTCGACGCGGGCGGACAAACCCGCCAGCGCGAGTGCGGCCACGCGCTGCTCGGCATCCGGCTTGCTGCGATAGGCGGCAACCTGGATGAGGAACCGCTCGCCTTTTGCCAGCTGTGCCGTCGGCTGCGGCGGCGCTTCGCGGGCGATCTCGGCGGCGAGGCGGGCGGCCGCCTCGTCATCCCTGGCGGCCGGTGCGGGCTTGACCAGTTTCACATCGGCCGCCGTGGTGGGGCGGCCCGCTGGCTTCGTGGCCGCGACCATGGCTGGCTGCGAATCCGCAGGCAGGTCAGCACGCGTTGCGGCCGCGCTGGCTGGCTGCTGCGGCAGGTTGTTGGCGGCGGTGCCGGGCTTGGGCTTGGTCGGGTTCAGCACTTCCTCCGGCACCACCACCTCGTAGCTCGGCAGCATCTCGTAGAAGGCGAAACGAGAAGGCTCCTTGGGTGGAATCTCGATCGCCTTGCCCTTGGTTGCGGCCTTGTCGCCGCTGCTGGGGGCCATGTCCATGGGCGCTACCGGCCGGGTGATGTAGTAGAGCATCCCGGCGAACACCAAGAGGCTCAGGCTGACCACCATCCAGGCCCAGAGCGGCAGCCCGAGCGAAGAGGTGCCGCCGCCTTTCTTGTGCGTGCTTCGACGCGGCACCGGCCTGCCGCGCGGCGCTGCGGGCTTGGGCCGCTGCGGCCGCGCGTAGTCGCGGGTGGCGACTCTCACATGCTGTCCTTAGGCGTCACGCCCAGCAGACCCAGAGCGCCGCGCAGCACCAGCTGCGTGGCGCGGATCAGCGTCAGCCTTGCGGCTTGCAGTGCGGCGTCATCGACCAGGAACTTGTGCTGGTTGTAGAGGCCGTGGAGTGCTGCGGCCAGCTCCTGCACGTAGAACGCAAGCGTGTGCGGCGTGCGGTTGGCGGCGGCAACACGCAGCAGCTCGGGGTAGCGCGCGAGCGCGGTGAGCAGGGTTTTCTCCTCATCGGTTTCGAGCCGCCCGAGCGAGGCGAGACCGAGAGCCATGTCGTGCGTGCCGCCCTTCTCGGCCAGCTGCTTGAACACCGAGCAGATACGCGCGTGCGCGTACTGCACGTAGAACACCGGGTTGTCGTTGCTCTGGCTGCGCGCGAGGTCGATGTCGAACTCCAGATGCGCATCGTGCGAGCGGGAGAGATAGAAGAAGCGCGTCGAATCCGGCCCCACTTCGTCGATGAGATCTTGCAAGGTGACGAAGTTGCCGCTGCGCTTGCCCATCTTGCCGCTGCTCAAGGTGACGAACTGCATCAGCGCCACTTCGAGCGCATCGTTGTGGCCCGTGAGCATCTCGATGGCGGCGCGCACGCGGACGATGTAGCCGTGGTGGTCGGCACCCCAGACGTCGATGAGCAGCGGGTAGTCGCGGTCGAGCTTGTCGACGTGGTAAGCGAGGTCGTTGGCGAAGTAGGTGGCGGCACCGTCGGCCTTGAATAGCACGCGGTCTTTCTCGTCGCCGAAATCAGTGGTCTTCAACCACTGCGCACCGTCCTTTTCGTAGACGAAGCCCTTCTGTTCGAGGCGCTCGATCGCGGTCCTGGCGAAGCCGCTGTCGACCAGCGAGGCTTCCGAGTACCACTGGTCGAAGCGCACGTTGAAGGACGCCAGCGTGGCACGGATGGTGGCGAGCTGGTCGGCAAGCGCGGCCTCTGTGACGGTGGCGTAGTGCGCGCCCAACAAATGCCGTGCGCGCTCGATCAGGCCATCGGCGTATTTCTCTTGCGCGAGCTTGATGCTGTCCTTGGTCTTGTCGTCCGCGCCTTCGGGGACTTGCGGTTCACTGCCGAGGCCATCGAACACTTTCGCAATCGGGTGCTCGAACATCGAGCCGTGCGCGGCGCGCAAGGCCTCAGCCGTGCGCTTGATGTAGTCGGCCGGATATCCGCGCCTGGGAAAGGCGAACGTCGCACCACCAGCTTCGAGATAGCGCAACCACACCGACATCGTCAGCACATCCACCTGCCGCCCGGCATCGTTGATGTAGTACTCGCGGTGCACGGCGTAGCCCGTCGCCGCGAAGAGATTGGCGAGCGTGTCGCCATAGGCTGCGCCTCGCCCGTGGCCCACATGCATAGGCCCGGTGGGATTGGCACTGACGAACTCCACCATCACCCGGCCCTTGCTGCCGCTGTGATCCTGGCCCCAGCTTTCGCCAGCCTTGAGAATCTCCGGGATGACCGCCGTCACCGCATCGCCGGTGAGGAAGAAGTTGATGAAGCCCGGGCCGGCGATCTCGACCTTCGCCACCCGCTCGCTCGCGGGCAAATTGGCGACCAGAAGCTCGGCCAGCTTGCGCGGGGGCAAGCCCAGCAGCTTGGCGCAGGCCATCGCCAGATTGCTGGCAAAGTCGCCGTGGCTCTTGTCTTTGGTGCCGTCGATCACGGGGGTGACGGCGGGGGCGTCCTTGCCCAGCGTGGCGCAGGCTTGAGTGAGGGCCTGGCTGAGCAGGTCTTGCAGATACGGTTTCATCATCAGTCTCAATATCGGACGCGCATTCTACGGAACGCGCGCGCCGCTTCAGAAGAGATCGACCGGATCGACGTCGATCGACCAGCGCAGCGCCTTGGCGCCCGGCAGGCTGGCGACCTGCGGCAACCAGGCCGCGAGCGCGCGCTGCAGGGCGGGCCGCAGGGCGCTGGTGAGCAAGAGTTGCGCGCGGGCACGGCCGTCGCGGCGCTCCATCGGCGCGGGCGCGGGGCCGAGCAGCTGCACGCTGCGGGTGTTGGGAAACACCGCTTTCGCCGCGTTCAAGAAGGCCTCTGCCTTGCCGCGATCCGCCGCCTCGACGCGCAGCAGTGCCAAATGCGCCGAGGGCGGCAGGCCCGCATCGGCGCGCTCGCGCAGCAGGGTTTCAGCCAGCGCGCCGTAGCCATCGCGCAGCAGCGCCACCAGGCTGGGATGCTTGGGCTCACGGGTCTGGATCAGCACTTCCGCCGCGATCGGCGAGGCGGCGCTGCGGCCGGCGCGGCCAGCGACCTGGGTCAGCAGCTGGCCGAGGCGCTCCAGCGCGCGGAAGTCCGAGGAGAACAGCGCCTGATCGGCATTGACCACGCCGACCAGACTCAAGGCGGGGAAATCATGGCCCTTGGCGAGCATCTGGGTGCCGACCAGTACATCGACGCGGCGGGCGTGCACGTCGTCGAGCAGGGCTTCGAGCTTGCCTGCGGCGCGCAGGCGGTCGGTGTCGAACCGCTCGATGCGACGGCCGGGAAAGCGATTCTTCAGCGCCTCTTCCACCCGCTCGGCACCCTCGCCCACCGGCACCAGCTGCTTGCCGCCACAGCTCGGGCACTCTCGCGGCGGGCGGGCGAAGTAGCCGCAGTGGTGACAGCGCATGGCGCCTTCGCCGCGATGCAGGTTCAGCCGCGCATCGCAGCGCGGGCAGGGCGCGATCCAGTGGCAGGTATCGCAGAGCAAGGTCGGCGCATAGCCACGGCGGTTGATGAACAGCAGCGCCTGTCCGCCGGCAACAAGATGGCGTTCGATGGCGGCGGCGAGTGGCTCGGAGAGACCGTGCTGCGTCGGGTAGTGGTTGACGTCGATCAGCTGTGCCACGGGCGGCGCGGCGCTGGCGATGCGCTCGCTCAGCCGCACATGGCGATAGCGGTCGGCCTTTGCATTCGCCAGGGTTTCGAGTGCTGGCGTCGCACTGCCCAGCACGACCGCCGCGTTGGCCGACTTGGCCCGCACCAGCGCCAGATCGCGGGCGTGGTAGCGGAAACCCTCCTGCTGCTTGTAGCTGGCGTCGTGCTCCTCATCGACGATCACCAGGCCCAGATCGGCAAAGGGCGCGAACACCGCCGAGCGGGTGCCGACCAGGATGCGGGCCTGGTTCTCGCGGATGGCGAGCCAGCTCTGCGCCCGGTCGGCATCGCCCATGCCGGAGTGAAAGCCCGCCACCACCGGACCAAATCGCTCGCGGAAGCGTGCCGTGAGCTGGGGCGTGAGGCCGATTTCAGGGCAGAGCACCAGCACCTGCTGGCCAGCCGAGAGGGCCTCCTCGGCCAGCCGCAGGTAAAGCTCGGTCTTGCCGGAGCCGGTCACACCTTCAAGCAGGCTCACCGTGAATCCCTCTGCGGTGCGCAGGGCTTGCAGGGCCTGCTGCTGGGCGGAGGTCAGCCCGGGGCTCTGGCCCATCAAGGCTTGGGGGGCTGCAAGCGCCGTTTCGGCCACCCAGCCTTCGGCCCGCGCGCGCCGCAGCTGGGCGGCATCGAAGCCGGGCACCGCCTGGCCGTGCTCCAGAATCAGCGGCGCGGCCGCCAGTGCTTGCAGGCTGGCACGCAGGCGCGCCGAACGCGGCGGCAGGCTGGCGAGGGCCTGCAAGCCCGGTGTCGTGATGGTGATCTGGCGCTGCCGACGCAGCTCAGGCACACGCTCCGCGCGCAGGGCAGCCGGCAGGGCGGCGGCGATCACCTCGCCCAAAGGATGCTGGTAATAGGCGGACGCCCAACGCAAAGCAGCCAGCCACTCTGGCGGAACGATCGGGGCGGCATCCAGCACTCGGACGATCATCTTGTACTGGCGACCGTCCGCCTCGACCCGCCGTATCAAGCCCACGACAAGACCCACCATATTGCGCTTGCCGAAAGGCACGCTGACCCGCATGCCGGGCAGCGGCGGCATGGCATCGGCCGGCGGCAGGTAGTCGAAAGCCCGTGAAACCGGCACCGGCAGCGCCACGGCCAGCAAGTCAAGCGACAAAGACTTTGCCCCCGCCTGTGGATAACTCTGGGGACAAGCCAGCCGACTTCGGCGCGCGCCACACGGCGCCGCGGTTTTGCACGGTGACATAGGCGTCAAGTTCAATCTTTTTTTTCATTGTTTTCAGGTTTTTGCAGCCATGATCGAAAGCAGTGCCCGAAATTGCACTTGACCGTCATCTCGCGTCATATTGCGGACATACTGTGCATAACCATTCATCGGGAGCTGGTGACGGCCCATGAAATGGCCAAGGCCTGCAACATTAAGAAGCTCGACCCGGGTTTGCCCGTCAACGCTGCCTGAGCGCCTGCGTTAAATCCATAATCCATATTCAAGCACTTCAATTTCAGCGTTTACCCACTTGAGGAACCCTTCATGATCAACACTTCCCGCACCCTGCTTGCCACAGCCCTGCTCGCTGCCGCGCTGCCTGCCTTCGCCGCTGGCGCAGGTGCCGCAGCCTCGGCCAACGCCCAAGTCAACGTCAATGCCGCCGCGCAGGCTGCCGGGGCCGTCGACGCCGCCAGCACCGCTACCAAGGACGCCCTCGGTGCCGGTGCGATCGCCAGCGGCAAGTTGCAAGCGGGCAAGGATGCCGCCGCCAACGCCAAGCTGGGTGCCGAGGCTTCGGCCAGCGGCTCTGCCACGGGTGCAGCAGCTTCTGGTCAGGCTGCCCTTTCGGGCGTCGCCACCGCAGGCAGCAATGCCGTGAGCGGTGCGGCGACCAAGACCACTAAGGCGGTCAAATCCACCACCAAGAAGGCCAAGTCCAAGACCAAGGCAGGCCTCAATGCCACCACGGGTCTCGTCGGCGGTGCCGCCACCACGGCCACCGGCGCACTGGGCGGTCTGGTTGGCACAGCAGCAGGGACCGATGCCAGCGTGCAGGTGAATACCGGAGCCAACGTCAATGCCAGCGGTTCAGCCCAGGGCAGCGTCGAAAAGAAGTAAGCGCCCAGCCGCTTGCTGCCGTGACCGACGAGGCCTCCACGCCCGCGCGGCTGGATGCCTTTTTGGCCTCGGCGCAGGCCCGTGCGGTGCGGGTGGCGGAGATCGCCACCCGCTCGCGCGACGACGCGCTCGACATCGTGCAGGACGCCATGCTGCACCTGGCGCGTTCCTATGGTCGCCGCCCGCCGGGCGAATGGCCACCGCTGTTCCACCGCATTGTCGAAAACAAGATCCGCGACTGGCAGCGCCGCCAGAACGTGCGGAATCGCATTTTTTTCTGGCGCACACCCCATCCGGACGAGGAGGAGGGCCAGCTCGAATCGCTGGCCCCGGACTTGAGCGTGCCCGACGCCACCGAGCGGCTGATGCAGGCCGAGGCCTTGCAGCGACTGGAGCGCGCGATTGCCGCCCTGCCCGACCGCCAGCGCCAGGCCTTCGTGCTCAGGGTCTGGGATGGCCTATCGACCGAAGAGGCCGCCACCGTGATGGGCTGCTCGGACGGCAGCGTCAAGACGCATCTGTCCCGCGCGCTCGCCGCCCTGCGCGCGCAGCTGGGGGCCGCGTGGTCGCTGGAAACCTGACCACCGGCAGTAGCCACCGGCAGCACGATTCGACACAATCAAGAGGAGTGAATCCATGACCACCACCGACCTACAAGAGCTTCAGCCCGCCGATCTTGCCTTTGCCCTCAAGGCCCGGCAGCAGCTGCGCGCGAGCGAAACGCTCAATTATGTCGAAGCCGCCAGGCTGGCGGCCACACGGGCGCAGGCCCGTGAAATGTTGCAAGCCAAGCACCGGCAGCTGCCTGCCTGGGGCTGGCTTGCAGCGCCGGCGGCGCTAGCCGCAGTGGCCTTTTCCTTGTTCCGTTTCGACTCCACCGCCCCCTTGATCCAGTCGCCGCCGACGGCGGAGGTTCTGGTTCAGCTGTCAACCGATGTCAACGCACCTGCTGCTGATGCGTTGGTATGGGTGTCCGATGAAGCGGGGCCGGACTTCTACCGCGATCTTGAGTTTTATGAATGGCTGCAAAGCCGATCGCCAGCGAAGCCCAATGCCTAGTCTGAGGATTTGGTTCGGTTTGCTGCTGATGTGTCTGAGTCCTCTGGGATTCGCCACTGAAGCCAAGCAGTCCGCGCCGAATCCGGTCAAGGCCCCCGAGCAACCCAGCGCTGCCCTGCTGGAGTTCATCGGCGACTGGAACGAAGACGAGCGACAACTGATTGGCATGGAAATCAAAACCGACAAATCGACCCTGCAGCAGAACTCGAAGAAGGTGCGACATGCGCCCTGATTCGCCCCTGCGCCGTTGGATCATCACGCTGACCGGCGGCCTCTTCGCCATTGGTGTCGCCGTTGCAGCACCTGCACTGTGGCACCAGCTCAGCAGTGCGCAACAGGTACTCATCAAGCCCGCGCTGCTGACCGAGGGTGGCGACTTCGACAAGTTGCCCGAGTCACGTCGTGGCGCACTGGTGAAAGGTGCAGACCGCTGGCTGGCGATGACGCCTGCGCAACGCAATACCGCCACCCAGCAGTTCCAGCAGTGGCAGCTGCTCAGCCCGGCACAGAAAGTGGCCGTGCTTGAACGGCGCGAACGCTTCCGCAAGATGACGCCTGACCAGCGCAAGGCCCTGCTTGATACCCGCGAGCAGTTTCTAGACATGTCGATTGAAAGGCAGACTAGCCTGCGCGACGAGTTCGCCGATCTGCAACCGCAGCTGGAAGGGCTGACCGGCCAGCCGCTGACCCCCACCGACCCGACCACGCCAGGCAGTCCTTCGCCCTTCGGCTTGCCCCTCACCACTCTCCCCAACAACGCGACGACCCTTCCGATCCCATTGTTGGCGCGCTGAGAATTTGAGGTGGAGTCGCCTCTGCGGCCACACAGCAATCTCGGCCTGGAAGCGCACTGGTTGGCAGCTCGCTAAAATTAGATTTCCCAGCCGCCATGCGGCTTTTTTTGTTTTGGCGTCCAGGTTTTCACTTAACCTTGTTCCCGCTCCTCGTCTCAGCCACTTCGGTTTTCCTGGCCGCCATGCTGTTCGTGGCCGGCGCGATGATGCTCACCACCACCGTCGGCCTGCGGCTGACGCTCGAAGGCTTCGGCAGCGGCGCGACCGGCCTGATCCTCACCTGCCAGGCCATCGGCTTCGTGGTGGGCACTCAGATCGGCCCGGCACTGATCCGCCGGGTCGGCCACATTCGCGTGTTCTCGGCCTTCGCGGCACTGATCTGCACCGCCGCCCTGCTGCACGGTGCGGTGGTGGATGGCCTGCTCTGGGGTGCGCTGCGCTTCGTGGCAGGCATGTGCGGCTCGGTGATGCTGGTGGTGATCGAGAGCTGGATCAGCGCCCACGCCACACCCAACGCGCGTGGCCGGGTGATGGGCATTTACATGATTGTCTACTACGCCTCCGGGGCCGGCGGGCAGTTTCTGGTCGGCGTCTCCCAGCCCGAGGACTACCGCAGCTTCAGCCTGGCAGCCGGCCTTCTGGTGCTGTCGCTGGTGCCGCTGGCCATGACCGGGCTCGCCGCACCCGCAGTTGCCAACACCGGGCGCTTGGGTCTCATGGCGCTGTATCGAGTCTCGCCCATCGCCACCGCAGGGGCCTTTGCAGCGGGCTTCTGCCTGTCGAGCTTCTACCAGCTGGCCCCGGTGTCGATGGCCCGCCTGGGTGCCGAGATTCCCACCGTCGCCCGCTACATGGGCTGCGCGGTGTTCGCCTCCATGCTCTTGCAGTTTCCGATGGGCCGCATGGCCGACCGCTGGGACCGCCGCAAGCTGATCGCCTGCATTGCCGTGGCGGCGAGCGTGTCGGCCTCCATCGTCGCCAGCGTCGGCACGCTCTCGCTCGCAGCCCTATTCGCCGCCACCATCCTGTTCATGGCACTGATGGCGAGCCTCTACCCCACCTGCCTAGGCCAGATGCACAACCGGCTCCAGGGCGCGAACCCGGTCGCCGCCAATGCCGGGCAGCTGCTCTGTTATGGCCTTGGCACCTGCATCGGCCCGCTGGCCTGCGGATTGATCATGGGGGCTGTCGGGCCTTCGGGCTTGTTCCTCGCCGTCGCTTTGGTGCTGGCTGCCTACGCCGCCTTCGTCGCCTGGCGGCTCAGGGTGATCGCCGAGGCCCGCGAACCCGCCACCGGCACGGCGCAAAGCGTCATGGTCATGGGCGAGTCCACGCCCGTGATGGCGCAGATGGATCCCCGCACCCAGGGCGAGGTATTACCCTGAATCAAGCCTTCAAGGTTGAGGGTGTTTGTTCTCGCTCAGGTTTGAGCGCCGATGAGGCTCTACTCGCTCAAGTTTTGAGCGAGAAGGGCGTAAAGCGGGTCTCGCGGTCGAAGGTGTCGATGCCCTCGGCCTGCTTGAGCTTGCCCACCACCCAGTAGGTGAGCGGCGTGAATGCCACCTCGACGCCGATCTTGAACAGCACGTTGAACACCATCAAGGCACCCAGCGTTTTGTTGTCCATGATCCCGTAGAAGGCGATGGGGTAGAACAGCAGCGAGTCGATGCTCTGGCCGCAGATGGTGCTGCCGATGGTGCGTGTCCAGAGCATCCGCCCTTCCGTCCAGACCTTCATCTTCGCCATCACGTAGCTGTTGACGAAATCGCCGACCCAGAACGCCAGCATGCTCGCCACCACGATGCGCCAGGTGTTGCCGAACACCACCTCCAGCGCCGGTTGCAGCACCTTGTTGTATTCGCTGTCGGGACTGGCTGGCATGGCAAGGATGATCGCGCTCATGCCGGTGGCGAACAGCATGGCCGCAAAGCCCGCCCAGATCGCCCGGCGCGCGCGGGCAAAGCCGTACACCTCGGTCATCACATCGCCAAAGATGTAGCTGATGGGGAAGAACAGGTTGCCGGCACCGAAAGTCACCACGCCGATCCACGGCAGCGTCAGCACGCAGGCTTTCGCGGGGCCAATCAGGTTCGAGCACAGCAGCACCGCGACCGTCCCGGCCAGCAGGAAGTCGTAATAGCGAGGCGCGGGTGCGGCCATCAAGGTGTCTTCGGTTTCAGCATTTGCCTGGGCGTGGCCGAGGTCGGCACCGCATGGCTCGTGTCACAGCGGTCGTAGCAGGCCGAGGCGGCCTGGGCACAAGCCACGCTCTGGTTCTGCCCCAGGCACACCGCGCGCCGATCCTGGCAATCCTGGCGGCATTGTTCGAGCGGCGACTGCGGATCGAGCGGCTTGTAGCGCAACTCCTCCGGCGTGCGTTTGAGGCTCTTCAAGGTATCGCTTGACAAGCCGGCTGGGTCGCAACGCTGGATGCAGATCCGCCGCGATTCTGGGCAGATCTTGCTGGTCGCCTGCGGCTGCGATTCGCAGTACGCAAAGTCGCTCTCGCAGACCTGCAGGCAGGGCACTACGGTGGGTGGCGCCTTGATCAGCGGGGAGGAGTCCTTGCGCTGGGCAGAGGCAGGCAGGGCCCACAGGCTGAGCAGCAGAGTGAACAGCAGGGCGGAGCGCATCGGATACTCTGGGCAAAGATGGCGGCCTCGTCAATTTAACGAGGCCTCAAGTCTGCTGGATGTATTGCCGTTTAAAAAGGCCGTGGCCCGTGGCTTATTTGTTTCAGGTCGGCAGCCTGTGCTCGGCGCGGCATCGTTTCGGTCGCTTGCGTGCAGTCCGCGTCAACCCAGGCGGATGCCGAAAAGCCCCCAGCGAGGTGAGGGCTTTTCGATGAAGCACCTTGCCTAGTGACCGCCTTCCAGCGACTTGATGGCCTGGATCATCTGCACCATCACCTTCTGCGCATCGCCATAGACGAGGTTGCAGTTGTCGGCGAAGAACAGCTCGTTCTCCACACCCGAGTAGCCCTTGCCCTGGCCGCGCTTGACGACGTAGACCTGCTTCGCCAGATCCACGTTGAGGATCGGCATGCCATAGATCGGCGAGCTCTTGTTGGTGCGCGCCGCCGGGTTCACGGTGTCGTTGGCACCGATGACGATGGCGACGTCGGCTTCCTTGAACTCGCCGTTGATGTCTTCCATGTCGTAGATGATGTCGTACGGCACACCGGCTTCGGCGAGCAGCACGTTCATGTGGCCGGGCATGCGGCCGGCGACGGGATGGATGGCGAACTTCACCTCCACCCCGGCGTCCTGCAAGAGCTTCACGAACTCATAGAGCTTGTGCTGCGCCTGCGCCACCGCCAGGCCGTAACCGGGGGCGATGATGACCTTGCTGGCATAGCGCATGTTGACGGCGGCATCGCTGGCATCGGCGGGTTTTTGCGAACCCTTGATCTCGCCCTGCTGCTCGTCGCTCGAGGGGCCGAAGTTGCTGAAGATGACATTGGCCACGCTGCGGTTCATGGCCTTCGCCATGAGCAGCGTGAGCAGGGTGCCGGCGCTACCCACCACCATGCCCGCAATCATCAGGGCCGGGTTTTGCAGCACGTAGCCCTCGAAGCCAACCGCGAGACCCGTGAAGGCGTTGTAGAGCGAGATCACCACCGGCATGTCCGCGCCGCCGATAGGCATGGTCATCAGCACACCGAAGATCAGCGCCAGCACGAAGAAGGCGGCCGTGACGGCGACCGGCGCATGGCCGTGCCAGACAAAGACGATGGCGAGGCCCAAGCCCAGCGTGGCGAGAAAGACCAGGCCGTTTAACAGCTGCTGGCCCTTGACGCGCCAGACGCCGTTGATACGGCCATCGAGCTTGGCCCAGGCGATGAGCGAACCGGAGAGCGAGATCGCACCGATCAGCGAGCCGATGATGGTGACGACGAGCGCGACTGCGGTGTGGTTGCCACTCGTCTTGAGTAGTTCCACCGCGCCGATGGCCGCGGCCGCACCGCCGCCCATGCCGTTGTAGAGCGCGACCATCTGCGGCATGGAGGTCATGGCGACCCGCTTGCCGCTCCACCAGGCCCAGCCGGTGCCGATGCCGAGGGCGATGGCCGCGAGCGTGACGTTGGTGCTCAGATGCGGCTTCGCCGCCTCTGACACGCCGAAGTAGTAGAGGAAGGCCGCCAACACGGCGACCAGCATGCCGACACCCGCCACCACGATGCCGCTGCGCGCCGTCACTGGCGAGGACATGCGCTTGAGGCCGTAGATGAAGAGGAACGAGGCTGCGAGCGCCGAGAGATCAATCAGGAGTTGTGCGTTCATGGCGCTTAGCCTTCCTTCTTGGCGACAGGCTTCTTGTCGCTGGACTTGAACATGTCGAGCATGCGCTCGGTGACCACATAGCCGCCCGCAGCGTTGCCCGCGCCCAGCAGCACGCCGAAGAAGCCGATCACCTGTTCGGCGATGGTGGTGGCATTGAGCAGCGCATACATCGCACCCACCACGACGATGCCGTGCACGAAGTTGCTGCCGGACATCAGCGGCGTGTGCAATATCGCCGGCACGCGGCCGATGATCTCGTAGCCGGTGAAGGCGGCGAGCATGAAGATATAGAGGGCGACAAAGCCCGTGATGACGGTGGTCGGTTCCATTTTCTGGGCTCCGTAATTAAGCAGCTTCAACCGCTTTCTTGGCGGCTTCGTTCTTGATCTCGCCGCCGTGCGTGAGGCAGGCCTTGGCGAGCACCTCGTCTTCCCAGTCGATGCTGATCGCCTTTTCTTTCACGAACAGCTCGATCAGGTTGTACTGGTTCTTCGCATACAGCTCGCTGGCGTGTTCGCCGAGCATCGAGGGCACGTTCATCGGCCCCACGACCGTGACCTGGCCGATCTGCACCGTCTCGCCCGGCACGGTGTATTCGCAGTTGCCGCCGCCTTCGGCCGCGAGGTCGATGATGACGCTGCCCGCCTTCATGCCGTCGACCTGCGCCTTGCTGATGAGCTTCGGCGAAGGGCGGCCGGGGATGGCGGCGGTGGTGATGATGATGTCCGCGGCCTGGATGTGCTTGGTCACCACGCTCGCAATCTTCTCTTTCTCTTCAGGCGTGAGTTCGCGGGCGTAGCCGCCGGCGCCGCGCGCATCCACGCCGGTGTCGACGAACTTGGCACCGAGCGATTCGGCTTGCTCTTTGGTCTCGGGGCGCACGTCATAGCCTTCGGTCATCGCACCCAGGCGGCGCGCGGTGGCAAGTGCTTGCAAGCCGGCCACGCCCAGGCCCATGACCAGCGCCTTGGCAGGGCGGATCGAGCCCACCGCCGTGGTCATCATCGGCAGGATGCGCGCGATCTGCGTCGCACCCATGAGGGCTGCGTAATAGCCCGCGAGCGCGGCTTGTGAGCTGAGCGCATCCATCGCCTGCGCACGGGTGATGCGGGGCACCAGCTCCATCGCAAAGCAGGTGATCTTCTTGTCGCGCAGCTTCTTGACCAGCTCGATCTCTTTGTGGGCATAGACGAAGGAGATGAGGATGCTGCCTTCCTTCATCGCCTCCACCACTTCAAGCGCGGGCGCATTTACGGCGCAGACGATGTCGGCATCGCCCACCATGCCCTGCGGGTTGGCGATGGGATGGACGCCCTTGAACGCCGCATCGGGCAGCTTCACGGCATCACCCGCACCGCTTTGCAGCGACACGACAAGGCCCAGCTTGGCCAGCTTGTCGGCCACGGCGGGTACGAGGGCCACGCGCTTTTCGTGTGCGCGCGTTTCTTTGAGCACGGCAAGTTGAACCGGCATGGACGCTCCTGATCGGATGTGGTTGGATGCGGTCTCACCGCCTCGCAGGGCGGTGCAAACCTCAACGCGCCGCGAGTCTAGCCCATGCCCTCCATAGCAATCCCGAAAACTTTGCTATCGCTCGTATTACTTTCGGTCATTCTTTGGCAGCCTCTGCGCGCCGAAGAGCCACTGCGCGTCTATCGCTTCGGCAGCTGGACCTTGCTGACTCCGGCAGAGATCAGCCCGGAGACGCTGGCATCCGGCCGCGAGGCTCTGCCCATCGGCAGCCAGGGCCTCGAACTGCTTGCCTATTGGCAGGACGGCAGCCAGCGCGCGCTGGCCCTGCGCTTCGATGGCAGTGATGCGAAACAGGACGCGGTGGTGATGAAGTCCTTCCGCAGGGTCAACAGCCTCAAGGGCTGCAAGTTCGGGCCGGACGCAAGGCTCAAGCCGTTCAAGAAAATGCTGCCCAAGGATGCCGAGCCGGTGGATTTTCCAGACGATGGTGGCCTGCAGCTGGTCGGCAGCGAACGCGGCCTGCGCCGCAACGGCGAGGTGCTGGTGCTGGATCTCGGCACCGCCCGCGTGCAGCTCAGCGAAGACTCACCGGTGGTGCGCGTCGGCGAGTGGAACTCGGCGGACTTCTGCCGTTTCGAGCTGCTCGCCAGGCCCGACGAGCCCGAGGATGCGTTCGAGGAGCTGCGCTTCTAGAGCGTGTTAAAGACCTGTGCGTCGCAGCGGCCGAAGTCTTTAATACGCTCTAGCCAAAGTGGCAGACGTAGTGCAGCGCATCCAGGGTTTCGATCTCGAAACTCGAGCTGGCGGGCACCGCGAACGACTGGCCGCCGGTGTAGTCCTTCCAGCCCGGCTCGCCCTTGAGGCGCACGCGGCAGCGGCCGTCGATCAGCTCCATCACCTCGGCGGCGGCGGTTGAAAAGGTGAGCTGGCTGGGCAGGATCACCCCAACGCTCTTCTTGCTGCCATCGGCGAACAGCACCGTGTGGCTGATGCACTGCCCGCCGAAGTAGACATTGGCTTTCTTGAGGACGGTGACGTTTTCAAATTGGGACATGGCGGAGTCGATGACAGGTGATGGGTGCTTGAGTCCAGTAGTGATGACTTCGGCCGCGAGTCCAGTCTGTACGAAAGCGCACCGATGAGCATCTGGGTTGTTGCTAGAAAGCTGCTGCGCTGAACCCGTCGCTGAGCCTGATTTTAATTTGTTTTCATTTTTTTTCGCTTTTTTGGCATCTATCGCCACCGCCGCTGAGTAGGCCTTGAAGCAGCGGAAATAGCGTTGTTCAACCTCTCGCCGATGGCCCCAAAAAGGCCAAAAAGCACACTTACCCCAAACTGCATCAAGTTTCATGGAGATCAAAATAATGTCTTTCAAACGCACCGTCATCGCCGTCGCCGCAGCTTCCGTTGCCGCTACCGCTTTTGCTTCGAGCCACCGCGAAGCCCCCTTCATCACCACCCAGCCCAAGGTGGATGGCACCGATTTCTACATGTTCCGCAGCTATGAATCCGGCCGCGGCAGCTTCGTCACCCTCATCGCCAACTACCAGCCCCTGCAGGACTCATACGGCGGCCCCAACTACTTCACGATGGATCCCGACGCGCTCTACGAGATCCACGTCGACAACAACGGCAACGCGGTGGAAGACCTCACCTTCCAGTTCCGCTTCAGCACGGCCTACGGCCGCGCCAACATCCCCAGCCTGGGCATCACCAACGGCAACCTCACCATCACCAACAACGCCGACAACACCACCCGCCAGGTACAGGCCCCGCTCGCCAACATCGGCGGCGGCTCCGGCAGCAGCACCGGTGCCTTGAACGTGGTTGAAACCTTCACCGCCACCGTCGTGCGCGGTGACCGCCGCAGCGGCACCTCCAACCTCATCACCGCCGCCAGCGCGGGTGGCACGGCAACGGGTGTGGCCGCCGGCGCTACGGTGTTCACCAAGCCGGTGGACAACATCGGCCAGAAGTCGATCCCCGACTATCTCGGCTATTCCAACCAGTTCATCTACAACGTCAATATCCCCGGCTGCGCTACCGCGGGCAAGATGTTCGTTGGTCAGCGCAAGGAAGGCTTTGTGGTCAACCTCGGCCAGGTGTTCGACCAGATCAACCTCAACCCTCTGGGTGCCCGCAACTCCGGCAGCAACATCATCGGCAACAAGAACATCACTTCGCTGGCGCTCGAAGTGCCGACCAGCTGCCTCACCAACGGTACCGAGCCGGTGATCGGCGCCTGGACCAGTGCCAGCGTGCGGCAGTCGCGCGTGTTCAATCCGGCTCCGGCCACCATCGGTGCCAGCAGCGGCAAGGCAGCCAATGTGGTGGGCGGCCCCTATGTGCAGGTGTCGCGCCTCGGCTCGCCCTTGGTCAACGAGGTGGTGATCGGTATCACCGACAAGGACAAGTTCAACTCCAGCGTGCCCAGCAACGACGTGGCTAACTTCGCCAACTACGTGCTGTTCCCGACGCTGCCGGTGCTGGTGCAGGTGCTGTTCAGCGTGCCCGCGCCCGCGACGCCGCGTGGCGACATCCTCTCGGCCTTCGTCACCGGCATCCGCACGGCGGTCAACAACGCCAACATCGGTGTGGCCGGCGCTGGCACGACCATGGTCGACTTCACCCATCCCCAGGGCGTGAACCTCACCACACTGGCCGGCGCGGGCGAGATGCTGCGCATGAATACCGCCTTCCCGGCTGCACCGACTGCCATCGGCGCGCAGAGCAATCTCGGCTTCCTCGGCTGCGATCTGGCGGGCTTCCCCAACGGTCGTCGTCCGGTGGATGACGTGGTCGATATCGCACTGACTGTGGTCGAAGGCGCCATCGACGGCACCAACCGCAACAACGTGCAGACCTGCGATGTGACGGTGAGCCCGCCGACGGTGCGCAATGCCGGCACGGTGGTGAACGATGGCGCGGCAACGGTCGCCTCGGACTACCTCAGCACCTTCCCCTACCTCAACACCCCGATCCCGGGTGCGACCACTGCCGCCCCGTAAGGAGAACTGACGATGCTCGTGAAGAAACTCACGGCCCTCATCGTGGTGGCTTCGGCCATCACGGTAGCGGGCTGCAACGACAACAACAGCCCGCAAATGACGCCGATCGTCACCACCCCCACCCCCGCGCCAGTGCCGACTCCGGGGCCGACACCCACACCGGTGCCGGTGCCGACTCCGGTCACGGTCAGCTCGTTCGCGGTTGATCAGGTGAAGACCGTAACCTGCTCGTTCACCAGCTCGACCAGCATCAACGACACGACCTTCGCAGACAGCGAAGCGGCTGTGGATGTGCAGGCACTGGCTCCGGGTTGTATGGGTGGCATACCTAACTAGTGGCACCCTCTGCAATGAAAAGACCTCGCAATGCGAGGTCTTTTTTTTGCCTGCGCTGGCCTTTCAGTAGACGTAGCTCAGGGTGATGCGCGCATTGATCGGCTCGATGGGATGAAAGTGCACATCCTCCACACCGTCTGCCGCTTCGCCCTCGAGGCGCGAGCTATAGAGGTAGTCGATGTCGTGCTCCTTCGAGTCGAACAGTTTGGTGATCTGGCCGCTGAGCTTGAGCTGCCTGTTGAGGTGATAGCCAGCACCGACGCTTGGCGTTAAATGGGCAGTGCCCACTCCATGGCAAATGCCCGATCAATGAACCAGATCAATCCCGCCAATGCCACCAGCGCCGAACCCGGCCAGAGCACGGCCGGCACGTAAGCGCGCCAGTGGCGCAGCGCAAAGGCCAGGGGCACCAACAGCAACACCAGCAGCAGCTGTGCCGCTTCGACACCGAGGTTGAAACCGAGCAGCGCCAGCAGGCGGCCCGAGGTGGGCAGGCCCAGTTCCAGCAGCGCACCGGCGATGGCAGTGCCGTGGATGAGGCCAAACACCCAGGCCAGGGCAAACAGTGCACGGCGCTCCACCATCGGCACCAGGTTGTTCAGGCCCGCGAACAGCACACTCAAAGCGACCAGCGATTCCACAAACCTCGAAGGCAGGGACACCATGCCGAGTGCCGTCAGGCAGAGCGTAATGGCGTGGGCGATGGTGAAGGCCGTGACCAGCTTCGCCGCGTCGGCCAGTGCGGGCCCCAGGCGCGGCACCGGCTGCCAGCGGCCGTGTTCGCGCCGCAGGGCGGCGGCCAGAAACAGGCCAGCGATGAAGAGCATGTGGTCCCAGCCGCTCCAGACATGCGCCAGGCCTTCGTGGAAGTAATCCCGCAGCGTCGCCTGGCTGCCGCGCGGGCCGCTGAGCAACAGGCTGTTGCGCTCGGGGCTCAAGGTGGCCGAGCTGGTCTCGCTGCCTTGCTGCCAGCGCAGCAGCGCGCGGTGGCTGGCATCGAACTCGAACAGTGCAGTGTCGGTGAGCCGCCACTCGGCTGGCTCGCCCTGGCACTGACTGCTGAACTGCACGACGGCATAAGGGCCATCGGCATGGTCGGCGACCTGCACGGCGGGGTTGGCGGTCAATGGGCAGGGCACCCCGTCTGCTTCAACACTGAGGCGCGGCGTGAGATAGGCGAGCAGCGCCGGTGTCGCGGCCTGCAGCTCGGCCCAGGTGAGCTGGCCGTCGCCGTCGGCGTCGATGCCCAGGGCATCGTCGAGATCGCTGAGGGCGTAGTCGGCGCGCAATTGCAGATTTGCGCCACTGACCGTGGCTTGCAGATAGGCCGTGCTGCCGCTGTGGGCCTGGGCGATGCCCGTGGCGCTGGCGAGCAGCAGCGCGAATCGTGCGAAGACTCTCACGGCATCGCTCTCAGCTTCGCGGCCAGTGCCTGCAGGCGCACGTCTTCGATGCGGGTCTGCTGCATCCAGTCGAGCACAGGCTGCGCTGCCGACTTGTCCTGCGCCGCGAGGGCGGCCGAAAGCAGCAGCCGGGCATCGGCCGGCTCGCGCTGTTCGGCCCAGTTGTGCTGCGCAAGCTGTAGTGCGGCCTTCGCATCGGCCTGAAGGTAGAGCGCGGTCATCGTCTGCTCGCGCCAGTGGGGTGGATCACCGCGGCTGGCGGTGAGGGCGAAGCGGGTCTGCAAATCCTTGAGGTGCCCTACCACGGCGTTTTTTGCGGCGGCATCGCCTGCCTGTGCGAGCTGCTGCTCGGCGAGGGCGAGGCGCAGCAGCAGCGGATCGAAGTCGGTCTCTGCGGCGAGCGTAGCTTTCACCTCGCCAGCGCGCTGCTGGTCGAGCAGGAAGTCGGCGTGGGCAGCTTTGAGATAGACATCGTTCTCACCCGCCGCCTCGGCCTCGGCCAGGGCCTTGGCGTAGTGCTCGGTGGCGCGCGGCAGATCGCCTAGGCGCTCGGCGATCTCGGCAGCCTGCGTCAGCGCCCAGATGCGGATACCGGACAAAGCATCCGGCTCCCGCGCCAGCGCGGCTTCGATGGTTTGCACAGCACTCGCGGCCTTGCCGCTCAGGCCATCAACAGTGCCGATGCAGGTCGCAATCACGAGAAAGCCTGCGTGGCCGATGAGGGCCGCGCAGTCACCGCGCGCGCTGAGCGGCTCGCCCTGCACCAGGCGGATGTTGGCGCGCACCAGCCGCGCCTGCGCGTTGCCGGGCTCGGCGGCGAGCACGGCATCGAGGTCGGCGAGGGCACCGGCAAAATCATGGCGCTGCTGTTTGAGCATGGCGCGAAGCAGGCGCGCGGGCGATGCCGGTGCGGGGGCCAGCCAGGCCCGGCCCAGCAGCGCCTGGGCCTGGCCGAAGTAACGTGGGTCGCCACTGCGATGCCCCTCTGCGATGGCGGCCTGCACCGCAGTAAGCGGGGATTCGGCATCGAGCCCGGGCTGCGCTCCACGCAGCAACCGCAGGGCCTTAGCTGCCCCCGGCGCGCGTTGCAGCAGCACCGTGTCTGGTGACGCGGGCGTATACGGCTCGGCGGCGTGGGTTGCTGAGACACTAAGCAGCAGCAGCGTCAGCGCAATGCGCCGCAGCGAAGCACGAGACAGGATCATGGATTTGCAGCCGTTGGGACGCTGCGAACTTTACGCCGTCCCGCTCCCGGCGGATGCCGCCGCCTGCGCTCAGCTGTCGATCAGCTCGAAGTCCGCTTTCGAGGCACCACAGTCCGGGCAGGACCAAGCCGCAGGCACATCGGCCCAGAGGGTGCCGGCGGCGATGCCTTCTTCCGGCCAGCCCTTGGCCTCGTCATAGATGTAGTCACACACGAGGCAGCGCCACTTTTTCATACCGCTAGTTCCATGGATTGAAGGCGCGCCAAGTCTAACCGCGCCATCCATGGCACGGCCAGACTTGGCGAACTGCTACAAAGGTCTCAGGCCGCAGTGGCGGCGGAGTACTGCGCGATCACCTTGTCGCGCACACCCGGCTTGATGTTGGCCTTGCTCATGTCGCCCTTGAAATGCTCGACCACTTTCGGGTCCATCAGGCGAAACCAGATCGGCGGGAAGTAGGCGATCAGCACCATCGCGGCATAGCCGCTGGGCAGGCGCGGCACGTCCTCGAAGTTGCGCAGCGTCTGGTAGCCGCGGGTCGGGTTGGCGTGGTGGTCGCTGTGGCGCTGCAGGTGGTAGAGCAGTACGTTGGTGACGACGTGGTTCGAGTTCCAGGAGTGGTGCGGCTGGCAACGCTCGAAGCCGCCATCGGCCCGCGGCTGACGCTTGAGTCCGTAGTGTTCGAGGTAGTTCACCACTTCGAGCAGGCTGCCGCCGTAGACGGCGGCGACCACCACCATCGCCAGCGCCGTCCAGCCGAGCCAGACGGTAATGGCTGTCCACAGCACCAGGGTCATCGCCCAGGTTTGCAGATTGTCGTTGCTGTAGTGCCAGACGCTCTTGCCTTCGCGCTCGAGTCGCTTGGCCTCGATCTGCCAGGCCGACTTGAAGCTGCCGATGATGCAGCGGGGGAAGAACTCGTAGAAGGTCTCGCCAAAGCGCGAGGTGGCCGGGTCTTCGGGCGTGGCAACACGGATGTGATGGCCGCGGTTGTGCTCGGTGTAGAAATGGCCGTAGCCGCCGGGCGCGAGCACAAACTTGGCGAGCATGCGCTCCAGCGGTGAGGTCTGGTGGCCCAGCTCGTGCCCGATGTTGATGGCCAGACCACAGCCGATGCCCAGAGTCATGGCACAGCCGAGCCAGCCGTACCAGGGCATCTCGACCGTGGTGGCAAACCAGATCATGTAGACCCACACCGCGAGATAGACCGGAATGGAGGCAAACAGCGCCCAGCGGTAGTAGGAATCCGAGGCGAGCGCGGACATGGCAGTGTCCGGCGGATTGGCGTTGTCCTCGCCCAAGAGCTTGTCTGCGAGCGGAATCAAGCCATAAAAAATAAAGAAGCCGATCCACAGCATCGCCGCCCAGCCGGTTGCCTGGTAGGCAAAGGTGCCGATCAGCGGTAGGGTCAGCACCAAAGCGCCGAGGGGCCAGAGGTAACGCTTGCTGTCTTTCCAGACGACAGGCGCGGGCAGGGTGTCAGTGGTCATGGGTCTCCTCCAGAAAACTAACCGAACGTTCAATTAAGGTAAAAGCCAAGTCCGTCAGTGTCAAGACCGCTGGTCGGATGCGTGTCTGACGCGCCTCTCTGAAGCGCGGATGGCGGGCGATCAGCTGAAGCGGCTGAACCGCTGTGCCAGGGTCGGCTGGGCCCTGAGCCTTTGCAGCGCCTGCTGCACGCTGGCGTCGGGGTTGAGCGGTTCGGCCAGGCCGCTGATGAGATCCTGCACGAATTGGCCGGCGCGCATTGCCAGCACGGTGACGCCGTCGAAGCCGCTGAAGCTGACGCGATCCTGGCCGATGTGCAGACCACTCAGCGACAGCCAACGGTCATCCCCACGCTTGTAATCGCGCACGCGGAACCACTGCCCGGGCTTGAGCAGCAGATCCAGCGGGTCGGCATCCATTGCCAGTGTGGTGAGGTCGTTGCTGGCGCTGATGGGCGTCAGGGTGTAGGCATTGGCATCATTCGCCACGAGGGATTGCACCGGGCGCGGCTTTGACGCGGGCTCGCCATGGAAGGGCTCGAGCGCGGGCAGAGCGTCGATGCCGGTCAGGATGTCATCAATGCCGGCCGCAGGGCTGATGCCGTTGCTGCGCGGCAGGCTGGACTGGGCCTCTTCTTCCAGCTCGGCATAGGACTTTTCCAGCCCGGCGATGACGCCGCCGACATGCAGATCGGGCAGACCAGCCTCGCGCAGGGTGTCTCCCAGCGCAGCCAGCACCGCACGCCGCTCGCTGGCGGCGATGCAGAGCGCGAAGCTGTCCACGAAACGCTCAAGCAGCTGCCGCGCCTGACGGGTGCGTGGCGAGGCCGCGCCATGTCGCAGCAACAGGGTGGAAAGCAGGGGCAGGAAGCCGCGCGCCAGCGCCGCCCGGGCCTCGCTGGGTAGCGAGACATCGAGCGTGCGGGCATCCACCTCGCGGGCGGCAAGCGTGCGCACACGAGCCAGCAAGCCCTCGCGGCGGGCCTCCTGCTCGCGCGCCATCTGCTGGCGGAACTGGTGCGCCAGCTCGGCATCGAGCGGCGGCAGCATCGCCAGCGCATCGAGCGCGAACTGGCCGTGGATGTTGATGTGCGCGACGGTGTCTTTCAACTCGCTGCGCACTTCGGCCAAGGAATAGCCTTGCAGGCCAATGAAAGCTGCCTTCTGCGCCAGCGCATCCACTGCGGTGCGCACCGGATGCCGCTCCTGCGAGAAAAACGTGGTGTCGCAGAGTGCGCCCTTGATCACGGCCAGCCGCAATGATTCAAGATCGGGCGCAAAGGCTGGCGGCAGCTCCGGCTCGGCCAGCAGACCATCCAGCCAGTGGGCAGCCAGCGCGGTGATGAGGGCAGCGGCGTGACCCTCACAAGGCGGTTCGAGTGCGCGCAGCAGGGCCTGTGCCAAGGTGCCATCGGCACCCGAAAGCAGCGAGGCGCGGGCTTCCTTGAGCGTTTGCAGGGTGGCGGCGGAAATCGGCGGTGCGGCATCTTCGGCAGGTGTTGCCGCCAGTGCACGGGTATGTCGCAGGCCTTGCCTATCCAGCGCATGCAGCGCCAGTTGCACTAGCGTCGGCCAGCTCTTGAGCGCATGGCTTTCCACCAGGCGATAGGCGAGCACGCGATCGGTGGTGGTGAGCCCGGCCTGGCGCAGCGCGGCGGCGAAGCAAACGGGCAGCGCATCCGGCCCCAGGGCCGCCGCCAGCGCAGGCAGGCCCAAGTCGCGCGAGGCCCATTGCAGGCAGGCTTGCAGTTGACGGCCATCCTCGCCCGCACGCTGTTCGGCCAGCTGCGCCAGATGGGTGAGCGCGATGTTTTCCTCCATCTCCTCGGAGGGCAGCAGGCAGAGGCGCTCAAGATCGAAAATGCCCTTGAGGGCCTGGTGGTGCAGTGGCTCGAAACGGCTTTTGAGCGCGTTGACAAAGCCTCGCATCAAGGCCGGCCGGTTGACCGAAAGCGCCTGCCCGAGTTCGAGCACGGCGCGGGTCTCGGCCGCGTGGCGCGACTCGGCCAGCAGGGCCTGCACGGCGGCGTCGAGGCCATCGACAAAATCACGGATGAGATCTTGGCCGGCCTCGGCCAGACATTCCCGCAGCAGGCTCTGCACCGGGTGCATCGCCAGCCGGGGCGCATTCTCCACCGCCACCGGTGCGAATGCTGCCGGGCGAGTATTGACGACGGGATGGAGGAGAGTGGCCACGTTGCGACGTTATGCGCATGCGACCCCGCCGCGCGCCGCAACGGATGCGAGGATGCGGCGCACCGACGAGCGGCCACGTCAGATATCCGCTTATCCGCATAGGCGGATAATTGATACACTTCAAGGCCCGAGGAGTTTCGCCATGGCAGCCGACGCATCCACCCCCACCACACTCATCCGCCCCGACTGCACCGAGCAGCTCAAGGGCTATCTGGCCGAGCGCGTGATGGTGATCGACGGTGCCATGGGCACGATGATCCAGGGCTACAAACTCGAAGAAGAGGACTACCGCGGCACACGCTTCGCCGACTGGCCGCGCGATGTGAAGGGCAACAACGATCTGCTGGTGCTGACGCAGCCGCACATCGTCCAGGAAATCCACGGCAAGTATCTGGAAGCCGGTGCGGACTTCCTGGAGACCAACACCTTCAACGCGACGACGATCTCGCTGCATGACTACGGCATGCAGGAGTTCGCCTACGAGTTCAATCTTGAGGCCGCGAAGGTGGCGCGTGCGGCCTGCGACGACTGGACGGCGAAGACGCCGCACAAGCCTCGTTTTGTGTGCGGCACGCTGGGTCCCACCTCACGCACCTGCTCGATCTCGCCCGACGTCAACGACCCCGGCGCGCGCAATGTCACCTATGCCGAACTCGCCACGGCCTATCTGCAACAGGCGAACGGCCTGGTCGACGGCGGCGCGGACGTGCTGCTGATCGAAACCATTTTCGACACCCTCAACGCCAAGGCCGCGATCTTCGCCTGCCTCACACTATTTGAAGAACGCGGCCGCAAATGGCCGATCATCATCAGCGGCACGATTACCGATGCCTCCGGCCGCACGCTGTCGGGGCAAGTCACCGAGGCGTTCTGGAACAGCGTCTGCCACGCCAAGCCGCTCGCCATTGGGCTCAACTGTGCCCTCGGCGGCAAGGACATGCGCCCTTACATTGCCGAGCTGTCGCGGGTCGCGGATTGCTATGTGAGCTGCTACCCGAATGCCGGCCTGCCCAATGCCTTCGGCGAATACGACGAGCGCCCGGACGAGACGGCCGAAATCATCCGCGAGTTCGCGCAGAGCGGCCTGGTCAATATCGTAGGCGGCTGCTGCGGCACCTCGCCCGGCCACATCGGCGCGATTGCGCAGGCCGTTGCCGGCATCGCGCCGCGCAAGCAATCCACTCCGCCCAAAGCACTGCGCCTTGCGGGTCTCGAACCCTTCACGATTGGGCAGGAGGGCGTGCAGCAGCTCTTCGTCAATGTCGGCGAGCGTACCAACGTCACGGGCTCGGCGAAGTTCCGCGACCTCATCAAGGCCGGCGACTACACCACCGCCGTCGCCATCGCGCGCCAGCAGGTCGAGGCCGGCGCGCAGATCATCGACGTCAACATGGACGAGGGCATGCTGGATGGCCTGTTCGCCATGCGCCGCTTCCTGAATCTCATCGCCAGCGAGCCGGACATCGCGCGCGTGCCGACGATGATCGACAGCTCGAAGTGGGAGATCATCGAAGCCGGCCTGCAATGCGTGCAGGGCAAGCCCATCGTCAACTCCATCTCGATGAAGGAGGGCGAGGACAAGTTCATCCGCGAAGCCAAGCTCTGCCGCAAATATGGCGCTGCTGCCGTGGTGATGGCCTTCGATGAGGAAGGCCAGGCCGACAATCTCGAACGTCGCAAGACCATCTGCGCGCGAGCCTACAAAATCCTCGTCGAGCAATGCGACTTTCCGCCGGAAGACATCATCTTCGACCCGAACATCTTTGCGGTCGCCACCGGCATCGAGGCGCATAACTACTACGGCAAGGATTTCATCGAGGCAGTGAAGTGGATCAAGGCGAATCTGCCGCACGCGAAGATCAGTGGTGGCGTCAGCAACGTGTCGTTCTCGTTCCGTGGCAACAACCATGTGCGCGAGTCGATTCACTCGGTGTTCCTCTACCACGCGATCCGCGAGGGCATGGACATGGGCATCGTCAACGCCGGTGCGCTGATGGTCTACGACGGCCTCGACGCCGAGCTGCGCGAGCGCATCGAAGACGTCATCCACTTCCGCCGCGAGGACGCGACCGATCGCCTGATCGACATCGCCGGCAAGTTCAAGGGCGAGAAGCAGGAGGCGCGGGTCGAAGACCTCGCCTGGCGCGATCAGGAGGCCGGCAAGCGCATCACCTACGCGCTGGTGAAGGGCATCGATGCCTTCGTTGAAGCTGATACCGAGGCGCTGCGGCAGGAGATTTCCGCCCGCGGCGGCCGCCCCATCGAGGTGATTGAAGGCCCGCTGATGGAGGGCATGAATGTCGTCGGCGATCTGTTCGGCGCGGGCAAGATGTTCCTGCCGCAGGTGGTGAAAAGTGCCCGCGTGATGAAGAAGGCCGTGGCCTATCTCATCCCCTTCATCGAGGCCGAGAAGAAGCCGGGCGATGTCGCCTCTAGCAAGGGCAAGATCCTGATGGCGACGGTGAAGGGCGATGTGCACGATATCGGCAAGAACATCGTCGGCGTCGTGCTTCAGTGCAACAACTACGACGTGGTCGACTTGGGCGTGATGGTGGCCCCGCAGAAGATTCTCGATGCCGCGCGCGAGCACAAGGTCGACATCATCGGCCTCTCCGGCCTGATCACGCCCAGCCTCGACGAGATGGTGCATCTGGCGAAGGAGATGCAGCGCCAGGGCTTCACCATTCCGCTGCTCATCGGTGGTGCGACGACGAGCCGCGCGCACACCAGTGTGAAGATCGACCCGGCCTACGAAGGCCCGGTGGTGTGGGTGAAGGACGCCTCGCGCTCGGTGCCGGTCGCCGCCGCACTCCTGAGCGACGAGCAGCGCCCCAAACTCATGGCGGAGACCAAGGCCGAGTACGACCAGATCCGCGAACGGCACGCCAACAAAAACCAGACCGAGAAGTTTCTGACGCTGGAAAAGGCGCGTGCGAACCGCACGCCCATCGAGTGGAAGGGCACGCATCCCTTCCGCCCGCGCATGCTCTTGCAGCAGACGCATGATGTCTGCGAAGGCCCGCACTGCGAGCATGTGCACCACGACCACGGTGTGCAGTACGTGAAGACCTTCAAGGATTACTCGCTGACCGAGCTGCGCGAATACATCGACTGGCAGCCCTTCTTCATCAGCTGGGAGCTCAAAGGTCGCTTCCCCGACCTGCTCAACAACCCCGCTTCGGGCGATGCCGCGCGCAAGCTCTACGCCGATGCGCAGGCGATGCTGGACACCGCCATCAAGGAGAAGTGGATTCAGGCCAATGGCGTGATTGGTCTCTTCCCTGCCAATGCCGTGGGCGACGACATCGAGGTCTACAGTGACGAGACCCGCAGCACGGTGAAAGCCACGCTGCGCAATCTGCGCCAGCAGGCCGAGCACCGCGATGGCGTGCCCAATCGTTGCCTGGGCGACTTCGTCGCACCGAAAGAAACCGGCCTGCACGATTACGTCGGCGGCTTCGCGGTGACGACCGGCTTGGGTTGTCACGAAAAGGTCGCGGAGTTCAAGAAGAACAACGACGACTACAACGCCATCCTGCTCGAATCGCTGGCGGATCGTCTGGCCGAGGCCTTCGCCGAGCGTCTACATCAACGGGTGCGCAAGGAGTTCTGGGGCCATGCCTCCGACGAGCGTCTTAGCAACGAAGACCTCATCAACGAGAAATATGCGGGCATCCGCCCCGCGCCCGGCTATCCGGCCTGCCCGGAGCACACCGAGAAGCTCACGCTCTGGGACTTGCTCGACGCCGAGAAGAACACCGGCATCACCCTCACCGAAAGCATGGCGATGTGGCCGGGTGCGAGCGTGAGCGGCTGGTATTACGCGCATCCGCAATCGCAGTATTTCGTGCTGGGCCGCATCAACAAGGAGCAGACCACCGACTATGCCAAGCGCAAGGGCTGGACCTTGCAGGAGGCGGAGAGGTGGCTGGCCCCCAACCTCGGTTACGAACCTGAGGACTGAGTGACGATGTAACGGCCAACGAAAAGCCCGCGCAGTGCGCGGGCTTTTTGCTGCGGCCTTCGCCTACCTGTTGCGGGCTCGGGCCTCTTCAAACCGCTTCTTGGCTTCATCGCTGGCACCGCGAACGTGCTCGGAGGCACCAGTCAGCTTCTGCTTGGCCTCGTCGGCAAGCTCTTTCGCCTTGGCTTTGGCGCTGTCGAAGATCACGCCTGCCTTATCTCGGACGTCTTCGGCCTTATCACGCAGCGTATCGGCGGCATCCTCGGCCTTGTTCGCTGCCTTGGCGGCCATGCTCTTTATTTCGCCAGCTGTGTGCTGAACCTCGCCCTCGGCGTGCTCGCGGTTGCCGTTGGCGCGCATCTCGTCGTCGCGGATCCACTTGCCAACGGTCGCCTTCGCGGTGCCGAGAGCCGATTTGACCTGGCCCTGCACCTTGTCGCTGGTGCCGCTGCCGAGCGTGTCGTCAATTTTTTCCTTGGTGCTCATGTTCTGCTTTTCCATTTGAGTATCTCCAGTGGAACTGGCTCGTTGGAGCCAGTGCATGCAGACTGAAACAGCGCCATGAAGTGCCACTGAATGATGCACCCGGCATACTGCGGCCATGAGCAAAACACCTTCAAACAGTCTCCTGGCAGTGCTACCCAAAAAGCCCTTGATGGGGATGGCAGCCGCCATCGTGCTGATCGGCATCGGTGCCGCCTGGTGGTTTCAGCAGACCCATCAAGCACCGCAACCTCATCCCGAGACCGTCCTGTTCCGCGGCATTGAAGAACCGCGCGCTGTGCTGGCGGAGGCCTTCCGCAGCTACGACAGCGAGGCCGCCGTTGCGACTGCCCTCGAGGCAGCGGGCTTGAGCGTGCAGCGCAAGGTGCTGGAGCGCCCCTTCAACCCGCGCCACCCGCCGCGCCGCATCGCCAGCTTCACCATCAACGGCTACAAGCACCTCGACTGCGAGGGCGTACTGGTGCTGGAATTCTTCAACGACCGGCTGATGGAAGCAGACTTCCGCCCCGACGACCCGGGCCGCTACGCACCCCGGCTGCATCGCGCGGTGCCCGACTTGCAGCGTGGCCGCACCGGCCATGCGGAGTGGGTCGCACCACCGTTGCGCCTGTGGTCAACGGTCGATCTCGCCAAGAGCAAGGTCGGCCGCACTCTGGGCAGCGATGGCGTGGTGCTGTGGCAAGACCTGCGCCTGATCGCGCAGCGCGACGACTGGGATGCGCGCTTCGGCCACATCCCGGTGCCCGCGCCGAAGTAGGGCCTGTCATCACACGGTAGCCCGGTGCGTGTGATGACAGGCCCTACTCAGGGTTTGACGAAGCGCAGCGTCATGCGGTCGCTCTCGCCGATGGCGAGATATTTGGCCTTGTCCTTCTCGCCTTCGGCGAGCCGCGGCGGCAGGGTCCACACGCCCTTGGCGTAGTCCTTGGTGTCTTTCGGGTTGGCGTTGACCTCGCTAGCACTCTCGAACCTGAAGCCCGCTTGCAGCGCCAGCCGCTTCACTTCTTCCTCGGTGACGTAGCCCGAATCCTTCATCTTCTCGATGCTGGTGCCCGGCATCGCACGGTGCTCGACCACACCCAGCACGCCGCCCGGCTTGAGTGCGGTGAACATCGCCGCGAACACCTGCGGTGCGATGTCGGCATCCATCCAGTTATGCACATTGCGGAAGGTCAGCACGCGGTCGGCGCTGCCTGCGGGGGCGATGGTCCAGCTGTCGGGTGCGCCCAGGGCGCTCAGGGCCACCTTGCCGTAGAGCGCCGGTGCCGCGCGCAGCTTCTCGACGAAATTGGCCAGCGACTTGCCCTGATAGCCGGGTGATTTCTCGTTGAGCGCAAAACCGGCGGCGACGTACTGGCCCTGGTCGCGCAAATACGGCGCGAGAATCTCGGTATACCAGCCGCCGCCCGGCCAGATTTCCACCACCGTCATGTTTGGCTGCACGCCGAAAAACGCCAGCGTTTGTTGCGGATGCCGGTAGACATCGCGGGCGCGGAAGGCCTCGGTGCGGGTCGGTGCGGCAATGGCGTCGGCGAGCGCCGTCGTCATCGGTGCGGCTTGTGCGGCGGCGGCAAGACCCAGTGCCAGGGCGACGGCGGCGCGCGTTGCGGATTTCAGTTTCATCGGAGGCTCGGTAATCAATCAGTGCCGCTTGTGACCTTTATGTGCCGCGCTGCGTTCCGCAACCGGCGGCATCAATGATGATGCCCACCCTCGCCGTGCGCGTGGCCGTGCAGCACTTCCTCGACGCTGGCCTCGCGCACGCCACTCACTTCCACATCGAAGTGCAGGGTCTGGCCGGCGAGCGCGTGGTTGCCGTCGAGGGTGACGGTGTCGCCCTCGACCGCCATCACCGTCACCATCACCGGGCCCATGTTGCTCTCGGCCTGAAACTGCATGCCCACTTCCGGCTCCATGTCGGGCGGGAACATCGAGCGCGGTGCGGTTTGCAGCAGCGCCTCGATGCGAGGGCCATAGCCTTCTTCCGGCGACACCTCCACCTTGAAGGAATCGCCCTTCACCTTGCCCTCCATCATCTTCTCCAGCCCCGGCACGATCTGGCCGCCACCGTGCAGATAGGTCAGCGGCTGCGCACCGCGCGAGCTGTCGATGACTTGGCCTGCGTCGTCGGTGAGGGTGTAGTGGAACTGGGCAACCGTGCGGGGGCCGATCTGCATGAATGACTCCGGCGCCAGTGTGGCGCGATTAAGGGAGGCGCAGTTTATAGATCGCGCTGCGGCTTGGTGCGAAAGTGCGCCGCGCCGTCATCCAGACCCTGCCGTCCGTGCCGTGCGGGTTGACGCGTCGCCGAAACTGGCATGTGATTCCATCCCACATACCCCCAGCAACCGCGCCGCAGAGAGCAGACCATGAACACACTCCGTTTCGCGTGCACCCTGACTCTCGTCGCCAGCCTGGCGCAGCTTGCGGCCTGCGGTGGTGGTGGCAGTGGCGCGATGACGACGCCGGTGAATCCGGCAGGCAAGGTGAAGACCCCTAGCGAGCAGCTCAGGCCCAAGTCCTTCAAGGCCGATTGCACGGATTTCATCAGTTACACGGCGGATGCGCTGACTGAGCAATACCTCACGCCACAGATCTATTACCTCGGCGGGCCCACACCCGTGGCCTCCCCCGGTGCCCCGACCGCAGGCAGCGGCACGCCCGACCGCGTGTCCGAAACCAATGTGCAGGAGGCGGGCGTCGATGAGGCCGATCTGGTCAAGGCCGATGCCTCGGGCCGCTTCTACATCCTGCGCGACCAGGAGCTGCTGGTGATGAAGGCCTACCCGGCCAGCGGCATGGGCAGCGCCGCCATCACCCGGGTGCCGCTGACCGCCGACAGCGGCGGGGCCAGCCTCTATGCCCAGGATTTCTTCCTCGACGAGGCCAACCGCAGGCTGGTGGTGCTGGCGAGCAGCTACGACGGCAGCACCGGCAAGGCGCTGAGCCTGGTATTCGACCTCAGCAATCCGGATGCGCCGGTGGAGCGCATCCGCCTGAGCGTGAGCGGTTACGGGCTGGAGGCGCGGCGGATCGGTGCCCGTGTGCATCGGGTCTCGCGCTTCGACCTGCCCACCCCGGCCTGGGTGTACGACAGCAGTGACTCGCTGCAGAAGAAGCGCGAGGACTACAACGCCGCCAAGGGTCGCAACGACAGCGCCGCCGCCAGCCGCATCAAGGGCGAGATCCGCAGCGAGATCGGCAGCCGCGTGCAGCAGCAGGGGGCGGCGTCCTTCCTGCCGCTGGTGGCCTCGCGCACCTCGGCGGGCGAGACCAGCCGCGCCCTGGCCTGCGACAGTCTGCAGCGGCCCGACGTCACCACCGCCACCGGGCTGGCGCTGGTCGAGAGCTTCAACACCGACGGCAGCGCGCGGGTGGTGAGCGGGCTGGTCAACAACGCCTTTCTGGTCTATGCCTCGGCGCAGAACCTCTACCTCGCGCAGACCAGCGGCGGCTGGTTCTTCGCCCCCAACCAGGCGGATGAAACCGTCATCTACCGGCTGGCGCTGTCTGCCACCGCAGCAGCAGCCTACCAAGGCCTGGCCAAAGTCGATGGCACGGTGCCCGGCCGCTACGCGCTGTCGGAATATCAGGGACATCTGCGTGTCGCCAGCAACGAGTTTCGCAGCGATGCCAACAGCAGCAACCGCTACACCCACCTCAGCGTCTTCAAGGCCGATGCGGCAGGCGACATGCCGGCGACCGGCGCGGTGCGCGATCTCGCGCCGGGCGAATCGCTGCGTGGCACCCGTTTCGTCGGCCCGCGTGGCTATCTGGTGACCTTCCGGCAGGTTGATCCCCTGTTCGCCTTCGATCTCGCCAACCCTGCTGCGCCGCAGCTCAAATCGACGCTGAAAATCCCCGGTTTCTCCAGCTACCTGCAGCCGCTGGGCAACGACTATTTGCTGACCGTGGGCCGCGCCGGCGACGAGCAGCAGCTCAATGGCCAGCTCGCAGTGCAGCTGTTCGATGTACGCGATCTCGGCAACGTCAAACTGGTCTCCAGCCTCTCGCCCAATGTCGGCGGCAATGGCTACAGCTACAGCGCCGCCGAATACGATCCGCATGCCTTCAGCTACTTCCCGGATCGCGCCGATGCCGCCGCGCCCGGCACGCTGTCATTGCCGATGCAGAGCTACAGCGAGCAGTCCGGCCAGAACTTCTCCGGCTTTCTGGTGCTGCGGGTCAATCCTGCGGCCGCGGCACCGCTGGCGGAACTGGGCCGGGTCGATCACCAGGGCTTTGCCGACACACGCACTTACTGCGGCGGCTCCGACAGCGGCAGCACACCGCCCTGCGCCAGCTCGGTGTATGCCTCTGATCCACGCCGCAGCGTGTTCGTGCAGGACGCCAGCGGCACGGCACTGTTCAGCATCTCCAGCCTCGGCATCAAGGCCAGCGATGCGACGGCACCCGCGCGCGAACTGGGCACTCGCAAGTTTGATTAGGGCGTGTTCACCAGGGGATGGCCTTGCCGTCCCAGGCGCGGAAGCTGCCGGTGTCGGCGGCGGTGAGGCCGTCGATGACGGTCATCAGGTGGGCGACCGCGTGCCCTGTTGAAAACAGCTTGCCCTCGGCGACATTGCCGCTGAAGGGCTTGGAGAGCGCGGTATCCACCGTGCCGGGATGCAGGGCCGCGACAATCAGGTTCGGCGCGCGGCGCGCGGCTTCGATAGCGAAGGTGCGGGTGAACTGGTTCTGTGCCGCCTTGGCTGCACGGTAGCTGTACCAGCCGCCCAGGCGGTTGTCGCTGATCGAGCCGACCCGCGCCGAGAGGCTGGCGAACACGGCGCGCTGGTCGTGGGTAAGCAGTTTCAGGAAGTGCTTGGCGGCGAGTGCGGGGCCGAGCGTGTTGACGGCGATGCTCGCCATCAGGGCTTCGGCATTGAAGTCCTCCAGCCGCCGCTCGGGCTTGATGCCGCGTGCCGCATCGTGCAGCAGTCCTGCCACATTCAGCACCAGATGCAGTCGGTCGGTCTCGCGCTGCACGGTGTCGGCCGCGATCACGAAGTCCGCCTCGCGCGTGACATCGAGTGCGAGCAGGCGCAGCCGCTGCGGATGTGCGCGTGCGAGGTCTGCGAGATCAGTGGCCGTGCCGGGTGTGCGGCAGGCGGCGTAGACGAGATTGCAGTGTGGCCGCGCGAGCAGCGCCTGCACGAAGGCAAGGCCCAGCCCCTGGCTCGCGCCAGTGACTAGCGCATTGATCGGGAAAGCCACACTCACCTCGGCGACTCGAAGAACACGTAATTGCTCGCGTAGTCGCTGAACTCGAAATACACCCGCTTCTCGCCCTCGTTCTTCGTGCCATCGAGATTGGCATCGAGCACCCCGTAGCCAAAGCGGTACGGCCGCGGCTGCCCATCGTCGGTACCAAGTGCCGTCGAGAGCTTGTCGATGTGGATGAATCGCCGCACCAGTTTCTCGCCCGCGTAGATTTCGAGCGTGCCATCGGTGCCGGTCCAGTTCTGGATCGAACGGCCAATCTGGTTCTGGGTTTCCTGGGTGCAGGCCGCGAGCCCGGCAACTGCAAGGAATGCAGCAATAGAAAGTCGCATGGTGAGGCTCCGTGGTGAGCCACGATGGTGGCGTTGGCCGCCGCATAAGTCACGCCCGCATCACCTACCATCCCGCAATCCGCAATCCGCAATCCGCAATCCGCAAATCAAACGATGCTCAGCGCCGCCCTTCTCACCAAGCTGTTCGCCTCACCGCTGCTGATCGGCCTTGCGAGCCTCGCGGGCAAGCGCTGGGGGCCGGGTTTGTCTGGCCTGCTCGGTGGACTGCCCCTGGTGGCGGCACCCATAGTGCTCGCGCTGTGGCTCTCGGATGGTGCCGCCATTGCCCACCGGGTCGCGCTCACTGCGCCGATCGGCGTCTGGGCAACCATGACCTACCTCCTGGTCTACGGCTTTGCCAGCGCGCGCTTCCGCTGGCCGGTATCGCTGCTGCTGGGCTGGATCGCCTACCTGGCGGTGGCGAGCGGGCTGCACTACTCCGCACTCGATACCCAGCACTGGCTCGGCTTCGCGGTGCTGCCGATGCTGCTCTTCGCCGCCACGCGGCTGCTGCCGCGCGCGCTGGCCAATCCCCTGCCGGTGCAGCTGCCACACCACGAACTGTTGGCACGCATGCTGGCGGCCGTGGCGCTGGTGTCGCTGCTGACCTGGGCAGCCACACTCATCGGGCCCGAGTTCACTGGCGTGTTCGCGGGCGCGCCGGTGGCGGCGACGGTGATTCCCTCCTTTACCTTCGCCATGGCCGGGCGCGATCCGCTGCTGCGTGCGCTGCGTGGCTTCCTGAGCGGGCAGATGGGCTTCGCGGCGTTCTTTCTGGTGTTTGCCGCCAGCATGCCCGCACTCGGCGCACTGGCCTGGCTGCCGGCCACGCTGACGGGCGTTGCGGTGAGTGCCATCGGCGCGCATCTGGTCAAGGCGCACGCGCGCCGTGCAGGCCTGGTGCATTGAGGCTTTAGGTTTTGCCCGCCCCACGCCGGGTGTATCCTTCGCGCGCTTTGACTACCCAACTGCATTGGTTTCGATGACTGCCCGCACCGCCACGGTTGAGCGCAACACGCGCGAGACCCAGATCAAACTCTCGATCAATCTCGACGGCACCGGCGCATCCCGCTTCGTGACCGGCGTGCCCTTTCTCGACCACATGCTCGACCAGATCGCCCGCCACGGCTTGATCGATCTCGACGTGGAAGCCGTGGGTGATCTTCACATCGACGCCCACCACACGGTGGAGGACATCGGTATCACCCTCGGCATGGCTTTCCTGCAAGCCATCGGTGACAAGAAAGGCATCCGCCGCTATGCCCACGCCTACGTGCCGCTGGACGAAGCCCTCTCGCGCGTGGTGATCGACATCTCCGGCCGACCGGGACTGATCTGGAACGTGAACTTTCCGCGCAGCCACATCGGCCAGTTCGACGTGGACCTGTTCCACGAGTTCTTCCAGGGCTTCATCAACCACGCCAACGTGACGCTGCACATCGACAGTCTCAAGGGCGACAACGCCCACCACGTTGCCGAGACGGTGTTCAAGGCCTTTGGCCGTGCGCTGCGCGCCGCGGCTGAGCTTGATCCGCGCCAGCTAGGCGTGACGCCCTCGACCAAGGGCGTGCTGTAGCGCCACTCGCACCGAAAACCGCCGCCAGCGCGCCAGCATGAAAAAAATCGGTGTCATCGACTACGGCATGGGCAATCTGCACTCGCTCGCCAAGGCGCTGGAGCGCGTCGCACCCGGCCAGCGCGTGGTGGTGAGCTACGACCCGGAAGAGCTGCTCGACTGCGACCGCCTGGTGTTGCCCGGTGTCGGCGGCGTGCGCGAGTGCATGAAGGAGCTCAACCGGCTTGAGCTTTCACAGCTGGTGTTGGAAGCCTCGCGCAAGGTGCCGATGCTCGGTATCTGCCTCGGCATGCAGGTGATGCTGGAGTTCAGCGAGGAGAACGGCGGCGTGCCGGCCCTGGGCCTGTTCCCCGGCGAAGTGGTGCGCTTTGCTGATCCGCTGCCTGACGCTGCCGAACGCCTGAAGGTGCCGCACATGGGCTGGAACCGCGTCAAGCAGGAGCAGCGCCACCCGATCTGGGCTGGGGTGCCGGACGAGAGCTGGTTCTACTTCGTCCACAGCTACTTTGCCCGACCGCGCAACCCCGCACACATCCTGGGCAGCAGTGAATACACGCAGGTGTTCGCGGCGGCCATCGCCCGCGAGAACCTGGTGGCTTTCCAGTTCCACCCTGAAAAATCGCAGGCCCTCGGCCTCACCCTGCTCGCCAATTTCGTCAACTGGAACCCTTGAACCGCATCGCGTCGCGCTTGCGGCAGTGATGCCGCTAGGGCAGAGTCGCCCAGAGCATCCAACCCATCGCGCTTTCGCGCCCCTTAAGCCCCATCAAAAGCCGCTTCCAGCGAAATCCGCGTCATGCTCCTCATCCCAGCGATTGATCTTAAAAACGGCCAGTGCGTACGCCTGCGTCAGGGTGACTTCAACGATGTCACGGTGTTCTCCAACGACCCCGGTGAAATGGCGCGGCGCTGGGTCGGTGATGGTGCGCAGCGCATCCATGCGGTGGACCTCGACGGCGCACTGAAAGGTCGGCCGATGAACCTGCGCGCGGTCGAAGCCATCGTGAAGGCGGCGGGCGACATCCCGGTGCAGGTCGGCGGCGGCATCCGCGACGAGGAGACGGTGCAACGCTATCTCGAACTCGGCGTGAGCTACGTGATCTTGGGCACCCGCGCCATCACCGCGCCGCATGTGCTGCACGACCTCTGCATCGAGTATCCGCGCCATGTCATCGTCGGCCTCGATGCCAAGGGCGAGCATGTCGCCGTCGATGGCTGGAGCAAGCTCAGCCACCACACCGTCACCGAGGTCGCGCAGCAGTGCGAGCACGATGGTGTGGAGGCGATCATCTATACCGACATCGGCAAGGACGGCATGCTGGATGGCTTCAATGTCGAATCTACCCAGGCACTCGCCCGTGCCATCAAGACCCCGGTGATTGCGAGCGGCGGTATCGGCTCGCTCGACGACATTCGCAAGCTCAAGGAGCTGGAGGCCGATGGCGTGATCGGTGCGGTGATCGGCCGCGCGCTCTACGAGCACAAGTTCAAGCTGGCGGACGCCATCAAGATCGCCACCGCCTGAGCCACAGATTCAATGCTTGCCAAACGCATCATCCCCTGCCTCGACATCGACCGTGGTCGCGTGGTCAAGGGCATCAAGTTCGAGAACGTGCAGGACGCCGGTGACCCGGTGGAAGTCGCACGCCGCTACGACGCCCAGGGTGCCGACGAACTCGTCTTTCTCGACATCACGGCCTCTTCCGACGACCGCCCGACACTGTTTGCGACCGTCGAAGCCGTCGCCCGCGAGATCTACATCCCGCTTACCGTCGGCGGCGGTGTGCGCAGTTGTGCCGATGTGAAATGCCTGCTGGCGGCCGGCGCCGACAAGGTCAGCATCAACACCGCGGCCGTCACCAACCCCGATTTCGTCACCGAGGCCGGCGACCGCTACGGCGTGCAGTGCATCGTGGTGGCCATCGACGCCAAGCGCGTCAGCAAGAAGAACGAATCGCTGCGCTGGGAGGTGTTCACCCACGGCGGCCGCAAAGCCACCGGGCTGAATGCGGTGGAATGGGCCGCCAACATGGTCCGGCGCGGCGCGGGTGAGCTGCTCGTCACCAGCATGGACCGCGACGGCACCAAGGAGGGCTACGACGTGGAGCTGCTCGCCGCCATCAACCGCGAAGTGAATGTACCGGTGATCGCCTCGGGTGGCGTCGGCTCGCTGGAGCATCTCTACGAAGGCCTGGTCACCGGTCATGCCGATGCCGCACTCGCCGCCAGCATCTTCCACAAGGGCACGCACACGGTCGGTGAAGCCAAGCAGTACCTGCATGGGCGCGGCGTCCGGGTTCGCATTTAGCGACTGACACGAGATCATCAAGTCCCGCGCGCTACACTTGCCGGATGCCTGCTGAAACCATCCTCGACACCCTGCACGCGCAGCTCATGGGCCGCGTCGGCGCTGACCCTGCGAGCAGCTATACGGCCAGTCTCTACGCCAAGGGCGTGGATGGCATCTGCAAAAAGATTGGTGAAGAGGCCACCGAGACTGTCATCGCCGCCAAGAACGATGATGACGCGGCGCTGGTCTATGAGACGGCAGACCTCTGGTTTCACACCCTGGTGCTGCTTGCACACCGGGGTTTATCCCACCAGGCGGTGCTCGACGAACTCGCGCGCCGCATGGGGCAATCCGGCCACGCTGAAAAAGCGGCGCGGGCCAAGTAATCGTTCAACGCTTTATCGAAGGAGATTCAAATGGGCTCATTTTCAATCTGGCACTGGCTGATCGTTCTGGTCGTGGTGTTGATCGTGTTCGGCACCAAGAAGCTGCGCGGCGCCGGCGGCGATCTCGGCAGCGCCGTCAAGGGTTTCAAGGATGCGATGAAGGAAGGTGCCGAGGGCGTGAACAAGCCCGAGTCCGTCGCCCAGCAGTCAGAGACCGCCAACAGCGAAACCAAGAAAGAGAACGTCTAAGCACCGCCGGTAGACGACGATGTTCGACATCGGCTTTGGCGAGCTGTTTCTGTGTTTCGTGGTGGCACTCATCGTGCTCGGCCCCGAGCGCCTGCCCAAGGTCGCCCGCATGGCCGGCCGCTGGACCGGCCAGGCGCGCGCCTACATGCGCAACCTCTCGACCGAACTCGAACGCGAAACCCACGCCGCCGACATCAAGAAACGGCTGGAGGAAGCCAACCGCGTCGCGCGCGAGGAGATGGCGAACTTCCAGAGCGCCGTGAAAACCGAAACCGCCGCGGTGCAGTCGCAGCTCAAGCCGGATGAGCCGCATGCCATCGCCGCACAGACCGAGCAGAAGAGCAGCTGATGCCAGGCGACTCGTTTTTGGGCCCCGAACAGCCGCTGCTGCACCACCTGCTGGAGCTGCGCACCCGCTTTTTGCGGGCGCTGATCGGCGTGATCGTGGTGCTGCTGCCGCTCGCCATGTTCGCCAAGGAGCTGTACGGCATTTTCGCGCGGCCTCTGGTGCAGCTCCTGCCCGCCGGCACCTCGATGATTGCCACCAAGGTGATCTCGCCGTTTCTCACGCCGCTCAAACTCTCGGCTTTCGTCGCGCTCTTCATCGCCATGCCCTGGGTGCTGTACCAGGTCTGGGCCTTCGTCGCGCCCGGCCTCTACAAGAACGAGCGGCGGCTGATGGTGCCGCTGCTGGCTTCATCGACCCTGCTGTTCTATGCGGGCATCGCCTTCGCCTACTTCGTGACGCTGCCCATCGTCTTCCAGTTCACGCTTGCGGCCGCACCCGAGGGTGTGGTGGTCGCCACCGACATCGGCGACTACCTCGATTTCATGATGACCATGTTCGTCGCCTTCGGTGTGGCCTTCGAGACCCCCGTGGCTGTGGTGCTGCTGGTGATCACCGGCTTTGTCACCACCGCGCAGTTGAAGGAAGGCCGCGGCTATGTGTTGGTGGGCGTGTTCGTGGTCGCCGCCATCATCACGCCGCCGGATGTGTTCAGCCAGTTGCTGGTGGCGATCCCCAGTTATCTGCTGTACGAGGTCGGCATTGTCTGGGCAGGCTTCATCGAGCGCAGTCGCCGCAAGGTGGCCGCAGGGCGTGTCGCCCATTAAGACGTCGCAGCGCTGCGAGTCAAAACCGCGCAGTGCGAGGCGCGAGACGCAGCCAATGCGTCGGCATTCGCAAGTCTCGCAACGAAGCAATGCGCGGTTTTGGTCGCAGCCCTTCGGGGCTGGACTGTTTTGGGCCATTGCTACCTCACAAGGCTTGCGAAGGGAACAACCCTTCGCTGCGCCTCGTTCGTCGCACTGGCCCAAAACAGCCTTCCGCCGCTGCGACGTCTTAATGGGCGACACGCCCTAATTGACGAAGCCTTGACGTGCCAGCGACCTATCATTCGCCCATGCGCATCCTCGTCATCGAAGACCACCCCGACCTCGCCGCCAACCTCGGCGATTTCTTTTCGGCCCAGAACCACAGCGTCGATTTTGCCGCCGACGGCCCGCGCGGCCTGGTGCTGGCACAATCCGGCGGCCATGACGTGATCGTGCTCGACCGTCTGCTGCCGGGCATGGACGGCGCCACGCTCTGCAAGAAGCTCCGCGCCCAGGGCAACACCACGCCAGTGCTGATGCTCACCGCGCTCGATACCGTCGCCAATCGCGTCGAAGGCTTGGTATCGGGTGCTGACGACTATCTGGTCAAGCCGTTTGCACTCTCGGAGTTGAGCGCCCGCATCAACGCCCTGCACCGCCGCGCCAGCGGCTGGGCCGGCAGCGGCGGCAAGCTGCAAGTGAGCGACCTCACGCTCGACCCCGAAACCGCCGAAGCCCATCGCGGCTCAGTGCGCCTCGACCTCACCCGCGCCGAGCGCCGCCTGCTGGAAGTGCTGCTGCGAAAATCCCCCAAGCTGGTGAGCCGTGCAGAGCTTGAGCGTGCGCTCTGGGGCGACGACGCACCCGATGGCGATGTGCTGCGCGCGCACATGCACAACCTGCGCAATGCGGTGGATAAACCCTTTGAGCACAAGCTGATCCACACCGTGCACGGCGAGGGCTACCGGCTGATCGCGCCGGCGGTGTGAAGACCGCACCGCGCATCGGCGGCCACCGCCTGCGTCGCCGCCTGGCCACGGCGCTGGTGGCACTCACCGCGCTGGGTGCGCTCATCCTCAGCCTGGTGTTTCTGGGCATGGAGCGGTACGTCGAGCAGGCCACGCTCAGCACCTTGCTGGAGCGCGAGATGAGCTACCGCATCCGCGCCAACACCGTGCCCGCACCCGGCGACATGCAGGGCGAGACCCTGCGCTTTTACCGCCCCGCGCTGGGCGGTGCAGTGCCGCCGCACACGCTGACCGACCTCGCGCCCGGGCACTACAACAAGCTGAGCATCGGCGAGCAGCAGTTCTTCGTGCGGGTGCAGGAGATCAGCCCCGGCGACACCGCTTACCTCAGCTACAGCGATGCCTCCATGGAAAAACGCGAGCGCCTGCTGTTTGCGGCACTGCTCGCCGCACTGGTCGTGATTGCTTTGCTGGCCATCAGGGTGTCGGCAAGGCTCGCGCGGCAAACCCTGGCACCGCTCGATGGCCTGGTTGCCAACCTGCACGCGCTCGACCCCGAGCTACGGCAGCAGCGCATCGCCCCGCCAGAGCGCGACAGCGAGCTGGCCGTGATCGCCGACGCGCTCAACGCCTACATGCAGCGCCTCGATGACCTGGTGGAACGCGAACGCGCCTTTGCCGCCGCCGCCAGCCACGAGCTGCGCACCCCGCTGGCGGTGATCCGTGGCGCAGCCGAAGTGCTCGATGCCACAGCCCCCTCGGCACCGCTCGCCCGCATCCAGCGCGCCGCGCTCTCCGCCCAGCAGGACCTCGACGCCCTGCTCTGGCTCAGCCGCGAGGGTGAAGCCCCGGCGACTGAGATCATCGCTCTGCACGAGCGCCTGCAAGCCCTCTGTGCCGCGCAGATCGACCCCGATGCCGTGAACTGGCAGTTGAAGCCCTGCACCGTCATCGCCCCGCCCGGCGCGGTCGCCATCATCGCCAGCAACCTTCTGCGCAACGCCCTGCGCGCCGCGCCCAAACCGGGCGGGGTGCGCGTGCTGCTGACGGCCGACGCCCTCACCATTGATGACGACGGCCCCGGCGTGCCGCCCGACGAACTGCCGCATGTCTTCGCCCCCCGCACCCGTGGCCACGACGGCGGCACCGGCATGGGCCTGTACATCGCCGCCACCCTGGCGACGCGACTGGGCTGGCGCTTGAGCCTTGAAAACCGGCCCGGCGGTGGCGCGCGCGCGGTGCTGCGCTTCCATTAAGCTGACGGGCGAATCCCTACGGAACCGCCCCATGAAACTCGCCGCACTGCACTCCCAACTGCTGGGTGACTGGATCGGTGAAAACCAACTCTGGCTCGACCCCAAGGAACCACCGCAGGTTTCGCCCTCCACACTCACCGTTGCCCCCACCGCCCAGGGCAAGTTCCTCACCCTGGCCTACACCTGGGCCTTCGAGGGCAAGGTGCAGGAGGGCCTGCTGCTGGTGGGCGACAACAACAAGGACTCCATCGCCAGCGCCGGCTGGGTGGATTCATTTCATCAAAGCGGCAAGGTGATGCAATGCATAGGCAGCGTGGAAGGCTCGGGCTTTGCCGTGAGCTGCCACTACCCCGCCCCACCGGGGCCGGACTGGGGTTGGCGCTTGAGTGTCAACGCTTCAGCTGCTGGTGAGTTGATCTTTGAAATGCACAACGTGCCGCCGGGTGGGGATGCTGAACTGGCGGTAAGAGCGGTTTATCAAAGACCGAGGGGCTGAAAAATGAGTGATCTGGCAAGTGACGCTTTTGTCGAAGAGGCAGCAGCAGTCTTGCTGCACCAAATCTCAATAAGACCAATGACTTCAACGACTTTTTCATCATTGCGTTTGCAGACTGCCGCCGTGATAGGCGGTGGTTTTGACGTCTAATTTGCGTTGGGTTGCTCAGTGCTGTTCGGCGATGTTTTCTGTTAGGGAGAGAAATCATGGCGTCTGAGATGGTAACTGCCAGTCGAGAGGCTACACAGAAGTTCTACGGACGATCTGGCGCTGCGCTAGGTTTTGCATACGCGATTTTCGGAGCAGTGACTCAAGAGATTGGGGACGCCATTTTTGGCCTGGCGCTCGCTGGAAACTCATTGCTCTACGAATACGCGATCTCACCGCGAGAGGCCATTGAGAGATTCCGCACCTTTTGCCAGCAGTGTGATCGATACGCAAGAACTGCCGTAGTGATTGCGGCGATTGGAGGTACGGCGTTGGTTGTAGATGCTGTGTTTTATTTGAGCTTGCTAAATCAATACATTGATCCGTGGGCTAAAAGAGCTGGCCTGCCAATACTCTTTCTCGCCGGATCATTGTTTGTAACCGCTTGGATCAGCAACAAAATCTACTCCATTTCAATGGTTGAGGGTGACGGAGACATGCGGCGTATAGAGCTGCCGTTCTACGTCATGACTGCACTCTTCATCCTTACAAACTTTGCATTCTTCCTCGGCATGCCACTCGAAGATTTTATTCCATCATGCAAAGATCCAAACTACGCAGATCAGCCAGGGTGCCGAGACCCGAACGTAACCTATTACGACGCGCCGAATTGGGCCACATTCGCTTGGAAAATTATCCTGACCTTTAACCTAATAAGCTTTGTCTGGTCAGCAGCGATGTTTCTGTGTTTGCTGTCACGTTACTTCGAGTGCAGGGGGCGCCTGTTTGCCATGGGGCTTCCAATGACAGTGACTGCGAGAGACAAACATACGGAAGCGCCGGGAATGCTCGCCGGAGCAACCCAACAAGGCGTTCAACCCGACGGCCCCGCCTCCGGCGGATCCGTGGGTTAACTTTGGGTTAGAGCTATGAGAGGATATTTATGAAGGGCGAGTTGATTAAAGCCTCTGAAAGATTGGTAACACTGGAGCTAGCTGCACAGCTCTTCATATTTTGCGTTGCCGTCGCACTTATTTGGCGCGTGTGGTCTATTTGCATCGCATTTATTACTAGTTCAGATGCTCAAAAAGCAAAACTATTTACAGCGCTTATCGGCAACGTTGAGGTTGGTAACGGCAAGCTAAAAGCAGCGGGCACAGGCTTGGGCATCACAGTAATCATTCTTGTATTAGCCGTTATTGCAATGTTGATCATTGGCGGCGAGGATTTTTCGCAATTATTTGGGCCCGCAATGCAACAGGCGCAGCAGTAAGCGGCAACCCGCTCTAACAAGGCGTTGGGCCTAAATCCGAAGTCGCTAGTTGAATAATTAAAACCGGGAACAGTGTTATGGAAAGAAGAAAACCAGACTATATATTGCTCGGACTTGGTGTTTTTTTAGTAATTGTTCCGCTAATTTTTGCCGTGGGTTTTGAGAAAAAATACGCTACAGTCGCAATTCAAATGCGACTGATATCTTCTCTAGGTGGAGCACTTATAGGCGCATGGTTGCCGGGTCTACTTCAAGTTCGCATTCCCGGAATTCGTGCAGGCGGCGCATTCGCAGTATTGGTCTTGTTTTATCTATTTGACCCTCCCTTGAAAGTTAACAATGCCGTGACGGACGCAGTTGAGGGTGATAAAACCATATTAAATATGGAGCAGCCGCCAGACCTATCAAAAACGAAAGCATATAAGGCAACTGCTGTAACGGATTTTATTTTAAGCGGCGATGCTTGTTTTAGTGAAGAAAAAGCGGTGCTTGCACGATTCAATTTGGCTGCGAGGCCATTATTAAATCGAGATAACGTAGGGGTAGAGTTCAAAAGAAATATTTATCCGCACTATTATCTTACCGCCAGACTTTCAGGAGATGACAATATAACAACCCTAGAGCTTCAGGGCTTGGGGCCTGAAGATAAAGAAACACATTTCATATTATTTAACTCAAAAGATAATGATAAAAATACTATCTTTTTATGGGCCGGCGAAGGCAACGAAAACAACAAAGCCATTGATGTTTCCGAGCATTACAACAAAAATAAATACAACAAGCTTGGTATGTATCATTACGGACGCTACGCTGTTTTATTTCTTAACGACAAAAAAGTTGCTTCATTTGACACAGGGCATATTCAACGACCGGGCAGAGTGGGCGTTGCATTTAAAAGAACGCAGTTAGAGTCTCCTGATGATTTATCTACACAAAAATCTAAAGACGCAGTTGCTTCTTTTGATAGCTTTACTGTTTATGAGTTCGAGAAAGAAACATGAGCTGGCCCAACAGGGCGTTGCACCGGCTGTGAGCAGCTGAGGGCGAATGACGCTGCGCTAACCCGCTCGTTGACTGAGCCTCTCCGGCACCCGGCGCGTCGCCAGCGCCCACAGCAGCAGCGCACACCCGCCACCCGAAAGCAGCACGGCGATGCCAAACATCGTGCCGTAACCCATGGCATCACCCAGCACCCCGCCCGCCACACCTGCCAGCCCGGTGGCGATGACGATGGTGCTGGCTTGCAGGGTGTAGTCGGTGCCGGCGTGGGCGGGGTCGCTGGCGTCCATCATCAGAGTGAACAGGGCGACCGTCGCCATGCCGCCGAGAATGTGTTCGAGCACCACGGCGGCCTTGAGCAGCAGCGCATCGCCGAGCCCCTGCGCGTGGGCGGCGTACAGGGCAACGGCGAGGGTTTGCGCGATGCCGCAGATCATGAGGGCGCGGCGGCGGCCAGCGCGGTCGCTCAGAACGCCGCCGAGTACCGCGCCGAGCAGGCCGCCGCCAGAGCCGACCACGCCGGACCACACACCGATGTCGGTCTTGCTCCAGCCGGCATCAACCAGATAGGGCTTGACCATGTCGGAGGCCATGGCATCGCCGAACTTGTAGGCAACGAGCCACAGCAGCAAAGCAGCCATGCCGGGCAGCTTGAGCCTGGCCCAGATACCGATCAGCGGATTGGCGCGAGGCTGGCGGGCCTCGCTCGCGGGCAGCCACTGCGCCTCCTTGAAGCGCAGCACCGGCAGCAGGGTAAGCGTGAGAAGGACCGCCATGGCGACGAAGGTGGCAGCCCAGCCCAGACGATCCAGCACGATCATCAGCACGCCGCCACCGAGCACCATGCCCAGCCGGTAGCCGCCCACCTGCACGGCATTGCCCAGGCCGCGCTCATGGGGCTTGAGCAGGTTCACAGCCAGGGCGTCGGTGGGCACATCCTGCGTCGCGGCGAACAGGGCGCAGAGCACGATGGCGCACTTGAGCCAGAACAGTTTTTCAGCTGCGTTGCCGTCCACCACCGCCAGCGCCAGTGCGGTGAGGATGGTGGCGAGTTGCAGCGGTACGATCCACTGCTTGCGGCTGGTCGAGGCGTCCACCCAAGGTGCCCAGATCCATTTCAGCGCCCAGGGCAGGAACAGGAACCCGCTCAGGCCGATGCGCGAGAGCGAGCTGCCCTCTTGTCGCAGCAGCACTGGCAGGGCCTGGGTGAAAAATCCGAAGGGCAGGCCCTGGCTGAAATAGAGGCTGGTGAGCAGCAGCCATTTGGTGTGCGCCGTCATGCCGGTGCTACTCCGCCTTGAGCAGCTCCTCCATTTCGGTGAACCGCCCCTTCTCCTCGGCGGCCAGCACGGGGTAGCTCAGCTTCATCTTTTTCAGGGTATCGACGATCACCTCGGCCACCACCATGCGCATGTAGCTCTTGCTGTCGGCGGGTATCGCATACCAGGGCGCGTGCGGGCGGCTGGTGGCGTTGAGGGCGTCCTCATAGGCCAGCATGTAGTCGCGCCAGTGGGCGCGCTCACCGATATCGGCGCTGTTGAACTTCCAGTTTTTCTCCGGCTCGGCGATGCGGGCGAGAAACCGCTCGCGCTGCTCATGCTTGCTCACATTGAGCCAGAACTTGATGATCGTGGTGCCATTGCGCGCCAGATGCTTTTCGTAGTCGCGGATCGATTCGTAGCGTTGCTCCCACAGGGTTTCGAGCTTGGGCGGCAGGTTGTGCAGGCGCTGGTTTTTCAAGAACTCGGGGTGCACGCGCACCGCCAGCACCTCTTCGTAATAGCTGCGGTTGAACACGCCGATGCGGCCACGCTCGGGCAGGGCCAGCGTGGTGCGCCACAAAAAATCGTGGTCGAGTTCGGTGTTGTTGGGGGCCTTGTAGCTGGTGACCTGGCAGCCTGCCGGGTCAACGCCACTCAGCACGCCACGAATGGTGGAATCCTTGCCCGCCGCATCCATCGCCTGGAACACCAGCAGCAGCGCACGGTGATCGTGGGCGTAGAGAACATCTTGCAGCTCGGCCATCTCCGCCACCAGCTCGGCGAGACGGGCCTTGCAGGTGGCCTTGTCGGGGGCTTTTTTAGGTGGCTTGGTCGAAGCGTGCCGCACCTTGAACTCGCCGTTGGCAGGCACGAGGTAGGGCGACTTGGCGGCAATGGCAGTCTTCATGGCAACCCCGAGGGAATGACGTAGAGCAGCACCGCAAAATAGTGCAGGGCCGAGCCTAGCAAAGTGAAAAGATGCCAGATTGCGTGGTGATAAGGCATGCGCGTTTGCCGATAGAACACCACACCCAAGGTGTAGGCCGCACCGCCCAGTGCCAGCAGCCTGAAACCGGCCGTCGGCAAGGCCGCACTAAGCTGGGTCATCAGCGGCAGAAACCCCCAGCCCATTGCGAGATACAGCCACAGCGCGACGCGCTCGTGCATGTCGGCCTTGATCACCCTGAGCGCGATGGCACCAAGCGCGACGGTCCAGGTGGCGATGAACACCGGCAGCCCCACCGGCTCGGGCAGCACCAGGAGGCAGAACGGCGTGTAGGTGCCGGCGATCAGCACATAGACAAAGCTCTGGTCCACCGCGCGCAGCACCGACTTGGCGTTGGGCAGCAGCGAGAGCGGAATGCTGTGGTAGATGGTGGAGGCGAGATAGGTGAGCAGCATCGCCACGCCGAACACGCTGCACGCCACCACATGCAGATATTCACCGTGCATGGCCGCACGCGCCGCCAGCACGGTGAGCCCACCAATCGCCAGCAGCGCGCCGAGGCCGTGGGTCAGGCTATGGGCGATTTCCTCGCCGGGGCTGTAGGCGGGTGGCGCGCTGGGACGACCGCTGCTCTGCGGTAGTGAAGCCATGGGGCTGGGTCAGGTCGTGGGCTCGACGCGGAGTGTTGCGCCGTCCACGGCGGTGACTCGCACTGAGCTGCCAGACGGCAGATCAGGCCCGGCGACGCGCCAGACGCTGTCTTCCACCCGGGCCTTGCCGAAGCCGTTCTGGATCGGCTCGACGAGCTCGAACACCTGGCCCACATAGTTGCGGCCACGTTGGTTGAGGCCGTTGTCCACATCGCCCTTGGCGAGCGGCTTGAAGCGGAACCAGGCTGCGACCGCGACAAAGGAGAGCACCGCGAAAACCACCACCTCGGTCTGCCAATGCAGCGCCGGCAGCGCCCAGGCGGTGATGCCGGTGACGAAGGCCGCAGCCCCCAGCCACAGGCAGAAGGTGCCGGGCAGCAAGACCTCGGCGATCAGCAGGGCAAAGCCCAGTACCCACCAGTGCCAGAAGACGATGGCGTCCATGGCTCAGGCCTTGGGCGTGCCAACGCCTGCATTCTTGGCGAGCTGGGCGATGCCACCAATCGCACCGATCACGCTCGCGGCCTCCAACGGCATATAGATGGTCTTGCTGTTGGGCGACATCGCCATCGCCTTGAGTGCTTCGGTGTACTTCTGGGCAATGAAGTAGTTGAGCGCCTGCACATCGCCCTTGGCCACCGCCTCGCTCACCATCAAGGTCGCGCGCGCTTCGGCCTGGGCCTCGCGCTCGCGGGCGTCGGCGTCGCGGTAGGCGGCTTCCTTGCGGCCCTCAGCATCGAGAATGGCCTGCTGCTGCTCGCCTTCGGCGCGCAGGATCTGGGAGAGTTTTTCGCCCTCGGCCTTCAAGATCGCGGCCTGCCTGAAACCCTCGGCTTCGAGGATGTTCGCGCGCTTGTCGCGCTCGGCCTTCATCTGGCGGGCCATCGAATCCACCAGATCGGCAGGCGGGCGGATGTCCTTCACCTCGATACGGGTCACCTTGATGCCCCAGGGCGAAGTCGCCTGATCCACCACCGACAGCAGGCGGGTATTGATGATGTCGCGCTGGCTCAGCAATTCGTCCAGGTCCATGCTGCCCATCACCGTGCGCAGATTCGTTTGCGTCAGGTTCAGCACCGCGTATTCGAGCTGCTGCACCTCGTAGGCGGCCTTGGGCGCGTTGAGCACCTGGTAGAACACCACGCCGTCGACACCGACCATGGCGTTGTCCTTGGTGATGACCTCTTGCGAAGGCACGTCGAGCACCTGTTCCATCATGGAGAGCCTGCGGCCGATGCGATCGACATACGGCAAGAGCCAATGCAGGCCAGGGCCGAAGGTTGCGCGGAACTTGCCGAAGCGTTCGATGGTGTATTCCATGCCCTGCGGCACCGTCACCACGCCCTTGTAGAGCGTGACGAGAGCAAAGACGAGGATGGCGATGGCGAAAATAGACATGCGGGTTCTCCGTGATGGGTGCCGACTTCGATGATCGGATCGTAGCGTTTCAATCTCTCGCGTGCTGTGGTTTATGCCGCCGCAGCCGAGAGCGCGCGGATGCGCTCCACCATCGAGTAAAAGCCATTGCGGCGGTTGACGGTGATGTGGCTCTCCAACCCCAGGTCCTTGAAGGTCTGGGCGATGTCGGTCGCCAGGATTTGTGATGCCGACTTGTCGTTGACCATCACCATCAGCAATGCAATCAGACCCTTCACCAGTGTCGAGTCGCTATCGCCATTGAAGTGCATCGCGCCATCGGCCTCAAGGCCACCGACCAGCCAGACCTGCGACATGCAGCCGCGCACTTTCGTCTCTTCGCTGCGCTGGCCTTCAGTCAGCGGTGGCAGCTTTCGGCCCAGCTCGATGAGGTAGCTGTAGCGTTCTTCCCAATCGCCGAGCAGGTCGAAGGTTTCCGCGAGGTCTTCCAAAGTCATGCCAGCACCTGTTGCGCAAGATGGCGGCGCACCGCAGCGAGCACGGCAGGCGTGACCTCGCCCAGGGGCTCGGTGTCGCGCACCTCGATGGTGGCGATCTTCGCGGTGCGGATCACCGAAGCCACCGGCAGGCCTGCACGGACCAAGGCCGTGATGGCAACGTCCCCACTCCAGGCCAGGTTCTCGGCACTGGTGATCATCAGCACCCAGACCAGCCCCTGCGCCTCGGCCAGCTGCGGTGCCGATACGACAAGCGCAGGCCGGCGCTGTCGAGTCGCCTTGTCGGTGTAGGGGAAAGGCACTTTCACAACGGTGCCGGGTGAAAGCCGCTCAGAGCTTGGCATAGGCACGGCGGTCGGCTGCTGAGTTCCATTCCTCGAAGGTGCGGAAGGGATCATCCATCGTCGCCGGCTTGCGCTTGCTGACCACCACCCGGTCGCCATCGATTTCGTAAACCAGCTCGTCGCCGGGCTGGGCGTGCAAGGCATTGCGCACCGCCAATGGGATGGTGGTCTGTGCTTTGCTGGTGAGCTTGCTGGAGATCATGCTCGGCACTGTAAGGAAGCTCCTTACCAGCTGCAAGCGCCCTATACTGCTGGGCCGCAATCACCTTGTGCTCCCATGCCCCGCTTCAACGACCGCGCGCCAAATCAGCTTCGCCCCGTCAGCATCACCCGCCGCTTCACCAAGCACGCCGAGGGCTCTGTGCTGGTGGCCTTCGGCGAGACGCAGGTGCTCTGCACCGCGAGTGTCGAAGAGCGCGGCCCGGCCTGGAAGAAGGACGGCGGCTGGATCACCGCCGAATACGGCATGCTGCCGCGCGCCACCCACACGCGCAGCAAGCGCGAGGCGGCCCAGGGCAAGCAGAGCGGCCGCACGCAGGAAATCCAGCGCCTCATTGGTCGGTCCTTGCGCGCCTGTGTGAATCTCGAGGCCATCAGCGGCCTCACCATCACCCTCGACTGCGATGTGCTGCAAGCCGATGGCGGCACCCGCACCGCCGCCATTACCGGCAGCTATGTGGCGCTGTGCGATGCGATTGCCGGATTGATGAAGGCGGGCAAGCTCAAGAAGAACCCCATCCTCGGGCAGATTGCCGCCGTCAGCGTCGGCATCGTCAACGGCGTGCCGCTGCTCGACCTCGACTACAACGAGGACTCCGGCTGCGAGTGCGACGTGAATGTGGTGATGAACGAGGCAGGCCAGTTCATCGAGGTGCAGGGCACCGCCGAGGGCCATGCCTTCCGCCGCGACGAACTGAATGCCCTGCTCGACCTCGCGCAGGCTGGCATCGCCGAGCTGGCGACCAGGCAGCGCGAGGCGCTGGCGGGCTGAAATGCACTACCTCCACAGCATGGTCCGCGTCCACGATCTCGATGCCGCGCTGGCTTTTTTCTGCGATGCACTGGGGCTGGTGCAGATCAGTCGCAACGACTACCCGCAGGGTCGCTTCTCGCTGATCTTTCTCGCCGCACCGGGCGACGAGGCGCAGGCCCGCGAGCGCAAGGCGCCGATGGTGGAGCTGACCTACAACTGGCCCAATGAAAAGGGCGAGGTCGAGCACTACACCGGCGGCCGCAACTTTGGGCATCTGGCCTATCGGGTGGATGACATCTACGCACACTGCGAGCGGCTGATGAGCATGGGCGTGACCATCCACCGCCCGCCGCGCGACGGCCACATGGCATTCGTGAAATCGCCAGACGGTATTTCCGTTGAGCTGCTGCAAGCCGGCGAGGCGCTGCCGCCGCAGGAGCCCTGGCTCTCGATGCCCAACGCCGGGAGCTGGTGAGCGCCATGAACCTTCTCATCTTGGGTGCCACCGGCATGCTGGGCCAGCAAGCGGCGCGGGCCGCTGCGGCCGCAGGCCACGAATTGACACTGGCCTACCGCGACCCGAAAACGCTCTCGCGCTTCGAGGGCCTGAAGCATCGTGCGGTGCGGGTTGATCTGGATGACGCCGCGAGCCTCAAGGCCGCACTCGATGGTGTGGACAGCGTGCTGCATGCGGCCGCGCCGTATCCCACGGCACCGCGCAGCTGGCAGGCAGAAGTGGCGGCGGGTGTCGAGCGCATGCAGGCCTTCTACCGCGCCTGCGAGAACCGCAAGCTGCATCGCATCGTTTACCTCGGCGGTGCGATTGCCCTGCAACGCCGCGCCGATGGCCTACCCGGCGACGAGACCTGCGAGTACGCCGGCAGCCCGCCCAACCGCAACCCCTATGTGCAGCTCAAGTGGGCGCTGGATGCGCAGGCCAAGGAACAGGCGCGCACGGGGCTACCGGTGTGCATCGGCATCCCCAGCATGACCTTTGGCGAATACGACTACGGCCCCACCACCGGCCGCCTGCTGCTGTTGCTCGCCAGGGGCCAGCTGCCGCGCTATGTGCGCGGCCCGCGCAATGTGGTCTACGGCGGCGATGCCGGGCGTGGTCTCGTCGCCGTGTGCGAACGCGGCCGCATCGGCGAGCGCTATTTGCTGACCGGCGAGAACACCGATATGGACGCGCTTACCGCGCTGATGGCCGAAGTCGTCAGCATGCCCGCACCGCAGCCCGTGGCGCTGCCGGTCGTGCGCGCCGTCAATGCCGTGCAGACCCTGCGCTGGCGGCTGGGTGGCGCGCTGCCCACTGTTGATGCCACCGCGATTGCGGTGATGTCGGCAGGCCAGCATCTCTCGGGCGCGAAGGCCGCCAGCGAACTGGGCTTTGCCAGCACCGTGCCGCTGCGGGAGGCGCTGGAACGTGCGCTGGCCTGGTTCCGGCAAGTCGGCTACCTGCCGCAGCCATGAAGCGTCGCAATGCAGCCGCAGTGCAGGAGCTGGCCTTCGCGCTGGACGCCGAGTACGTCGAGCTGAACCAGCTGCTGAAGCTGGTCGGCCTCTGCGAGAGCGGCGGTGCCGGCAAGGTGCTGGTGGCGGAGGGCCGGGTGCAGGTTGATGGGGTCATCGAGACCCGCAAGACCGCCAAGATCCGCGCCGGGCAGGTGGTGGCCTGCGGCGATGTGCGGGTGACGGTGGGCGCAGGCTGAGGCTCCATGAGCGCAGTCCTTGCTGAGGCTGAGGTGCGCCGCTACCTCGGCGGCTATCCGGCATCGACCCTGGCCCAGGTGCAGCGTCTCGTCACCGACGGCAGGCTGGGTGAATACCTCGCGCGGCGCTACCCCAGCAGTCACGTGATCCAGACCGACCATGCCTTGCACGAGTACGTGATGGGGCTGAAGCAGCAGCATCTGCGCAGCGCGCCACCGCTGCACAAAGTGCTCTGGCAGAACAAGATGGACGTGCTGCAAAACGTGCTCGGCCTGCACACCAGCATCTCGCGCGTGCAGGGCAGCCGCCTCAAGGCCAAAGCCGAGATCCGCATCGCCAGCCTGTTCAAATCGGCCGCACCGGAGTTTCTGGAGATGGTGGTGGTCCACGAGCTGGCGCACCTGCGCGAACGCGAGCACAACAAGGCCTTCTACCAGCTCTGTGAGCATCTGCTGCCGGGCTATCACCAGGTCGAGTTCGACCTGCGCCTGCTGATGCTGCAGCGGGCGCTCGGCGAGCCTGCGACCGGCTAGGACCTGCCAATGACCAGCCCTGCTTCCACCCGCCCCGCCCTGCGCTCGGTCGAAGTGTTTGCGGCGGCGGCGGAGACCTTGAGCTTCCAGCAGGCTGCCGCCGTGCTGCATCTCACACCTTCGGCAGTGAGCCATCGCATCCGGGAGCTGGAGGCGACTCTCGGCCAGCCCCTGTTCCTGCGCGGGCACCGGCAGCTGGTGCTGACCGAGGCCGGTGTACGCTACCACCTCGCAGTGCGTGAGGCGCTGGCCGCGCTGCACGACGCCAGCGACGCGCTGCGGCTGCCGCGCGGTAACACCCTGCGACTGTCAGCGACGCTGTCCTTCGCCAGCACCTGGCTCATGCCACGCCTGGCGAGGTTCCGGCGCGCCAATCCAGAGGTCGAGTTGGTGCTGGAAACCGACCTGAAGCTGGTGGATTTCGCCCGGGGCGAGGCCCATGCCGCCGTTCGTTTCGGCAGCGGCCGCTGGGCTGGACTCGCGTCGCAGCGGCTGCTGGATTTGCACGCCTTCCCAGTCTGCGCGCCAGGCCGAAAACCGCAGCGGGCAACCGCCGCCGCACTGCGGCGCGAGCCGCTGCTGGCCGTCACCGCCGGGCCGGACTTGTGGGCCGAATGGTGCGCGCTCGCGGGCCTCGCCAAACCTCTGGACAGGCCGCAGCGTTTTGACCATGTGCATGTGCTCTACGAGGCCGCTGCCAACGGCCTGGGCATTGCACTCGGCAGCGCGCCGCTGGTGTCACCCTGGCTCACCAGCGGGCGCTTGGTGGCGGCCTTTACCGATCCGCCCCAGCTGATGCGGCACAGCTTCTATCTGGTGCATCGCCCGCAGGATGCCGACTGGCCGCCGCTGAAGGCCCTGCGCGAGGTCTTGCTGGCCTGATTCAGGTGAGCCCGGCTCATGCCTGGAGGAGCAATGCGCGTTTGTCCGACCGGCGGGAGCGGCGCAGCATCGGTGGCTCCCTCCTCACCGCGGACGGCCATGTCCACTCTCGCCAATTCACTGCCAACTTCCGCCCTGCTGGAGCTCGCCAGATGAGGGCCGGCTTCGCACTCGATGCACTGCTCTACCGCGGCCGAAAACCACCGCCCCTGCCCCAGTCGGCGAGCATCGCCACGCCTCTGGGCCCGGTGCGCGTGCTCGACACCGGCGGCAGCCTGCCGCCGGTGGTGCTGGTGCCGGACGGCCCGAACCTGATCGAGCACTACGCGACGCTGGTCGAACGGCTTCGGGCCGAGCGGCGGGTGGTGGTGCTCGACCTGCCCGGCTTCGGTTTCTCGTTTCCGCAGGCGCGCTACGAGCATCGGCTGGAGCAGGGCGGCGCGGTGATACTGGCCGTGCTCGCCGCGCTGGACCTGCGCGTGGCGACCCTGGTCTGCACCTGCGTCAATGGCTTCTACGCCATCGCCGCTGCCCGCCTCGATGCCGACCAATCCGGGCCTGCCCGCATCGCTCGGCTGGTGCTGGCGCAAACGCCCTCGCTGGCCGACATGCGCGGCTGGACGCACCGCATCGTGCCGCGAGTGGCGCATCTGCCGGTGCTGGGACAGCTGCTTCATTTTTCGCAGCGTCGCCGGGTCGCCATGGGCTGGTATCACGCGGCCCTGGCGCGGCGGGAAGATCGGCCGCGCTTTAAGGAAACGGCAGCTAAAGCCTTCGATGCAGGTGCCTGCTTCTGCCTGCCCAGCGTTGTGCAGGGCGTGAGCCGGGAGTCGGAATGGCCCGAACTCCTGCAGGGCGTGACGCTGCCGACGACGCTGGTCTGGGGCGCAGCCGATCGCTCGCACAAGCCCAGCGATCCGGCCGGCATCCGACGTCATCTGCCACAGGCCGTCGTGCTGGTTTGGGCGCACTGCGGGCATTTCCCCGACCTGGAGGACGAAGCGGCGTTCGCCGCGCTGCTGCTAGGTAGTGTTTAGACGTTTTACGTTTCAGCGACGGAGGTCATTTTTGGGCAGTGCAAGGAACGGGACGCAGCGAATGGTTGTTCCATTCGCAAGTCTTGTGACGCTGCAATGCCCAAAAATGGCCCCGCCCCGAAGGGGTGCGGCCCAAATCGCGTCCGGCTTCGTTGCGAAAGTCTCGCTTAGAACCACTAAGCCACGACTTCCGCGCCTCGCCAGACGCGATTTGGACTCGCATCGCTGAAATGTAAAACGTCTAAACACTACCTGGCGCCATAGGTAGGGTGCAGCCTGCCTTACGCATCGCGTGGGACAATGGCTGCCCGCCCGCGCCGCAGCGTCCATGTCCACCGTCGTTCTCGCCAGCCGCAACGCCAAGAAGCTCAGGGAACTGCAAGCCCTGCTGTCGCCCCTGGGATTCGCAGCGCGGCTGGTGACGGAGTTCAGTGGCGAGGAGGTTGCCGAAACCGCGCCGACCTTCATCGAGAACGCCCTGCTCAAGGCCCGCCATGCCGCGCGCGTTTCGGGCCTGCCCGCCATTGCCGATGATTCGGGGCTGGAAGTGGCGGCATTGGGTGGCGCGCCAGGGGTCTACTCCGCCCGCTTTGCCGGCGAGCCTTCGAATGACAGCGCTAACAACGCCAAGCTGCTTGAAGCATTGCGCAATGTGCCCGCCGCGCAACGCGGCGCGCGCTTCGTCAGTGCGCTCGTGTGGCTGCGCCATGCGGATGACCCCGTGCCGCTGATCGCGGTGGGTACCTGGGCTGGCCGCATTCTTGAAGCGCCCCGAGGAGCCAAGGGCTTTGGCTACGACCCGCTGTTCTGGGTCGAGTCCCACCAGTGCACATCCGCCGAGCTGGCGGGCGAAGAGAAGAACCGTATCAGCCATCGTGCGCAGGCACTGCGTGTATTGCTGTCGCAGCTCCAGCGCGAAGCGGCGACATGAGCTTGCCTTTGTCCTTGTATATCCACATCCCCTGGTGTGCGAAGAAGTGCCCCTACTGCGACTTCAACTCGCATGCGGTGAAGGCACCCATCCCTGAAGCCAAATACGTCGCCGCCCTGCTGCACGATCTCGATTTCGACCTTGGTGAAATGCCTGAAACACGGCCGCTCACCAGCATTTTCTTCGGCGGCGGCACGCCCAGCCTGTTTTCGGGCGCGGCCATCGGGCGGATTCTCGAAGGCGTGGCGGCACGGTTGGCCTTTGCACCGGGTATCGAGATCACGCTCGAAGCCAACCCCGGCACGGCGGAGGCCACGCACTTCAAGGGCTATCGCGCCGCCGGGGTCAATCGCCTGTCGATGGGCGTGCAGTCGCTCGACGATGCGCAGTTGAAGCGCCTCGGGCGCATCCACGGCGCGGACGAGGCGCGCGCAGCGGTCGGCATGGCAAGGGCGGCAGGCTTCGACAACCTCAACCTCGACCTGATGTTCGCGCTGCCACAGCAGAGTGTGGCCGAGGCGGCTCAGGATTTGTCCGCCCTGATCGAACTCGCACCCGAACACATCAGCTACTACCACCTCACGCTCGAACCCAACACCGCCTTCGCGGCCGCCCCGCCACCGCTGCCAGACAGCGACAGCGCCTACGAAATGCTGGAGCAGGGTCAGGCACAGCTCGCGGCAGCGGGCTATGCACAGTACGAGACCTCGGCCTATGCACGGGCCGGACGCCGCGCTGCGCACAACCTCAACTACTGGCGCTTCGGCGACTATCTGGGGATCGGCGCGGGCGCGCACGGCAAGCGCACTTTTGCGGATCGCGTCGAACGCCGCGCGCGGCACAAGCACCCGAAGACCTACATGGAGTCGGCAGGCAGCACGCAGTGCTTGCAGGAGGTGCGCACGGTGGTGGGTGATGAGCTGGCCTTCGAGTACTGCCTGAACGCACTACGCCTGCATGAGGGCTTTGCGAAAACCGACTTCGAGGCGCGCACCAGCCTTGCTTTTAGCGTGCTGGAACCACGCCTCGAAAAGCAGCGTCAAAAAGGCCTGATCGCCATGGATGCCACCCGCGTCTGGCCCACCGCGCTGGGCCGCGACCATCTCAATACCCTGCTGACGGAGCTACTTTAGATGTCGCGCTACGAACTCGAAACCCGCCGGGTGCAATGCCCCTACTGCTGGGAAAAGATCACCCTGCAACTCGATCTCTCGGGCGGTTCGCAGAGCTACACCGAAGACTGTCACGTCTGCTGCCAGCCCATCCTCGTGCATCTGACTGTCGATGAGGACACGGGGCGTTTCGAGGTCTCTGCCGACCCTGAAAACGAGTGATTGCGGCCTGGGCTGGGCAAATAGTTGCCAAGCCCGGTCTGCGGGCTTATCCTTCGCGCCCTTTTTGCTGCACCAGCCACCTAGTTTGGCCCTTTCGAGAACACCATGAAAGAAGGCATTCACCCCGAATACCGCCCCGTCGTCTTCCGTGACGCCGGCTCCGGCCAGAGCTTCGTCATCCGCTCGACCGTCAAGACCAAGGACACCGTCGAGCGCGACGGCATGAAAATGCCCATCGTCAACCTCGATACCTCGCACCTCTCGCACCCTTTCTATACGGGCAAGACCAAGGTTGCGGAAACCGGTGGCCGCATCGACAAGTTCAAGAAACGCTACGGCTCCAAGTAAGTCGCCAGCTGTTTGCAGAACTCAAGGCCGCTCTAACCCAGCGGCCTTTTTGTTGTCTCAAGCATTTACCACTCAGCGCGACCAGGCAGATGGCAACGCGCTTCTGACCATGACCCTAACGACCAGCCAGCAAGCCGCCCTCGACTACCACGAGTTCCCCATCCCTGGAAAACTCGCCACCCACATCACCAAGCCATGCAATGGCCCCGAGGACTTGGCTCTCGCCTACTCGCCCGGCGTGGCCGAGCCGGTGCTGGCGATACAGGCCAACATCGAGGACGCCTACCGCTACACCGGCAAGGGCAATCTGGTCGCCGTGATCAGCAATGGCACCGCCGTGCTGGGGCTGGGTGATTGCGGCGCGCTGGCGGGCAAGCCGGTGATGGAGGGCAAGGCGGTGCTGTTCAAGCGCTTTGCCAATCTCGACTGCTTCGACATCGAGGTGGATGAGAAAGAGCCGAAGGCCTTCATCGAGACGGTGGCGCGCATCGCCTGCACCTTCGGCGGCATTAACCTCGAAGACATCGCCGCCCCGGCCTGCTTCGAGATCGAGGAAGCCTTGCAGGCGCGCTGCGACATCCCGGTGTTTCACGACGACCAGCACGGCACCGCCATCGTGCTCTGCGCGGCCCTGCTCAACGCGCTGGAACTGCAAGGCAAGCGCATCGAAGACGCTCGTATCGTCTGCGTCGGCGCCGGTGCGGCAGGCATCGCCTCGATGAAACTGGCCCTCACGCTCGGCGCGCAGCGCCAGCATCTCTGGCTGGTGGACCGCAAAGGCGTGATCAGCACCGACCGCAGTGACCTGACCAAGGAAAAGGCCGAGTTCGCGCGCGAACCCGACGAGCGCAAAACGCTGGCGGGCGCGCTGGCGGGCGCGGATGTTTTCATCGGCTTGAGCGGCCCGGGCTTGCTGCGCGAGGAGTGGCTGGGCCTGATGGCCGAGAAGCCGATCATCTTCGGCTTGAGCAATCCGGTGCCGGAGATCATGCCGGAGGTCGCACTCAAGGTGCGCAGCGATGCCATTGTCGGCACCGGCCGCAGCGACTACCCGAACCAGGTCAACAACGTGCTGTGCTTCCCGTTCCTGTTCCGCGGCGCACTCGATGTGCGCGCCTCGCGCATCAACGAGGCCATGAAGGCCGCGGCAACCCATGCCCTCGCCGCACTCGCGCGCGAGCCGGTGCCGCAGGAAGTGCTGGCGGCTTACGGCAAAACCTCGTTATCCTTCGGGCTGGATTACATCATTCCCAAACCGCTTGATCCCCGCCTCAACGCCAGCGTGTCTGCGGCCGTGGCAAGGGCGGCGGTTTCATCCGGTGTGGCGCGGCTGCCATACCCGGCGCATTACCCCCAGTTTTGATTCTCCATTCAAGTCTTCAGGAGCAGTGAGATGAGCGAGGTCAGCTACAGCCTGGTCAACAACGCCACCGGCGAGAAAGTCGATCTGCCCGGCATCAAGGGCACCCTGGGCCCGGTGGGCCTCGACGTCGGCAAGGTCTATGACAAGACCGGCGCCTTCACCTACGACCCCGGCTTTACCAGCACCTGCTCCACCAAGAGCGCGATCACCTACATCGACGGCGACCAGGGCGTGCTGCTGTATCGCGGCTACCCGGTGAGCCAGCTGGCCGAGCACTGCTCTTTCCTCGAAGTCGCGTACCTCATCTTGAACGGCGAGCTGCCGAACAAGGCTCAGCTCGATCACTTCGACAATTCGATTCGCAAGCACACAATGATCAACGAAGGGCTGAAGAGCTTCTTCAACGGTTTTCACTACGACGCGCACCCGATGGCGATGCTCACGGGCGTGGTCGGTTCGCTGTCGGGCTTCTACCACGACACGACGAACAACAAGGACCCTCGCCACCGCGAGATCTTTGCGCACCGGATGATCGCCAAGATTCCGACCATTGCGGCGGCGGCCTACAAGAAGTTCTACGGCCAGCCCTTCATGTATCCGCAGAACAACCTCGACTACTGCTCGAACCTGCTGCACATGATGTTCGCGGTGCCGGCCGAGCCCTACGTGGTCAACCCGGTGGCGGCGAAGGCGCTCAACGTGCTGTTCATCCTGCATGCCGACCACGAGCAGAACGCCTCGACCTCGACCGTGCGCCTGGCCGGTTCCACCGGCTGCAATCCGTACGCCGCCATCGCCTCCGGCATCGCCGCCCTCTGGGGCCCGGCGCACGGTGGTGCCAATGAAGCCGTGCTGAAAATGCTCGACGAAATCGGCAGCGTCGAGAACGTGCCGGCCTTCATGGAAAAGGTGAAGGACAAGAACAGCAATGTCCGCCTGATGGGCTTCGGCCACCGCGTCTACAAGAACTTCGACCCGCGCGCACAGATCATCCGCGAGGAATGCCACAAGGTCTTGAAGGCGCTCAACATCAAGGACCCGCAGCTGGATCTGGCCATGAAGCTCGAAGAGATCGCCCTCAACGACGAGTACTTCAAGGCCCGCAAGCTCTACCCGAACGTCGATTTCTACTCGGGCATCATCTACAAGGCCCTCGGCATCCCGGTGAACATGTTCACGCCGATGTTCGCCGTCGCACGCACCGTCGGCTGGGTCGCACACTGGAGCGAGATGGTGAGCGAACCGGGTGGCCTCAAGATCGGCCGACCGCGCCAGGTCTACACCGGCGCGCCGGAGCGCGATGTGAGCCCGCTCGCAAGTCGGTAAGTTGCCCCGCTTCAAAAAAGCCCGCTGACGAAGCGGGCTTTTTTATTGCTGCGCCGAACCCAGTACCGTTTCAATTTCGGTGGCCGCCAGCGCCTCGGCCTGCGCGAGCGTGAGCCGCTTAGCGGGCAGGCCGTCGGTGGGCGAGAGCGGCGCACGGCGCTCCTGCCCCGGCTCGAAGAGTGCAACGTCCACGCCGATGCCGCCGGCATCGAAACTCGCCATCGGCACGCTTTCGACGTGACCATCGCCGTAGCGGTAGTCGCGCTCGCTCTCCTTGGCCTCGAAGCCGCGATCGGCGAGGAACACGTCCACCATCTCCGCCTTGTCGGGGAAGGCATGCAGCTGCACGCGATGCGCCTCGCCGATCGCACCGGTGATGGCACCGCCCGTGAGGCGAGGGTCGAACTCCTGCAGCAGCTTCATCGCCTGCACGGCCGTCGTGCGCATGCGTTTGAGGCGCTGCACATAGGCCTCACCGCCGAACAGCCGCTGGTAGGCGATCACCTCGGCCTGCACGCGGGCGTTGTCGGGCATCGCGGCACGCTGACCCAGCCCCATGCGCTCGGCTGCCTTGCGCTTGGCCGTGGCGTAGTCGGTAAGCGACTCCTCGACGAAGATGCGCGCCGCCTCCAGCGCCAGCTCGGCGGTGCCGCCCATCGGACGCTGTGCCATCAGAACAAATCCTGCGCGGCCGCACCCGCCTCGCTCTCCTGCCCGGGGATCAGGCCATCATCCTCTTCGGGCAGGCGATCGAGCGGCAGGGTCTCGTTGATGAATCGCTCGGCACCGTCCCAGGCCAGCTTGCCGTTGCTGGGATTGATGCGCACGGTGGTCATGCCCGGTGGTGCAATCGGCGACATGTCGGCCACGCCCTTGAGCGCCACCCGCATGAAGTCCATCCACACCGGCAGCGCGGCGCGCCCGCCCACCTCGCCCTTGCCCATGGGCTTGGGCTGGTCGTAGCCGATCCACACCGTCGCGGCGAGCGTGGCCTGAAAGCCGTTGAACCAGGCATCGGTCTCGTCGTTACTGGTGCCGGTCTTGCCCGCAAGGTCGCGGCGACCCAGCGAGTTCACCGCCGCACCGGTGCCGCGCACCACCACGTCGTGCAACATGCTGGTGATCATGTAGACGGTCTTCGGGTCCATGGTGCGGCGCGCGAGCTGGGCGGTGGGGTCGCCCGCCTCGATCTCGGGCGGGCACTCGGGGCAGGCCTTGACCGGCCGCGCCTCGTAGATGATCTGCCCCTGCGCATCGCTGATCTGCTTGATCACGTACGGCTCGATCAGGAAGCCGCCGTTGGCGATCACCGCGTAGCCGCGCGCCACTTCCAGCGGCGAGAGCGAGGCGGTGCCGAGCGAGAGTGTGAGATCGCGCGGCAGTGTTTTTCTGTCGAGGCCGAAGTTTTCGGCATAGCGCAGCGCATAGCCCATGCCGACGGCCTGCAACACCCGGATCGAGACCAGGTTGCGCGACTGCACCAGCGCCTCGCGCAGGCGCATCGGCCCCTTGAAGTCGTTGTCGTAGTTCGAGGGCCGCCACTCGTTCTGGTTCTGGGTTTCGTCGAGCACGATCGGTGCGTCGGTGAAGATCGAGGCGGGCGTGTAGCCCTTGGCGAGTGCGGCGGCATAGAGGAAGGGCTTGAAGCCGGAGCCCGGCTGACGCTTGGCCTGCGTCACACGGTTGAACTTGCCCGCATTGAAATCGTAGCCGCCCACCAGGGCCTCGATGGCGCCATCGCGCGGGTCGAGTGCCACGAAGGCACCCTGCACACCCGGCAGCTGCGAGAGCCTGAGCTTGTCGCCGTCCTTGCCCGTCACCCTGCGGATGCGCACGATGTCGCCCGGCTTGAGCTTGAGCTGCTTGCCGGCCCAGGCAAAACCCTTGGCGTCGATCAGGCCCGCTCCCCACTCCTGCGAGAACACCTTGATCGCGTCCGCCGCCACTTCCGTCACCACGGCTGCCGGCAGTGCGGAATAGATCGGCCGCGCATGCAGCGCCTTCATCACCGCCTCGCTCTGTGCTGGCGTCTGCCGATCCAGTGTGCGGATGGCGTCATCCTCCAGCCGCGCCTCGGCACCGGGATAGCCGTGGCGATCCTCGTAGTCGAGCAGCGAGCTGCGCAGCTTGTCGTTGCCAACCATCTGGCGCGCGCTGTCGATGGTGGTCACCACCTTGAAGCCGGCGGTGTAGGCCGCCTCGCCGTACTTGCCGAAGAGTTCGGCCCGCACCATCTCGGCGACGTAGGCGGCGTCGAGGTCGACTGGCGGCGCATGCTCCTGCGCCACGATGGGCTCAGCAAGCGCCTGCTTGAATGCATCGTCGTCGATGTAGTTCAACTCGTGCATGCGCCGCAGCACGTAGTTGCGCCGCTCCAGCGCGCGCTTGGGATTGGTGAGCGGGTTGAGCGCCGAGGGTGCCTTGGGCAGGGCGGCCAGCACGGCGGTTTCGGCCAGGGTCAGCTCGTTCAGCGTCTTGCCGAAATACACATAGGCGGCGGCGGCCACACCATAGGCGCGGGTGCCGAGGAAGATGCGGTTCAAATAGATTTCGAGGATGCGTTTCTTGTCCAGCTCGCGCTCAATCTTCTGCGCCAGCAAAATTTCCCTGATCTTGCGCTCGTAGCTGCGCTCGGGCGAGAGGAACACATTGCGCGCCAGCTGCATGGTGATGGTCGAGCCGCCCTGGCGCTTCTCGCCGGTGGCCGCGAGCTTGAAGGCGGCGCGCACCAGGCCCATGTAATCGACGCCGCCGTGCTCGAAGAACTGGTCGTCCTCGGCGGCGAGAAAGGCCTGGATCACCTGCTCGGGAAACTGCTCGTAGGCCAGCGGCGAACGGCGTTCGGCGCCGAACTCGCCGATCAGCTTGCCGTCGGCGCTGTAGATGCGCAGCGGCGCGCCGAGGTTGGGCTCACGCAGGCTCTGCACCGAGGGCAGCTGCGCTTCGATACGGCTTACCTTGAGCCAGGCCCAGATGGCCGCACCCAGCACCATCACCAGAATCAGCGCGAGTACCGCCAGTACGATTTTCTTGCTCAAGCTCAAGCGTAGGTCCTGTAGGTGCCCTGCATTCTAATGGCCGCTCACGCGGACGGCCTCAAGCGGCCAAGAGCCGCGTCCTTGGCGGTCCACAAGGCATTGACCCAAGCCTGGAACGCGCTGCGAAAGCTCGCATCCTGCGCGTAGTCGCCGTTGAACAGCTCGGCTGGCAGGGGCTTCACGGCGGCGACCACGCGCACCCGGTTCTGCTCACCGCAGAGCCAGCTCCACACCAGCGGCCGCGTCGTGGGCCGATAGACGACGGTGACGTCGATCAGGCCCTCGAACTGCTCGCCCATGGCATTGAGTGTGTAGCTCAGGCCCGCCGCCTTGGGCCGCAACAGGCGCTTGAACGGGCTTTGCTTGGCCGCGTGCTTGGCCTCCGTGAAGCGGGTGCCTTCGAGGAAGTTCACCACCGTCACCGGATCGAGCTTGTAGACCTCGCAGGCACGCCGCGTGGTGGCGATATCGGCCGCCCCGGACCTGCGGGTCATGAAGGGGAAGTCCATCGCCCAGCACACCACGCCGATGATCGGCACATAGATGAGGTCCTGCTTGAGGAAAAACCGCAGGAAGGGCACGCGGCCGTGGAAGCAGTTGAACAACACCAGAATGTCTGCCCAGGACTGGTGGTTGCTGACCAGGAGGTAGCTCTTGCTCGGGTCGAGCGTGCCATCGAGGCTCAGCTCACCGTAGCCATCCGCCCTTGGCAGCTCATGCAGAAGGCGGAAGATCAGCTGGTTGGTGCCGACCCAGCGCCGCGCGCACCACACGCAATAGCGTGCGCCCGCGCGCTGCACCGCGAACACCGGCACCAGCTTGAGCAGGATGCCGGGGATCATCGTGCCGATCGTCCACAGCAGCAGCGCCGGCACCATCAGCATCACGGTCAGCACGCCGATGACCGGTTTGGGCAGCACGCTAGACAGCACTTTCTGTTCCTGGGATTAGACGCTTTGATGGTAGCGGGGCGAGAGCTGCACCACCGCCTCGATCATCGCGCCCGCGTGGTCAGGATTCACCTGCGGCGTGATGCCGTGGCCCAGGTTGAAGATGTGCCCTGAACCAGGGCCATAGCTTGCGAGCACTCTGGCGACCTCGGCGCGGATCGCCTCCGGCGTGCTCAGCAGGCAGAGCGGATCGAGATTGCCCTGCAACGCGACCTTCGCACCGACTCTTGCCCTTGCCTCGCCAATGTCGGTCGTCCAGTCCAGGCCCAGCGCGTCGCAGCCGGTGGCGGCCATCGCCTCCAGCTGCTGGCCGCCGTTCTTGGTGAACAGCATCACCGGGATATGCGGGTGCCGCGCTTTAAGCGCGGTGACGATGCGCTGCATCGGCTCCAGCGAAAACTGGCGGTAGCCGGCGTGGTCGAGCACCCCGCCCCAGGTGTCGAAGATCATCAGTGCGTCCGCACCGGCGGCGGCCTGCGCATCGAGATACAGCGTGGTCGCCTGCACCAGCTTGTGCAGCAGCGCATCAAGCAGTGAAGGGTCGGCGAAGCGCATCTTCTTGATGCGCGTGAACTCCTGCCCGCCCCGGCCCTCGACCATGTAGGTGGCAAGCGTCCAGGGGCTGCCTGCGAAGCCGATCAGCGGGCAGCGCTCGCCGAGTGCCTTGCGGATGGTGCGCACCGCATCCATCACGTAGCGCAGCTCGACCTCGGGGTCGGGGATCGGCAGTGCGGTGATCGCGGCCGCGTCGCGCACAGGGCGGTCAAACATGGGGCCTTCGCCCTCGACGAAGCGCAGGCCCAGCCCCATCGCATCCGGCACGGTGAGGATGTCGCTGAACAGGATCGCGGTGTCGAGGCCGGGGTAGCGATCGAGCGGTTGCAGCGTCACCTCGCAGCACAGCTCAGGGTTGCGGCAGAGCGACATGAAGTCACCGGCCTTCGCACGGCTGGCGCGGTACTCCGGCAGGTAGCGACCGGCCTGGCGCATCATCCAGACCGGTGTGCGATCGACGGGCTGGCGGGCCAGCGAGCGAAGGAAGCGGTCGTTCTTCAGCGTTCTCATGCCAGTGCACCAGTCACATCGCTGCGCGAAAGCGCGGCCGTAATCTCTTTCTGGATGGCGAGCGCCATCGCGCGCGGATCGAAGGCATCGCGGATGGGGCGGCCGATCACCAGATAATCCGCACCCGCCCTGATTGCCGCGGTCGGCGTCATGATGCGTTTCTGGTCGGCTTCGACACGGTTCTCGACGGGCCGAATGCCGGGCGTGACGCAGATGAGCTCGTGCGGCGCTTCGGCCCGCAGGCGCGGCACTTCGAGACCCGACGACACCACGCCATCGCAACCTGCTTCGAGCGCGCGGCGAGCGCGGCTGAGCACAAGGTCTTCCACCTTGCAGGCAAAGCCCATGTCATCCAGATCGCCCTGGTCGAGTGAGGTCAGCGCCGTCACAGCCAGCACTTTCGTGTGGCCCATCTTGGCCTGCGCCGCCGCCTGCATGATGGACTGGTTGCCATGCACGGTAGCGAAGTCGGCACCGCGCTCGGAGAGATTGCGGATGGCACGCGCGACGGTCTCGGGAATATCGAAAAACTTGAGATCGACGAACACTTTTTTCTGCTCGGCTTTCAACCAGTCCAGCAACTCGAAGAAGCCGGGTGCCATGCACAGCTCCATGCCGATCTTGTAGAAGCTCACGGCATCGCCAAGCGTGCCGACGAGAGCGCGGGCGGCTTGGGCATCCGGCACGTCGAGGGCGGCGATGAGGCGGTCTTGTGTAGGGATTGTGTTGCGCACGAATCAATAACCTTGAAAGAGAAAATCGAGAGCGGATACCAGTTCCGCACGATGCGCTTCAAGCGACCCAACCGGCTTGCCGAGAATGGACTTGGGCACCGAGGCCAGCTCTTCAGTGACGACCACTAGATTTTCAGCCGCCAGCTTCACCGGCACATGCAGGCGTCTGCGCAAAGGGCCGTGCGCCTTTGCCGTGCGCACAGGCGCAATGATGCAGACATTCACCGGGTCGAGGAAATCCGCGCTGAGCAGCACCAGATAAGGGGCCAGCCGTTTGGCCTCACCCTTGGTCTGAAACAGGCTGAAGCGACTCAGTACCACGGGGTCAAGCCCTTGTGCCAAAGCCCTTCGCGCTCGACGCGCGCGTTGTGGTGGGCAATGGCTTCCGCGTTCTCGGTCAGCCACCGCTCACCCTCGGCCTTGCGAAGGCGCTCTTGGAGAGATTCTTCCACCACGCTGGAAATATTCAGCCCCGCCTCGCGGGCGCGCTCAATCAGATCACCGCGCACGGTGATGTTGAGCCGTTGTTTGCCCGCGTTGTAATTCACGCGCGGCTCTTCAACGGTCAAGGGCTTCACTTCAGGCAATGAGTACTTCTTGGTAGCGGCCATGATGCTCTCCGGTAGACGACTCATGCGCATGATGATGCGCATGAGTCATCCGCGCAAGGCGGCGTCGGCTTTGTCCGCATTGGGTGCGCCCTGCGCTTTCAGCTCCTGCGCAAACAACTGCACGCGCCATTCCTCCAGCACCCAGCGGGCGGGATGGAAGGGCCTGGGCAGCTTGCTGATTCGGGGGCTCAGTTGTTTCAGGGCTTCGGCATCCTTGGCCGGCTTCAGGGGCAGACGCTCCAGCCGCACCGCGAGGGCCTTGAGATAGATCAGCACACGCGGCCACTGCGCGGCCGGTATGGCGTTGATGAAGCCGGGGCCGAGCAGCGTGGCCAGTTGCTGGGCGGCATCAGCATGGACCTCCGGGTAGGGCTTGGCGATGGCGGCGATGCTGCGGCGCAGGCTGGCGGCTTGGCCGAGCCAGGCCGCCACTTCATCCATGCGCTGATAGGTGAGCTGCGAAAACGCGCCGCGCTTTTCGAGTGCGGCCTGGAATGCGGCGGTGCTGCGCGGCAGGGTGTCGCCGAGCAGGGTTTCATCGGCACCGCGTTCGGCCAGGGCTTGAGCGAGCGCATCCACCGTGTGCGGTGTGCCGCTCAGGGCCAAGGCCAGCTTGCCCCTGGCGGATTTGGCGAGGCCGGTGACGCGATCGTTGAGCTTGAGCAGCAGCAGCGCGCGCAGGCCTTTTCGATGAGCTGCCGCAGCAGCATCGGCGGACTCGAAGAGGCGCAGGGCAATCTTGCTGCCTTCGACCGTGAGCGCGGGCACGGCGCGCGCGCCGCCGCTGACCGTGATGGCATCGGGCAGGTCGCCGAAGTCCCAGTCCAGCACGCTGTCGCGCACCCACTGCTGGGTTTCGGTTTTCTTCGCAGCGGCCTGGTTGAAGGCGGTGCGCGCGGCACCGCTGAGTTGTGCGCGCAGGTCTTCGAGCGTCTCCGCTTCGCCCAGCACCTTGCCCTGTGCGTCTTCGGCCACGAGGCGCGGCTTGAAGTGGGCGGGCAGCTTGTCGGGCGCGAAGTCGGCGGGCTGCAACTCCACACCCGTCATGGCCTTGAAGCGCGTGCAGATCGCATCGAGCAGCAGGCCCTTGGGTGGCGCGCTTTCTGCGATGGCTTCGGCGTACTGCGCTGCGGGCTGGCAGAGCCGGCGCAGGTGCGTGGGCAGCGTCTTGATGAGGGCTTCGATCTTGCCGACGAGCAGGCCGGGCACCAGCCAGTCGAAGACATCGGCATCGAAGGCGAACAACTGCGCGAGCGGCAGGTGAAAGCTCACGCCATCTTCGTCGGCCCCGGGGTCGTGTTCGTAGCTCAAGGACACTTTCACACCGGCCAGCACGAGCTGATCGGGGAAGCGATTTTCGACATCAGCATTCGCACCGGGGCGTAGCACGTCGGCCTCGGTCATCAGCAGGCTCGCGCCTTCGCTGGATGAGGGCACGACGTTGGGTGCGACGGCCAGCGCTTGCGCGGCCATCGCGCCGCGCAGTGCGCTCAGGCCATCGAGCGTGCGGGCCGATGTTGCGACCGCCGGTGCTGCGGCAGTGACGGCAGGCTTGGGAACTGCGGCGCGCGCTGGCGGCTGGCCGCGCTGCGCGTGCAGCCATTGCTTGAGGCCCGCCACCGTGCAGCAACCCTGCGGCAGTCGCGCGTCATAGAAGGCGAATAGCTGTGCATCGTCCGCCAGCAGATCCGGCCGGCGCATCTTCGCCTCCTTCTCGCGCACGCTTTCGATCAGCGCCAGGTTCTTCTTGAGAAAGTCCGGCTTGCCCAGAATCTCGCCGCGCACCAGCCCTTCGCGGATGAAGATGTTGCGGGCGGCGATGGGGTCTTCGCTGCCGAAATGCCGCGTCCGCTTGAGCAGCGGAATGCCGAACAGCGAGAGGTGTTCTGTTGCACACACTTCGCCGCGCTGGCTGTCCCACTCCGGGTGTTGCAGCGCGCGCTTGATGAGATGCGCACCGACGTCCACCAGCCATTCGGGTTCGATCGCAGCACAGGTGCGCGCGAACACCTGGCTGGTGTGGACGATCGCGGCGTGCATCACCCACTGCGGGCCTTTCTTGGCGAGGGCGCTGCCGGGGAAGAGCTTGAAGCGCCGGCCGCGCGGGCCACCATAGTCGGGCTTCTCCGGCGCTTTCACGCCGATGTGGTCGATAAGGCCGCTGAGTAGGGCCTTGTGGATCGGCACATAGAGTTCGTCGAGCGTCAGCTGCTTTGGTTCGGACTTCACAGCCTTGTCGTCGGCGAGATAGTCCACCACCTGCTTGTAAACCTGCGTCCACTCCTCCATGCGCAGGTAGCTGACGTAGTGCTCCTTGCACCACTTGCGCAGCGCGTTCTGCTTGGCGCCCGTGCTCACGTCCTGCCAGCGCCGCCACAGGGCCAGCAAGGTGAGGAAATCCGACTTCGGGTGCTTCCACTCCGCATGTTTCTGCCGCGCCTGCGTCTGCGCTTCGAGCGGGTTCTCGTGCGGATCTTGAACAGACAATGCGGCGGCGAGGGCGAACACTTCACGCTCGTATCTTTCGCCCTTGCCTGCGAGGGCGATGCGGGCGATGCGCGGGTCCAGCGGCAGGCGGGCGAGCTGACGGCCGAAGGGCGTGAGCTTTCGGTCTTCATCGAGCGCACCCACCACCTGCAGCACGCGATAGCCCTCGCTCACATGCCGCGATTCCGGCGGCTGCACCCAGGGGAACGCATCGACATCGCCCAGGCCGAGCGAGGCCATCTGCAAGATCACACCCGCCAGATTACTGCGCAGGATTTCGGGATCGGTGAACACCGGCCGCGCTGCGAAATCATCCTCCGCGTACAGCCGCAGGCAGATGCCGGGGCCGAGTCGGCCGCAGCGTCCCGCACGCTGATTGGCTGCGGCTTGCGACACCGCCTCGATCTGCAAACTCTGCACACCGCTGCGCGGATTGAAGCGGCTCATGCGCGCCGTGCCGACGTCGATGACGTAGCGGATGCCCGGCACCGTCACGCTCGTCTCCGCCACGTTGGTGGCGAGCACGATGCGCGGCGGGCCACCGGTTGAAAACACCTTGTCCTGTTGCGCGGCGGGCAAGCGCGAATACAGCGGCAGCACCGCAGCACGCGGAAAGCGCCCGCCCAGCACCCGCGTGCAATCGTTGATCTCGCGCTCACCGGGCAGGAAAACGAGGATGTCGCCATCCGGCGCGCGTGAGCCCCACAGCGTGTCGATGCCGTTCGCCACCGCATCCTCGATGTCGGTGTTTTCTTCGGGTGCCCCGTAGTAGTGGTCGACCGGATAGGTGCGGCCGCTCACGGTGTGAATCGGCGCGCCGTCGAAGTGCTTGGAGAGCCGCTCCGGGTCGAGCGTGGCGCTGGTGATGATGATCTTGAGATCGGGGCGACGAGGGGCGAGGCGCTTCAGCCAGCCGAGCAGAAAGTCGATGTTGAGGCTGCGCTCGTGCGCCTCGTCGATGATGATGGTGTCGTAGGCCATCAGCTCGCGGTCGTGCGACAGCTCGGCGAGCAAAATGCCGTCGGTCATCAACTTGATGAGCGTGCGCTCGGAGACGCGCTTGTCGAAGCGCGTCTCGAAGCCCACCAGTTCGCCCAGCGTCGTGCCCAGCTCCTGCGCGATGCGCGTCGCCACACTGCGCGCGGCGAGCCGGCGTGGCTGGGTGTGGCCGATCAGCCCGCGCACACCGCGGCCGAGTTCAAGGCAGAGCTTGGGCAATTGTGTCGTCTTGCCGCTGCCAGTCTCGCCGCAGATCACCACCACCTGGTTCGCAGTGATCGCAGCGGCCAGCAGCTCGCGCGCCTGCGAGATCGGCAGCTCGGGCGGGAAGCTGATGACGGCCGGCTTGAGTGCCGCCCGAGTTGCATGGCGGGAGTGTGCGGCGGCAAGCTCCTGCGCAAAGCGGGCGGCATCGAGCGGCTTCCTGCTTTGCTGCGCGCGTTCGATCTGCTGTTGCAGGCGACGCGCGTCTCGCAGCATCAGGGCCTGCGGGTCAAACCCGCTGCTCATGGCTTTATGGAGTGTTGACCCATGAATAGTCGCAGCGTTGCGAGTCTAAACCGCGCAGTGCGAGGCGCGAGACGACGCGAATGCTTGTTGCCTTCGCGAGTCTCGCAACGACGCAATGCGCGATTTTGGCCGCAACCCTTTGGGGCCGGACTGTTTTGGCACATCGCTGCGTTGGCAAATGAGGACAATAGAACCACTATTGCCCTCACTTGCCGCCTTGCGCTGTGCCAAAACAGCCTTCGGCCGCTGCGACTATTCATGGGTCAACACTCCCTAAGGCGTAGAGCGCCTCGATCTCGACCCCCAGCTCACGCCGGCAGATCGTGCCTTGCAGCACCTGTGTCGGTGCCAGCACGCTGAGTTGCGCAGCCAGCGCGGCATACATGGCGGCATCCGCGGCACGCGACCAATAGAGCTTGAAGTTGCGCGGCTGGAAGCAGCCCACCGCGCACCCTGCACGCCGGGCGGCGGCGGCGAGCACGGCATCGAGGTTGACGCGCGCTTCGGCGAACTGCGCGGCGAGATCATTCACATGGCGGCTCTGGTGGCCGACGATGCTGGCGGTGCCGGAGACGAACAGCCAGCCGGCATCACCCGCTCGCAGCAGCGAGGCGCGCGCGAAACTCGGCGGCTGGATGCCGTAGTCGCGGGGATAGCGCCAGGCGCTGACCTGCCGGGGATTTTCGATCGGCTCGGCGGCGATGCGGCCTGCCAGCGCGAATACATGCAGCCCTTCAGCACAGCCGATCGCCGTGGCGGCAGGCAGGGTCGCATTGAGCTGCCCTGCCGCGGCCCAGGCGCGATGGCGGCCGAGCGTGAACTGGCGGTAGCGTTCCTCATCACCCTCACCGCTGAGGATGCCGCCCAGGTAGTTCCACAAGCGCCACCAGTGCGGCGCGCCGCAGGCCAGCCGCGCGGCCTCAAGCCGGCGATACGCCGACTCGCTTGCGGCGGCGGGGTCGCGCGTCCATTCGGCGTGCGACACCTTCAGTTGCAGCAGTACCGTGCTGCCGTCATCGGCCCATCGCACGCCTTCGAGCACCCCGGTGTGCAACGGTGCTCTGCCCTGCCAGAGGTCGAACACCGGGCCGTTCAGGAGCGGCAGTGGGATATCACCATCCTCAGCATGGCGCAGGCAGGCCAGACCCGGCGCGACGGGGGCCAGGTCGGCACAGCGGAATTGCGGGAGGTGCGGGGCGCTCAAGCGGAGGGGGCTTCGCACGCTGGGCTGCGATGCAGATGAGGATTAATAGGTGCATTGTCCCACGGCGCGGATAGAATCAGTGCGGGAGAAACATCCGGAGGGAGACCATGCAAAACAAGATTCTGATGGCCGTCGCGCTGGCCGCGTCGGCGGCCGCGATTCAAGCGCAAACGCCGCTGCAGGAGACCGGCAGCGTGCAAGCCGGTGCGGCGGTGCAGGCCGAGGAGCCGTTCGCCGCCGCGCAGTCGATCTCCATCGAGGGCATCAGCCCGCAGGCCAGCGGACCGCTCAACAGCACCGCACCCGACTCCGGCCCCCAGCCCTGGAAGGATGTGATGGGCTGGATCACGCTCACCCAGGGCATGTCGCCCGATGAGGTCAAGGCCCTGCTCGGGCCCGACTACCGCGAATCGGTGAACGCGAAAGGCACGATCTGGACCTTCCAGGACCAGAAAGCCCTGCTGTTCGGCAGCGTCAGCTTCAAGGACGGCAAGCTCGAAGCCTGGACCAGCCCGCGCTTCTGAGCCGGCCCGGCGCGCACAAAAAACCCCGGCACTGGCCGGGGTTTTTTGTGCGCGCTGCGCTCATTCCGTGCAGTTGCCGGAGCCTGGATACTTCGCCTCGTCGACCACCACCACTTCGTTGATCCAGCGGGTAAGCAGGGCGTGGGCTTCGGTGTCGACCACGCTGCGCGCGATCGGCGGCATGCGCGCCGCCGGCAGGGTCGCCTCGGCGCCGATACGGAAGGGGATGATGGAGTTGTCCGCACGGCCGGGATGGATGTCATAGACACGCCCGCCCGAGCCCTCCTGCCCGGTCGCCGTCGGCCGCTTGCAGATGCCGTAGCTGGTATCGACCTTGCGGAAGGCATCGACGTAGAAGCCGGTGTTCGCCGCGAAGCCGCGCACGTTGTGGCAGTGCTGGCAATTCACTTCGAGCCAGGCACGGGCGCGGGCCTCGATGTCCTGCGGCGAGTCGGCGTCAAAGCCCGAGCTGCCGGGCTTGTTGTAGACCGGGCTCTTCTCCAGCATCGCAGCGACCTGGGTCATGTTGTCCACACCCCGGTTCTCCGGGCAGCCCAGCATCAGGCCCTTGCTGCACAGGTACTCGATCTGGTTCCGGCCGGCGATCTCGTGCTGGCTCTGGCCGGTGACGCGCTTGCTCTCGGGCTTGAAGGGCTTGTTCATGAAGCGCACCTTCGGGCCGATGGGTGCTGAGCCCGGCTCCATGTCTTCGCGCGAGTGGCAGGAGAGGCACTGGTTGAGGTTGGGGATCAGGTACTTGTCAGTGCTGCCGGTGTGCTTGACGCCGGAATCGACGTCGGTGTGCTTCCATGAAACGGAGGCCGTGCCGCCGCCGGGGGCGAGCCTGGCGATGCGCTTGCCGTTCTCGACCACCCAGCGGTAGCTCATGCCCTGCCAGCGCGCGCTGCCGTTGGCCGCCGCGCGCTTGATGAGCAGGCGCGTCTCCACCATGTTCTCGGTGCCGGCGTCCTCGTCGTCGAAGGCGAAGCTCTTGGCGATGATGGTACCGACCGGGAACACGATCACCGCGTTCGCGCCATCGCTCTTCGCCTCGCGGTACACCGCCTTGGTGCCGGGCGGCAGGTAGAGCACGCGGTATTTCACCGAGTAGTCGGAGAAGAGTTTCGAGTTGAGCGAGTACGGCACGCCGCTGGCGTTGGGCGTGCTGGTCGGGTCTTGCGGATCGGCGAACAGGTTGTACTGGTCGAGCGTCGGGCAGTTGACGCGCCCCGCCTCGAAGTTCACCTCACCGGCCTTCATCACCTTGCCGCAGAGCTGGTCGATCAAGGCCTGCGCCGGGGCAGGGTCGACCAGGCCCGAGCGCACGAAGGGCGGGATCACCACCGGCGGCAGCAGCGGCAGGTTCTTGCCGTAGGCGGCCTGGCAGCGGTGCGGGGTGAGATCGAAGCTCGACGGCAGCTGCTGCAGCTCGGCCAGATCGGTGGGCGAAGGCGTCTGGCCGAGCGCGAGCTTGATCGCGGCGTTGGCACCCTTGGTGCCCTTGAAGTTGGCAAAGGCCAGCGAGTCGGCGGAGAAGTCGTTGTCCTCGTCGATGCAGGACATGAACCAGTCCGGCTGGAGGCGCGCGCGGTCGCCGTCGGCCTTGAACTTGTAGCCGTTGTAGTGGCAGGCCGGGTCCGGGTCTTCGTTGGTGTGCAGGGGCTTGCCGCGGGCGTCCATCGGCACCGGGTCGCCATTGGCCTTCTTGGGGTAGGCGCAGCTGGTGTCGAGTGCATCCATGTAGCCGTCCCAGACGATGTGCGCGCCGCGGAAGCCCGTCGCGTTCAGGCCCGTGCCGCCCGCTGCCGCGCAGGTGGCGGTGTTGGTCGGGTTGGTGCAGGCGGCCTGGTTCTTGGCGCCGACGACCGCCGGCAGGGCCTTGGCGACATCGCCGTTCTGCAGGGCGTTGCTGGTCGGTGCCGGCAGGGCGTTGCCGTTGTTGACGAACTTGTTGCGGAAGATGTGCACGCCTTCGGTGTACCAGTCGATGCGACGTTCCGCCGGGCGGCCCGCGCCCTCGGGGAAGATCTCATAGCTGGTGTGGATGATGCCGGCGGTGTTGTTGTTCTCGAAGGTGTTGTCGAAGATGTCGATGCGGTCGTAGCTGAGCGTGATCATGCCGCTGCCCGGCGGCACCGAACCGACGATGCCGCCGGAGGTGAAGTTGTAGGTGTTGTTGTTGCGCGAAACGTTGCCGTACATGCGGCTCTTGTCGCCGTATTGCCGCAACGAATCAAGGTCATACACCAGGAAGCCGCCCGTGTTGCACTCGGCCAGATTGTTGGCGTACTCGCCGCCCTGCACGTTCTCGATCTCGAAGCCGAATACGTTGTAGGCCGCACGCGAGTTCTTGATGATCGCGGTATTGGTCTGGCCGACGTAGATGCCCGCATCTGACGCGCCGATGGATTCGGCATCGTCGACCAGAATGTTCTCCGACGACACCGGGTAAATGCCGTAGCGGCCCGACTTCGGGCTGGGTGTGTAGTCCGGCGAGGTGGTGCCGGGACGGCCGGTGTTCTCGGGCGCGGTCGGGTCGAGCGTGGGCGGCGCGGTGCAGGCGACGTTGAGGCGATCCTTGAAGTTGGTCGCTGTGATCGGGTCGGGCGATTCGCGTCCTCCGTTGCTGCTCCAGATCGCACGCACCCGCTGCAATGTGGCGTGATCGACGCCGCGCAATTCAAAACCATTGCCGCCGGTGTCGGCGACAGTGAAGTCCTGATAGGTGACGCCGCGCACGTTCACGGCCAGCACGCCTTCGGGGGCGTTGTTGTTCTTGAAGCTCAGCACGGTCTTGTCCTTGCCGCAGCCCTTCACCAGCACGTCCTCGGTGTCGGTGAGCTGGAAGGTGTTGGTCAGCTCGAAATAGCCGCAGTCGAACTCGATGGTGTCGCCGGGTGCTGCCTGGATCATCGCGCCGACCATCTCGTCGGTCGCGTTCGGGCCGGGCTTGATGAAGAACTTGCGGCCGGTGCTGCCGCTGGTGCCATCGCTGGGGTTGGTCGGCGTGGCCGGGCTAGGCACGCTGCTGTTGCCGCAGGCGGCGAGCAGGACGGTTGCCGCGATGACCAGGCTGGCGGGCAGCAAGGCGTTGGGGGTACGGCGCATGGGTGAACTCCTTAAGTCTGCACGGCACCGCAGCCTTGCTGCGACGCCTTTGATTTTTCAGCAGATAACGGTAGTGCGGCACCAGGGCATACACCAGCCACAAAATTGACTTACCGGGCTTCGCCGATGCCGAGCTGCGCTTCCAGCGCGGCCAGGCGGGCTTCGAGCGCAGCGACACGCGCTTCGAGCGAGGCCGCGCGCTCGCCTGCTCCACTGCTGCTGCGCTCTGCCACCACCGTCGCCTCCGGCAGCGCAGGCTCGCCGCAGAGCAGATGGGCGTGCCGGATGACCGACTGGCCCGCGCCACGCGGCAGGGTCATCACCAGCGGCTGGGCGCGGTCGGCCAAGTCATCGAGTGCCACCTGCACACCCTCCGCATCCGCCGGGCCATTCAGCGCGGCGGCATTGGCGCGCAGCTCTGCCGTGGTCTGCGGCCCGCGCAGCATCAGGGTGGCGAGCACCGCCTGGGTGGCGGGCTTGAGCAGCATCTGGTGCAGGAAGCGGCTTTTCCACTTGGTCGCCCTGGCACTGCTGTCGTCGCGGCTGACCAGCGATTTTTCATCCAGCGTCAGCAGGGCATTGCCTACCTCGCCCTCGCTCAAGCCCATCACCGGATGGCGGCTGGTCTTCTGGTTGCAGGCCGCCATCAGGCCGTTGACCGTCATCGGGTAGTAGTCCGGCGTAGTCAGCGATTTTTCGGTGAGTGCCGCGACCACGCGGGCCTCGGCAGCGGTGAGGATCAGCGGCGCGTTCATTCGTCGCTCAGGGCATCGCGCTTGGCGGCAACGGCCAGCAGCAGCTTGTCCCAGGCATCGACGAACAGCTGCACACCATCGACCACCAGCTTGTCGGTGGCAGCCTCGAAGGGCAGGCCGAGCTTTTCCACCGCCGCCATCACCGCGATGGCGATGGGCACCTCCACATCGAGCGTGCGCTGCGCCTCGCCATGGTCGCGGAAGGCATCGAGCGTGGCCGGGGGCACGGTGTTGACGGTGGCCTGGCCGATGAGCTGCTCGATGTAGAGCGTGTCGCGCAGGGCCGGGTTCTTGGTGCCGGTGGAGGCCCACAGAAGGCGCTGCGGCATGGCCCCTCGTGCTGCCAGCGCCTGCGCGCGCGGCGTGGCGGCGAGGGCGAGAAAATCCTGGTAGGCCAGCTTGGCATTGGCGATGGCGATGCGGCCCGAGAGCGCAGTGGCCTCGCCTTCGAGCGTGGCGTCCATCACCGCGTCGATGCGGCTGATGAAGAAACTGGCGACGCTGGCGATCTTGTCGATGGCTTCGCCTCTGGCGGCGCGATCCTCAAGCCCTTGCAGGTAGGCCTCGGCGACCGCCGCATAGGCGCTGCGCGAGAACAGCAGCGTGACGTTGACGTTGATGCCCTCGGCGATCAGGGCCCGCACCACTGGCACACCGGCCGGGGTGCCGGGCACCTTGATCATCAGGTTGGGGCGGCCCACCGTGCGCCAGAGGCGGCGCGCCTCGTCGAGCGTGCGCTGGCTGTCGCTGGCCAGCCGCGGCGAGACTTCGAGGCTCACATAGCCGTCGAGGGCGTTGGTCTCTTGATACACCGGCCAGAACACATCGGCGGCCATGCGGATGTCTTCGATGGCGAGCACCTCCACCAGCTGCTCGGGGTCGCGCTGTCCGGCGCGGACATGACCGGCGATGGAGGCGTCGTAGAGCGTGCTGGCGGCAATCGCCTTCTCGAAGATGGCGGGGTTGGAGGTGAGCCCGCGCAGGCCGTCTTGCGCCACCAGCCTGGCCAGCGCGCCACCGTCGACGAGATCGCGGCGGATGTAGTCGAGCCAGATCGACTGGCCCTGTTCGACAATGGCTTTCAGGCGGTTCATGGGCTTTGTGCAGGCGGACTCAACGGGGGCGGAAGCATAACCGCCTGGAGGCTAATTCTTATCGCGCAGCAGGATGCTGTTGGCGATCCAGCTCAGCACGCCGAACAGCAGCGCGCCGATCAGTGCCGCCCAGAAGCCATCGACATTGAACCCGCTGAGGAAGTACGCCGCCAGCCCGAACATCAGGGCATTGAGCACGAAGCTGAAGAGGCCGAGCGTCAAGAGCGTGACCGGCAGCGTCAGCAACGTAAGGATGGGCTTGATGAAGGTGTTGATCAGCCCCAATACCGCGGCCGCGATCAGCGCTGCGGTGAAATTGACCACCTGCACACCCGGCACGACATGCGCGACTCCCAGCAGGCACAGGGCGTTGACCAGCCAGACCAGAAGCAGATTCAGCATGGGGTTCTCTTGATGGTTAAAGGATTCGGTGATGCTCTCCAGCGATGCTGAACCAAGGCCGAACGGGCCGCAATGCACCTGCCGCCGATCACAGGCCCTGAAGCAGTGCCGCGCTCACCACCAGCGAGGCGGCCATGAACCAGCCCGCGACCACATCCGAGAGGTAATGCACCCGCAGCACCACCCGCGAAAAGCCGATGAGTAGGGCCAGCATGGCGGCCATGGCGAGGATGAATGCCTCGCCTGCAGGCCAGCGGCCCGAACCGACCAGCAGCCAGGTGGCCGTGCCATACAGCGTGCTGCCCATCAGGGTGTGGCTGCTGGGGAAGGAAGAGCCGAAGAAGGTCGCCGCCGCAGCACCGGGGCGCAGCCGGCGCGTCAGCTTTTTGAGTGCCGAGCCGAAGATCGCCGCGAGCGACGAGGCCAGCACCAGCAGCACCGCCGCCCGCACGTCGTCTGCCACCAGCCAGAGCAGTGCGAACATCGTCGTCAACAGCGTGACGAGGGTGGAAGAGCCCAGTGACGCGACATCCAGCGCCAGCTCTCGTGCACGTGCTGAATCGAAGTAGACGCCCAGGCCGTGCAGGCGGCCGGGACGCCCCTCGAAACCACCGCGCCGCCTGAGCAGAGAGGCCCAGCAGAGCACGACCAGCGCCGCCAGCAGTGGCAGCAGAATGGCGAGAGCGATCGCTTGCTGTTCAGTCATGAGCATCATCATGCGGCATATTCCACGCTGCATCTGAACCCGCACTGCCTATGCCTGCCGCCCGCCGCATTGTCATCGTCGCCAACAGCAAATCCGGCAGCACGGGCTCTGATTCGCTCGACCAACTCGCCACCGCCCTCTCCGCACGCGGTGCGACCGTGGAATTGCTGACCACCGAGCAGCCCGCGCAGCTGCCCGCCATCGCCCGCAAAGCCTGCGAATCAAAGCCCGATATCGCGGTGGCCTTCGGTGGCGATGGCACCGTCAACACCCTGGCCAACGCGCTGGCAGGCAGCACGGTGCCGATGGGCATCGCCCCGCGAGGCACCTTCAACTACGTCGCCAGGCAATATGGCCTGCCGGATGCACCAGAAGACATCGCCGAGCTGCTCACCACCGGCACGGCGCAGCCCATCGCGGCAGGCGAGGTGAATGGCAAGCTCTTCCTCAACAATTGCAGCTTCGGCCTCTACACCGATGTGATCGAGGCGCGCGAGCGGCACAAGGCTGCCTGGGGGCGCTATCGGCTGGTCGCCGTGGTTTCCGCACTAGCCACCGCGTTGCGCTCCACTGCACGTCTACCACTCAAGCTGGTGGGCGCCGAAGACGGCGTTCGCCACCATGGTCGCGCCAGTCTGTTCTTCGCCGGCGTAAACCCGCGCCAGTTCTCGGACTCAGGCTTCGAGATTGCCGAAGCGGTGGCCGCCGGGGCTCTGGGCTTTGTGGTGGTGGATACGATCAGCGCCGGGCGCATCTTGCAGATGCTTTGGGGAGCGGCGGCCGGCAAGGTGGAGAGCCTGCAACACGTCACCGCCTTCACCGACATTGCACTGCGCGCCGAAGTGCTGCGTCGCCTCCGGCCGCTGAAAGTGGTGATCGATGGCGAGCTGCTGCGGCTGGCCTCACCGCTGCAATTCAAGTATCGCGCGGCGGCCTTGCAGCTGATGCTGCCGGCCGCCGCTGCGACTCAGACTTCCAGATAGTCGAGGATGCCCTTGGCCGCCTCGCGGCCCTCGAACACCGCCGTCACGACGAGATCGCTGCCGCGCACCATGTCGCCGCCGGCAAAGATCTTGGCGTTGGCGGTCTGGAACTTGTGCTTGGCGAGCACCGCGCCGTTGACCTTCACACGGCCATCGTCGTGCAGCTTCAAGGCGTGTTGTGCAAACCACGGGGCGGGACTGGGGCGGAAACCGAAGGCGATGACGACGCGGTCGCAGGGGATGACGTACTCGCTGCCTTCGACCACCTCCGGCTTGCGACGGCCCTTGGCATCGGCGGCGCCTAAGCGCGTCTCCACAAACTTCACGCCTTCGACCTTGCCGTTGCCAACGACGCCCACCGGGGCGCGGTTGAACAGGAACTCGACGCCTTCTTCCTTCGCGTTCGCCACTTCGCGGCGGCTGCCTGGCATGTTGGCCTCGTCGCGGCGGTAGGCGCAGATCACGCTCTCCGCACCCTGGCGGATGGAGGTGCGGTTGCAGTCCATCGCGGTGTCGCCGCCGCCGAGCACGACTACGCGCTGGCCCCGCATGTCGATGAAATCCGCCGCGTTGGTTTCGGTGCCCATCACGCGATGGATGTTGCTGATGAGGAAGGGCAGTGCCTGCACGACGCCATCCAAATCCTCGCCCGGAAACTCGCCCTTCATCGCCGTGTAGGTACCCATGCCGAGGAAGACGGCGTCGTAGTCTTTCAGCAGCTCGTCGAAGGCTAAGTCCTTGCCGATTTCGGTGTTGAGCTTGAACTGCACGCCCTGGTGCTCAAGCACCGTGCGGCGGTTTTTCACCACGTCTTTTTCGAGCTTGAACGGCGGGATGCCGTAGGTAAGCAGGCCGCCGATTTCTGGATATTTGTCGAACACTACGGGCGTCACGCCATTGCGCGTCAGCACGTCGGCACAGCCCAGGCCCGCCGGGCCCGCACCAATGATGGCGACGCGCTTGCCAGTGGGCACCACGTTGGAGAGGTCAGGACGCCAGCCCTGCTTGAAGGCCTCGTCCGAAATGTATTTCTCGATGTTGCCGATGCTCACGGCACCGAAGCCATCGTTGAGCGTGCAGTCCCCTTCGCAGAGGCGATCCTGCGGGCAGACGCGGCCGCAGATTTCCGGCAGCGAGTTGGTCTGGTGGCTCAGCTCCGCAGCCTGAAACAGATTGCCTTCCTCGACCAGCTTCAGCCAGTTGGGGATGTAGTTGTGCACCGGGCATTTCCACTCGCAGTACGGGTTGCCGCAGCTGAGGCAGCGGCCCGCCTGCGACGCCGCCTGCTCGGCGGGGAAAGCACCGTAGATTTCGCGGAAGTCGTGGATACGCACTTCGGCCGGGACCTTCTTCGGGTCCTGGCGCGAGACATCCATGAACTGCATTGCATTTTTAGCGGCCATTGTTATTCCTTAAGCAGCGGCGCGAATGGCGACCAAAAGTGAGCTGATGTCGGCAGCCTTCGGCTTCACCAGCCAGAAGCGCCCGACGTAATCGCGGAAGTCGTTGAGGATGGCCTGACCCCATTCGGAGCCAGTCGCCGCCACATAGTCCTTGATGAGCGCCTTCAGGTAATGCTGATGGCCCTCCATGCTCTCGGCGATGACGCGGTGGATGTCGATCAGCTCGTGGTTGTAGCTGTCCACGAAGTTGCGCTGCTGATCGAGCACGTAGGCGAAACCGCCAGTCATGCCGGCACCAAAGTTCACGCCGGTCTTGCCGAGTACGGCTACCACACCGCCAGTCATGTATTCGCAGCCATGATCGCCGCAGCCTTCGACGACCGCGGTGGCACCGGAGTTGCGCACGCCGAAACGTTCGCCCGCCGTACCGCTGGCGTAGAGCGTGCCACCCGTGGCGCCATAGAGGCAGGTGTTGCCGATGATGACCGTGTCCTGCGACTTGAAGCGTACGTTCTTCGGCGGCTTGATGACGATGCGCCCGCCCGCCATGCCCTTGCCGACGTAGTCGTTGGCATCGCCTTCGAGTTCGATGTTGAGGCCGCCTGCGTTCCACACGCCAAGGCTCTGGCCTGCGGTGCCGCTGAGCTTGATGGTGATGGGTGCCACTTCCAGCCCATAGTTGCCATGGCGCGTGGCGATCTCGCCCGACAGGCGCGCACCGATGGAGCGGTGCGTGTTGTTGACGACATAGCTCCACTCACCGCCGGTCTTGCCCTCGATGGCCGGCAGCGCATCGCGCACCATCTGCTCGGCGAGTTCGGCCTTGTCGAACGGCGGATTCGGGACCGTGCAGTACTGCGGGCTGTCGCTGACCATGCCGCTCGCGTTCAAGATCGGCTGCAAGTCGAGATGGCGATGCTTGTCAGTCTTGCCTTCGGCAATGCTGAGCAAGTCCGTACGGCCGATCAGCTCTTGGAGCGTGCGCACACCGAGCACGGCCATCCACTCGCGGGTTTCTTCGGCAACGAACTTGAAGTAGTTCATCACCATTTCCGGCAGGCCGATGAAGTGCTTCAGGCGCAGCACCTTGTTCTGCGT
>JAZKHC010000023.1:0-51589 GCA_040385605.1 Pseudomonadota bacterium
CCCTTGATGTAGCGATCCGGCAGAAACATCTGCTTCACCGGGTCGTAGAGCTGCTGGATGGTCTTGGCGCTGATCGCACCCGCTGTCTTGAGGCGCGTGTAGATGCTCTCGGAGAGCTGGCGGTTTTCTTCGCTGTGCGTCGAGTGGTAGTGGTCGAACTGCACACCAAAGTCGGCGAAATCTTTTTCGTGCTGTTGCTGGATGTCGGCAATGAAGACCTCTGGCGTCACCCCCGCCTTCTCGGCCGCGAGCATGATCGGCGTGCCATGCGCGTCGTCGGCGCAGACATAATGCACCTCGTGCCCACACATCCGCTGAAACCGCACCCAGATATCGGCTTGCAGGTAGCCCACCATGTGGCCGAGATGCAGCGGGCCGTTGGCATAGGGCAGGGCGTTGGTGACGAGGATGCGACGGATCATGTGCGGCTTTGAGGCTTGAAGCGGGGGCGCATTATCGCGCGGCTAGCTTGAGAGCAGACGGCTCAGGCCACTCTCGATGGGCCAGTCCTTGAGCTTTTGCAGCAGCTGGCGTTGCTCTGGCGTGGTGGCAGTGAACAGCCGTGCTTCGATCAGCTGCTCGTAGGCCTCCATCGTCAGCCCCGCCAAGCCCGTATCGAATTGCAGCTTGCCCTGCACGAACTCGCGCCACTCGGCGGCTTCGTCCCCGCTCAGGCGATCTGGCCAGTGACGGGCGCGGTAGCGGAATAGCAGGGTGTTGAGGCGGGCATCGCGGAACTGGCCCTGGTAGTTCCAGAGCGCATCGGCGTTGGCATTGCGCACCTTGGCGAGCAGGGGCTTGTCGGCATCGGGCATGAAGCCGGCGTAGAGCGACAGCTCGGCATCCTGCTCCTCGAACTCGGGGGCTGTGAACACCGCGCGCACCTTCTCAGCCAGGGCTTCGCGCACCGTCAGCAAGAGGTCACGATGCTGCTGGCAGCGCGCGAGGTCGAGGCCCCAGCGCTCGGCAGTGGCGGCATCCAGCGTGCCCAGCGGCGAGAGCATGGGCGACTTGTTGGCATGCACGCCCTTGAGCGGGATGCGGCTCAAGCCATCCGGCAGATCGTCGTCGCTGGCAAACACCCGCTCGCGCAGCTCGTCGGCGTCGAGTTCAAGCAGCTCGGTGGGGTCAAAGCTCAAGTCGAAGGTGATGACGCAGTTGCTGTTGGTGGGGTGCTGGGCGAGTGGCGCGATCACTGCCAGGCAGCCGCGTGCGGCGGCAATTTTGCTGGACACATGCACCACCGGCGTCATCTGCTGCACGTTGAGCAGGGTGCGCACGAAGTGCTTGTCGCGCAGCTTCAGCGCGTGCTCCCAGAGGCGCGGTTGCGCCTCCCGCAAGCGGCGCGCGAGGCCGATGGTGGCATCGACATCGCTCAGCGCCTCGTGCGCCTGCTCGTGCGCCAGACCATTGGCGGCGGTGAGATGTTGCAGCTTGAAGCTGGTGCTGCCGTCTTCGCGCCGGGGCCATTCGAGACCCTGCGGTCGCAGCGCGTGCCAGAGCCGCATCACGTCGATCAAATCCCAGCGCGAATTGCCGCCAAACCATTCGCGCAGATAGGGCTCGTGGAAGTTGCGGTAGAACAGATTGCGCGTCACCTCGTCATCGAAGCGCAGGGTATTGAAGCCCACTGCGCAGCTGCCGGTGACCATCATTTCCTTGTGGATAGCCTCGGCGAAGGCGTACTCAGGCAAGCCCTCGTCGCGCGCGCGCTGCGGGCTGATGCCGGTGAGCAGCACCGCATCGGGGTGCGGTAGCACGTCGCACACCGGCTGGCAGAACAGGCTGATCGGCTCGCCGATGGGTTCGAGTGCTGCATTCGTGCGCCGAGCCGCGAATTGCGAGGGGCGGTCACGCGCCGGATCGACGCCGAAGGTCTCGTAGTCGTGCCAGAGAAAACTTGATGGCGGGTTCATGGGGAGTTTTTCATCTGACGATTGAATCGTGTGGTGCGGATGGCAGGAGCTTTGCTATACGGCTGGAGTCTCTCGGCGGCTGAATACCGCCGTTGATCTGAAAACGCACAAGGAAGTTTCACACGGGACGGGTAGCACTCATCGCCCAAGGCCAAGGCCTTGGGGCTCTCAACAGCGCAAGAACGAAGCAATTACAGGAGTTTCCATGATTCGTCACAAAGCAATGCTGAAAAACGCGATGGCCGCCGCCATCAGTGCCACCGCAGTGCTGGTTGCTGCCACGGCATCGGCTGCGCCCGTTGCCCCCAAGCTCATCCCCAACCACTACATCGTCGTGCTCGACAAGGCTGCACTGCCCAAGTCGCTTGCCAAGCTCGGCCTCAAGGACCTCGTGCAGAGCACGCTGGTGCAGGTGGGCGGTGGTGTGGTGCTCAACCAGTACAGCGCAGCACTCACCGGCTTCTCGGCCCGCATCACCGCCAACCAGGCTGAGGCGCTTGCGAAGCTGCCCTACGTCAAGCTGGTCGAGCAGGATCAGGTGATGTCCGCCTCCGCCACGCAGACGGGTGCCACCTGGGGCCTCGATCGCGTTGACCAGCGCAACCTGCCGATGGATGGCCTCTACATCTACAAGGATGCCGCCGCCGCTGGCGTGCACGTCTACGTGATCGACACCGGCCTCAACGCCAGTCACACCGAGTTCACCGGCCGCGTCGGCGCGGGCCGCAACTTCGCACCCAACAACGATGGCCTCGTCGGCAGCTTCATCCCCGGCGGCATCGTGCCGCTCAACCTCGCGGCCCTCGACTTCGGCACCGGCCTGTTCGATGGCGGCACCGATGCCACCGACACCACTGATTGCAACGGCCACGGCACGCACGTGGCGGGCACGGCAGCCGGCACCGTCTATGGCGTCGCCAAGAAGGCGACTGTCCATGCCATTCGTGTGCTCGGTTGCAGCGGCTCCGGCAGCAACGCGGGCGTGATCGCTGGCGTGGACTGGCTGGCGAACAACGCCGTGAAGCCCGCTGTCGGCAACATGTCGCTGGGCGGTGGTGATTCTCCTGCGCTCGACCAGGCGGTGGAGAACGTGATTGCGCGCGGCATCTCGATGGCGGTGGCAGCGGGCAATGACAGCTCCGGTGCCTGCTCGGGCTCGCCCTACAAGGCACCCAACGCGATCACGGTCGGCTCGACCGACAACGGTGACGGCATGTCCTCGTTCTCCAACTTCGGGGCCTGCATCGACATCTTCGCACCCGGCGGCAGCATCACCTCGGCCAGCTCCAGCAACAACACCGGCACGGCCGTGCTCTCCGGCACCTCGATGGCCAGCCCGCATGTCGCAGGTGCCATCGCGCTGATCCTCGGTGATTCGCCGAGCGCCACGCCGGCGCAGGTGCGCAGCACGCTGGTCGGCAATGGCACGCCGGGCAAGGTGACTTCGATTGGTGCGAACACCGTCAATCTATTGCTCCACACCGCACCATGATTGATTAGCACCGTATCCACGTCGGCCTGATCGGCCGACAACTTGGGTAAAAAAGCGGGTCAGTGATGGCCCGCTTTTTTATTGGGCGCGGCATCGCGTTAGCAGGGACAATAGGCGCATGTTCTGGAAGAAATCCCCACCGCCCATGTCGCCCCTTAGCCCTGAAGTGCTGCTCGCCACGCTCGATACCGTCATCGACCCGCATCTGGGCCAGGGCTTGAACGCCGCCGGCTGTGTGAAGGCGATCACCCCCACCGCCGTGCCGCGCATCGAGATCGAACTGGGCTTTCCCGCAGCCGGTATCCGCGAGTCGCTGACGGCCACGGTGAAAGCAGCTATCAAGGCCGCGCACGGCATCGACAGTGAGGTGCTGGTGAGCTGGGATATTCAGCCGCAAACCCTGAAAGGCAATGTGCCGCCGCAGAAGGGCATCAAGAACATCATCGCTGTGGCCTCGGGCAAGGGCGGGGTAGGCAAGTCCACGGTCGCCGCCAACCTCGCCCTCGCACTGCAAGCCGAGGGCGCGCGCGTGGGCTTGCTCGATGCCGACATCTACGGCCCCAGCCAGCCGCTGATGATGGGCGTGCGGCACAGCAAGCCGACCACCATCGACCAGCGCCTGATGCGGCCGGTGATGGCGCACGGCCTGCAAATGATGAGCATTGGTTTCCTCATCGAAGAAGATCAGCCGATGATCTGGCGCGGGCCAATGGCGACGCAGGCGCTCAACCAGCTGCTGGGTGAGACGGCCTGGGATGCGCTCGACTATCTAGTGATCGACCTGCCGCCGGGCACCGGCGACATCCAGCTCTCCATCGCGCAGAAGATGCCGGTCGCGGGCGCGGTGATTGTCACCACGCCGCAGGACGTGGCGCTGATCGATGCGCGCAAGGGCTTGCAGATGTTCAACAAGGTGAGCGTGCCGGTGCTCGGCATCATCGAGAACATGGCGGTTTACTGCTGCCCCAACTGCGGCCACAGCGCGCCGATTTTTGGCGAGGGCGGCGGCGAGAAGCTGGCCGAGCAGAGTGGCACCGAACTACTGGGATCATTGCCGCTGTTGCGCGCCATCCGCGAGCAGGCCGACAGCGGCACGCCCATTGTCGCCGCCGAGCCTGCATCCGACGTGGCGCAAACTTATCGAGCGATTGCGCGGCTGACGGCAGCACGCTTGGCGCATGGCTTGGCGGGTGCTGCTTTCCCCACCATCGAGATCGCGTGATCTGCGAAGCGTCATCATTTCAGTGGACCGAGTGTTATCATCGGGTCACCTGATAGGAGCCACTCATGCGCACGATTGTTGATCTGCCCGATGCGGAAATCCGCCGTCTCGACGGCATCGCCAAGCGCGACAAGGTCTCGCGGGCCGAGGTGGTTCGGCGGGCTGTGAAAAGCTATGCCGATCAGGTCACACCACACCCCATAGAAGCGGTGTTCGGCATCTGGAAGGATCGCAAGGACATTGGCGATGGCGTCGAATATCAGCGCCGCCTGCGCGCGGAGTGGGATCGCAAGTGAGCATCAGGTGAGTGTTCTGTTCGATACCAACATCTTCATCGACGCCACCAACGGCCACGAGATCGCTAAAAAGACGCTGCTCGCCGCAAGCGATGCGGCGCTGAGCCGCATCAGCTGGATCGAAGTGCTGTCAGGCGGCAAAAGCGAGAAAGAACGCGAATTGCTGCGGCACTTTCTCGCGGCCTGGCCGATCGTCGAACTCGATGCGCTCGTTGCCGAAGAAGTGGTAGTCGTGCGTCGTGAAACCAAACTGAAACTGCCTGATGCAGTGCTGCTGGCAACCGCCAGAGTGCATGGCCGTGCGCTACACACTCGAAATACCAAAGACTTTCCGGCCCGCTGGCCGGAAGTCGTCATCCCTTACCGCCTGAGCTAAATCACGATGAGCATCAAATCCGACCACTGGATCCGCCGCCAAGCTGCCTTGGGCATGATCGAACCCTTCGAGGCCGGCCAGGTACGCACCGCTGCCGACGGACACAAGATCGTGAGCTACGGCACCAGCAGTTATGGCTACGACGTGCGCTGCGCCAACGAGTTCAAGATTTTCACCAACATCAATTCCACGATCGTTGACCCGAAGGCCTTCGACCCCGCCAGCTTTGTCGATGTGCAGAGCGATGTCTGCATCATCCCGCCCAACTCCTTCGCGCTCGCCCGCACGGTGGAGTTTTTCCGCATCCCGCGCAGCACACTCGTGGTGTGCCTGGGCAAGAGCACCTACGCGCGCTGCGGCATCATCGTCAACGTCACGCCACTCGAACCGGAGTGGGAAGGCCATGTGACGCTGGAGTTCAGCAACACCACGACGCTGCCCGCGAAGATTTATGCCAACGAGGGCGTGGCGCAGATGCTGTTCTTCGAGAGCGATGAGATCTGCGGCACTTCATACAAGGACAGGGGTGGTAAATATCAGGGCCAACGCGGCGTGACCCTGCCGAAAACGTAACGCGAGGGCGGCAGACTCGGAACTTGCTTCTAAAGACAAGGTCTCCATGCCGGTTTCGCAAATCCCCAAAGACCCCGCCTTCTCCGCCCGCCACAAGCTCCGGCGGGCGCTGATCCACCGCAGCCTCTCGACACTGGCTCGTTTCGGCGAGCGCAAGATCAAGCTTGGTGAGATCGAGTCGGGGCTGGCGATCCAGCGCGACATCCCCTATGGCCCAGCGCCCGAGCAGTTGCTCGATGTAGTGCGGCCGCGCGGCGCATCGGGCCCAAGGCCGGTGCTGCTCTACATCCACGGCGGGGCCTTCACCACCTGCTCGCGGCAGACGCATCGCGCGGTCGCCGCGCTCTACGCCTCGCGTGCGGGCTACGTGGTGTTCAACATCGACTACCGGCTGGCCCCGCGCCACCGCTATCCCGCCGCGATCGAGGATGCCTGCGCGGCCTACCGCTGGGTGGCGGACCGCTGCGCGCAGTACGGCGGTGATCCGCAGCGCATCGTCATCGCGGGCGAGAGCGCGGGTGGCAATCTCGCGCTCGGCGTGGCCTGTGCCGCGAGCTATGAACGACCGGAACCTTATGCCAAGGCCGTCTACGAGCACCCGGTACGGCCGGTCGCGGTGATGCCGCTGATGCCGGTCCTGCAGGTCAGCGATCCGCTTTCACGCCGGGCGTCGCGCGCGCTGCCCGACTGGGCCATTCGCATTCTAGAAATCCTGGCCATGAACTACCTCGGCGAGCGCCGCCCAGCAGCCTGCGAGGCCTTGATGTTCGCCGATCCGATCCGCCTGCTCGAAGCCAAGGCACCGGCCAAGCCCTTCCCGCAGGTGTTTACCGGCGTAGGCACTGCGGACCTGTGCGAAGAGGACGCCAAGCGCCTGCACTCGGTGGCACTGCGTTGGAGCATCGCCAGCGAGCTGCATCAATACCAGGGCGAGCCGCATGCGTTCCAGGCAATGTGGTGGCGGCCGCACACGCAGCAATTCTGGGATGACCAGATGGAGTTTTTGAAAGCCGTATCGCCGTAGACCCACCAGGGGAAACTCTGCACAGCTTGTTTCCGTTCTTGGTTCGACAAGTTCACCACGAACGGAAACAACGACTTACCGTTCGCCCCGAGCTTGTCGAAGGGCCTGTGCAGAGCTTCCCTAGTCCCCCGTACCGCCTCTTTTCGCACACCGGCGGTCTGCGAGAACCTGGCTTGCCGAGTCTTGACGCGTACTCGCGCTCATCGGGCAGAATTAGCGACATGCCAAGCTTTTTGGGGAGATTTAAATGCGGAACTCTTTCAGCTGGGAGCGCAGGACGCTCTCGTCCCTCGCTGCGAGGATCGCCGCAGGGGTACTGCCTGCTGTGTTGGCAGCGTGCGGTGGTGGCGGTGGTTCAAACGGTGGAGCCACCGCACCAATACCCACGCCGAATCCGACGACTTATCTCGTGCGCACGGCACCGGGTGTCGGCACGGCCTTTTCGCCAACGTCCGCCAGCGTCAGTGCGGGCGCAACGGCGACATTCATCGTCTCCATGAGCACGGGTTACCGGGACCTGAGTGTCAGTGGCTGTGGTGCAAGCCCAGTGAGCCGTGCTGAACCCGGCACCCTGAGCTACAGCACGGGCCCCGTATCGGCCGACTGCACTGTGACAGCGACTGCGACTGCGACTGCGACAGCCACCCCCACCCCCGACCCCGTGGCCGTAGCGCCTCCGGCCCAGCGCTTCGTGGCCCATGTTGGTGGTGCACCGCTGCGAGCTCCCCTGGCTTCGGCGCTGAGTCCCTCCGCCAGCTATTCCATGGAAGGTTGGATCCATGCGGGTCGTGTCCTGCCGCGAGCCTGGATCATGGGCAAGGGCCGTCCCATTGATGGGGGTGCGGGCGGTATCGAGCTGAGTGCGGCGCTGACCTTGGCAGCAGACGGTCGCACCGTTGAGTTCGCAACCTCGGCCTTCGTGCTGTCTGCTCCGGCGGCGGTAAACACCGGCCGGTGGACCCACGTCGCAGCAGTGGTGGACGGTAGCCAGGCGCGCCTGCTGGTCAATGGGACAGTGGTTGCCAGCCGGAGCTTCTCGGGCACGCTTCCGGGACTGGAGGAAATACCGTTTGGCATTGGCGCGCCCTATGACGCCAACGGCAAGCCAGCCAACGGCCACGAACCCGGTCTGCATGCACGGCAGTTGCGCGTCTGGAGCACGGCGCGCAGTGCGGAGCAGATCCAGGCGGCGATGCGCGAGTCCATGCCATCAGACCGTACCGGATTGGTGGCCCTCTGGCCCCTGGATGAGCGCAATGGGACGTCGGCATCGGATGCGATGGGCAGCGCCACGCTGACGCGAAGCCTGCGGGTTGGCACCAGCCGCACGGCGGTGCTTGACGCCGGGCCATACTTCGAGCTGTCCACGGTGGATCTGCCTCCCGGCGTGCTGACCGATGGCAGCAGCACAGCCCTGATCGACATCGACGCAGACGGCGATCTGGACCTGGTGGTGTTCCAGGTGGCCTTCCCGCCGACTTCTCCGGCTACCGAACGGCGGCAGCTGGCCTTCCGCAACGACGCCGGCCGCTTCGTGGAGGCTACCTCGACTCTGGTCGGCGAGTTCATCGCGATCAACCCGCGCGACGCCTGGGTGGCTGATTTCACCGGCGACGGCCGCGATGACCTGTTCGTCGCCGATACCGGCACCGATACCGAGCCCTTTCCGGGAACGCAGTCGCGCCTCTTGGTCGGCGGCAGCAACGGGCGGCTGACTGACGAGACGGCAGCCCGCTTACCGCAAATCGATCACTACAGCCACGGCGTCGGCGCCGGCGACATCGATGGAGATAACGCACTCGACCTGTACCTTGCGAACTACGATGGCTCGGTACTCTGGCGCAACCAGGGCCTTGGCCGTTTTCTGGATGAGACCGGCCGAGTCACCGAGGACCAGGTCTGGCCCTCGCCACCCTCGGACGCCTCGCTCTGCGATGTCAACGGCGACCGCCGACCGGACTTGGTGATCGGCGGCAGTTACAACCCCTCGGTGGGTGCCGGCACCGAGGCCCCCAACCGCCTGCTGATGAACAATGGCAGTGGACGCTTTGCCTCCGATGCGCGTTTCCCGATACCCCCCAAGCTGCATCAGGAGAAGGGCAATACCGTCAATGTGGTCTGTGCCGATGTAAATGGCGACAATGCGCTCGACCTGCTGCTCGCTACCGATGCCGAGTCCAAAGTGCCGGGCCTGCAGTTGCTGCTCAACAACGGCCAAGGCCAGTTGAGCGATGCCTCTTCGCGGCTGAACCTGGTGTTTCCCGAGACGGACGGGTGGGTCAAAAACATCGACGTCGCCGATCTTAACAATGACAACAAGCCGGATCTGGTGCTCCAGACGATCAGCAATATCGGCGGGGGCCTCACCGGCCAGCTGGCGCGATTGATACTGCTGAATCGCGGTGGCGGCAATTTTGTAGACGCCAGTGAACTGCTCAATGCCAACACGACTACCGGTCTTGCGGTCGGTGACTTCGACCGCGATGGTCGGGTCGACCTGCTCGCGGTGGATCAGCGTGACCGCCTGCGTGTCTATCGCAGCACGAAGATGGTCGATGCCACGTTGTTCGACAACTGAGCACGTCGATCCGGCTGCCAGTAGCGCGCGGGGCGATTGTCAGCCCCGCGTGATCTTCCAGGCGCGGTGCGGCGCGGGCGGGCGCTTGTAGTCCTCGCCCAGCGTTTGCAGGGTGATGTCTTCCACCTTCAGGCCTTCCAGCGCATCGAGCTTGAAGCGTTGCCGGTTGGTGCTGAAATACAGCACGCCGCCCGGTGCCAGGAGCTGCATCGCATCGCCGATCAGCGAGACGTGATCGCGCTGGATATCCCAGCTGTCTTCCATCTTCTTCGAGTTGGAGAAGGTGGGTGGGTCGCAGAAGATCAGGTCGAACTTCGGCGCGCGATCATCCTGAGCGGTGCGGGCCAGCCACTCGACGCAATCGGCGCGCAGTGTGGCGTGCGGCGGCAGGCGGCTGGGCAGGGGTGCCCGGCCGTCCAGCTCGGTGAAGGGGATGCCATTCAACTCGAAGTTCTGGCCCAGCCAGTCGAGATAGGTATTGGACATGTCCACCGACAAGGTGTGGTCGGCACCGCCCACGGCAGCGTGGATCGAGGCCGTGCCGGTGTAGCAGAAGAGATTCAGCACGCGCTTGTTGCGCGCCTCTTTCTGGATGCGCTGGCGCATCGGGCGGTGGTCGAGGAAGAGACCCGTGTCGAGGTAGTCATCGAAGTTCACCCAGAGCTTGCAGCCGTGTTCGGTGACGACGTGATAACGCTCGTGCTCGCCCTGTTTCTGGTATTGCGCCGTGCCCTTCTGTGCCTTGCGTAGCTTGTAGTGCAGGTTGTCCATCGGCAGCTCCAGCACATGCTGGATCACCTGCAGGGCCTGCCGCAGGCGACGCTCGGCCGTGGCGGCTTCGATGGTCTTGGGCGGGGCGTATTCCTGCACCACCACATGCAGCTCCGGCGTGGCATAGATGTCCACGGCGACCGCGTATTCCGGCAGGTCGTTGTCGTAGAGACGGTAGTTCGTCACCTCACTGCGGCGCGCCCATTTGCCCAGGTGGGCGAGGTTCTTCTTGAGGCGGTTCTCGAAGTCCGGCGCGGGTGATTTGCGGGGCTCTGCGGGTGCGGCGGGCACCGGCGAGGTATCGGCCACCATCTCGCCATGCTCGTCCATCACCTCCGGGCGCGGTGCGGTCTCGCGCTGTGCAAACACCTCCATCACCAGGAGCTTGCAGGGTATCGCGCCATTGAAGAACGAATACACCTTGTCGGCCTTGATGCCGAGGCGGAAACCCAGCTCCTGCTTGCCGGTGAACAGCGCGAACTTCCAGCCTGGGAATGCCGTGCGCACATGGCCGCCGAGCAGCGAGTGCAGCTTGATGAGTTCGGCCTCGTCCGAGAGGCGCTCGCCATAGGGCGGGTTGGCAATGAGCAGGCCGGGCACGTCGCCGATGGACTTGGCGAGGGTGGCCTCGTTCACCGTGAAATCGACCTTGCCGGTCAGCCCCGCGCGCTTGCCGTTGTCACGGGCGATGCTGATGGCGCGCGGGTCGTTGTCGATGCCGGCCAGTGGCGGGATGTTCTTGAAGCCGGCCTCGGCGCGGGCGAGTGCTTCTTCACGCAGCTTTGCCCAGTCGCGTGGCTGGTGGGCGTTCCAGTGGGTGAAGCCCCAGTCCTCGCGCATCAGGCCGGGGGCGTGGTCGCCCGCGATCCAGCCGGCCTCGACCACGAAGGTGCCGCTGCCGGTGAACAGATCGAGCAGACCGCCGCCGCGCTGCGCGATGGCGGGCCAACCGCTGCGGATCAGCAGGGCGGCGGCGAGGTTCTCCTTCAGCGGGGCTTCCACCTGCCGCGCACGCCAGCCGCGGCGGTGCAGGGCTGAGCCGCTCAAGTCCAGCGAGAGCTGTGCGAAGTCGCCCGAGGTGCGGCCATCGAGATGCAGATGGATGCGGATGTCCGGGTTCTCGCTGTCCACATCCGGTCGCTTGCCGGTGACGGCGCGAAAGCGGTCGGCGATGGCGTCCTTCACTTTCAAGGCCGCGTAGTGCGTGTGCGTGACGGTGTTGCTGCGGCCGGCGACTTCGATCAAAAAGCTCTTGCTGACATCGAACAAGTCCGGCCAGTGGATGTCGTGCGCGGCGGCGTAGAGCGAGTCGACGCCATCGAGCGGAAACTTGGAGAGCGGCATCAGCACCCTGGATGCGAGGCGCGACCAGAGGCAGAGGCGGTAGGCACCAGCAACATCCGACTTGGCATGCACGCCGCCGATGGTCTCCTTGCATTCGACGGCGCCGAGGCTGCGGCATTCCTCCAGCAGCATTGTTTCGATGCCGCGCGGGCAGGTGATGAAGAGCTGGATGAGGGCGGTGGGGGCTGAGTCGGTCATTCACCATTATCGGGCTTATCGGCTTACGATTCCGGCAAACCCCGCCGAGAACCCTCATGCCGATCCGCCGCCTGCTGCTGTCGCTGTGCCTGTTCTGCGGTCTCGGCAGTGCCTGGGCCACCCCGGATGCCGCATTCAACAAGGCTTTCGGCGATGACTGGTTCGCCAGCTACTGGGCTTTCAATCCCGATTTCGCCGTCAGCGTCGGCTACTACCCGGTGGCGGGCCGGCTTGCAGTGCCGACCGCCGCCAGCCGCAAGACCTATGCGCGCTGGCTGGATGCGCAGCTCAAGCGCCTCGGCGGTTTCGATGCCGCCAGCCTGAGTCCCGTCGCGCGCAGCGATCTCGCCCTGCTCAAGACCCAGCTCGAAGCCGAGCGCTGGTCGCTCACCACGCTCAAGAGCTGGCAGTGGAACCCCTCGCAATACAACGTCGCCGAGCCGCTTGCCTTGCTGCTTTCCACCCCCTACGCACCCGAGGCCGAGCGACTACGCACGGTGCGGCAGCGGCTGTTGAAAGTGCCGGCTTACTACGCGGCGGCGAAGGTGGCAATCAGCACGCCCACGCGCGAGCACACGCAGCTCGCCATCCAGCAGAACAACGGTGCCCTGGAGGTGCTGGGGGCTGCGCTCGAAAAGCAGGTGGCGGGATCGACGCTCACGGCGGTCGAGCGCACACAGTTCCTCGCAGCCCTGAAGCCCGCCCGCGCGGCGGTGGCGGCCTATCTCGACTGGCTGCGCGCGCTCGATGCGCAGCTCGCCAAGGACGGCACGGCGCGCAGCTTCCGCCTCGGCGAGGTGCTGTACGAGCAGAAGTTTGCCTTCGACATCCAGTCGGGCAGCACCGGCAAGGCGCTGTACGAGCGCGCCGTGGCCGAGAAGGAGCGCCTGCACGCGCGCATGGCTGTGCTGGCCGATCAGCTCTGGCCGAAGTACTTCGCGGGCACGCAGCCGCCAGCAGACCGCGTGCAGAAGATCGCCCAGCTCATCGCCCGCTTGAGCGAGCAGCACACCACGCGCGAGGGTTTTGTGGATGAAGTGAAGCGGCAGATCCCCTTGCTCGAAGCCTTCGTGCGCGAGAAGGACCTGCTGACGCAGGACGCAACGCGGCCGCTGCAAGTGCGGGAGACGCCCGAATACCAGCGTGGCTTCTCCATCGCCAGCATCAACGCGCCGGGGCCGTACGACGCCACCGCCAACACCTACTACAACGTCTCGCCGCTCGACGACTACACGCCCGGAGAGGCAGAGAGTTTCCTGCGCGAGTACAACCGCTGGCAGTTGCAGGTGCTCAACATCCACGAGGCGGTGCCCGGCCATTACGTGCAGCTCATCCACGCCAACAAGTCACCCAGCCGCATCAAGTCAGTATTCGGCAACGGCGCGATGGTGGAAGGTTGGGCTGTCTACTCCGAGAAGATGATGCTCGAAGCCGGCTGGGGCGGGCACGAACCCGAGATGGAACTGATCCATGGCAAGTGGCTGTTGCGCGTCACCACCAACACCATTCTCGACTACGGCATTCACGTGCTGAATTGGGACGAGCAGAAAGTGCTAGACCTGATCCGCAATGAGGCTTTCCAGAGCGAGACCGAGGCGCGCGGCAAGTGGCGGCGCGCCACCCTGAGCCAGGTGCAGCTCACCAGCTATTTCGCGGGCTACTCGGCCATCTACGACTACCGCGAGCGGCTGAAAAAGCAGCTGGGGGATCGCTTTGATCTCAAGCAGTTCCACGAGCACTTCCTGAGCTACGGTAGTGCGCCGGTGGCGGTGATCGAGTCGCTGATGAAACCGGCTGACGCCACTAAACCTTGAGCCTTGTACGCAGCTCGGCGGGCGTGAGCCGCGCCGGGTTGTTGAGGTTCAGGGCTTCCACCATCTGCACCAGTGCGGCATTCACCGGCGCGGGCCAGTTCTGCTGCGCGCCCAGCGCCACGATCTCGCCATTGAGCTGCTGTACCTCGGTCGCGCGGCCTGCGCGTACGTCGCCGACCATGCTGGGGTAGGCACCGTCATCGAGGCCGTTCTTGATCTGCGCCAGCCACCAGGTGGCACCGCCACCGTATTTGAGCAGAGCGCGGTAGCCCCGATAGGGCAGGGGCATCGGCAGCTTGTAGTCGATCTTCGCGGCTTCGATGCGGTCCACCGCTTCGTCAAGCACGGCGACGAAGATGGCGCGCAGGTCGGGGTCGCTCAAAAGATCACGAAAGGTGCTCTGCGTCAGTGCGCCGATGGCGTTGGCGAGGTTGATCAAGAGCTTGCCCCAGCAAGCCTGTTCGCCCTGGCTGTAGCTCACTGCAAGGCCACTGCCTGCCAGCAATGCCTTCAGCCCCGCATCGCCATCAGCGAGGATCACGGCCGGCTTGGTGGTGAGCTGCGCGTGCAGGGTGCCGCTGTGCTGGGCGTTGAACATGATGGTGAGCGCCATCGCCTTGCACTGCGGCAGCCGCTGCCGGATTAAGGGCAGCGCCCGCACGCCGTTCAAGGTGGAGACCACCGTCAGCGTCGGCGGTGCGTCTTGCAGCTGGCCCAGCAGCGCATCGAGCGCGCCGAACTTGGTGGCGATCACGAGGTAGCGCGTGTCCGTGTCGAACAATCGCGGGGTCAACGGCGGCAGGGTGGCGGTGAGCGCGCCGCCGCGCGGGCGGTCGAGCTTGAGCTGGCCTGCGGCGGTGAATGCGGCCTGGTCCTTGTCGCGCGCATACAGGCGCACCGGCTTGCCTGCGGTGGCAAGATGGCTGGCGAGCGTGATGCCAACCGCGCCTGCGCCTGCGAATGTCAGCATGTGGGGACTGCCGGAGTGGGATTGGGCGGCAGCATACGGCCCTGCGACGGCTCTCGGATACACTGCGCGAGGATCAAGAAAAACAGTCGCAGGGAGTTGCGCATGATTCGTCGCCTCATCGCTTTAGCTGCCCTGGCCACGCTGCTTGCGGGCCCTGTGCAGGCCGGGCCCGCCGAAGACAAGCTGATGGCCTGCATGCGCGCCAACATCCCCGCGACCCTGCGCATCCAGGAGTTCCAGCTCAGCTCGGTGGATCGCAAGGGCGACAAGCGCCTGCTGACCGGGCGGCTGTTCGCCAAGCGTGAAAAAGACCTCTTGCGCGCCATGCTCAAGCTCAGTGCGCCGGCCGATGTGAACGGTGCCGCCTATCTGATCCGCGAGGGCGAGAAGAAGGACGAGATGTACGTATTCCTGCCCGCCCTCAACAAGACCCGCCGCATCATGGGCGGCGCGGGTGATGGGCCGCTGTTCGGCACGGATATCTCGTATGCCGACATCAAGCAGGTGCAGAACGCCTTCAGTGGCGGTGCGCCCAAGATCGAGGGCCGCGAGAAGATCGAGAACCGGCCTGTGACCGTGCTGGGTGTGGTGCCAGCGCCCGAGGCGGTCTCGCGCTACTCGCGCATCAAGGCCTGGATCGACGATGCGAGCTGCGTCGCGCTCAAGGTCGAGTTCATGGAGGGAACCACCGCGCGCAAGCGCCTGCTGGCACCGGTGAGTGCCATCGCCAAGGCGGGCGATTACTGGTATCTGAGCGATTCGACCATGACTGATCTCAAGCTCGGCACCAGGACTCAGCTCAAGATCACCGGCGTGAAGAGTGGCGAGGATGTGGCGAACCGCTACTTCGACTCGCGCAATTTCTTCCTCGGTAACTAGCGCGCTTCCCGTGCTCGACTTCCTGCTCCGCCGTGCCGCCCAGCCCTGGCTGACGCTGCTATTCGGCGCACTGCTGACGGCGATTGCCACGGCACTCTGCATCGACTGGTCCAGCGGCCATTTCAAGCTGCAAGTGGATCCGGCCATGGAGCGGCTGCTGCCCGCGCAGGACGCCGACCGCGCCGTCTACGAGCGCACCCGCGAGGTCTTTGGCGACACCGATCCGGTGCTGATGTCGGTGCGCTTCGAGGATGGCGTATTCGTCGCAGAAAACCTCGCGCGCGTCGCCCTCTTGGCCGAGCGCCTGCGCGAGCTGCCGGGGGTGTCGGATGTGTTCTCGCTGCAAAACGCGCCCAACCTCATCGCCCAGGGCGAAGACCTTGAGGTGTCGAGCTTCACCGCGCAGGCGGCGAGCCAGCCCGAGCGTGTGGCCGAGTTGCGCGCACAGCTCGCAGCCAATCCCATCTACGGCAATACCCTGATCTCGCGTGACGGCAAGGAGGCCGCCTTCGCGCTGACCCTGCGCGGCGTTGATGAAGCCACCTTCCGCCTCAACGACTACCCTGATCGCATGGTCGCGGTGGCGCAGGAGGTCGTGCCCGGCGCCACCGTGCGCATCACCGGCGCGCCAGTCATCAAGCGGGCGACGGCGGACTCCCTGCTCTCCACCCTGGCCTTCACCCTGCCGGCCGTGTTCGGGGTGATCGCGCTGGTGCTGCTGTTCGCCTTCCGTGACCTCAAGCTGGTGCTGGCCGGTGCGATCACCGTTGGCGTGAGCCTGGTCGGCACCATGGCGCTGTTGGTGACGATGGGCTGGAAGCTGCATCTCTTGACTGCCCTCACCCCCGCGCTGGTGGTGACGCAGGGGCTTTGCTACTGCATCCACTGGCTGTCTGACTTCTCACGCCACAACGATGGCCGCCTGCCCAGCGTGCGGGCACAGAACGCGCTCAAGCATGCGGCCCTGCCGCTGCTGCTCAATGCTGTCACCGCCATTGCCGGCTTCGTGGCCCTGCTGGTCACGCCGCTGCCGGCCATCCACCAGTTCGCGTTGCTGACCGCCTTCGGCATTTTGCTGTCGATGGTTGCCTCGCTCACCCTGCTGCCGGCGTTGACACTGGTGCTGGGCTGCAAGGGCGGCCGTGGCAACCAGCACTCGGCGATCTACGACCGCGTGGCGACACTGCTGGCCCGGCATTCGATCAAGCGCCGTGGGCTGATTCTCGGCGTGGCCCTGGCCCTGCTCGCCGCCGGTGGCGGGCTGGCGACGCAGCTCGAATCCGGCACTGAGTTCGTGCGCAGCTTCCCTGAAGACTCGAAGGTGCGGCAGGACTACGAGGCCATCAACACGGCCTATGGCGGTGCCAACGTGCTGACGGTGCTGATCGAAACGCACGTCGCCGATGCGCTCACCGACCCCGCGCTGATCAAGCGCGTCGACGTGCTCGCCAACTGGCTGCGCGAGCAGCCGGAAGTGGGAGCGGTCTACAGCTATGTGGACCTGGTGAAGCTCCTCAACCGCGCACTGGGCGAGGGCCGCGCCGAGGACGAGGTGATCCCAGAGAGTGCGGCGGCGGTGAAGCAGATTCTGCTCTTCGCCGGTGGCGAGCAGGTGCGACAGGTGCTCGACGCCCAGTACAAGACCACGGCCGTGGTGGTTCGCGTCACAGTGGACGATGCCCGCTCGCTGGCCGCCTTTGCGGGTCGGGTCGATGCGCGCCTGAAGGCCCTGGCCGAACCCCTGCAAGCCAGCCTGACCGGCAGCAGCCTGCTCGCCACCCGCACCGCTGACCAGCTCAGCAGCGGCCAGTGGGCGTCGGTGGCACTCACGGCGCTGCTGATCTGGCTGATCCTCTCCGTGATCTTCACTTCGCCGCGCGCGGCGGCCTTGGCACTCTTGCCCAACCTGGTGCCGGTGGCCATCTACTACGGTCTGCTGCAACTTACTGGTATCGGGCTCACACCCACGACCAGCCTAATCGCCAGCATCGTGCTCGGCATCTCGGTGGACGACACCATCCACTACATGGTGCGCTTCAACAAGGAGGCGCGCGCCCGCGGCAGCGAGACCGATGCCGTGCGCTATGCGCTGGGCGAAGTGCTGCGCCCCATCACGCTCACCATGCTGGCACTCGTCTCCGGCTTTCTCGTCTTCACCGGGGCCGACATGGAAAGCCAGGTGCAGTTCGGTCTGCTCGCCGCCTTCACACTGTTTCTCTCCTGGCTGTCGGACATCACACTCACGCCCGCGCTGGCCTCGATGGTGCGCATCGTCACGCTGTGGGACATCCTCCGGCTCGATCTGGGGCAAAGCCCGCAACACACCATCCCGCTGCTGTCAGGGCTTTCGCTGCGGCAGGCCCGCACCTTCGCTCTGCTCAGCAATCTCGAAAAGCTGCCCAAGGGCGCGCGCGTGATCACCGAGGGCGACTACGCCCGCGACATGTATGTGATCGTCGATGGCCAGGTGGAAGCCTGGGTGGAGCGACACGAGGAGCGCAAGACACTCTCGACCCTCGGCCGCGGCGCGGTGATGGGCGAGGCCGGCTACTTCGGCCAGCGCCGCACCGCCAACATCGACGCCCTGAGCGACGTGCGCCTGCTGCGCTTCGACAGCCAGGACCTCGAACGCCTGCGCCTGCGCCACCCGCGCATCGCCGCCACCATCTTCCGCAATCTCAACCGCATCCAGGCCCAACGTATCGCGCGAATGACGGCGATGCTTTGATCTTTCTGCTGTGACTATGCAGGTCTGCACTGTGATCAGCACCGACCCATTCCTCAGCAGGACGACTTCTACAAGTCGAAGCAGTCCGGGATACCCTCCGCTATTCCGCCCTGAGATTCAGGCGTGAGCCTTGAATACGCGCTCCGCCACATTGGCGGGCAGGGCCACGAGATCAAACGCCGCAGCTTCATACAGGTAGTCCTCGCCAGACTCATCGACGACGCGCAGCTGCCCATGCTTCAAAGCATCGGCATCGGGCAACACCTCATAGAGCTTACGCAGCTCCAATGAGGCTTCTTGGCCTTGATTTCGGAGGCAGACGGCGAACTGATGAGTCTTCATGTGGAGATGTCCGTGTAGCGTTTGATCTTGAACTCGCGTTTGCCGATGCCCGCGGCCTCATACCAGTGCAGCTCGGCCCCGCGGAGTGTGCCATCCGGCAAGCGGACTTGGGCAAAACCCTTGTGCTTGCGCCAGTTGCCGTCGCCGTGAATCTTGCCGAGCCGTGGCAGCTCGCGGATGCCGGACCCTCTGGCGAAGGTCTCGGCAGCGCTGATTTCGCCAACGATCTCGAAGCTCATCGTGCAATCTGCCCGCTGGTGTCCGGTGATTACGCCATTGTCGGCAGCATCTGCCGAAGGAAGGTCTGGAACTCCGGCACATCCATATAGCGCGGCACGGCATAGAACATGTGCGCTTCGCTCAAGGCCTTGTCGGTGATGGCCGCGATGTCCGTCTCCTTCAGCTTCTCGACCTGGGTCGGGATGCCAAACTCGGTGTTCATCGCGCGCACCTTGGCGATGAAGGCGGTGGCGAGCTGTTCCTTGCTCTCGCCGCCATGCTTGAGGCCGCTGACCTCCGCGAGTGTGGCCAGGCGATCAATGCAATCAGGCTTGCTGAAATCGAGCACGCGCGGCAGCACGATGGCGTTGGCGAGGCCGTGGGGTACGTGGTAGTAGGCGCCGAGGTTGTGGGCGATGGCATGCACATAGCCAACGCCCGCAGTGGTGAAGGCGACACCGGCCTTGAAGCTCGCCAGCGCCATGTTCTGCCGTGCCTCCACATTGCTGCCGTTCTTCACCGCCTCGGCGAGGTTTTGCATGATGAGCCGGGTGGCGTCGAGCGCCTCGCGGTCAGTCATGTCGGTGCGGTTGCGGCTGATGTAGGCCTCCACCGCGTGGGTGAGCGCATCCATGCCGGTGGCGGCGGTGATGGGCGCGGGCAAGCCCGTCATCAGCGCACCGTCGAGGGCAGCGGCGAGCGGCACCAGGCAGGGCGCCATGATGGCGAACTTGCGGGTGGTGCTGGGGTCGCTCACCACGGCGGCGATGGTGACTTCACTGCCGGTGCCGGCGGTGGTTGGCACTGCGTAGAGCGGCAGGGGCTTGAACAACACACGCAGCAGGCCCGCCATGTTGGCGATCTTGTAGGGGTTCTTGGCGCGGGCGGCGATCACCTTGGCGGCGTCGATGGACGAGCCACCACCGATGGCGAGGATGGCGGTGCAGCCCTTGGCCTTGAGCATGGTCAGGCCGGTTTCGATCTGCTCGATGGTGGGGTTGGGCAGCACGCCGTCGTAGACGGTGATGTTCACGCCCAGGCTCTTGAGTTTTTCCTGCATCGGCTTGAGCAGACCGATCTTCACCAGCATGGCGTCGGTGACGACGAGCAGGTTCGTAACACCGGTCTTGGCGATGTGCTCGCACAGCACCAATGAGGAGCCGGGGCCGGTGAAGAGTTCCGGTGTGCGAAAGCGCAGCAGCGGCGTGCTGATCTTGAGCAGGAATTGCCAGATCTTGAAGAAAACAACTTTGAGTGAAAACGGGATCATCGGGCTCTCCTTGGATATTGTTTTAGTGCGCGGGCGTGGTGGCCACAGGCGATTTTGCATTGTGAAGCAGCAGGCCCAGCAACGCAGCTGCGGTGGTGAAAACCGCACCGACGATAAACGCCAGCTGGTAGCCGCCATTCAAGGCGACCACGGCCTCGGTGCCGGCGGCCCTGAGGCTGGCGGTACGGGCATCGGCGAGGCTCGCCAGCACGGCCAGGCCCAGTGCGCCGCCCATCATGAAAGAGGTGTTGACGATGCCTGAAGCGAGCCCTGCGTCCTTCTCTTCCACATCGCCCATCGCCGCCAGTAGCAGGGGATTGAAGGCGAGACCGGCGCCCAGGCCCAACAGCGACATGCCCGGCAGCACATCAATCCAGAAATTGCCGACCAGAGGCGCACGGGCGAACAGCAGCAGGCCTAATGTGGCCAGGGCCAGCCCCGCAGACACCGGTACACGCTGGCCATAGCGCACGACCACCCAGGCTGAGAGACCCAAGGAGAAAATCGCCATGATGAGATCGGCAGGCACAAAGGCGAGGCCTACGGCCATCGGCCCGTAGCCGAGCACCAGTTGCAGGTACAGCGCGGCGAGAAAGAACCACGCGAACATGCCCGCCGCCCACAGCATGCCGATCACGTTCGCCACCGAGAGATTGCGGTGGCAGAACATGGCCAGCGGCATCATCGGGTCACGCACGCGCGACTCGATGACGAGAAACGCCGCGAGCAGTGCCCCGGCCACGCCAAGCATTGTCAGCGTGCGCGGCGAGAGCCAGCCCCACTGATTGCCATTGACCACGGCGTAGACCGCGAGCATCAGCGACAGGGTGACGGTGGCTGCACCCGCCAGGTCCAGCCGCATGCCGACGGGGCGCGTGTGTGCCGCGGGCAGCAGGCGGCCGCACCAGACGAACACCACGATGCCGATGGGCAGGTTGACGAGAAAGATCCAGCGCCAGTTGAGAAGCTCGGTGAGCACTCCACCCAAGAGCGCACCGAGGCTGCCGCCGGCGGCGCAGACGAAGCTGTAGATGCCCATCGCCTTCGCGCGTTCGTCCGGCTGCGGGAACAGACCGGTGATGAGGGCGAGAGCGACGGCCGTGAGCACCGCGCCACCAATGCCCTGCACCGCGCGCGCGGCAATCAGCACCGTCTGGGTGCCAGCAATGCCGCAGACGAGCGAAGCCACCGTGAACAGCGTGAGGCCCATCAGGAACAGCTTGCGCTGTCCATAGAGATCCCCCAACCGCCCACCCAGCAACAGAAAGCCGCCGAAGGTCAGCATGTAAGCGTTGACCACCCACACCAGATTGGTCTCGCTGAAACCCAGTGCGGTCTTGATCGAGGGCAGCGCCACCGTGACGATGGTGGTATCGAGCACGATCATCAGCACGCCGATGCAGAGGATGTAGAGCGTCAGCCAGCGTTGGCGGTCGGGTATCGTCATCGCGTGTTCAAGCCAGCAGCGTGGCCTGCTCGGTTGTGGTGAGGTCGCGCCAGTAGCCGAGCTGCAAATTGCCCAGCTCGATGTTGACAAAGCGCGTGCGCCTGAGCGCCACCACCTCGTAGCCGAAGTGCTCGCACATGCGGCGGATCTGCCGGTTGAGGCCCTGGGTGAGCACGATGCGAAAACTCTGCGGCCCGGTCGCCCAGGCCTTGCAGGGCAGGGTGCGGGTATCGAGTATCTCCACGCCCCGTTCCATGCTGCGCAGAAAGCCATCGCTGACGGGGCGATCCACGGTGACAAGGTATTCCTTCTCGTGCCCATGCTCTGCGCGCAGCAGGGCGTTGACGATATCGCCATCGCTGGTGAGCAGGATCAGCCCCTCGCTGTCCTTGTCCAATCGCCCGATGGGGAAGATGCGCTGCTCGTGCCCGATGAAGTCGATGATGTTGTCGCGCACGCGCGCCTCGGTGGTGCAGGTCACACCCACCGGCTTGTTGAAGGCGATGGTGACGTGTGGCTGCTGGCGCTCACTGACCACGCGGCCATCCACCCGCACCTCGTCGCCGTCTTCGACCGGCGTGCCGAGCAGGGCGATGCGGCGGTTGACTTCGACCCGGCCGGAGCCGATCCAGGCATCCGCCTCGCGGCGTGAGCAGAGGCCTTTTTCGCTGAGGTATTTGTTGAGTCTCATAGGTGTGGATTGTCTTACAGCGCCTGCGCGCAGGCATAGCCGGAGGCCCAGGCCCACTGGAAGTTGTAGCCGCCAAGCCAGCCCGTCACGTCCATCACCTCGCCGATGAAATGCAGGCCGGGGCTGAGCTTCGATTCCATTGTGGTTGATGACAGCTCGCGGGTATCGACCCCGCCCAGCGTCACCTCGGCGGTGCGATAGCCCTCGGTGCCATTGGCTGTAATGGGCCAGGCATGCAGGGCAGCGGCGAGTGCGTTGACCTCGGCGTGCATGAGCTGGCGCATGAGCTTGGGCGGCGCATGCAGCTCGGCGAATCGCTGGGCGAAGCGTTTGGGCAGGGCCTCGGCCAGCACCGTGCGCACCTCGCTGGCAGGGTGTGCCTGCTGCTGCGTCGTGAGCCATTCGACGGCATCGGTCTGAGGGAACAGGTCCAGCGTCAGTGCCTCGCCCGGCTGCCAGTAGCTGCTGATCTGGAGGATGGCCGGGCCGCTGAGGCCGCGGTGCGTCACCAGCAATTGATTGCGGAACTGCGCCTTGCCGCTCGTGGCCTCCACCGGCAGCGCGACGCCGCTCAGATCGCTCCATTGCTCCAGCGGTTTACCGCTGAGTGTGAGCGGTACCAGTCCTGCGCGGGTGGGCAGCACGGTGTGGCCAAACTGCTTGGCAAGTGTGTAGCCAAAGCCGGTGGCACCCATGCTGGGGATCGACAGGCCACCGGTGGCGACGACCAGCTTCGGTGCCTTGAACGTGCCGCGCGAGGTGTGCACGGCATAGCCGGTCGCAGTCTGATCCACGGCACTCACACTGCACTCGATCTCGATGCGCACGCCGGCCGCTTCACACTCCTTGAGCAGCAGGTTGACGATGAGCTTGCTCGACTCGTCGCAGAACAGCTGGCCCAGCTCCTTCTCGTGGTAGGCGATGCCTTGCTGCTGCACGAGCGCTACGAAATCCCAGGGCGTGTAGCGGGCGAGGGCCGATTTGCAGAAGTGCGGATTGGCCGAGAGAAAGTTGGCGTGGGTGGTGCCCAGGTTGGTGAAATTGCAGCGCCCGCCGCCGGACATGAGGATCTTCTTGCCGACCTTGTTGGCGTGCTCGATCACCAGCACTTTCTGCCCGCGCTGCCCAGCCTGAAAGGCGCAGAACAAGCCCGCAGCGCCGCCGCCGAGGATGATGACGTCGAGGCTCATACCGCGGGCAGTTGCGCGATGAGCGCCGTGGCAGCAGCCGAAAGCGTGCGCTTCTCGTGCCAGACCACGCCCAGCTCGCGCTCCAGCGACAGCTCGCGGATGGGGAGCGCGATCAGGTCCTTGTCGAGCATCGAGCGCGGCAGCACGCTCCAGCCTAAGCCGATCACAACCAGCATCTTCAGCGTTTCCAAATAGTTGGTGGCCAGGCGAATACGGGGCTTGAGACCATGCTGGATGAGTGCGGCGGTGACGATGCGATGCGTGTAGGTGGCCTCGTCCGGCAGCACCGCCGGGTGGCTGGCGAGATCGCCCAGCTTCGGTTTCTTGAGTGCCGCCAGTGGGTGGCTGGGGGCGACCACGACAGAGAGCGGATCAGGCCAGACTAGCTGGGCCTTGAGCTGCGGCAGCGGCTGGGTGGGCAGGGTGACGATGCCGAGTTCCAGTCGGCCTGCCAGCACCGCCTCGCAGGCCACTTCGCTATCCATGAACTGGATGTCGAGATCGACCTCCGGATAGGCGCTGGTATAGGCGCGCAGCACCGGCGGCAATCGATGTAGACCAATGTGGTGGCTGGTGCCGATGGAGAGTCGGCCGGCGACATTGGCCGTGAGGTGCGAGAGCGCGCGGCGGGCCTCCTCCACGTCTTGCAGCACCTTGCGCGCGTACGGCAGCAGGGTGCGGCCGACATCGGTGAGGTGCACCGTCCGCGCCACGCGGTCGAACAGCGGGTTGCCGATCTGCTCTTCCAGCAGCGCGATGCGCTTGCTGATGGCGGGCTGGCTCAGGTGCAGCCGCTCGGCGGCGGCTGAAAAAGACTGCTCCTCGGCGACAGCGAGAAAAGTGGCGAGGAGCTGCGTCTCCATTATCCGCAGGGGCTCTTCGGCTTGTTCTTGGCCAGCGCGCTCTTCGCATGCGCCCAGCCGGCGGCATCCATCGTCAATTCGCCGGTCGCGTCATTGAGGGTGCCGATGGCACCGAGTGCGAGCTTCTGCGTCGACGTGGCATTGGCCGCGACCATCGTGACGGCCATCTCGCTCTTGAAGCCAGCCAGCTTCGCTGCCATGCCATCGGCATAGCGGGCCTCGTCGGTGGCAAAGGTCTTCTGCTTGCGGCTGTAGTCGCGGGCATTTCGCAGCGACTCGTCGGCGGCCTGTACGTGCTTCTCGGCAAACTGCACACGGATGGCATGCGCTTTCTGCTCGTTCACCACCACGCCCAGCTCGCCGCAATCGGTGTCTGCGGGCAGACCCTTCAGTGCCTTGGTTTCGTCGTCGCTGATGGCTTGCTGCGAGGCATCGCGGGCTTTCTTCAGCGCTTGCAGCGCTCCATCGAGTTGCTGCGCCTTGCCTTGGGCGGCCTGTACGTGGCTGCCCAGCTCCTCGTTGATGACCCTCACCTTCTGCATTTCATCGGGCGAGGCGCTCAAGGTGGGCTTGGGCAGCGGCTTGACCTTCAGCCTGCCGGCATTCATCTGCGCCGCCATGTAGGCGCCGGCCTCGTCGTCGCTCATGCCCTCTATCTTTTCCATATCGCCGAAGGACATGCCGGTTATCGCCGACATCAGCGTCTTCTCGTCCATGGTCTCGGTGTCTTCCATGGTCAGGCCGCGACTGGCGAGTACCGCCTTGCTGTCGGCTTCGGCCTTGGCACCCATCGTGGTGGCCTTGGCATTGAGCGTCGCGGTGATCTGCTGGTCGGCGGCTTCGAGCTCCTTCTTGAGCGTCAGCACCTTGGCCGGCTGCTGCGTCGGATTGGCCGGCACCAGCTGGGCGGCCTCCTGCGCCGTGGCGGGCAAGGCCATCACCTTGCCGAGGTAGGGCGTGGCAGAAAACTGGGCGGCCATGACCAGCAGGGGCGCGAGTGCTGCAACGGCGATAAGGACTCCCGACTTCTGTGCATTCATGTGCTTTCCCCAAAGGCTGCCCGGTATGGGCGTGGCGAGAATGCCACCGCCTCGTTCAGCTGACCATCGGGGGCAATGAGGCGCTGCACGCCATTCGTTTGTGGAATCCAAATCATGAAAATATATTACTGGAGTTGTGGGCAGGCGAATCCTAAGATGCGCCCGCTCAACGAGGAACCGAATCATGCGGACGCTATACGACAAGCTCTGGGACGCCCATGTGGTGCGGGCGCAAGCCGATGGCACGGCGCTGCTCTACATAGACCGCCATCTGGTGCATGAGGTGACCAGCCCGCAGGCTTTTGAGGGCTTGCGTATTGCAGGCCGCCAGCCCTGGAAGCGCCTAGCCAACCTGGCCGTGCCGGATCACAACGTGCCGACCACGGACCGCGCCGCCGGCATTGCCGACCCGATCTCGCGCGAGCAGGTGAATGCACTTGATCGCAACGTGAAGCACTTCAACGTGCCCTACATCCCGCTCGCCGATGTGCGTCAGGGCATCGTGCATGTGGTGGGGCCTGAGCAGGGCGCGACGCTGCCGGGCATGACGGTCGTCTGCGGCGACAGTCACACCGCCACCCACGGCGCATTTGGCGCGCTGGCCTTTGGTATCGGCACCAGCGAGGTCGAGCATGTGCTGGCGACGCAGTGCCTGATGCAGAGCAAGACCAAATCGCTTCTGATCCGCGTCAAGGGGCATGTCGGCCCGGGCGTCACGGCGAAGGACATCGTGCTTGCCATCATCGGCCGCATCGGCACCGCTGGCGGCACCGGCTACACCATCGAGTTCGCGGGCGAGGCGATCATGGCGCTGTCGATGGAAGGCCGCATGACCGTCTGCAACATGGCGATTGAAGCCGGCGCACGCGCGGGCCTGATCGCGGTGGACGACACCACCATTGAATACGTGAAGGGTCGCCCCCTCGCACCCAAGCAAGAGCATTGGGCGCAGGCAGTGGCCTGGTGGAAGACGCTGCACTCCGACCAAGGCGCGCACTTCGACCGCACCGTGGAACTCGATGCCGCGAGCATTGAGCCGCAGGTCACCTGGGGCACTTCGCCAGAAATGGTGGTGCCCGTCGGTGGCCGTGTGCCCGACCCGGCGCAGGAAGCCGATGCCACCAAGCGCAGCGGCATGGAGCGCGCGCTGGCCTACATGGGCCTCACCGCCAACACGCCCATCGAGCAGATCGCCATCGACAAGGTGTTCATCGGCAGCTGCACCAATGCCCGCATCGAAGACCTGCGTGCCGCAGCCGTAGTGGTGCGCGGCAAGACCAAGGCGGCGAATGTGAGCCTGGCGATGGTGGTGCCGGGTTCGGGCCTGGTGAAGCAGCAGGCCGAAGCCGAGGGCCTGGATGCGATCTTCAAGGCCGCCGGTTTCGAGTGGCGCGAGCCGGGCTGCTCGATGTGCCTCGGCATGAACGACGACCGCCTCTCGCCCGGCGAGCGTTGCGCTTCGACCAGCAACCGCAACTTCGAGGGCCGCCAGGGTGCCGGTGGACGCACGCATCTGGTCAGCCCCGCGATGGCCGCCGCCGCCGGTATTGCCGGCCACTTCATCGATGTGAGGAACGTGTAATGCAAGCCTTTACCGTGCTGACCAGCAAGGCCCTGCCGCTGGATCGCGCCAATGTCGATACCGACGCGATCATCCCCAAGCAGTATCTGAAGTCCATCTACAAGTCGGGCTTCGGGCAATACCTGTTCGATGACTGGCGCTATCTGGATGCCGGCGACCTCAGCGTGCCGGTGGCCAGCCGCCGACCCAATGCCGAGTTCGTGCTCAACCGCGCGATCCATGCCGGGTCTCAGGTGCTGGTCGCGCGCGAGAACTTTGGCTGCGGCTCGTCGCGCGAGCATGCGGTGTGGGCGCTCAACGACTATGGTTTTCGCTGCGTGATCGCGCCGAGCTTTGCCGACATCTTCTACAACAACTGCTTCAAGAACGGCGTGCTGCCGGTGATGCTACCGGCGGACTCGGTCGATGCGCTGTTTCAGGCCATTGCCGTTAACGCCGAGCTGCCGGTGACCATCGACCTCGCCGCGCAGACCGTGCGCTGGAGCAAGGCCGAAGCGAAGTTCGAGATCGACTCTTTCCGCAAGGATTGCCTGCTGCGCGGCCTCGACGAGATTGGCCTGACCTTGCAAGACGCCGATGCCATCCGCACCTACGAAGCCCAGCGCGCGCAGACTGCGCCCTGGCTGTTTGCATAAGGAGCTGCACCATGAAGCACATCGTTATCGCCGCCCTGCTGGCCCTCGCTGCCAGCACCGCACAAGCTGTTGGCCCCGAGCCGGTCTGGAAGACCGAGGGCTTTGCCAACCCCGAATCTGTCGTCTACAGCAGCCTGCAAAAAGTGCTGTACGTCAGCAACGTCAATGGAGCGCCGGACGCCAAGGATGGCAACGGCTTCATCTCGCAGGTGGGGCTGGATGGCAAGGTCATCCAGCGCCAGTGGCTCAAGGGCCTCAACGCGCCGAAGGGCCTCGGCTATCTGCGCGGCTACCTTTACGTGGCCGACATTGACGAGCTGCTGGAAATCGACACTGGCAACAAGCGCATCACGCGCCGATTCAAGGCGCCGGGTGCCAAGTTTCTCAACGACGTGACGGTGACGCCGCGCGGCACGGTGTTCGTGAGCGACACCGTCACCAACACCATCTGGCGCTTGCAGGGTGAAGGCTTCACTGCCTGGCTCAATGACGCCGCACTCGAAAACCCCAACGGCCTCGCCTTCGACCAAGGCAAGCTCATCGTCGCCACCTGGGGCGCGATGAAGCCGGACTGGTCCACCGAGACGCCGGGCTATCTCAAGGCCGTTGATGCCGAGACCAAGACCATCACCGCCCGCTTCGCGCCCATCCCACTCGGCAACCTCGATGGCTTGGTGGCCGATGGCAGGGGCGGCTATGTGGTGACGGATCACACGCGCGGCAATGTGTTCAAGATCGGGCCGGATGGCCAGCCCAATCTCTGGTTGCAGCTCACGCCTGGCACGGCGGATATCGGTGCGGCACCGGGGTTGATCGTGCTGCCGCAGATGAGTGAAAACACCCTCACCGCCTACCCGAACAAGTAAGCCATGACTGTAAAACTGCTCATCCTCCCCGGCGACGGCATAGGCACCGAGATCGTCCGTGAGGCAGAAAAAGTGCTGGTGGCGCTGCGCGACCGGCATGGTCTCGATGTGACGTGGGAGCACGGCCTGATTGGCGGTGCGGCCTACGACGTCCACGGCGAACCGCTGCCTGCCATCACGCTCGAAAAGGCGCGTGCGGCGGATGCGGTGCTGTTCGGTGCCATCGGTGGCCCGCAGTACGACACCCTGCCCAAGGACAAGCGCCCGGAGCGCGGCCTGCTCGCCATCCGCGCCGGCATGGGCCTCTACGCCAACCTGCGTCCAGCCATCCTGTATCCGCAGCTCGCCAATGCCAGCTCGCTCAAGCCGGAACTGGTGGCCGGGCTCGACGTGCTGATCGTGCGCGAGCTCACCGGTGGCATCTACTTCGGCAAGCGCAGCTCGCGTGTGGTTGATGGCCATCAGGTCGGCCACGAGGTCATCCCGCAGGCGCGGGTGGCGAGCGATGTGGAGGAGTACTGCGACTACGAGATCATGCGTATCGCCCGCACCGCTTTCGCCGCAGCACGCCTGCGCAACAAGCGGCTCTGCTCGGTGGACAAGGCGAATGTGCTCGAATCCAGCCAGCTCTGGCGCGAGGTGGTGGGCGAGGTGGCGAAGGAATATCCCGACGTCGAGTTGAGTCATCTCTATGTAGACAACGCCGCCATGCAGCTGGTGCGCGCACCGAAACAGTTCGACGTCATCGTCACCGCCAATCTCTTCGGCGACATCTTGAGCGACATTGCCGCCCAGCTCACCGGCAGCATCGGCATGCTGCCGAGTGCTTCGATGAACGAGAAGGGGCAGGGTCTGTTCGAGCCCATCCACGGCTCGGCACCCGACATCGCCGGCAAGGGCGTTGCCAATCCGCTCGCCACCGTCCTCTCGCTCGCCATGCTGCTGCGCTATTCGCTCAAACGCGGTGATCTGGCCGACAAGATCGAGGCCGCTGTGCAGAAGGTGCTGGCGAGTGGCCTGCGCACTGGCGACATCGCTGCCGCTGACGAAGCGCGCGTGGGTACTGTGGCGATGGGCGATGCCGTCGTCGCCGCATTGGGCTAGTCGATGAGCTGGCTCTATCTAATCGCCGCCGGCCTGTTTGAAGTGGGTTTCACCACCTGCCTCAAGCTCTCCGACAACTTCAGCGATTGGCGCTGGAGTACGGCGTTCGGCGTGTGCGCCTTCATCAGCTTCAGCCTGCTCAGCGAGGCGACCAAGGTCATCCCGCTCGGCACCGCCTATGCGGTGTGGACGGGCATCGGAGCCTTTGGCACGGCCCTCATCGGCATCTTCTTCTTCAAAGACCCGCTCACCTTCTGGCGAGTGTTCTTCCTGCTGCTGCTGATCGGCTCCGTCATCGGCCTCAAGGCTGTCTCGGCGCACTGACATGCAACTGATCGAAGTCACCGACGGGCAGGGCAGAGTCATCGCACCGGAGTGGTTGATCGCGGCCGAAGCCACCCACCGCCAGCTGCGCCCGCAACTGCCCGCCGACTACGCCGCCAAGATGCAGCGCGTGTTCGCCCAGGGTGGGCGCATGGTGATCGCGGTCGATGGCGAGGCCGTGCTGGGTGTGGCGGTCTGGCGCGTCTACGAGAACACCCACCAGGGCATGCAGGTCTATGTCGATGATCTCGTCACCGACGACCACCATCGCTCACAGGGCGTGGGCGCGGCACTCATCGAGTGGCTCAGCGCCCGCTCGCGCATGCTGTCGGCAACCGCACTCACGCTCGACAGCGGCACCCAGCGCATTCACGCCCACCGCTTCTACCTGCGTGAACGCTTCGACATCACCTCTTTTCACTTCAACAAGAAACTGGATTAATCGTTATGAGCCGCACATTTGATATCGCTGTCGTGGGTGCTACCGGGGCAGTTGGCCAGGCGATGCTGGAGATTCTGGCCGAGAGCAAGGTGCCGTACGGCAAGGTCTATGCACTCGCCAGCGAGCGCAGCGTCGGCAATACCGTCGAGTTCAACGGCAAGCACCTGCACGTCGAGAATTTGGCCGACTTCGACTTCAGCAAGGTGCAGATTGGCCTGTTCTCGCCCGGTGCCTCGGTGAGTGCGATCTACGCGCCCAAGGCTGCCGCCGCCGGCTGCGTGGTGATCGACAACACCAGCCAGTTTCGCTACGACGCCGACATTCCTCTGGTGGTGCCTGAGGTCAATCCGGAGGCCATCGCGCTCTACAAGACCCGCGGCATCATTGCCAACCCCAACTGCTCGACCATCCAGATGCTGGTGGCCTTGAAGCCCATCTACGACGCCGTCGGCATCGAGCGCATCAACGTCTGCACCTATCAGAGCGTGTCCGGCACCGGCAAGGAGGCGATCGAAGAGCTGGCGGGGCAAACCGCCGCCCTGCTCAACGCCCAGCACTACGAGCGCAAGGTCTACCCCAAGCAGATCGCCTTCAACTGCCTGCCGCAGATCGACGTGTTCATGGACAACGGCTACACCAAGGAAGAGATGAAGATGGTGTGGGAGACCCGCAAGATCTTCGGTGACGAGAAAATCCTCGTAAATCCGACCGCCGTGCGCGTGCCGGTGTTCTACGGCCACTCCGAAGCCCTGCATATCGAGACCAAGAAGAAGATCACGGCCGCCGAAGCCCGCGCCCTGCTGGAGAAGGCGCCGGGGGTAGAAGTGGTCGACGAGCGCGTCGACGGCGGCTGGCCCACGGCCGTCACCGAAGCCAGCGGCACCAACCCCACTTACGTGGGCCGCATCCGCGAGGATTTGAGCCATCCGCGCGGCTTGAACCTCTGGGTGGTGGCCGACAACGTGCGCAAGGGGGCGGCCCTGAACGCGGTGCAGATTGCCGAGGTGCTGGTCGAAAAGTACTTGTGAGCGGGTGCTAAAAGTTTTCGTCCTAACTAGCGCCTGAACGCTGCATTGCCGATGGCATAAACATAGGCTATAAAGCCACTTAGCGCCGGGACTTAAAGCATCACACTCACTTTCCGGCGCCTCAAAACACCGGGTTTTTGAGGATACGGGAGCGGCTATGCGACGGACACTTGCGCGGATCACATTCACTGCGGCGGCGACTGCGGGTCTCGTTGCCACAGGGCTCGTGCAGGCGCTGGGCCTGGGCGAGATCAGCGTCAGCTCCGACCTCAACCAACGCTTCAGTGCCAGCATTCCGCTGACCGAGATCAACGCCGAAGACCTTGAAACAGTGACGGTTTCGGTGGCTCCCAACGAGGCTTTCGACCGTGCCGGCATCGACCGCGCCGAGTATCTTTCCAGCCTCAACTTCGAAATCAAGAACGACCGCGGTAGCCCGCGCGTGGTGATCAGCAGCGGTGAAATCGCCCGCGAACCGGTGCTCAACCTGCTGGTGCAGGCTCGCTGGAGCGGCGGCAAAATTCTGCGCGACTACACGATTTTGCTCGATCCGCCGACTCTCGCGGCCCCGGTCATTGTCAAGGCACCTGTTGTCGCAAAGCCGGTCGTCGCACCGGTGGTAGCCGCACCCGCCAAGCCGGCACCGCCCGTGGCCGTCGTGGTGGCCCCCAAGGCCGAGTTCTACGAAACCCCGGCGGAGTCGAAACCGACGAAGAGAGCAGCCGCCCCCGTCAAGGCCGCGCCCGCAGTCAGCGATTCCGCATTCGACAGCGCCACCGGCAGCTACGGCCCGGTCGCCGCGAAGGAAACCTTGTGGAGCATCGCCACCAAGGTGCGCCCGAGCCCGGCGGTCAGCATGGATCAGGTGCTGCTGGCGCTGGCGGAGGCCAACCCGGTGGCGATCCAGCGCGGCACCACGGTCATCAAGGGTGCGATGCTGAGAATCCCTTCGGCCGAGCGCATCCAGTCCACCACGGCACCGGCGGCCAAGGCCAGGCTGGCGGCCTTGCGTGGCGGCGGCAGCGCGGCCAGCGTCAAGGCACCTGCCCCGGCAACACCCAGGGCAGCGGTCAAGCCTGCCGCACCGGCGCCTGAAGAAGCAGCGGTGCCTGGGCCGGCCGCAGCGGCTCCCAAGTCCGCGACCTTGCCGGCGCTGCCCAAGCCACAAATTGCCCTGCCTCCGGCTGCCAAGACCCCGGTGACCCCACCTGCGCCCGTGGTCACTGCCACGGCGTCGAGCCCGGCGCCGGTCATTGCCAGCAAGCCTGCAGCCGCCGTTGAGCCTGCGGTCACGCCGCCGCCACCAGCGGCACCCGCCGCAACTGCCACTCTCACTCCCACTCCCGCTGCTGCGCCGACTGCGTCTGCGGTGATCAACACACCAGCCGCACCAGAGCCCATCGCTCCGCCGCCTGCACCCGCGACTACGGCCCCTGTTGACGCGGCACCGGCCGCCGCCAAATCTCCTTTGGCCCAGCCCTTGCCGGAAGAACCCGAAAGCAGCCTGCTGGATGGCCTCGGCATCCCCCTCGCAGTGGGCGGACTGGTGCTGCTGCTTGGCGCTGGCCTGTTTCTGCTGTCGCGTCGGCGCAAGGCGGGTGCGACTGCGGGCGGCAGCTTCACCAAGTTCAAGCCGGGCGATACCTCCACGGTGCAGATGCCTGTCGGCGGCAGCGGCGCACCCGGCAAGCTGGGCGACACCACCCGCCTGAGCGACACTCAGGTTCTCGGTGCCGCCGGTGGAGCCGCGTTTGCGGCCACAGCCGATGCCACCCAGCAGATGACCAGGCCGGTTGCCGCAGCCTACGTGCCCGAAGCCACGTTGATTCTCGATGCCGAGGCCGTGGCCGCGCTCAACAATGCCGTCAAACCCTCGGCAGTTTCAGGTGGTACGGACAGTTTCGACAAGACCACGCAGGTGCATGTCGAGACTCTGCATATCAATCTCGGCGACAACGATCCACTGTCAGAGGCTGACTTCCACCTCGCTTATGGCCTGTACGATGAGGCCATCCTGTTGCTCAAGACGGCCACCCAGCAGCAGCCGCAGCGCATCGACTTGCAGGTGAAGCTCGCGGAAACCTACTTCGCCGCCGGGCGGCCAATGGAGTTCCAGGAAATCGCCGAGGAGCTCAAGGACAAGCTGAGCAGCTCAGAGTGGAGCAAGATCGCCATCATGGGCTCGCAGATCTGCCCCGATGTGGCGATCTTCCAGCCTTCGGAGGGTGATGCCGGGCTGGATGCCGATTTCGATCTGGCCTTCGACGAACCCGCCGCTCCAGTTGCCGCGCCCGGTCCGGCCAGCAACAGCATCGACTTCTCCATCGCAAGCCCATCGCTTGCCGCTGCCGCACCGGCGTCAGCCAGTGCCGGGCTCGATATCGAACTCGACGATGGTCGAGGCAACAGCGCCGGCGGCATGGTGCAGCCCCCCGCCGGGCTCAACGACGAGGACTCCATCGACTTCATGCTGGGGCAGAGCCTCACGCCGCTGGGTGCCGGCATGAAGGTGCCGGGCAGCAGCGACCTGTCCTTCAGCCTCGGGTCGCCCACCTTGGATGTGGAGATCCCCAGGCTCGAACTCTCGCCTTCCAGCAAGGCGGCAGATATCGGCATTGCGGACATGAACGAGCGCCCGACACTGGCACCGCTGACCGATCCGATGAGCTTCAGCCTGCAAGACCTCGCCGTGAGCATCACGCCGCGCGAAACCTTGGCGGAGTCGCTTGAGGACGAACTCAACACCAAGCTCGATCTGGCCCGCGCCTATGTCGAGATGGGTGACAACGACATGGCCAAGAGCCTGTTGCAGGAGGTGCAGCAGCAGGGTGGCGAGCGCTACCAGCAGGAGGCTGCGAGCCTCTTGCAGCGCCTGCCCGGCTGATGATCCGCGCATGCCGAGGGCACCTTCGAGGTGCCCTTTTCATTTCAGAGCGTGCAACAGAATGAACAGTGCCAGCGTTGCGAGTCAAAACCGCGCAGTGCGAGGCGCGAGACGTAGCCAATGCGTCGGCATTCGCAAGTCTCGCAACGAAGCAATGCGCGGTTTTGGCCGCAACCCTTCGGGGCGGGACGGTTTTTGGGCATTGCAGCGTCACAAGGCTTGCGAAGGGAGCAACCCTTCGCTGCGCCTCGTTCCTCGCACTGCCCAAAAACCGCCTTCCGCCGCCGGGGCTGTTCATTCTGTTGCACGCTCTAGCCCATGAGCACGCGCTGGGCGGCACGCATCGAGTACCTGGGCACCGCCTACGCCGGTTGGCAGCGGCTGAGCCACAACATGAGCGTGCAGCAGAAGCTCGAAGAGGCACTCTCGAAAGTCGCTGACCACCTCGTGCAGGTCATGGCCGCGGGCCGCACCGATGCCGGCGTGCACGGGCTGGGGCAGGTGGTTCACTTCGATACCCCTGCCGCGCGCAATGTGCTGGCCTGGACACTCGGTGCCAATGTGCATCTGCCCGACGACATCTCGCTGCGCTGGGCGCAGCCGGTGGTGGCGGATTTCCATGCCCGCTACTGCGCGCTATCGCGCCGCTACCGCTATGTCTTCCACAACACCCGCGCGCGATCAGCGCTCACCGCCGGCCGCGCTACCTTCTGGCACCGCCCGCTGGATGCCGCTGCCATGCACAGCGCCGCGCAAAGCCTGCTCGGCGAGAGGGATTTCAGCGCCCTGCGCGATGCCGAATGCCAGTCGCCCACGCCGATGCGCAACGTCATGGCGATCCAGGTCTGGCGCAGCGGCGAGTTCGTGGTGATCGACATCCGCGCCAATGCCTTTCTGCATCACATGGTGCGCAACATCGCTGGCACGCTGGCCGAGGTGGGGCAGGGCAGGCGGCCTGTCGAATGGGTGGCTGAGGTGCTGGCGAGCCGTGCGCGCAAGAACGCGGGCATGACCGCCCCTGCCGATGGCCTCTACTTTGTCGGTCCCGAATACCCCGCGCACTTCGGCCTGCCATCGCCGCCAGAGCCCTGGTTTCCCGCGACAATGGCGGCATGAGCAAGCACCGCACCCGCATCAAGTGCTGCGGCAATACCCGGCTGGAAGACGCGCTGTTCGCAGCCGAGCTGGGCGTGGACTACGTGGGGTTTGTGCTGGTGCCGGGCAGTCCGCGCGCAGTGTCGGCGGCGGCGGCACAGCACATCGCCACCGAGATGACGGCGAGTGCCAAAGCGCCGCAGAGCGTGGCACTGTTCCAGAATGCCGAAGCGACTGAGATCGCCCAGCAGTTGCAGCACTTCAAGCCTGCGCTGCTGCAATTCCACGGCCGGGAGTCGGTCGGTTTTTGCAACGGATTCGACCTGCCCTGGATCAAGGCGGTGCCGATGGGCGAACCGCAGATTTATGCCGAATGGGAGCGCGAATACGCCGCCGCCACGGCGCTGCTGGCCGACAGCCACACGTTTTCCGGCGGCGGGGGCAGCGGCCATGGCTTTGCCTGGCGGCTGCTGCCGCCACCGGTCAAGCGCCGCCTGCCGCTGCTGCTGGCGGGCGGGCTCGCGCCCGAGACGGTCGGTGAGGCGATCCGCACCGTACGGCCCTGGGGTGTCGATGTCTCCAGCGGCATCGAGTCCGGCACCAAGGGCGTGAAGGATCACCGTAAAATGCGCGCCTTCGTCGAAGCCGTGCGGGCCGCTGACGAAGCCTGATCCGCGGCTACCCTGCCGCATGCGAAGACGAGACATGGCTGACGATTCTGTAGCTGCAACTGCTGCAACCGACTACGCGCAGTTCCCCGATGCGCGCGGCCACTTTGGTCCCTACGGCGGGCGCTTCGTGGCGGAAACGCTGATGGAGCCGCTGCGTGAGCTGGAGCAGGCCTATGCGCGGCTCAAGAACGACCCCGCCTTCCTGGCCGAACTCGACAACGACTACGCCCATTACGTCGGCCGCCCCAGCCCGCTCTACAAGGCCGAGCGGCTCACCAAGGCTTGGGGCGGGGCGACCATCTGGCTCAAGCGCGAGGACTTGAACCACACCGGCGCGCACAAGATCAACAACACCATCGGCCAGGCCCTGCTCGCCAAGCATCTGGGTAAGACCCGCATCATTGCCGAGACCGGCGCGGGCCAGCATGGCGTGGCGAGTGCCACGATTGCGGCAAGACTGGGTTTGAAATGCGTGGTCTACATGGGCATCGACGATGTCGAGCGGCAGTCGCCCAACGTCTATCGCATGAAGCTCTTGGGTGCCGAAGTCATCCCCGTCACCAGCGGTACCCGCACGCTGAAAGACGCGCTCAACGAGGCCTTGCGCGACTGGGTCACCAATGTCGATGACACCTTCTACGTCATCGGCACCGTTGCCGGCCCGCACCCGTATCCAATGCTGGTGCGCGACTTCAACAGCATCGTCGGCCGCGAACTCATCACCCAGAGCCGCGAGCGCATTGGTCGCCTGCCGGATGCGCTGGTCGCCTGCGTCGGCGGAGGCAGCAATGCCATCGGCATGTTCCACCCGCTCCTGCCTTACCCCGAAGTCGCTATGTATGGCGTCGAGGCCGGTGGCAAGGGTGTGGCGAGCGGCGAGCACGCCGCACCCTTGAGCGCCGGCAGGCCCGGCGTGCTGCACGGCAACCGCACCTACGTGATGGCGGATGACGACGGCCAGATCATCGGCACCCACAGCATCTCCGCTGGTCTGGATTATCCGGGTGTCGGCCCCGAACACGCCTGGCTCAAGGACTTGGGCCGCGTGAACTATGTCGATGCCACTGACGACGAGTGCATGGAAGCCTTCTACGAATGCACCCGCCGCGAGGGCATCATCCCCGCGCTCGAATCCGCCCATGCGATCGCCTATGCGAAGAAGCTGGCAGTGAAGCTGGGGGCCGACAAGCACATCGTCGTCAACCTGTCGGGACGTGGCGACAAGGACATCTTCACCATTGCCAAGCGCGAGGGAATCTCGCTGACATGAGCCTCATTGCCGCACGCTTCGCTGCACTGAAAGGTGCGAACCGGAAAGCCCTCATCCCCTTCATCACTGGTGGCGATCCAAGCCCTGCGCACACGGTGGGGCTGATGCACGCCCTGGTCGCCGGTGGCGCGGATGTGATCGAACTGGGCATGCCGTTCTCCGACCCGATGGCTGATGGCCCCACCATCCAGCTCGCCTGCGAGAGAGCACTTGCAGCGGGCACCAGCATCACCAAGATCCTGGCGATGGTGGCCGAGTTCCGGACGACCGACAGCACCACCCCGGTGGTGCTGATGGGCTATCTCAATCCGATCGAGCACCGTGGCATCGCCGCCTTTGCGGCACAGGCCAGAGAGGCAGGCGTTGATGGCGTGCTGATCGTCGATCTCGCAGTCGAGGAAGCGCCGGAGTTCGCACCGGTGTTCAAAGAGGCGGGACTGGACCTGATCTTCCTGATCGCGCCCACTTCAACACCTGCACGCATCGCCAAGGTGGCGGAGCAGGCCAGCGGCTATCTTTATTACGTCTCACTCAAGGGTGTGACCGGTTCGGCAGCACTCGATGTGGAGAGCGTTGCACTCAAGCTCAGTGAAATTCGCAGCATCACGACGCTGCCCATCGCCGTCGGTTTCGGTATCCGCGATGCGGCCACGGCGGCTGCGGTGGGTGCAGTGGCGGATGGAGTAGTGGTGGGCTCGGCTCTCGTTAGCGAAGTCGAGAAACACGCCAAGGCACCCGAAGTGCTGCCCGCCTTGCTGCGGGATAAACTCAATGCCATGCGTTTGGCACTCGACGGAATCGCACCATGAGCTGGCTCGACAAAATCAGCGGCAGCAAACTGCTTACCGAGGGCGTGCGCCGCAAGAGCGTGCCGGAAGGCCTGTGGACCAAGTGTGAGAGCTGCCAGAGCGTGCTCTACCGCGCCGAGCTGGAGCGCACGCTGGAAGTCTGCCCCAAGTGCAGCGCGCATCGGCCCATCGGTGCCCGCGCGCGGCTGAACCACTTTCTCGACCCCGAGCCACGCATCGAGATCGCGGCGGGCTTGAAGTCGATTGATCCGCTGGGTTTCAAGGACAGCCGCAAGTACACCGAGCGTCTCGCCGAAGCGATCACCGACTCGGAGGAAAACGACGCGCTGATCGTGCTGCGCGGCCAGCTCATGGGCTTGCCGCTGGTGGCATCAGCCTTCGAGTTCAGCTTCATGGGCGGCTCGATGGGGAGTGTGGTGGGCGAAAAGTTCACGCGCGGTGTCAATGCCGCACTCGACCACGGCACGCCGCTGGTGTGCTTCGCGGCATCCGGTGGCGCGCGCATGCAGGAGTCGCTGTTCTCGCTGATGCAGATGGCCAAGACCAGTGCCGCACTCGCCAAGCTGCACGAGCGCGGCCTGCCATTCATCTCGGTGCTCACGCATCCGACCATGGGTGGCGTCTCCGCGAGCTTCGCGCAGCTGGGCGATGTGCAGATCGCCGAGCCCAATGCGCTCATTGGTTTTGCCGGGCCGCGCGTGATTGAGCAGACCGTGCGCGAGAAATTGCCGGAAGGCTTCCAGCGCGCGGAGTTCCTGCGCGACAAGGGCGCGATTGACTTGATCGTGGATCGCCGCGAGATGCGCGAGCGCGTTTACAAGCTGCTCGCCATGTTCACTCACTTCAAGCCCCCTGCTCTTGCTGCCTGAGCCGCAAGCAGACTGGTCACTGCAAGACTGGCTGACCTATCAGGAACAACTGCATCCCAGCAGCATCGAGCTGGGCCTGGCGCGTGTGCGCCGGGTGGCTGTGGGGTTGGGCCTGCTGCAAGCGCCGCCGCTGACCCTCACCATTGGCGGCACCAACGGCAAGGGCAGCACCACCACGCTGCTGGCGCTGATCTACCGCGAGGCGGGTTACCAGGTGGGTGCCTTCACCTCGCCGCATCTCCATCGCTACAACGAGCGGGTCGCCATCAATGGCGCGCCGGTGGATGACGCCGCCCTGTGCCGCGCCTTCAGCGCCATCGAGCAGGCAAGGGCAGGGGACTCGCTCACCTATTTCGAGTTTGGCACCCTCGCGGCACTCTGGCTGTTCCGCGAAGCCAGGGTGGATGTACAGGTGCTCGAAGTGGGGCTGGGCGGCCGGCTCGATGCAGTGAACATCCTCGATGCCGATGCCGCCCTCGTCACCAACATCGGCCTCGATCATCAGGACTGGCTGGGTGAGGGCCGCGATGCGATTGGCCGCGAGAAGGCGGGCATCTTCCGCTCCGGGCACATTGCCGTCATTGCCGACCGCACGCCGCCCCAAGGCCTGCTGCAAGCCGCAGCGGAGAGCCGGGCGCAGCTGCTGCGCGTTGACCAGGGGGACTATCAATACCAGCGCGATGGCGAGGGCTGGGTCTGGCAGGGGCTGGGCATCAACTCACCCTGCCTGCCCCTGCCTGCACTCCTCGGCCCGCATCAGCTCGACAACGCGGCTGCCGCCGTCACGCTCACACAGGCCGTGCGGGCGCGCCTGCCGGTGCCCTGGCCTGCTATCCAACATGCCTTGAGTGCCCTGCACCTGCCGGGCCGCATGGAAAGGCGCGGGCGCTTCTGGCTGGATGTGGCGCACAACGCCGAGGCAGCAAGCACCCTCGCCGCGACGCTGCGCGAACAGATCGGCAGCCAGCGCGTGCTGTGGATCGCCGGGCTGCTGGCCGACAAACCCATTGCCGCCATTGCGGCCGCACTGGCACCGGTGGTGGAGGCCGTCATCACCTGTGATCTCTCCGGCCCCCGCAGCCTCGGCGCGCAGGCACTGGCCAGCCGACTGCAAGCTGCCGGCCTTGCAGCCCAGGCCGGGGGTAGTCCAGCCGCCGCCTTCGCCCTCGCACTGCGGCAAGCCGCAGCCGATCAGCCCATACTTGTTTGCGGCTCCTTCCTGACGGTCGCCGCCATCGCCCCCCTGATTGCCAATGACTGACCTCGCAGCAAACGCTCTCGAAACCAGCGCCATCGTGAAGCGCCGCCTGATCGGCTTGCTGGTGCTGTTGTTCATGGCCTTCCTGCTCAGCCTGCTGTTGCGCAACCGCCCGAATGCGCCCGATGCCTTGCCTTCAGTCATCATCCCCCTGAATGGCAGTGTCACCAGCGATGTCGGCGCGCCCACCGCAGTACCCATCTTGGGTGCGCCGGAACCGGAACCGGAGCCGGAGCCGGTGGCCAAGCCCGCTGCACGCGTCGCCGAGCCTGAACAACCGCGCGCAACCCAATCCACCGCGGTCAAGCCAGCCACGGCACCAAAGCCCGTTCCGCCGGTCGCCAAGCCCAAGCCGGACAAGCCCGTCGTGGCGGCTAGCCGCAAGCCTGCAACGCCAGCGGCCGCACCCAGGCCCAATGCCCCATCGCGTTGGTTTGTCGCGGTGGGTGCCTACAAGGACCCGATGGCGGCACAAGCCATCGCCAACCGCATCAAGCTCGCCGGCTTCGGCACGGGCACGGCGGCCATCACCAGCGCCGGCGAGCGCCTGCACCGCGTGCGCGCCGGGCCCTTCGGCAGCAAGGCCGACGCCGAATCTGCGCGCGTCACGCTGATCGTCGAAGGTCTGACCAAGTCGGTGGTGGTATCTGAAAAGTGACTTTCACCCAGGGGCAGACTCTAGGAAAGTGCTGCGCTATCATGCGCGCCCCGCCGGGATAGCTCAGTCGGTAGAGCGGCGCATTCGTAATGCGTAGGTCGCAGGTTCGATTCCTGTTCCCGGCACCAAATTTTTAAGTGTTTGAAGCCCCAGGAAGTTTAAAAACCCCGCGTAGCTGCGGGGTTTTTGTTTTTTGGCGGTGTATCGAAGTCGCCTGAAGTCCCTGAACAATGCCCCCGCAAGGGGCATAAATGGGGGCATGTCCGAAACCCAGCGGGGCATGACATGGCTGCGGCCCGAGGTGCCGTAGCCCTTAGAGTGAAAGATTGATGCACGTGCAGCAGCGGCAGTGCCAGTCACTGACAGATACCTAGCGCCTGCAAGGCAGGGGCCTTTTCCCCGCAGGCAGAGCGAACCCTATCTGACTGCAAGGCGAGCCAAACGAATCAGACGGGGATCAATTTTAAGTTCCGCTCTCTCGACTGCACTGAGGTTGAGTTCAAAGCGCATACGACCGTCTTCGAGAAAGAGCCTGATCATTCCGTCCGGCCAGGTGAAGCGGCTGCCCTCGTCGACTACGAGCGATCCTGTCGCTGCCAGGGCAGGCACCAATTCATCGAGTCGAGTCTGTAGCTCCGGCCCCAGATAGGCCATGTGGCAGTTGCCACCTTTCACCGATTTGAGATCGTTGATCGGGACAATCTGCAATGCCCGGGCGCCCACCGGTTTGCCCCCTAGAGACTGGCTCAGAGCCTTGGTGTTCGGGTCCGCATCGTGCAGGCAGAGACGGACCGGCGAGTCCGGGGTTTCGAAGCGCGTGTCGGGCCAGGATGAGAGCTTGGCAAAGTTGACTAGAAAGCCTGCGCGCAGTGCGCCCAGGTCGCCGCTCTGTGCCTGCACGGATTGCGCGAGCAACATGGCCATCGCCGCAGCGAGCCCGCGCAGCACGCTGCTGCCCCGCGTCATTGCCAGCTCCAGCGCAGCTCGGCAAGCAGCGAGCGTTCGATTTCAAGCCGATTGGCGGGCAGGCCAAATTCGGCATGGCTGCGTTGCAACAGGTTTTGACCAACGAGCGCGAGCTCAATGTCGGGACGTAGCCACCATCCGGCTCGCAGATCGAGTTCCGCATAGCCCGGCACCTGCTGTGCCGGCAGCGCATCAACGTAGCGCAGCTGGCTGCTGAGGTTGAGCATCGAACTGGGCTGCCAGTTGGCGCGCAGACCCGCCTGATTGGCGGGGCTATTGCCCTCCACCGTGGCCTCGGTGTTGCTGTCGATGCTGCCGGCCTGACGCTTCAGATCGAGATCGAGGTAGCTGTAGAAGGCCGTGAGCTGAAAGTTTTCGACAGGATTCCAGCTGGCATTGAGCTCGCCGCCGAGTCCGCGACCGTCGAAACGGTTGCCATAGCGTCCCGCGACACCCACGCCCTCGAAGCTCGTGAGCTTGCTGTAGTCGTTGTAAAAGCCCGCCAGCTCGACCACCCATTGCGAACTGGCACGCCAGCGCAGACCGGACTCGTAGGCGATGAGTTTTTCTGAATCGAAGTCCTTGGTGCCGAGCGGCAAAGTAGTGCCAGCCGTGCAGTTGAGTGCGGTGGCAAAACGAGGCGAGCAGAAGAAGGCGATGTCCCGATTGATGCGGTTGGGCGTGCGCACCGCGCGTGACACCGAGCTCCACCCGTACCAGGCTGGGTTGAACTGCCAGCCTGCACGCAGGCTGGGTTGCAGCTCGAAACCGGTGTAATCGTTGTGCTCCAGACGCGCGCCGAGCACGACGGTGCCCTTGCCATCCCCAAAGCCGAGCTGATCCTGGGCGAAGCCACCGTAGGTGGAAAGGGTCTTGTCCTGAGGATCGAAAATGATGACGACTGGTGGCCCGCCGGTCTTATCAGCCGAGATATGTGTGGTGATGCCAAACGTCAGCTGATGTCCTGAAATCGCCGGCAGCGAGTGCTGCAAGTCCAGTGCATAGTTGCGTCGTTCCTCAATATAGATGCCCGGAATGCGGCGGTTATAGGTATCGAAATTGAGTTGCGCGCTGGACTCGGCACCGCTCTGCCACTGGCGCTTCCAATTCGCAAGAAGATTGCCGCCATCGACGTCCGTGCTGCCGTTGTTGTCCTGGTTTTCGCCGTCGTAGGCGTCGCCCGACACCGTGAAGCTGCCTTTCGGCTCAGTGCCCCAGTCCATGCGGAAGCCACCTTGTTGCAGCTGCTTTCCGTCTGGCCCGCCGCCGCCGCTCGGGCGGCGCGAGCCGTCCAGCTCGGCACTCTTGGCATACAGGCGAACCTTGCCGTCCTTGCCAAAGCGGCCGCCAGTCCGCACGGCGACTTCGTGCTTCTGTTCGGTACCGGCCGCCAGCAACACCTGGGTGCCCTGCGTGTCGGCAGCGGATTTGGTGACGATATTGATGACGCCATTGACGGCGTTTGCACCCCAGACTGCACCGGCAGGGCCCCGGATGACCTCGATCCGTGCGAGGTCCGGCAGGTAGGTATCCAGCACATCCCAGAACACGCTGGAGGTCAGCGGTGTGTAGACGCTGCGCCCATCGAGCAACACCTGCAGCTTGTCGGCGGAGCCGGCGTTGAATCCGCGCGCCGAAATTGCATAGCTACTTGCATTGATGCGGGCCACGTCGAGCCCTGGCACCAGCCGAAGTGCCTCTGCAATGTTGCGCGCTCCAGAGCGGCGAATATCCTCGGCTGAAAGCACAAAGACAGCGGCCGGTGTTCGGCCCAGAGATTCCGCCCGGCGCGTGACGCCGGTGACCTGCACGGCCATGAGGTCTTCGAGTCCGAGCTGGGTGAAGTCTGGCTCGGCGTCTGCGCGAGCCGTCGGCGCGGCCAGCACGCTCAGCAAGATCAAGGAAGAGGATGCGCTGCACCACATCGAGTTGGGTTTGCGTTTCACTAGGGTCAGCCCATATGGAAGTTTGGTGGCGTCGTCCAATCGCCGATTTGGATACAGACCATCATCCGTGGCAGTCCGTGATTTAAGCATTCATAATCGTATCTGAATTAGCCCAAGGAGCGGGCCAGATGGTTCCGACTGCCGCCCCGCTCTTGGTCTGTTTGGCCCTTTGAGATCGCATGAAGATTCGAACGCGTCTGCTGCTGCTGGCCCTGTTGCCGGTGCCCGCGATCCTCGTGCTGGCCTCGAGTATCGCCATCAATGCGTTCGACTCGCTGCGTGATTCGGCGCAGGCCGTTCTCCAGACACAGCAGCTGGCCGCTGCTGACGCGCTCTTTCAGTCCATCGTCGAGCGCTGGAACCGGCAGGCCCGCGCGGTCAGCGAGCAATCCCGAGGGCTGGAATCGCTGCTGTTCGGAGACGGGGCGGCGGTAATCGACGAATCATCTTCCGGCGGCGACCAGAAGTACATCCAGGCCGAAGCGGCTGCTGCGGAAGCATTTCAACGGCAGATCACCGAGGGGCGGAACAGTGGCCTCAGTGCGCTGCTCGGCGAGGTCGAAAACGGGCACAAGCAGCTGCTGAAAGTGGACAGCTTCGATTCCATCGACGCCCTGGTGAGCAGCTACGGTACGCCACTACAGCGCTTCGCCGATCTACCCGCATTGGCCAGCAGTCTGTCGAAAAATGCGGAATGGGGGCAGCGTTTTTCCCAGCTGGCGGCATTGAGCCGCCTGCAAGCGGCGCTCGCACTCGAGCGACTTCTGGTTCACCACGCCCTCACCTCGCTGCAGGTCGATCCCAGCGTAGGGCGCGTTCTGGCCACGGCGGAATCGCGTGTACAGACTTTGCGCAGCAGTTTCACAAGCAGCCGCGAGCAGCAGCATTTTCTGGCTTCGTCAGAGGCGGCATTGATCGTCGCAGACAAGGCCGGCCGCGCCAGCCTGCTGACCAGCATCAACGAGTATTCGCAGCGCGCGGAACTGCTATCCCAGCTGCTCGAAGGCCTTGGGTATGGCGGCTTCATCCACTCGTTCAAGGACTATCAGCTGCGCGGCGACAGGGCCGACTTGAGTCGAGCGAGCGTCGAGATCGCCACTGCGCAGGAAACCATCAGGCTTATTGCGGCACTGCCGATGTCCGATACCGAGCGCAGGGATGTCGATACCGTGGCTCAGGCGCTCAGCGATTTCCAGAAACTGGTCAATACGCCAGGCAAGGCCTCGCAGGAGCTGGACGACGAAAGCCGTGCCGCCGACCTGGCCACCATCGACGCGCTGAAAAGGCTGCGGAGCTTCCGGGCGGCGATGGACATAGATCGCTGGGAAGCGATTTCCACCCGCCTGCAAGCCGAGGTCGCGCAAGGCATCACGCTTCTGCTGGATCAGACGGCTGCCGAAGCAGGTGCCGAGCGCAGCCGTCTCAAGTTGCTGACCACCGTCAGCGCCGCTGCCGTGCTGCTCACCCTGTTGCTGATGTTCGCGGTCGGCAGGCAGCTGTACCTGCGACTGAGCGGCGGCATCCGTGCGCTGGTCGAAGAATTTCAGCGTGTGGCCGATTCCGGTGACGTACGCACCCGGATCGTGGTCGACGGCAACGACGAGCTGGCCGAGCTCAATCGCTACTTCGAGCGTCTGGGCGAGAGCCTGGGCCGCTACGAGGCCGAGAATGCACGCGCACGACAGCTCTCGCTCAGTCAGTTGTCCATCCTGGCAGCAACCCGCACCAGTGCCGGCCTACAGGAAATGGCCGCCGCCATGCTCAGCCAACTTCGCCATCAGTGCGATGCGGTGGTGGGTGCCGCGTATGTGCGTGCGGATAACAGTTTCAAGCCGCTGGCCGAGATCGGGATGCCCACAGGCCACGATTTCTTCACTGCGGGTCTAAGCCAGGGCCTTGTCGGTCTGGCGAAGGATGCCGACAGCACCCTCGTCCTCGCCAAGCTGCCGCCCGGCTTTCTGCGGCTCGCCAGCGGCACGGGTGCCGCCGACACACCGGTGATCACCCTGACGCCGCTGCGCGCCTTCGGGCAGACGGTCGGCGTGATCGAACTGGGTTGGCTCAGCCCGCCCACCGATACCGCTCGTGAGCTGCTGGATCGCGTGTCGGAGCCTCTGGGCATCGCCATGACCAGCACCATCAGCCGCGTGCGTACCGAAGCTCTGTTGGCAGAGACACGCGCCCAGTCCGAGCAGCTACAGCAGCAGCAGGAAGAGCTGCGCACCAGCAATGAGGAGCTGGCCGAGCAGGCTGCGATCCTGCGCCAGTCCGAAGAGGAGCTGCGTGCCCAGCGCGAGCAGTTGCAGAGCAGCAACCAGGACCTGGAGGAAACCGCCCAGCAGCTCGAACGCCAGCGTGAGCAACTGCAGCAGACGGCGCGCGATCTCGAAATGGCGACCCGCTACAAGTCAGACTTTCTCGCCAACATGTCCCACGAGCTGCGCACGCCGCTCAACAGCCTGCTGATCCTATCGCGCCAGCTGGCGCAGAACGACGAGGGCAATCTCAACTCCCAGCAGCTTCAGGCGGCAGAGATCATCCACAGTGGCGGCAAGGATCTGCTGACGCTCATCAACGACATCCTCGATCTCTCCAAGGTCGAGGCGGGCAAGATGGATCTGCATGTCGATGCGCTGCTGCTGGCCGATCTGCTCAGCGACCTGCGGCGGCAATTCGAGCCGGTCGCGCGCGAGCGCGGCCTGGAGTTCATCACCGAGATCGACCCGGCCTTGCCGGCCTCGATCCTGACCGACCGCAATCGCCTGCAGCAGGTGCTGCGCAATCTCTTGGCCAATGCCTTCAAGTTCACCAGTCAGGGCCGGGTGCAGCTCGTGGTGTCGCGCCCCAGCCTGGCGCAGCCGATCAAGCGCTTCGATGACCCTGCAACGGCCATCGCTTTCAGGATCACTGATACCGGCATCGGCATTCCCAACAACAAACTGGAAGACATCTTCGAGGCCTTCCGCCAGGCCGATGGCTCGACCAGTCGCAAGTACGGTGGCACTGGCCTCGGTCTCAACATTGCACGGCAGCTATCCAGCCTTCTGGGTGGCGAGGTGCATGTGCAGAGCGAGGTCGGTGTCGGCAGCAGCTTCACTGTCATCGTGCCGGAACGTTTGCTGCTCTCGGCTGACGAGGTCACTGCCGTTTCGCCGGCCACACCGCGATTCCAAGAGGTTCCTGCGCCCAAGCTCATCGAAGAGGCCAGCGGTGAAACCGCACCGGCCATCGAGGATGACCGTGCCGACTCCAGAGACGGCGCGCGCACTATCCTGGTGATCGAGGACGATCTCAACTTCGCCGCCATCGTGCGTGACCTGGTGCGCAAGCAGGGCTTCAAGTGCCTGGTTGCAGCCGATGGCCGATCGGGTTTGAGTCTTGCCAAGCGCTATCAGCCCGGGGCGATCATCCTGGATCTGAATCTGCCCGATAGCGAAGGCCTCTCGGTACTGGAAACGCTCAAGTTTTCAGGGGCGACAAGACATATCCCGGTACACATCGTCTCGGCTTCAGACCCCACTACCGAAGCCCTGAGACGTGGCGCGATCGGCTTTATTCGAAAGCCCGCCGACCGCGAGGCCTTGATCGCTGTGGTGCAAAAGCTCGCGGTCGAGATCGAACGCGAACAACATACCGTGTTGCTCATTGAAGATGATCGCAACAGTCAGGTGGCGGTACGCGGTCTTCTCGGCAATGACCAGACGCGGGTGCTGGTCGCCTCGACGGGTGCCGAGGCTTTACGGCTGCTTGGCACTGAAGAAGTTCACTGCGTGGTGCTGGATCTCAGCCTGCCGGATACCGACGGCATCGACTTTTTGGAAAAGCTGCATTTAAACCCCGAGCTGCCGCACCCACCGTCGGTGGTCTACACCGGGCGCGAGCTCTCGGTGGCTGAGCACCGTCGCCTGTCTACCTTGGCGCAGAGCATCGTCATTAAGGGTGCGGCTTCGCCCGAACGACTGCTGGACGAGGTCGTCCTGTTCCTGCACGAGGTGGAGGAAAAGCTACCGGCCGAGCAGCGCCAGATCGTCTCGCGTCTGCATCGCGGCAGCGATGCCTTCGCTGGCAAGAAGCTGCTGGTGGTCGATGATGACCTGCGCAACAGCTTCGCGCTCTCTTCGGTCTTGAAGCAGCGTGGTTTTGAAGTGCTGATCGCCGACAACGGCCAGCTGGCCCTGGACCGTCTCGCCGAGAACGACGACATCGACGCGGTGCTGATGGACATCATGATGCCGGTCATGGATGGCCTGGAGGCGACACGGCGACTGCGCGCCAACCCGCGGCATGCACGACTGCCGGTGATTGCCCTCACCGCCCGGGCGATGGGCGATGACCGTCGCAAGTGTCTGGAGGCCGGGGCCTCGGACTATCTCTCGAAGCCGGTCGACATCGATCAACTGCTGGGCATGCTCAGGGTCTGGCTCGGGCGTCCGCTGTGAACAAAGCCGATATCGAGGAAATCGAGGTTGATCTCGTGCTGCACGCCCTGCGTGAACGTTACGGCTACGACTTTCGCCAGTACGCCCGGGCCTCGTTGCTGCGGCGGCTGCGCGCGCTGGCGTCGGCGTCGGGTAAGTCCCACATCGCCGAGCTGATCCCGACGGTTTTGCACCAGCCAAGCTTTCTGGATCGGGTGATCAACGGCATCTCGGTCAGCGTCACCGAGCCCTTCCGTGATCCGCAGACCTTGCAGGCCATCGTGCAATTGGCTTTTCCCTGGCTCAAGAGCCACCCTTTTCTCAAGATCTGGGTCGCTGGCTGTGCGACGGGTGAGGAGGTCTACTCACTGGCGATCCTGCTCGAGGAAGCAGGGCTGCTCGACCGCACGCAGATTTACGCCACCGACATCAATACCGAGGCGATCGGCAAGGCCGCTGCCGGGGTATTTCCTCTCGAGGCGATGCAGCGCGCCGAGGAAAACTATCGTCGTGCAGGTGGCGTCCGTCAGTTCAGCGACTACTACGTTGCCCAGTACCGTCGAGCCAAGATGGCGGGCCGGCTGTTCGAGCGGGTACTGCTTTCGCAGCACAATCTGGCCACGGACTCCTCGTTCGGCACCATGCAGATCATCCTCTGCCGCAACGTGCTGATCTACTTCAACAGGGAGTTGCAGGAGCGCGCGGTAGGCCTGTTCGCCGACTCGCTCACCCATCGCGGCTTCCTCGCCATCGGCAACAAGGAAACGCTCAGCACTCTCCCCTCGGGCGCTCGTTTCGAGGAGGTGGATCGTGCGTCCAGACTCTACCGACTCCATTGAGGCCATCGTCATTGGCGGCTCCAGCGGCAGCGTCGAACTGATGCTGAAGGTGTTGCCGCAGTTGCCCGCAGACTTTGCACCTGCCGTGCTGGTCTGCCTGCATGCAGGGCCAAACAGCACGCAGGGCTTGGTCGAACTGCTGGCGGATCGCTGCCAGCTACCCGTGTTCGAGGGCGAAGATAAACAGGAGATCGTGGCGGGCACCATCTATGTCGCACCCGGGGGATATCACCTGCTGGTCGAACGTGATCGCAGTCTGAGTCTGTCTGTCGACCCGCCGGTGCTCTACGCCAGACCCTCCATCGACGTGCTGTTCGAGAGCGCAGCCGCCTGCTATGCCGATCGACTCCTGGCCCTGGTTGTCACCGGGGCGAGTGCGGATGGTGCGGCAGGCGCCGAGCGCGTCCGGCTATGCGGCGGGCGCGTATTCATCCAAGACCCCGCTGAGTGCCCGGCGCCGACGATGCCCCAAGCCGTTCTCTCTCGGCTGGAGCCCGATGCCATCCTTCACACCGTAGAAATAGCGGACGCGCTGTGTCGTGTCGGCGTCAGCGCGAGCAGCAGTCTCAGAGATCAGTCGTCATGAACACACCAGTCACTCTCAAAAGCGGCATCTTCCCTGCCTTTACTATCGCAAGGCCCAAGGTGCTGATCGTGGACGATCAGGCTTCCAATCTGGTGGCCGCCGCTCAGGTGCTGTCACCGCTTCCGATCGAGGTGATGACGGCAGGCTCGGGGCTGGAAGCGCTCACGCTGGTTCTGCGACATGAGTTCGCCGTGATTCTGCTCGACGTCAACATGCCTGGCATGGACGGCTACGAAGCCGCCACCCTGATCCGCGATCACACCGCCAAGAATCCAGTCCCCATCATTTTTCTGACTGCGGGCGAGCGAGCTGTGGAGAAAATGGCCCGCGGGTATGAATCCGGCGCGATCGACTTTCTCTACAAGCCGATCGAGCCATTCCTGCTGCGCTCCAAGGTCAATGTATTCCTCGAGTTGAATCAGCACAGGGCGCAGCTCGTTGAAAGCGGCCGGGCAATGCGTGAGGCTCACCAGCGGCTCAACCGACTGCTCGAGGCCGTCGGCGAGGGGGTGATCGGGATCAATGCAGAAGGTCTCATCACATTGGTCAACCGCTCTGCGTGTGAGCTTCTGGGCACCAGCAATGCAATTCTGCAAAATTGCGATGCAGCCGCAACGCTGGGGCTATTGCCGCTGGGGTCAGCCGGCTCGCCATGGGCGCACGCGATCGAAAAGGGGATCTTTCGGGATGAGGATGGCGTGCTGCTGCGGGCCGATGCGCCAAGCTTTCCAGCGGAATACTCGATCTCCACCGTGGACGGAGGCAGCAACCACAAGCCCTCGTTCGTGATGGTGTTCAAGGATATTTCGGAACGAAAGGCTGCGGCAGACCGCCTTCGCCATCAGGCAGAGAATGATTTTCTGACCGGGCTTGCGAATCGGCTTGCTTTTGAACGACACCTGGAGTTGTTACTAACAAGAACCGAACGCGAAGGTGATGTCGGCTTTGCGCTGCTCTATCTCGATCTGGATGGGTTCAAGCCCATCAATGACCAATACGGCCATGATGTGGGCGACCACGTCCTCAAGCAGGTCGCTCACCGCCTCTCCAGGGCCGTGAGAGCAGACGATGTCTGCGCACGTCTGGGTGGCGATGAATTCGCCGTCGTTCTAGCCAAGGTCGACGACCTTGGTCAAGCAGAGCGTATTACCGAGAAGATTCTCGACTCGATTCGTGAACCCATTCCCCTTGCCACCGAGATTCTTAAGGTCGGGGCGAGCGTTGGCATCGCGCTGTACAAAACCGATGGAACCTCTGTCGAAGAGATCATCCGTGCAGCCGATCTTTCGATGTATCAAATCAAACGCCTCAGAAAGCAAGGGTTGGAAAATTTCTCCAATGTTCGCAACGGCCACTGAAGGAAGTGCCGCCGTCGTTCTGTTTCAAGTAAGCGTCGATTGATTAGCTCATCGCAATTTCAATAACGATGGGCGATGCGCATGAACAAATTCCATACTTTTGCAGGCGCGATCACGTTGGTCTTTTTGACCAGCACGGTTTTGGCGTTTGCTTACGGTCAGCGCGATGCTGCCAACCAAGTTGCAGAGGTGTTCGAAACTCGGCCCGAGTTGTTGCCAGAGGAGTTGAGGTACGAACTTGAAATGGAAGCAGCGGACGCCAGGCGCCGGACGGCGCAAGCCCGTTGCACCGGAATGGTCGGGGCTGCGCGTGAGTCGTGTCAGGCTGACGCAGACGGACACTACGATGCCCTAGTTCGTTTGGCAGAACGTCGCAAAAACTATGTTGAGATCAGGTCTGACCGGATTGCATTTCGGAAGTAGCCCTGAGCTGCTTGCATCGCGCTATAGCAAGCTGTGTTGCATCCGAATCCTCGAATCGAGACTTAATGCGTGTAAAATCGCACAGCGGAATGGGCCAAGCGACGCGAGCCAAAAGGGGCATGTTGAAGGTGCGAAATCCAGGGTTTGTTCCGAGCAGCTAGCATTTACGTCGGTAGCAAATCTTTGGGTTTCTGTTATCACCGGTTAACCGTGTCCTGCGGTTTGCTTGCACTCCGCAAGCACACTGTATTTAAAAGATTTGGAGAGGTGGCAGAGTGGTCTATTGCGGCAGTCTTGAAAACTGCTGAGTCGCAA
>JAZKHC010000024.1:0-155120 GCA_040385605.1 Pseudomonadota bacterium
CGTTCGCGGTGACGGCAAAACGCCGGACACACAAAAAGGGCGCGAAGGATAGCGGTCGGTCAAGGATTGCGCAACCAGCCCGGATGCGTGAGCTAAACCCAACCGCGCAGGGCCAGCGAAACCGGCTCGCCCTCGCCCACCACGAAGTGATCCATCACCCGCACATCAATGGTAGCCAGCGCGGCCTTGAGGCGCTCGGTGATGAGGCGGTCCTGCAGGCTCGGCTCACCGTGGCCTGAAGGATGGTTGTGCGCAAACACCACGGCGGTAGCGCCCAGGCGCAGCGCGGCCCTGACCACCTCGCGCGGATAGACCGCCGCCGCATTGATGCTGCCGCGCGCGATTTCTTCGGTGGCAATGAGTTTCAATTGATTGTCGAGGTAGAGGCCGATGAAAACCTCTTGCGGCTCTTCGCGCAGGCGGGCGACGAGATAGCGGCGCATCGCCGATGGCTCGTTGAGCAGGTCTTTCTCCGGCAATTCCTCCGCCAGATGCCGCCGCGCCAGTTCGAGCACGGCTTGCAGCTGCGCATATTTGGCTTGGCCCAGGCCCTTGGCGCGACAGAAGCTGGCTTGATCGGCCTTGAGCAGCGCGCGCAGGCCGCCGAACTCCATCAGCAGATCGCGGGCGAGATCAACCGCGCTGCGTCCGGCAATGCCGGTGCGCAAAAAAATCGCCAGCAGCTCCGCATCGCTCAAACCTGCCGCGCCACGGGCCAGCAGACGCTCGCGCGGGCGCTCGTCCTCAGGCCAGTCCTTGATGCTGCTCATGCGCGGCCTGTCAGCGCGGGTGGCAGCGGGCAATGCAGGCTGGCCGTCACCACCCGCAGCAACTCGGCTTCGCCGATGCTGACGCGGCCATCGTGGCCGATGGTTTTCACCAGCGCCTCGATCAGCAGCTGCTTGGCGAGTGGCTGCAACTCATCGAGCCGCCCGAGTGCAGCATCAAGTGCCAGCGGCCAGTCCGCAGATACCTGCGGTGGGCGGGTGGACTGCGGCCACAGATGCGACCAACCAGCGCTGTAGGCCCGCCGTGCCGCATGCCGTGCGGCGCTGCCGGCATCGGCCAGCACGCTCAGCAGCAGAGCGATGTCGTCTTGCAGCTCCACCAGTCGGCGGCGTCCGGCGGGACGGGCTTCGGCTGGGTGCAGCCAATCCTGCAACTGCACGTTCAGCAGGCGGGCCAGCACGAACTCGAAGGCCCCGATGCGGCCATCGGCCTGTACCAGGCGCGTCACCAGTTTTTGCAGGCTGACCAGCTCATCCACCGGCCGTGCACGCAGCAGCGGGAAGGCCAGCGCCGCCAGCGGCAGTCGCAGCGCGGCGGGCAGGTTTTCGAGCTGCCTATAGAGCACGATGAGATGCGCCACCTCGCCCTGCCCGCGCGCTTCCAGAATCATCTGCCGCTGGGCATCGGCGATACCCTCATTGCGGTCCATCAGCAGGGCCAGCAGCAGGGCGGGGGCCTCGACCTGCGATTGCGCGGCACTGCGCAGCGGCTCCGGCAGGGTGGCGTGCAGGGTCTCGGCATAGCGGTAGTCGTCGCCGCCCGGGTGCGCCACCTGGGCCACGACCTGGGCGGGGATCATCAAACCAGCAGCGGCGGCGGGCAGAAACTTCACGGGGGCCTCATCACCGGCATCGCTGTAGAAATCTGGCCCATTCCAAGTTGCTGACTGCTGCCTCAAATGCTCCAGCCTGAAGCTCGGCTCCATGCGGCGAATGCGATCAACCAGCGGCGGATGGGTGGCGAACAGCCGCGAGTAGCCGACGCCATCGCCGAACAGCATGTGGCTGACTTCCTCGCCCTTTTTCGCTTCGAGTGTGGAGCCGACGTTCATGCCCGCGATTTTTTTCAGCGCCCCGGCAATGCCCGCAGTCTGGCGGGTGAACTGCACCGCGCTGGCATCGGCCAGATATTCCCGCTGGCGCGACAGTCGCGCCTTGATCAGTCGCCCGCACAGCATGCCAATGCCACCGACCGCCATCAGACCAAAGCCGAGCACCGCCAGGGTCGGCCCACGCTTGCCGCCGCGCGGGGTGTTGGCGACGATCTCGCGGCCGATGATGTGGATGACCAAGAGGCCAAAGATCAGCCCCATCAGGCGGATGTTGATACGCATGTCGCCGTTGAGTACATGGCTGAACTCGTGGGCGATCACGCCCTGCAACTCGTCGCGGCTGAGCTTTTCCAGCGTGCCGCGCGTCACCGTCACTGCCGCATCGGCGGGCGCATAGCCGGCGGCAAAGGCATTGATGCCGGCCTCGCGTTCGAGCACGTAGATTTCCGGCACCGGCACGCCGGAGGCGATGGCGATTTCCTCCACCACGTTGCGCAGCCGGCGCAGGCGCGGGTCGCGGGTATCGGGCGGCACCAGCACGCCGCCCAGGCTGGTCGCCACCATGCCGCCGCCGGACTTGAGCTGGGCGATCTTGTAGAGGCTGCCGAACAGGATCACCGCTGCCACGCCAACCCCCACGGCGAGCAGCGCGGGCAGATGCGGCAGCGTGGCATCGGCCAGCGTCATCTCCTTGGAGCCGCCGAATGCCAGGGTGACGGCCATGATCGCCACCACGCCCAGTACGGTGAGCAGCACCGAAAGGGCGAAGGCCCAGATCATCCAGCGTGATTGGGCGCGGGCCTGGGCTTGGTGCTCGAAGAAATTCATGGCGGCGTGGCCGCGCAGCTAGGCGCTAAAACTGCACCTTCACGGTCTTGCGCGCCGCCGGCTCTTCCAGCTCCAGCGACTGCGCTGCGGTGAAATTGAACATGCCGGCGATGAAGTTGTTGGGGAACACCTCGCGCCGGTTGTTGTAGCCCATCACCCCGTCGTTGAAAGCCTGGCGCGCGAAGGCGATGCGGTTTTCGGTGCTGGAGAGCTCTTCGCTCAGCTGCATCATGTTCTGGTTGGCCTTGAGGTCCGGATAAGCCTCCATCGTCAACTGGAACTTGTTCAGCGCGCCGGTGAGCGCACCCTCGGCACCGGAGAGATTCTTCATCGCCGACGGATCACCGGGATTGGCCTGGGCTGCCTTGAGCGCACCCAGCGCGCCGCCGCGGGCGGCGATCACGGCTTCGAGCGTTTCACGCTCGTGGGCGATGTAGCCCTTCGCGGTCTCGACCAGGTTGGGGATCAGGTCGTAGCGGCGTTGCAGCTGCACATCAATCTGCGAAAACGCGTTCTTGTAGCCGTTGCGCGCCGTCACCAGGCCGTTGTAGATGCCGATGACGAAAAACACCAATACGGCGATGACGCCGAAGAAAATGATGGCGGACATTTTTCACTCCCTATTTAGTGATGTGCCGAGAATAGCCGGAACACAGAGTGTGTTGGCACGCTCTTACAATCGCCCAATGAAAACCACTGCACCCCGCAAACTGCTGCTCGGCGTCACCGGCGGCATTGCTGCCTACAAGGCGGCGGAGTTGGCACGACTGTTCGTCAAGGCCGGTTGGCAGGTGCAGGTGGTAATGACGGGGCACGCCACCGAGTTCATCACGCCGCTGACTTTCCAGGCGCTCACCGGCCGTGAGACGCGCGGTGCGCTGTTCGACCCCCGGCACGAAGCGGCCATGGGCCACATCGAGCTGGCGCGCTGGGCCGATGCGATTCTCGTCGCTCCGGCCAGCGCCAATACGCTCGCCAAGCTGGCGCATGGCGTGGCCGACGATCTGCTGAGCACGCTTTGCCTCGCCACCGACAAACCCTTGTTCGTGGCCCCCGCGATGAATCGCCTGATGTGGTCGCATGCCGCCACGCAGGCCAACATGGCCACCCTGACAAAACGCGGCGTCGTCACCCTGGGGCCCGGCAGCGGGGCGCAGGCCTGCGGCGAAACCGGCGAAGGCCGCCTGATGGAGCCTGAGATGATCTTCGATGCCCTTACTACTACCCTGGAAACGCCACAGGACTTGCTCGGCCTGCACGCCGTCGTCACCGCCGGCCCCACCCGCGAGCCGCTCGACCCGGTGCGCTACATCAGTAGCCGCTCCACCGGCAAGCAGGGTTATGCGGTGGCCGCGGCACTGGTCGCGCGTGGCGCGAACGTCACGTTGATCTCAGGCCCCACCCAGCTCGCCACACCCGCAGGCCTCACCCGCATAGACATCGAGAGTGTCGAGCAAATGCTGGGCATGAGCCTCGCCGTGGCCGCCGAGGCGCAGATTTTCATCGCTGCCGCCGCCACCGCCGACTACCGCGCCACGAACATCGCACCCGAGAAAATCAAGAAATCCGGCGAGACGATGACGCTGATGCTCAGCAAGAACCCGGATGTGCCGGCACGCGTGCGCCAGGCTTTCCCGAAACTCTTTATGGTCGAGTTCACCGCCGAAACCGATAACCTTGCCGAGCACGCGCGAGCCCTGCTCGCACGCAAACAGCTCGATCTCGTCGCCGCCAATTCGATCGCAAACGGCCAGGGCTTTGGTGCCGATGACAATGCGCTCTCCATGTTCTGGAGCGGCGGTACGGTCGAGACCGGCCGCGCGCCCAAGGCCGAGACGGCGCGCACACTGGTCGCACACATCGCCACTCTCTATCACCAGCGCAAGCCCAGATGAAATCCATCCAACTCAAGATTCTCGACCCCCGCGCCGCCGCACCCGCCTACGCCACGCCGGGCTCGGCCGGGCTCGACCTGCGTGCGATGCTCGACGCGCCCGTGGTGCTCGAAGCCGGGCAAACCGCGCTGATCAAGACCGGCCTCTCGATCTACATCGGCAACCCGCACTTCGCGGCGATCATCCTGCCGCGTTCGGGCTTGGGCCATAAGCACGGCATCGTGCTCGGCAACGGCACCGGCCTGATCGACAGCGACTACCAGGGCGAGCTGATGGTGAGCTGCTGCAACCGCAGCCAGACCGCCTTCACCATCAACCACGGCGAGCGCGTGGCACAGCTGGTGATCGTGCCGGTGCTGCAAGCCGCGTTCGAGGTGGTGGATGAGTTCCACGACGCCTCGCAGCGCGGCGCGGGCGGCTTTGGCTCCACCGGCACCGCATAAAAAACATGCTGCACCCCGCCCTTCAGGCCTCCAACATCCGCACCCAGAGACCCATCGACATGGAACAGGCGCAACACATTGCCAAGGTGCTCACCGAGGCCCTGCCCTACATCCGGCGCTTCGCGGGCAAGACCTTCGTCGTGAAGTACGGCGGCAATGCGATGAAGGGCGACGCGATGATCCAGTCCTTCGCGCGCGACATCGTGCTGATGAAGGCGGTGGGCATGCACCCGGTCGTCGTCCACGGTGGCGGGCCGCAGATCGGCGCGCACCTCGAAAAGCTCGGCAAGACCAGCACCTTTGTCGAAGGCATGCGGGTGACCGACGCCGAGACCATGGATGTGGTCGAGATGATGCTCGGCGGCCTCGTCAACAAGGCCATCGTCTCTGCCATCAACCAGCAGGGCGGACAGGCGGTGGGCCTAACCGGCAAGGATGGCGGGTTGATCCGCGCACGGAAGCTCACCATCAAGGGGCAGGACATCGGCCAGGTCGGCGAGGTGGAGGCCATCGACCCGCGGGTGGTCGATCACCTGGAAGCCGGCGGCTTCATCCCTGTCATTGCACCGGTTGGCGTCGGCAGTGCGGGCGAGGCCTACAACATCAATGCCGATCTGGTCGCCGGCAAGCTCGCCAGCGTGCTCAAGGCCGAAAAGCTCATGCTGCTCACCAATGTGCAGGGCGTGAAGGACAAGAGCGGCAATGTGCTCACCGGCCTCTCGGTGAACCAGGTGCAGGCGCTGATCGACGACGGCACCATCTACGGCGGCATGCTGCCCAAGATCCAGTGCGCGCTCGACGCGGTGAACAGCGGTGTGAAAACCGCCGTCATCATAAACGGTGAACTCGAACATTCGGTGCTGCTCGAACTGTTCACCAACGATGGCATTGGCACGCTCATCAAGAGCCATTGACGCTTGAGCACGTCTCCGCCCATCGTCGAAGCGGAGCTGTGGACGGCCGGCCAGCGGCAGGCGGCAAGCATCCACGAGATCAGCTATCGCGCCTGCTTCAAGCCGCAGCTGCCGGCCTACTTCATCGAGCGCCACACCAATCCCGGCGATGTGGTCTATGACCCTTTCAGTGGTCGCGGCACCACCGCGATCGAGGCCGCATTGCAGGGCCGCAAGGTGATCGCCAACGACATCAATCCGCTTTCGGCACTGCTGGCCGCGCCGCGCCTGGCGCTGCCGGATGTCGATGCGATTGCAAAGCGACTCGCGCAAATCCCCAGACACATCGCCGGTCGCGCGCCACCGCTGGCGATGTTCTACGAGCGCCGCACCCTGCGCGAGCTGATGGCCCTGCGCGACTGGCTGTTGCGACGCCGCGCCAACGGCGAGGCGGATGCACTTGACGGCTGGATCGGCATGGTTGCCACCAACCGGCTGACCGGTCATTCGCCGGGCTTCTTCAGCGTCTACAGCTTTCCACCCAACCAAGCGGTGACGGCGGCGGGGCAAACGCGCATCAACGCCCAGCGCGAACAAAAGCCGACTTATCGAGACACGCACGCGCTCATCCTCAAAAAAAGCCGACAGCTACTGCGGGGACTGGAAGCTTCGCAGGCGAAGGCCTTGCACAAGGCCAGCAAGAGCGCGCGCTTTCTCACTGGCGATGCCCGCCGCACGCCGCAGATCAAGGGTGGCAGCGTCGCCCTCACCGTCACCTCGCCGCCGTTTCTCGATGTGGTGGATTACGCGGGCGACAACTGGCTACGTGGCTGGTTCAACGGCCTGCCGGTGAAGCAGATCGCCGCCGCCATGACGCTGCCGCGTACGGTGCCGCAGTGGTCGCTGGTGATGGGCGAGGTGCTGCAAGAGCTGCACCGCATCACCCGCAAGGGCGGCGTCGTGGCCTTCGAGGTGGGCGAAGTGAAGAAGGGTGCGATCAAGCTCGACGAGGTGGTGGTGCCACTGGGCGTGGCCGCCGGCTTCGCGGCCGAGGCGGTGCTCATCAACACCCAGCGATTCACCAAGACCGCCCATCTCTGGGGTGTGGCCAACAACGCCGATGGCACCAACAGCAATCGCATCGTGGTGTTTCGCAAGCCGTGAAGCCGACACTGGTCGTCGGGATCAAGCCCTGGAAGCAATGGCAGATCACGCCCTTTCTCAAGCCACGCTTCGGCGATCTGAAATATCTGCGCTCACCGGCTGCCGCGCTGCGCGAGGCGACACTCGAAGGCCGGCGCATCGTCATCTGGGCTGCGCGCGAACCGGCTGGCTTTGCCGAAGCTGCCGCCAGCAAAGGGGCTGCGATCATCCGCATGGAAGACGGCTTTCTGCGTTCGGTGGGCCTGGGCAGCAATCACGTTGGCGGCAACTCGCTGGTGGTGGACGAGCAGGGCATCTACTTCGACCCGCGCACACCCTCGGCGCTTGAAACACTGTTGCAGCACGCAGCCTTCGACGCTGGCCTGCTCGCCCGCGCATCGGCGCTGCGGCAGCTGCTCGTGCAGCAGGGTCTCACCAAGTACAACACCGGCAGTCGCACGCCCCAGGTCATCACTGCGCGGCAGGGTCAGCCGCGCCTCTTGGTGCCGGGCCAGGTCGAGAACGATGCCTCGCTGCGGCTCGGCTCGCCCGCCGTGCGCGGCAATCTGGAGCTGCTGCAAAAAGTGCGCGCTGCGCACCCGCAGGCCTTCATCATCTACAAGCCACACCCCGACACCGAAGCCGGCACCCGGCCGGGCCGCCTGAAGGATCGCATCGTATTGCGCCACGCCAATCAGATCGTGCGCGACGTGTCGGTGACAGCCTTGTTCCCGCACATCGATGCGGTTCACACGATGACTTCGCTGGTCGGTTTCGAGGCACTGCTGCGCGAGGCGCCGGTGTTCACCTGGGGCCAGCCGTTCTACGCAGGCTGGGGGCTGACCCACGATCAACTGCCCAACCCCCGCCGCACCCGCCGCCTCTCGCTCGACGAGCTGGTGGCTGCGGTCTTGATCCGCTATCCACTCTACCTGCACCCCGATACCGGGCTGCCCTGCGAGGCCGAGGACATTACCCGCCATCTCGCCACACAGGGCAGCGCCGACCCGCGCCAGCAACGTTCGGCGCTGCGGCGGCTGGCGCGGCAGTCGATGGGCCTGATCCGCTCGCTCAAGGCCGCGCGTGAGCACCGATAGCATCAGCGTCTGCTTCGACGCCACCCGCCTGCGCACGCGGCTGAAGGCCGTGGAGCAGCCGACGGGCATTGACCGCGTCGATCTCGCATATCTGCAGGCGCTGTCTGCCGATCCACAGCTTGCACTCAGTCTGGCGGTGCGCGGCGTGTTCGGCATCCGGCAGCTCAAACCTTCTGCGACGCAGCAGCTGCTCGAAGACATTGCGCGCTGCTGGTGCGCGAGGCCCACTGATGCGCAGCCGCTGTTCCTGGCTGTGCGCGACTGGCTGGAGTCGCCGGCCCTGACGCCCTGCGCGCCGCTTGCGAGAAACGCCTCGCCCCGAGCGAGAAGGGAACTCGGAAGCGAGCCTGATCTGGCTCCCGCCCGCTTGCGAGAAGGCGAGGAGCAAATGCGGCGCGACCAGAAATCCCTTCAAAAGCCATCGCAGCCGACCCTCTACATCAACACCTCGCACGGCCAGCTCTACCGCCCGGCCTACGCGCGCTGGCTGACGCGCACCGGTCTGCGCGGCTTGTTCTTCGTGCATGACCTGATCCCCATCGAGCACCCGGAATACAGCCGCGCTGCCGAACCAGCGCGCCATGCCGCAAGGCTTGACACCATCGCCGCCCAAGCCGGTGCGGTGCTGGTCAATTCGGCGGCGACGCGCGATGCGCTGCAAGCGTATTGGGCGGCGCGCAATGTGCGCATGCCGGCGATTACTGTCGCCCCACTCGGCGTCGGCCTGCACAGCGCAGAACCGCAATTCCCCGCGCCTAAGGCGGTCGTCCCGTACTTCGTGATGCTCGGCACCATCGAACCGCGCAAGAACCATCTGTTGCTGCTCAAGCTCTGGCGGCAGATGGTGGCAGCCGACCCACTCGCCGCGCCAAGACTGGTGCTGGTCGGCCGTCGCGGCTGGCTCAACGAACCTGTGTTCAGGCTGCTCGATGACTCGCCGGGTCTCGCCGCGCACCTCATCGAATGCAGCGGCCTGGCCGATGCCGAGCTGCTCGCCCTGCTGCACGGTGCCTGCGCCCTGCTCAACCCCTCATTCGCGGAGGGCTTCGGCCTGCCAGTGGCCGAGGCGCTGGCGGCGGGCGTGCCGGTGCTGGCCTCGTCCCTCGCAGCGCACCGCGAGGTGGGGGGCGAAAGCGCGGACTATCTCGACCCACGCGACGTTGAAGGCTGGCTGCACGCCATCCGCGATTTCGCTGAGCCCGCTTCGCCCAGGCGTAAGCATGCTCTGCTCAGAGTGGCCCGCTACCAGCCACCTACCTGGGCAGGGCACTTCGAGATCGTCCGCGAGACTCTGCGAACAATGCACGCACAATCCACATGCCCCACCTAAGCCCAGGTCGCTAAACTCAGTGCAATGAGCATTGCATCCAGTGATTTCCCGCAGCCCCTCAGGCGTTTCTGGCGCGCCGCGTCGCTGGCCTTGGTGCTGCCGCTGGCTGCGTGCTCCCTGCTGCCAAGCGCCGGGCCGGATCGTGGCGACATCGACCAGCAGCGCGGGCAAGCCGAGCAGCCCGCCTTCACGCTGATCGACCTCGGCAGCGCCAGGTTCGGCGCCGAGACTCCGCAGCCGCAGGATGGCTTTGCGGCACGCTTCGGCGGCGGCGACAAGCCACCGCCGGTGGTGATCGCCGTTGGCGACGGGGTGGCGGTGGATATCTGGGAGGTCGGTACCGACACGCTGTTCTCGTCGCGGGCGATGACTGCCGCCCTTGCCGCCACCAGCGGCTCATCGGCGCGCAACGCCAACTTGCAGGAGCAGATCGTCGGGGCCGACGGCACGCTCCATCTGCCCTTTGCCGGGCGGGTGGCGGTGCTCGGACGCAGCGCCATCGAGGTGGAGCAGCTGCTCACTCAGGCGCTGGCAGGCAAGGCCGCCAGGCCACAGATCATCGTGCAGGTGCGCAAGCACTCCGGCCGGGTCACGGTGGCGGGCGACGTCGCTGGTGGCAGTCGGGTACCGCTGTCGGTACAGGGCGAGCGCCTGCTCGACGTACTCTCCGCCGCCGGCGGGGTGCGTGCGCCCATCTTTGAAACACGAATCCAGCTCACGCGCGGCAGCGAGAGCCTGAGCCTGCCGCTGCTGCGGGTGCTGCAAGACCCGCGCGAGAACATCTACCTCGAACCGGGCGACCTGCTGGTGGCCACCCGCCAGACGCAGAGCTTCACCGCCTTCGGTGCCACCGGCCGCAATGCCCAAATCGAGTTCGGGGCCGAGCGCGTTTCGCTGATCGAGGCGGTGGCGAAGACCGGCGGCCTGCTCGACAGCCGCGCCGATCCGCGTGGCGTGTATCTGTTGCGCTACGAGCCGCGTGCGGTGGTCGATGCGCTGCGCGTGGTACCGCTCGATGGCGCGCCAGAGGCGAAGGACGAGGTGCGTGTGGTCTATCGGCTCGACTTAGCCCAGGTCGGCAGCTACTTCGTAGCACAGCGTTTTGCCATGCAGGACCGCGACATTCTGTACGTCTCCAGTGCAGCCACCAACGAGTTGCAGAAGTTTCTCGAACTGGTCGGGCTGATCAGCCAGCCGCTGATCCAGGGCGCGGTGGTGCGAGGGGCCTTGAAATGAAGCAAGCGAAGCGCAGCTGGCTGCGTGATCAGATCGGCGCGCTGCTCTGCGTCGGGCTGCCAACGCTCGTGGCGACACTCTACTTTTTCGTCATCGCCGCCGATCTCTACGCCTCCGAAGCCAGCTTCGTGGTGCGTTCGCCGTCGAGCGCGCAGATCGGTGGCCTTGCAGGCCTGTTGCAAGGTGCGACACCGGGTGCCGGCCAGCAGGAGGTCTACACCGTGCAGGTGTTTGCCACCTCGCGCGACGCGATGGCGCAGCTCGGTAAGGAGCTGGACCTGAAAGCCATCTTCGATCGCCCCGAGGCAGACTTTCTCGCGCGCTACCCCAACCCCATCCACTGGGACAACGCGGAGGATTTCTACCTCTACTTCCAGCAGCGGGTCGAGGTCATCTACGACACCACCACCGGCATCAGCACGCTGACGGTGAAAGCCTTTCGCGCCGAGGACGCCCAGGCCATCGCCAACGGCCTGCTGCGCCTGAGCGAGCAGCTGGTCAACCGGCTGAACCGGCGCGCGCACGACAACGCCGTGCGTGACGCCGAGGCAGAAGTGGCCGCAGCCGAAGCCCTGGTGGGCGATGCCCAGCAGGGCGTGCTCGACTACCGCAACCGCGAATCGCTGCTCGACCCCGGCAAGTCCTCCGGCGCGATCTTCGAGGCGCAGGCGCGCACCGAGGCCGAGCTGACCACGAGCCGCACGCGCCTGGCCGAGCTGGAACGCAATGCGCCACAAAGCCCGCTACGCGCTGATCTGGAAACCCACATCCGCGCCTTGCAGCAGCAGCTGGCGGGCCAGCGCGCTCGACTCACCGGCGGCGATGGTGCGATGGCACCGAAGCTCTCGGCCTTCGAGCAGCTCTCGCTGCGCAAGGATTTCGTCACCAAGAAGCTGGCCTCTGCGCTCGCCTCGCTGGAGGCCGCCCGCGCTGAATCCCGGCGGCAGCAGATCTACCTGGAACGGGTGGTCGAAGTCAGCCAGCCGGACCGCGCGCTGTATCCAAAACGCTTCACCTCGCTGCTGATCGTGTTCATCAGCTGCTTTCTGATCTTCACCATCGGCAAGTTGCTGCTCGCGGGCGTGCGCGAACATGCCCAGCAGTGAAGCGGCCGCGCCAGCACGGCCTCTGAGGTCCGTCTTGCCGGTCGGCCTGATGGCTGCCGCGCGCTTGCAGATGATCGTCATCGGCGCGCTGATGATGCGCGAGATCCACACCCGCTACGGCCGCGAGAACCTGGGCTTTATCTGGCTGATCGCAGAGCCTTTCGTGTTCTGCATGGGCGTGATCGGCGTCTGGAGCGCCCTGCACGAGGGCTATCAGCATGGCGTGCCGATTCTCGCCTTCGTGCTGACCGGCTACATGCCCCTGACCCTCTGGCGGCATTGCGTGCAGCGCGCCGTGCATTGCTTCCGCGCCAATGCCTCGCTGCTCTACCACCGCCAGGTGCGGATGCTCGATCTCTTGATCGCGCGCATCGTGCTGGAGGTCTATGGCGCGCTCATCGCCTACGCCGTCATCGCCTTCATCTTCTGGGCGCTGGGCTTCTATCAGCTGCCGAAGGACTGGGCGCTGTTCTACTTAGGATGGGGCTACATCATCGCCTTCTCGGCAGGCCTGGGCCTGGTGATGGGTTGTGTCAGCGAAATGGCCGAATGGTCGGAGAAACTGGTCGGCCCTTTCATGTACTTCCTGCTGCCCATCAGCGGTGTGTTCTTCATGGCGGACTGGCTGCCCGCGCGCTACCGCGAATGGGCGCTCTACGTGCCGACACTCAATGCCTTCGAGATGATTCGTGGCGGCCAGTTCGGGCCTTCCGTGCGGGTTCACTACGATCTCGCCTACACCAGCTGGTTCTGCGCGATCCAGTTCGCCTTGGGGTTGATCCTCTGCCGGCGCGTGCATCGTCATCTGGTGATCGAATGATCCGGGTCGAGCAGCTTCGCAAGACCTATCCGGGCCACCACGGTCGGCATGTGGTGCTGGACGACGTCAACATCGAGGTGCAACCCGGCCAGCGCCTGGCCGTGCTCGGCCGCAACGGGGCCGGCAAATCGACTTTCATCCGGCTCCTGGGCAAGGTCGAGCTGCCGGATCGCGGCCGTGTCGAACACCACATGTCGGTGTCCTGGCCGCTGGGCTTTTCCGGCAGTTTTCAGGGCAGCCTGAGCGGGCTGGACAATGTTCGCTTCATCGCCCGCATCTACCGCCGCGAGTACGGTGCACTGCGCGCCTTCGTCGATGATTTTGCCGAGCTGGGCGACTTTCTCTACCAGCCGGTCAAGACCTATTCCTCCGGCATGCGCGCCAGGCTCGCCTTCGCGCTCTCGCTCGCCATCCAGTTCGACTGCTATCTGGTGGACGAGGTCATCATGGTCGGCGACCAGCGTTTTCACGCCCGTTGCCGCGAGGCCCTGTTCGACCGTCAGGCTGGCCGTGCGCTGGTGCTGGCTTCGCACGACACCCACTTCGTACGCCAGACCTGCGACGCGGCCCTAGTCCTGGACAAAGGAAAAGTGCGGTTTTACAGCGATGTCGATGAGGCCCTGAGCGTGTACGAATCCCTATGAGCAAAACTCCCATGGCCCCTCGGCGCACTTCGGTGCTGATCGACGCCTACAACCTCGATCTGCCGCAGGGCACCGGAGTAGCGACGTACGCCCGCAACCTGAGCTACTGCCTGAAGGCGCTCGACTACGAGGTGAACATCCTTCACGGGCGGCAACTGGCCCACAACGTGGACCCCTTGTTACGGGAGATCACCTTCTTCGATGGCGGCGTGCCAATCGCATCCTGGCGGCAAAAACTGAAGGTGGCGCAAGAACTGCTCACGATGCCGTTCGACTACCACAGCACCGCAACCCGGGTGAACCTGAAAGACCAGGTGATCGCACCGGAGCAACGCCGCCGCATGGCCCAACACGATGCCCTGTGGAACGTGCCGGATGTCTATGCGCGCGCGCATCGGCAGTTCACCAACGCGCGCAGCTTCCACAAAGTGCGGCTGCCGCAGCCACTGGACCTGGTGCACTGGACCTATCCATTGCCGATACGCGTCGAAGGCGCACTCAACATCTACACCCTGCACGATCTGGTACCACTGCGGCTGCCCTACACCACGCTCGACCGCAAGCGCCGCTACCTTCGTCTGATGCGGAACATCGTCAAGACCGCCGACCATATCGTCACGGTTTCGGAGTGCTCGCGCCGCGACATCATCGACCTGCTCGGGGTCGCCCCGGAGCGGGTCACCAATACCTACCAGTCGGTGACGCTGCCCGAAAAACTGCTGGCCAAGCCACAGGCCGTCGCTGAACAGGAGGTGATGAGCACGTTCCGCCTCCCCCCCCAGGGCTATTTCCTGTTCGTCGGCGCCATCGAGCCGAAGAAGAACATCGGCCGTCTTATCGAGGCCTATCTCGCCAGCGGCAGCACAGCGCCCCTGGTGCTGGCAGGCCCCCGGGCCTGGAAAGCCGACGAGGAGCTGCGCCTGTATCTCTCGCAGGAGCGCCGCCTGCGCAACCGTATCCGCGTGCTCGACTACATGCCCCTGCCGCTGCTGGTCAGCCTCATCCGCAGCGCGCGCGCGCTGGTGTTCCCCTCGGTGTACGAGGGCTTCGGTCTGCCGGTGATCGAAGCCATGCTGCTCGGCACGCCGGTGCTGAGTGCCACCACCGGCTCCATCCCCGAACTCGCTGGCGATGCCGCGCTGCTGGTTGATCCCTACGACTCTCAGGCGCTTGCGGAAGCCATCCGGGGCCTCGATGGCAACGATGCCCTGCGCAGCGAGCTATCGGCCCGCGGCACCCGTCGCGCTGCCTACTTCGCCCCCGAGCGTTACGCCGAAAGAGTGGGTGCCCTGTATTCACGACTGCTGAGCCCGCCATGAAAAACATCCTTTCCCGGCTGGTCGGCAGCCGTGCTCCCGCCGCAGCGGAAGAAAGCCATGACCGCCTTGCGCGCATCGAAGCGCAACTGGCACGCACCGGCGAGCGGCTCGATGCGCTGGGCCGCATGGAGCGGCAGCTGACGCGCAACGGCGCGCAGCTGGATTTTCTCAACACCCACGGTGCCAGCTATCTCGGCGACGGCATCGCGCTGACGCATCTGCCAGACGAAACGCCGATCTTCATCAACTCGAACGACTATGGTTCGCCGATGAACTTCCTCAGCGGTGGCCGCTACGAGGAAGACAACATCTCGCTGCTGATGAGCTTTCTCGACGACGCCAGCGTGTTCGTCGATGTCGGGGCCAACCTCGGGTTTTTCTCGCTGAGAGTGGCGCAGCGGCTGCGCGACGGCAGTGGCAAGGTGCTGGCCTTCGAGCCGCAGCCGCACATGGTCGAGCTGCTGCGCCGCACGCTGCACCTCAATGGTTTGTCGGAACGGGTTGAGCTGTACCCCTTCGCGCTCTCGGATCGGGCTGGAACAGCCCTGCTGGAGATACCGGTCGGTCATCTTGGCGCTGGCCATATTCCCTCGGCGCTGACCGAACGCTGGCAATCGAAGCAAGACGGACCCAGCCAGGGCCGCGAGATCGAGCTGCGCAGACTCGACGACGTGGTCGCCGCCGACTTTCGCTGCGACCTGGTCAAGATCGACGTCGAGGGGCATGAGCTGGAAGCCTTGCAGGGTATGCGCGGAGTGTTGGCGCGATCGCCGAAAGTCGGCGTGTTGTTCGAGAAAATGATCGCCAACTACGGTAACGAGCAGGCTTTGTGGCGGCACTTCGAGCAGCTCGGCTTTCGCCTCTACGGCGTGGGCGACGAGGCGACGCTGCGGCCTTTCAGAACGGTAGATGCGCTGATCGCCTGGGATCGAGGCAATGTATTTGCCTCGCGTGACGCGACCCTGCCTGAAAAACCGCGTCGCCGCCGCTTCCGTGTCTCCGCTCGCCAGCTGCGCATGGCTGGCGAGGCACGCTGGTCGGAGGACGGCAGCGCGGTGGACATCGAGGGACGCGACACCCTGGTGTTCGGGCCGTACTGGTCACTGCCGCGCGGTCAGTGGCGGCTGCTGCTCGATGGCCATGCCGATCGGTCGATCGACGCCATCATCAAGGATCGGGTTGGCCTGCTGGAAGTCGCGCGTCTGCGACTGGAGCCGGGACAAGGCAGTGCGGATTTTTACTGCGACCACGACCTGGTGAACTTCGAGTGCGTGCTGCATGCGATCGACCGGCAGCCCACCCGGCTGCGATTGGCGGGCGTCGAGTTCGAGCGCATCGACCATTCCTCACCGCTGATGATCGAGGAAAGCGTCGTCGAATCCGCCAGCTTGGTGCCCAAGCCCACTGTGATCCGCCTGCCCGAAGTGGCCCCGCACGCCGAGGCCGCGCGGCAGAGTTCGCCACGGGCGAAACCGCGCATCACTGTGTTCTCGAACTGCCAGGGCGAGATGATGGCCAGCGCGATCCAGGCCTTCACCGGTTGCCGCATGCCGTCGGTCCAGGCGGTGGGACAGCTTGCTCTAGACCACCCGGCGCTACTGGTCGAGCCCTTGCGTGAGCTGGCGCGACATCACGACATCATCCTCATGCAGCCTTCGCTGGCTCAAATCGTCATACCGGAGGTGCCCGACCTCGCAGACCGGATCGCGCTTTTCCCGAATCTCACCTTCTCGGCTTTTCACCCTGACATCTGCTACGTGTTCCGCCGTCCAGGTGCCGAGCATTTCCACGGCCCGATGGGGCCTTATCACTCTTCGATTGCTTACCACGCCTGGCGTGCAGGCATGAGCACACAGCAAGCGCTCGACCACTACAGCGGCGAGATCTACGAGGCCCTGCGGTTTCACGACTACTGGGAGGCCTCGGCTCGGACACTGTGTGCAGAAGGACACGCCGCCCAGCTGCCGCTTGAAGGTCTGCTGGAACGCTGGCGTGCGCATGGCTGCTTCATGCACACGCACAACCACCCGATGCTGCCAGCAGTCGTCGATACGGCACGCGCGTTGCTGCTGCGCATGGGCCTCGAAGTGCCTGCGGTCGAACCTGCAGACTTCCTGCACGACTCCCTCGCCAGCGGGCCGGTGTGGCCGGTATATCCCGAGATCGCCGCGCGGCTGGGCGTGAAGGGCGGCACCACCTTCAAGTCCAGCAACGGCAATCAGGACGTGCGCACGTCGGTCCGCCTGTTCGATCTGGAGGCCTTCGTCGAAGAGTCCTTTGCCGCCTTCGCCAGCGTCGATCCCGAACAGCTGCGCTGCGATCGTCCATTCTCCAGGCGTTATCAGGAGGTTTTCGGCAAGGCAGCGCGGCAGCAGCGCGGCAGCAGCGCGCCTGCCACGGCCGCAAGGCAGCCCTCGCGGAACCACCCCTATGCCGATCTGCCAGCGCGCCAGTTCTGGCGCAGTGCCGTTGCGGGGCGGCCTATGGCGGAGGTCGATCCCGTGATCGAACCCTCCTTCCAGCTCGATCGCGCGACCAAAGTCGCCACCGCTGGCAGCTGCTTCGCGCAGCACATTTCGCGCCGCCTGCAACAGTGCGGTTTCAACCATCTGGTGACGGAGCAGGCACCGGCGGGCCTCGATGCCGCATTGGCAGCGCGCGAGAGCTATGGCGTCTACTCGGCGCGCTACGGCAACCTCTACACCGCGCGCCAGCTCCTGCAACTGCACCAACGTGCCTACAGCGAGCTGATGCCAGGCGATGTCGCCTGGATGCGCCCCGACGGCCGTCTCGCCGATCCCTTCCGCCCGGAAATCTCAGCCGAAGGTTTTACCGATCTGGATACCCTGCTCGCCGCCCGCACCGAACACTTTGCCGCCGTGCGCCAGATGTTCGAGACGGTGGAAGTCTTCGTGTTCACGCTGGGCCTCACCGAGGCCTGGCGCGCGAAGGCAGATGGTGCGGTGTTCCCGCTCGCCCCTGGCGTCGTGGCGGGCGAAATGTCCGAGCATTACGAGTTCCACAACTTCGATGTCAACGAGGTGACGGCCGATCTCGAAACCTTCATCGGCCGGCTCGCCGCGAAAAATCCGCAGGCGAAGATCATGTTCACCGTATCGCCCGTGCCGCTGGTTGCCACCTACGAGCCGCAGCACGTGCTGGCGGCGAGCACCTACAGCAAATCGGTGTTGCGGGTGGCTGCGGAGGCGATGGCGCGACGCCATGCGCATTGCAGCTACTTTCCCTCGTTCGAGATCATCACCGGCAACTTCAGTCGGGGCAGTTACTACGGCGCGGATCTGCGTTCGGTGAACGCAGCCGGAGTCGATCACGTCATGCGCCTGTTCTTCGCGCACTACGCGCCTTCGGCCGCCGGCAGCGCCGTAGACCCCGAGCTGCTCGAAGAAGCCGGCAACAACTACAAAATCGTCTGCGAGGAAGCACGGCTGGACTCACCCGCCGGTTAATTCCTTGCAGCCATGAGGGCGGCGGCCAGGTGCTCTGCCGGGAGTTCCTGCTCCTGGCCAAACCCGCCTGCCGAGCGCCAGATCAGATAATCGCTGTGGGCCGTGTCGAGACCCAGTTTCGGGAAGATGGTTGGAAAGCTGGGCAGGTGATCGCCATAAAAACCCAGCACGGCGGGTGCCGCCTGTGCTTCCAGTTCGGCGCGCAGCATGCCGAACAGGGTGTCGGCGTGGACGAGGCTGGCGAGGTAGTGGTTGAGGCCCAGGCGCTCGCCGTCATCTAGTGGCAGGCCCGCCAGCTCGGCAATCTGCCGGTCGGGCGCACCCGACCAGGGGCCGTGGTTTTCCATGGTGATTACCAGCAGGAAAATCTTCGGCCCGCGCTCGCGGATGAGCCGCCGGGCGACCTCGGCCACCTCGATATCGGAAACATAGCCATTGATGCGCTGGGCACCCTCGAACAGCTCTTCACCCAGAAACTCGTCGAAGCCGAGATTCGGCATCACCTGGTCACGGCGGTAGAAGTGACGGTCGAAGGGATGCAGGCAAACGGTGCGATAGCCCTCGCGCTTCAGCTGCCAGGCGAGCGACTGGATCGGCTCGTCGGCAAAGCGGTAGTAGGGATTGAAGCGATCGAAGCCGATGGCCTGCGGGTCGAGCCCGGTGAGCACCGCAAACTCGGTGCGGACGGTATTGGCACCCCAGCTGGGCACTGCAAAGCGGCCCCACTGCACGCTGGCCTGGCAGGCGCGGCCGAAGTGCGGCAGCAGTGTGGCCGGGATGCCGGGGTGCAGGCGGCGGGCGTCGAAGAAGGATTCGCTCTGCACCAGTACCACAGGCCCGGCATCGCGGGCCTTGCTGGCTGAGGAGGCCGGTGCAGAGGCGGCAGGCGGCGTGAGCCTTGCGCGGCGCGCGGCGCGCTCGTGATGTGCGAACAGGCCATACAGCAGGAGCGTCGCCAGCGGGCCGTGGTGCATGCCGTCCAATGCGGGGTCGGCGGTGAGCTGCTGCTGGCGAAAGCCCTGATACCAGATTGGCAAGAGCTTGCGACCCGCCCTGATGACGAGGACTGCCGCCGCTACGAAAGCCAACGGCAGCCAGGGCCTGCGATGCCAAGCCGGAGGCTCGAAGTACGTCACCAAGGTAAAGAACGCGATGGTGCCGAGTGCCGCCAGCACCAGCGGGGCCTTGTGCGGGAAGGGCATCGCCAGTTGTGGATGGCGGGCAATGTCGAGCGCCTGGAACACGTCGGTGAAGACGATGGGTTCGGCCAGCACGCGGCGCTTGTCGCGGTCGGCACGCGCCCACCCTGCGCCTGCGGCGAGAGTGACCACCCCGGCCAGCAGCGGCCTTGCAGTGAGGGCGAGAACCACGGCGAACAGCCCCAGCGGCAGCAGCAGGTCCATCGGCAGCGCCGCCGAACGCTGCCAGCGGGTTTCAGCCGCCCGACGCGGCAGCAGCCAGCCGAGCAGCATCAGTGCCACACCGAGAATCCAATGGATCATTGCGTCTCAGACCTGTGAGGCCTTGCGGGCCGGTCGAGAATGGAACTGCTGATCCGGCTGAGGCCGGACGGCACTGGGCGCCTTGATCTCGGCAGCCGCGTGTTCCAGCCGCTCGATGGCCCCGGCGACCGCGAGCGCGATGCCCTCCCGACTGTAGAAGCCGCCATTGATCTGGGTGCGCGCCGCCACCACGCGGCGGAAGGCATCGAACAGCTGCGGCTGGGGCGGCTCGGGCTTGTTCCAGAAGGCATCGATGCCTTGCTGGCAGCTCAGCCCTGGCAGGTCGTAGATCGCGGTGCCGAGGGCGATGACCGGAATCTGCCATTCCATCGCCGTGATGCCGATGGTGCTGTTGACCGTCACCAGGCCCCTTGCCGACTGCACCAGCTGCGTCGGACTGCCGCCACGCAAAAACACCACGCGCTGGCACAGCGCCAGCTCGTCGGCGAGCCTGGCAACCGCCACCTGGAGATCGACCGGGCCGTAGTCGAGCGGGTGCTCGGTGAGCACCAGCAGCGCCTCCTCGGCTGCATGCGCGGCGAAAGACTGCATGACTTTGCGGATGGCGCCGAGCATGCCGCCCTCAGGTGCGTGGAAGCGGATCTGGGTATCGGCATCCAGCTGCAAGGGGAACAGGAAATACGGTTTCGAGCCCCGCCACAGTGCCTCGGCGCGCGCCAAGGTTCGCTTCTGCTTGAAGAGCTTGGTCGGGAACCGGCTCAAGCCCACCGCGTATTCACGGAACGGGTGCCAGGGGCGATGGCTGCGGTATTGCGGAAACCGCCAGGCACCGACCGCAGTGCTCAGGTTGTAGAGCAGGTCTTCGCTCGCGCGGAGGCTGAAACTGGCGGGTATCGGCTGACCAGGCTGCCAGGGTGGCAGAAATGCCGCCGCTTCGAGGCAGGCCGCCGCATCGCGCGGCAGGCTGGAGTGCCCGTTGACCCCGCCCGGTTCCAGGGTGACGAAGTGCGGTCTGAGATAGCCCTCTTCGAAGACATGCACACGGATGCCGCGCGCCCTGGCTAGTTCGATGGCAAGGGCGTGCAGAGGCCGACAGTCCCCGAACAGGATGAGGTCGCTGATGCCCCAGTCTTCGAGCCGGCCGCTCAGAAAATCGGGCCAGTGTTCAGCATGGCCGGTGAAATCGACGCTGTCCGGCAGCTGCCAGAAGCGTCTGTCACCGCCATTGAAGTTGATGCGGCGCACCAGATGCCCACGCCGATCGAGACCGATGCCAAGCTCGGAAAAGAAACGGCTGATCTGCCCCTGCAAAAACAGGAATCTGGAGACTTTCAAGTGCGAGTTACCGCAGCGCGCTGCGCGACCGATGCTGCTGCAAGGGAATGGAAAAACAGGCTCGCAATCTATACGCGATCCCGATTGCCAAGGGTAGCTGCCGAAAACCTGATGGGCGTTCTTTCTTTATGACAATTTCCTCACATTCTGGCTACAAGTACTGCTCATCCATGTTGCCAATCAAGCCTTCGCCAAGCGCGGCGCGGGCTGCCTGCTAAAGGCGCGTTCACGCGAGTCGCTCAAGCCCGGTGATAGGGGTGATTGGCATTGACACTCCAGGCCCGGTACAGCGCCTCAGCCACCACCACGCGCACCAGCGCATGTGGCAGCACGAGTCTGGAAAGGCCCCAGCTTTCATCGGCTCGGGTAAGCACCTCCGGCGCGTGGCCATCCGGCCCGCCGATGGCCAGCGCGACATCGCGGCCATCCTGCAACCAGGCGCTGAGCCTGGTCGCCAATTGCTCGGTTGACCATTGGCTGCCGCGCTCGTCGAGCGTGACGAGGCGGGTATCGCGTGGCAGGGCTTTCAGAATCCTCTCGCCTTCGTCGCGCTTGAGGCGGGCAATATCGGCGTTCTTGCCGCGCGGTGTCACCGCGATCTCGCTCAGCGCGAAGCCGTACTCGGCTGGCAAGCGGCGCGTGTAGTCGGCGAAGGCTGCGTCCACCCAGTCCGGCATTCGCGTGCCGACGGCGATGAGACGCAGCTTCATCGGCTAGCGTTTTTTCGCTTTGACGACCGGCTTTTTCACAGCCGATTTCTTGATTACCTTCACCGGCGCTTTGGGTGCGGGCTTTTTCGCAGCGACGATTTTCTTCGCCGGCGCTTTCTTGGCAGGCGCTTTCCTAACGGCGGCCTTCTTGGCAGCAACCTGGGCAAGCGGCTTCTTCGCCGCAGGCTTTGCGGTGGGTTTGGCAAGCGGCTTGGCTGGGACCGACTTCTTCTTCGGTGCGGCTTTGGCAGCGGCTTTTTTTGCCAGTGGCTTCTTATTGGGCGCTGGCTTGGATACAGGTTTCTTCGCCGCCTTCTTCGCCATCTTCTTGGCGAGCTTCTTGGCTTTTTTCACTTCGTCGAGCTTGGGCTTGGGCTGCCCTAAGTCCCAGAGCTTTTCGAGCTGGTAGGTCGCGCGTGCGCTGGCCAGCATGATGTGGACGATGGTGCCGTTCAAATCCACCAGCGCCCAGTCGCCCGTCTCCAAACCTTGCGAGCGCGGCCAGCCAACGCCCGCTTCGCTCGCCTTCTTCATCACCGAATCGGCCAGCGCCTTCACATGCCGGTTGCTGGTGCCGGTGCAGATCACCATGTGGTCGGCGATGCTGGTGAGCGGGGCCACATCGATCAATTCGATATTGATGCCCTTCATGTCTTCGAGGGCGGCGATGGCGAGTTTGGTGAGTTCGGCTGGAGTCATTTGCTTTAGTGTTTCCCGTGTGAGTCTTCGTGGGTGAGCAGTTCGATGTCTTTCGGTGTGAGCGTGTCGAGAATTGCATCCGGCAGCAAGCCGCGCACTGAAGCCCCCTGCTTGAGCAGGCGGCGGATGCGGGTGGAGGAGATCTCCATCAGCGGCAGCGGCAGCTCCATCCACAGACCGGCGGGTACTTCTCGGAAGGCCTCGGCGGTATCGGTGTGGCGGCCCTTCAAGATATCGGCCTCCACCGGCGGCAGCAGCGAGGCCCCCGGTCTTGAGACGACAGCCAAATGTGCAAGTTCGAGAATCTCCTTCCACATGTGCCAGGTGTGGAAATGCGCGAAGGCATCGGCCCCCAGCAGCAGCACCAGCGGCGTGCGCGGCCGCCACTTCTTGAGTTCCGCCAGGGTGTCGATGGTGTAGCTCGGGCCTTCGCGGCGGATCTCGCGGTCGTCCGCGATCAGGCCTTTTTCCTTGGCGATGGCGGCGCGCACCCAGTCGAGCCGCTTTTGCGGCGACACATGCGAGTCGGGGCGGTGCGGCGGGTGAGCAGTTGGGATCAGCCGCACCTGGGCGAGATCGAGCCGCTCCATCGCTTCGAGTGCCAGGCGCAGATGGCCGTTGTGAAAGGGCGCGAAGGCACCGCCGAAGATGCCAACTGGGGTATTAGCCATCGAGTTCAGGCGGCCTTGGTCATGCGCGGCATCACTTTTCCGCGCAGTGGGTATTTTTCGGGGTGCAGGAGGTTCTCCACTGCCAGATCCACATCTAAAGCCGGCCACCAAAGATGCCCGGCATGCGGGCGCTCGACCTGCAGGATTTCAGCGACCGTGCCATGCATGAACCAAGGGAAGGTTTCGTAATCAAGAAAATGCTCAACACCATCGACCAGCATCCACAAACCTTTCGGCCCGATGTTGGTGACCTCAGCCTTCGAGTTTGAAATGGCTGCGCCAGGCACCACGGATTTCTTGCTCATGTGATCTCACCAGTGCTTCTGCCTTGCTCAGCGCCTTGGCGCTGAGGCCCTTGTTCAATGCCAGTTCAATTTCCGGTTCGAGCCAGAACTTCGCCTCGCCATCCGGGGACTGCACATGCACATGCATTCTCGCCTCCTCGCGGGAGAAAAAGTAAAAACGCAGCGGCCCGTCGATGAAGACCGTCGGCGGCATTAGCGGACGTGCCCATCACCGAGAACGATCCATTTTTGACTGGTGAGTCCTTCGAGCCCCACCGGCCCACGCGCGTGGAACTTGTCGGTGCTGATGCCGATCTCGGCACCCAGCCCATATTCGTAGCCATCGGCAAAGCGTGTGCTGGCATTGACCATCACGCTCGCCGAATCCACCTCGCGTAAAAAACGGCGCGCGCGCGTGCCGTTCTCGGTCACGATGCAGTCGGTGTGCGCACTGCCATAGGTGTTGATGTGGTCGATGGCGGCATCGAGGCCATCGACGATGCGGATGGAGAGCACGGGGGCCAGATATTCGGTGCGCCAGTCTTCGTCGGTGGCGGGCTTGATGCCAGCGAGGATGAGGCGCGTGCGTTCACAGCCACGCAGCTCCACCTGGTGCTCTCGGTAGCTGCGCGCGAGTTCGGGCAGCACCTTGTCGGCAATGGGGGCATCGACCAGCAGTGTCTCCATCGTGTTGCAGGTGCCATAGCGTTGGGTCTTGGCATTGACTGCGACGGCGTAGGCTTTCTCGACATCGGCTTGCGCGTCGATGAAGACATGGCAGATGCCATCGAGATGCTTGATCACCGGTACCCGCGCGTGCTCGCTCACGAAGGCCACCAGGCCCTTGCCGCCGCGCGGGATCACCACATCGACGAACTGCGGCATGGTCAGCAGCTCGCCGACAGCGGCGCGATCGGCGGTCTGCACCACTTGCACGGCTTCGGCGGGCAGGCCAGCGGCGAGCAGCGCGCGGCGGATCGCCTGGGCGATGGCCTGGTTGCTGTGCAGGGCCTCGCTACCGCCTCTCAAAATGCAGGCATTGCCGCTCTTGAGACACAGGGCAGCCGCATCGGCGGTCACATTGGGGCGTGATTCGTAGATGATGCCGACCACGCCCAGCGGCACGCGCATCTTGCCGACCTGGATGCCGCTCGGCCGGTAGGCCATGTCGCTGATAGTGCCGACCGGATCGCTGAGTGCCGCCACCTGCCGCACGCCATCGGCCATGGCCTCGATGCGCGCGGGGTTGAGTTCGAGACGGTCGAGCAGGGCGGCGTCCAGCTTGTTTTCGCGCGCGGCCTTCATGTCCTCGCGGTTGGCTTCGAGGATGGAGTCGGCTTCTTCCAGCAGGCGGTCCGCGAGCGTAAAGAGTGCAGCGTTCTTGGTGCCGGATTCAGCCTTGGCAAGCAGGCGGCTTGCGCTGCGCGCCTTCTGGCCCACATCGAGCATGTAGGCCTTCACCTGCGCCGGAGATTCTGTTTTTGCTTTTGCCACTTTGCCTTAAGCCGCTTTGGCGGCGGGGAGTGCGGCCCCACTGGCCGCGAGCACCAATGCTAGCAAGTCCTCCCAGGCGGCAGACTCCTGTCCGGATTTGACCGCCTGATCGACCTTTGCCAATCGTGCGAGTGCGGCCGAGGGCGAGAAGCCGCGCGAGCGTTTGAGGGCGGCCTCGTAAGGTCTTGCGCGCACGCCGAACAGCTTGGCCTGCGCACAGGCGCTGTTGACATCCCTGGTCTTGGCATACGCAGCGCCCGCGACTGCCCAGGTGCGCAGCGCGTAGGCGAGCGGCCCCTGCACGGCGAGCGCGTTCACGCCCTCTTCGCGCAGGCGCGCCAGGGCGTGGGCGGCACCGGGTGCGTCGCCGGTGAGCATCTTGTCGATGAGATCGAAGGCTTCGAAGCGGGAGGAATCCGCCACCGATTTCAGCAAGTCGTCGGCACTCACCTGCTGGTTGGGGAACAGCAGCGCGAGTTTTTCGAGGTCCTGCACGCAGGCCAGCAGATTGCCCTCGGTGCGCTCGGCCAGCACCTGCACAGCCTCCGGGTGCAGCTGCAATTTCAAGCCGCCCGCGCGCTCGTTGATAAAGGCGGGCAGCTGCTCGGGCTTCACCGCCTCGGCATACACAGACACGCCAGCGGCATCGAGCGCCTGATACCAGGCGGCTTGCCGGCCCTTGTAGTCGAGCGGGTCGATCACGAACAGCAGCAGGGTGTCGCGCGAGGGCTTTTGCGCGAGCGCGATTAAGGCCTTGGTGCCGTCTTCCGACTTGCCTGACGGCGCATCGTCACCGCCCTCGTCGTCTTCACCCTCGGCGGCCTTGCCGCGCTTGTGTCCGTTAGGGCCTTTCGGCATGCGCACCTCCACCACCCGCAGCGAGGCGAACAGTGACATCGAGGCGCACTCGTCAAACACCTGCTGCCAGCGGAATCCCGGCTCGACGTTGAGGGTGATGCGCTCGGAATAGCCCTGCTTTTTTGCGGCCGAACGCACGGCGTCGAGTGCCTCCTGGATCAGCAACGGCTCTTCGCCGGCGAGCACCACAATCGCCGACAGCGGCTTGGCAAGTTGGGCAGTGAGCTGGCTGGGGCGCAGAGCGGTCATAGCCGCATTATCGCTGTTGCGCGACTAGAGCACCGCCAGCAGCGCATCTGCCAAGGCATCAGGTGCATCGAAGTGCAGCATGTGTCCAGCATCGGGGATCACGCTCTCATGGCGGGTCTTGAAGCACTCGCGGCGCGCAAGTTTTTCTTCTGCCGGAATTGCTTTGGCGAAAGCCGATGCACCGCCGTCGATGAAATATGTCGGCGCGGTGATGCCTTTCCAGATTTCCATGCTCTCGGCATTGCGGTAGAGCGTGGGCATGTCGCGGCGGTGCTTGGGGTCGGCGAGCAGTTTGATGCGGCCATCGGCGCTTTTCGCGCCCCAACCCTGCGCCACGAACAGGGCGCGAGCGTCGCTCAGCTGCGGGTGTTGCTTCTGGATGCGCTGGGCCAGTTCCTCGAAGCTCTCGTAGGTCTTTTCGCGCGGCGCGTCCTTGAGCTGCTGGAGCCAGCGGCCCACCTGGCGCGGAGCCTTGGTGGCAGGCATGTCGGGCAGGAACAGGCTGTCGAGGATGGCGAGCTTGCCGATGCGCTCGGGCCGCAAGCCGGCATACACGCTGGCGATCTGCCCGCCCATGCTGTGGCCGACGAGGGCGATGGGTGCTGCGGGTGCGAGATGGTCGATGAGGGCGTCGAGATCGCCCAGGTAGTCGGGAAACCAGTAGCCGTCCTGCGGCCACTCGCTGTAGCCGTAGCCGCGCTGGTCGGGGGCGATGACGTGAAAACGCTCGCCGAGGCGGGTGCCGACATCGCTCCAGGTGGCCGAGGTATCGAGCCAGCCGTGCAGCAGCACGAGCAGGGGTTTGTCTTCACTGCCCCAGCAGCGCAGATGGAAGCGCAGCCCGCGCAAGCGGACGAAACGCCAGCTGCCCTGACTCATGCCTTGATCAGCAGCTTGCCGAAGTTCTCGCCGGTGAACAGCTTGTTGAGCGTTTCGGGGAAGGTCTCGATGCCTTCGACGATGTCTTCACGGCTCTTGAGCTGGCCTGAAGCCAGCCAGCCGCCCATCTCTTGCATAGCCTCACCGTAGCGGTTGGCCCAGTCGAACACCACGATGCCTTCCATGCGCGCGCGGTTGACCAGCAGGCTCAGGTAGTTGGCGGGGCCTTTCACGGCCGTGGTGTTGTTGTACTGGCTGATCGCGCCGCAGATGACGATGCGCGCTTTCAGGCGGATGAGGCCGAGCACCACGTCGAGAATCTCGCCGCCAACGTTGTCGAAGTAGACATCCACACCCTTGGGCGCGGCCTCTTTCAGCGCCGCGCGCAGGTCGCCGGATTTGTAGTCGACGCAGGCATCGAAGCCCAATTCATTGACCACGAAATCGCACTTGTCCTGGCCGCCGGCGATGCCCACCACGCGGCAGCCCTTGAGCTTGGCGACCTGGCCGACCACCTGGCCCACGGCGCCAGCAGCACCGGAGACCACCACGGTCTCACCCGCCTTGGGCAGGCCCACATCGAGCAGGCCGAAGTAGCCGGTGAAGCCGGGCATGCCCAGCAGGCCCAGGTACTTGGGCAGCGGTGCGAGCTTGCCGTCCACCGCATACAGCCGCTCGATACCGTTGGCTGCCCCGATCACTGCATAGCCCTGCACGCCCCAGTTGCCGACCACATGCGTGCCGACCGGCCATTTGGGATGGTGACTGGCGATCACCTCGCCGAGCGTGCCCGCGCGCATCACCTCGCCGATGGCGACAGGCGGGATGTAGCTCTTGCCCTCGTTCATCCAGCCGCGCATGGCCGGGTCGAGCGAGATGTAGAGCGTCTTGACCAGAATCTCGCCCTCGCCAGCGGTGGGGATGGCGGTTTCGAGATATTCGAAGTTGCTGCGCGTGGCATTGCCGACAGGACGCGAGGCGAGCTTGAATTGTTTGTTGAGCATGGGAGTTCTCCAAAAAACGAGGTTAGAAAAGCCATCCGTGGCGCGACCGCAGCGATGTAACCCGGCCCCAGGGCGGCCATCCTTGGCCGCCCGCAACTCGGACGAAGTGCCATTCAAGGCACTTCGTTTTATCCGAGTTGCCCCTTGATGAAGGCCGACATCAGCGGCAGGCGGTCATTGCCCCAGAACATCTGCTTGCCGATGAAGAAGGTCGGCGCACCGAACACTCCGCGGGCGATGGCGTCTTCGGTATTGGCGCGCAACACGTCCTTGACGGCGGCTTCGGCGGTCGCGGCGACAATCGCAGCGCCATCGAGCCCCAGCTTGCTGGCGATGGCGGCCACGGCATCGGGCTGGGTGAGATCAGCGCCCTCGGCCCAGTAAGCAGTCAGCGCGGCGAGCGCAAAAGGTACGCCCTGCCCGGCCTGGTCAGCCGCGATGATGGCGCGCGAGGCCAGCACGCTGTTCAGCGGGAAGTTCTTGGGGAAGGCGAACGGCACGTTGTAGAGCTTGGCCCAGAGGGTGGCGTCCTTGAACAGGTACTTGCCCTTGGCGGGGATCAGCGCGGGCATCTTGTTGCCGGTGGCCTCGAAGGCCTTGCCGAGCAGGAAGGGCTTCCACACCACGGTGGTGGCGTGTTCCTTGGCAAACGCCTCGATCTGCGTCGCGGCCAGATAGCTGTAGGTGCTGGCGGGGTCAAAGAAAAACTCGATGGGGGTGCTCATGGTGCGGCTCTCCTCGTTGGTCTTGTTCTGCATACCGCTGAGTATCCGGCGGCAAGTGCGTGGCGACAAGCGGCATGGAATATGCAGGCTCTAGAGATTCATTGCAGCCGGGTGCGCGGGTTGCAAGCCAACCACTACAATCGCGGCGCTGCAATCCAACGGCGGTTTGCTACGCACACAGATTTCGACTTGCAGCAGGATGATCCAGAGAGTGACGGCACAATGACGTATTGCGTGGCAGCGAAGGTCAACGACGGTTTGGTGTTTGCGGCGGATACCCGCACTTCAGCCGGGGTCGATGACGTTCGCACCTACAACAAGATGCACATCTTCGAGACGCCCGGCGAGCGGGTGCTCGTGCTGATGTCCTCCGGCAACCTGGCCACCACGCAGACGGTGCTCAACCACGTGCGCCGCGACCTGGCCGACCCGAAGGCACCGGTGAGCCTCAACACCCTGCGCCACATGTTCGATGTGGCGGACTACATCGGCGGACTCTCGGTGCGCTCGCAGCGCGAGTCGGCGGCGCATACGCAATCTTCGGTGGACTTTCGCACCACGCTGATCCTGGGTGGGCAGATCGAGGGCGAGGACCCGGCGCTGTACCTGGTCTACCCTGAAGGCAACTGCATTTCGGCAAGCCCGGAGACGCCCTACATCCAGATCGGCGAGAGCAAGTACGGCAAGCCGATCCTCGACCGCATCATCCGCGCCCATGTCTCGCTCGAAGACGCCGCCCGCTGCGCGCTCGTCTCGCTGGACTCGACGATGAAATCCAACCTCACGGTCGGCCCGCCCCTCGATCTCGCCTTCGTGCCGCGCGATGCGCTGCGGGTGACGCACAAGGAGCGGTTCGATCTCGACACGCCCTTCTACGCCAACCTGAAGAAATCCTGGGGCGACCTGCTGATGCGCTCGTTCATGGAACTGCCGCGCTTCGAGTGGGAGCAGCCGCGCGATCAGGGCAACCTCATTTAGCCCCGTTCAGTGCCCGCCGGGGTTGAGCGGCTGCGCCAGTATCCACAGGCCGCTACCGGTGTAGAGCATCATCAACAGCAGCATCGGCAGCTGGCTCAGCGTGGCCGCGCGCCGTGTTGCAAACACCTCCAGCGCCACCCGGTGCGCCAGCACCACGCTGACGATGTGGCCCAGCACGATCAACCCCACCTGCGTGTGCCAGACCGTGCCGGCATCGGGTATGAACGCACGCGGCTCGCCCAGCCAGCGCCAGGCCCATTCGCTGCCGCTGCCGAGCGGGTCGCTCAACAGCCATGGCAGTTGCGCGCCCTGGGTGAACAGCAGGGTGTAGTAGTGGGTGACGTGGTAGACCAGCGCGATCGGGATCAGCGTCGGTGCAAAGCGCAGCGCCAGCTGTTGCACAGTGTGGCCACTGCGGGTCAGCAGTTGCGCGAGCTTGAGGCAGGCGAGATAGGCGGCGAGATAGAGAAAGGGCGACAGCAGCAGTGCCGTGGTCTGCCAGGCGAGGTAGATCGCCTGTAGCCGCGGGTAGCTCTCCACCACATTGCCGCCCAGGAGCGGCAGCCAGAACGAGGTGTACAGATCCTTCCAGAACAGCTTCACCCAGGGCACGGTCTCACGCAGGCCGTCGAAGGCGGTGGAAGACAGCATGAAGAGGATGAACACCACGCCGCTCCAATGCAGCGTGCGCTCACGCAACAAGCCTGCAAACGGCCACTGCCAGCCGATGCCGCCCTGCCGCCAGCGCAGGGGTGCGCACAAGGCGAAAAGGCGGAGGAACACCGCGAAGAACTCGCCCTGCGCGAACCAGGCACGCCGACCCAGCAGCCAGGCTCCCGCGAGGTTGATGCCGGTGTAGGCGAGCAGCAGCCAGGACAATCCACGCGGCCCGGTGCCGCCGAACAATTCGACCCAGATGAAGCCCATGTAGAGCAGCAGCGCAGGCAGCACGCCGAGGCGTTCGGGCCTTGCGATCTGGCCCTGCCAATCGCCCGTCAGCCGCTCCAGCCCGCGCAAGATCAGCGCCCAGGGGTTGAGCTTTTCGTACAGCGGCCCGCAGAGTGCGACGAGGTAGGCAAAGCCCAGCACGAAGCCGATCCAGAAGCCGCTCATGTTGAAGTTGGCGTAGGGGTTCTGGCTGCCGGCGAACCCGCTGAAGATGCCTAGGGCGAGCAGGGCGAGGCTGATCGACTGGGCAATGCGCCAGCACCAGGGGCTGTGCGATTCAATTTCGCGTGCGCGGGGCTGATCTGCCTCTTTTCGCAGCGCAGGAGAGACCTCTGCCTGGCGGCCAAACCAGGCGATGACGACGAACGACAGCACCAGCGCCGCCACCGCGCCGTACAGATACAGCCACAGCGGCACCGGCAGGTTGTAGAGCTTGCCGAAGGAATGCGCCTCGGCGTGGTCAGCGAAAACCAGCGCGCCGAGCGCGGCTGCAAACCGCCTCACTGCGGTTGCACTTCCAGCACGCCGAGGTCCACATGTGAATGATGCAGCTCGTACTCGAAGCGACCCGATTTGTCGGCGACGAAGCTCAGCTCGGCGGCTTGTGCCGTAGGCAGTTTCAGCGTCAGATCGTAGCCATGCAGATGCAGCTCGTCATGGTGATCGACCGTGATGCGCAGCGTCACTGGTGTGCCCTGTACGACCGAGAGAACCGCCGGGCCGCTGAGCAGTTTCTTCTCTTTCACCACCAGCTCGAACACCTGCACCACAGGTGCAGCCGGCGCGGGAACCACTGCCAAGGATGGCGATGGCGACGGCGTCGCTGCGACCGCACCGGGCGCAGCGGCGGGCGGCGGCGCAGGGCGCATCCAAAGAAACAGGCCAGCCAGCACCACCACGGCGGCCAAGGGTAACAACCAGTTTTTCATCGGCATTCCTTGTGGGTCAAGTCACGGGCGCAGCGTCGCGCCCGGCTTCGGCGCGCGGCATACCCGCTCGCCAGTCTAGGAGGTCTTGCGGGCGATCCAGCGCGTGCTGCCCAGCAGCTCGGCCTTCTGATCTTCGCCGATCAAAAGCGGCACCCGCCACTCGTTGAGCAGGCCACTGGCAGGCAGGGGCGATGGCAGCGGTCCGCGCCAGGCAGCGCGTGGTTCCAGCCAGGTATAGCTGCTGGCCTTCGAGAGCTGCTGCCAGCCCTTGCGGCCTGGCGGCAGCGGCAGGGTGCTGGCGGCACGCCAGGCGGCACTGCCGGTATCCGCCCACACCCCTTCGCGGCCGATCTTCAGGTAGGGCTTGCCCTCTGCATCGAGCACCGAAACCGTCTGCGCCGAGCTGTTGCGCAAAAACAGGGCGGGGATCGGCCCCATCGACAGTTGCACGTTCACGCCGGGCGGCAGTGCCGCCGCATTGAGCAGCGTCGCCATCGCCACACCCTTGGGCGGCGGCGTGTAGGTGAACACCCCGCGCAGCTCGATGGCCTCGCCGCCCAGCCGTGCCGGGATGCGCCAGGACTGGAACGGCATCTCGTCGCCGATCTGCTGTACGGCATAAGGAATCTGCAAGGTCGCCGTCGAGAGCCGGGCATCAAACCAGCCGTACTCCGGCGTGCGGGCGAGTGGCTTCCAGCGCGGCGTCTTCGAGAGCGTGTTGGCATGCGCATTGCCGCCGCCCGACACCCGCGAGAGGTGAAAGGCCCTGGCCGCCAGATCGCCCTCCGCACCGGCGGGGCCGATGCGGAGGAACACCCGGCCCTCGTCGTCAATAATCTCCAGCGGCTTGCCCGTGCGGTTGGCAACCACCAGCTGCGGTGCCAGCGCATCCTGGTGCAGCTCAACCGTCAGGCCAGGCTGCTGAAGCGGCACGATCTCCACCCGCACATCGTTGCGCGCGCCATGCGCACTCACAGCAAGTGCAAGCCCCCATCCCAAAAGCACCGCCGCGAGGCGGTGCTGGATACGGTTAATTAACCACAAGAGAGATCAGCGCCTTTCACCAGCACCGACTTCGACACTGAAGGTGCCAAACCCTGTGCTGTCTTCTTGTTAATGAACAACATGTAGTAGCCGGGCGGCACCACGTTGGCATTGGCCGGCATCTTCACCGTCAGGCTGCTGCCGCTGCGCGCGCTGATGGGCAGATGCACCGCGCGCTGGTCGCCATCGACGATATGGGTCAGCGCCGAGCGGCGGATCAGCACCACCGATTCGATGCTGGCGGCATCGCTGGTGGCGATGTCGAACACCTGGCCGTGATCGACCTCGCTGGGCGCGCTGCCGATGCTGGGCCGGGGCAGGAACACGTAGGGCGGGCTGTAGATCTCGAAGCTCGGATCGCGTCCCGCCTGCGGTGACTTGCCGGGCAGCTGCAAGTCGTAGGCATAGCCGGTGCTGATCGGCGCGTGACCGCCGACCAGGATGCGGCCATCCGGCAGCAGCACCTCGGTATTGTGGTAGGTGCGTGGCTGTCCCTGCGTCGCCATCACGGTCCAGGTTTCGGTGACGGGGTCGAACATCTCGGTCTCGACGATTGGCACGCCGGTGCCGGGCAGGATGACCTCATCGAAATCGGCACCCGAGAACACCATCACCGAGCCGGTCGGCAGCAGCACCGCGGTGCCGTACCAGCGCGGCTTGTCGAGCGAGCCAACGTTGCGCGAGCTCAAGGCCATGCTGCCGTCGGCGGCCATATCCACCGTGTCGATGCGCGAGAGCGCCACCGGCACGCCGGAGCCAGGGTTGGTCGCCGCGACCAGGCCCAAGGTACCGCCAGCCGTCAGGAACTCCGCCTTGCTGTAGTTGCCATCGGCATCCGGCTTGAGCGGCAGCATCAGGTTGAAGGTGGAGCCTCTGAAACCCGCGACCAGCTCGGGTGCGGCTTCGAGCACGGGCGTCAGCAAGCTGCTGACTGCACCGACCGGCGGCAGCGGCGTGCTTTCGAGCAGGGTCTGGAAGGCCCCCGCTAGCATCGAGAACTCCGCTGGCGTCGGCACCGGCGGCAGCGCCGGCCCCAGCGCGGGCTGCGGGATGGTCATGCCCGGCACCGGCAGGTTGGGCAGGGTGAGATTGACACCGGCACCCGCCACGGCCGCATTGAAGGCTACGGGCAGGCCGGGAATGCCGAGGTCGGTCCAGCTCTTGCTGGCCGGGTCGTAGGCCGACGCGATGTTCCACAGCGGCTGGTCATAAGACTGGCCAAAGGGGTTGAAGGCCTGCCCCGCCGCGGCGTAATAGACCTGCCCGTTCGGCAAGAGGTGCATGCGCGCGAACAGCGGCAGGGACTTCTGCGCCGCCATGCCATTGTCAGACCAGGTGCCGCAGCCGAGGTCGTAGGTTTCGGTTTCCAGCACGTTGCGGCCGGAGGCGAGCGGACGGTCCGGATACACCGGCTTGATCAGCTTGGTCACACCGCTGACCACGAACACATCGCCGCTACCGAGGGTGACCATGGTCGGATACCAGCGGCCGTAGCCCATGTTGCCGGTTTGCGACCAGGTATCGTTGCGGTAGTCGAAGATGCGGGCGTTCTTCAGGCCTTCGAGTTCGACGATGCCCAGCTCGGTGTAGTAGTCGGTGCCGCCGGCGGCCATGATGCGGCCATCGTAGAGCTGTACGAGGTGCGAGCAGAACAAGGCCCCGTCGTTGCGGAACTCGTCGTCGGGCGACAGGCCGGTGCCGATGTTGGGGTTGACCGAGCCGGTGTCGTTGTTGATGGGCCTCGACCACAGCGCCTTGCCATCGCTGCCCATCTTCATGAGGCGGGTCTGGTCGCTGACCGCGACATCGCCGAACTCCTTGACGATGTTGAACTCGACGTTCTCGGTGCCTTCCAGCGCATTGAAATAGACGATGCGGTCGTCCGGCAGCAGCGCGACACTGCCCGCCGAGGGTTTGCACTCGAAGAACCCGCCCTCACCCTGGCGAACGCAGTTGGGGTATTGGTCATCGGTGCGCACCGGGTTGGTGAACACCGGGCGGTCGCCGTAGTTGTATTCGCTCAGGAACTTCTCTTCGCAGAACGGCACCGTGAAGGCACCCTTGCTGCTGCGTGTGGCGGCATCGCCGGTCAGCTCGTTGTAGTTGCCGGCATTGCTGACGCAGGTCTTAGCACCGACCACTGGCGGTGGTGTGGGGCCTGGCAACGGAATCGGCAGCAGCGGTGCGGCTGGCGATTCGCCCTCGCTCATCTGTGTGGGGGTGGTGCCCCCGCCGCCACAGGCGGCGATGAGGCTGAGTGAAAACAGCGACACCAATGCCGCGCGGTTGATATTGCGCATGTCCGTATGCTCCTCCACGCGCTTTCAGATGAAGCGCGTTCGTTGTGGTTTGACTCGCACCAGGCGATCGATTCCTCATCGCTGATTGCGCATCGAGTCTGTGGCCGCCTTACGGATTTGTCATTGGAGACTGCACGCAAGACCATTGTGGATTTGCACAATCCAAAATACGGGTTTGCGCGTATGAAGCGGTGAGGGGCTTGAAGAGACCCGGATGACCAGCCAAGGAAGAAGACCCACATGAACGCCATGACACCCCCGATACTCGAAGAAGGGGTCGGCGCGCTTTCGCCCCCGCTGCGTGCCATCGTCGAAGCCCAGCTGGGCAACACCGATGCCATCGTCGCGCGCGCGCTGGTCGCCATGCGCGGTGCGATCCCCGACTACGCGCACATCGCCGACGCCTCGATACAGCTCGATGTGCGCCAGTCGGTCGCACACAACGTTCGCATGTGGTTCAACGCCCTGTTGTCGGGACATCCGCCAGCTGCTGCGGAGCTCGAGCCCTTGATCTCCTTCGGCCGCCGCCGCGTGCACCAGGGCGTGTCGCTGCAAAGCCTCTTGCAGGCCTTCCGCACCGGCTCGCGGGTGCTGTGGGACGTGCTGCTCGAAGAGGCCGGCAAGGATCAGGACATCCACCGAGAGCTGTTGTTCAAGGTCTCGCCATACATCCTCTACCACTTCGATCTCATGGGCCGCACCATCGGCCAGGCGCATGCCGAAGAGCAGCAGAAGCGCGCGCGCTGGCGCGACCGGTTGCAGCACGAACTGTGCGGCGTGATCTTCAGCCATCCGGACGACAGCGAGAGCTTCCGCGAACACGCGCTCGCGCTCGGCATTGACGCCAATGCACCACATCTGGCGCTGGCACTGAAACTCGCCGTGCAGCCGCGCGAACGCATCACGCCCGAAGCAGGCCTCGACAAGTTGATGGCCTCGGTCTGCCGCACGCTGTCGCTGGATCAAAGCCATGTGCTGCGCACGCTGCGCAACGGCCACCTGCTGTTGTGGGTGCCGCTCAGCCCGGGTGAATCAGTGAGTGATTCCGAGCGCCGTGTGGCCACGCTCTGCGAGAGCCTGCCGGGCAGCGGCCAGGAGATCAGCAGCGTTGGCGTCGGCCTGCCGGACACCGGCGCGCGCGGCTGGCGACGCAGCTCCGAACAGGCCCTGCGGGCACTCGACATCGGCCTGCGCATTGAACTGGCGCGCACGGTGCAGCGCTATGCCGAGGTCGCACTCGACGATGCCCTGAACAGCAGCGACAACGTCGTGCGCTACTTCGACAGCCTGATGGAAAAGCTCGCGCCCGAACCGCACCTGATCAAAACCCTGCAAGCGTTTTTCGAGCACCGCCAGCACCGCAAGGCCGTGGCCGGCGCACTCAACATACACCCCAATACCTTGAGCTACCGGCTCGAACGCATCGAGACCATCCTGGCCGCAAGGCTGGATGACATTGGCTGGCTCTCGCGCCTCCACGCGGCGCTGCGTATCCGCCAGCTGAGTCATCCCGCAACGCTGAAATGACGCGACGGCTTCATTCGACAATTGCTGCGCTGCGCCATTTTGCTTTGTGCATACACACAGCCCCGTTCGTCGTTTGACCAATGGCTGTTTGCGCGATATGCGCTGCATACTCGGCCCACTTCGCTTATGACCCGTAGTAAATGCGGGCTTGCGAAAGGTGCGAGGAAAACATAACCAACACATCGAGGAGAAACACGATGAAATCAAGTCGTAGGGCACTGCTGCATGCAGGCGCCACCGCATCACTCTTGTCACTGCCAATGACGGCGATGGCAATCCCCTTCCAGCTCGGACCCATCGCGGCAACGATCGACAGTACGATCTCCGCAGGCGTTTCAATGCGCGTCGAAGGTACAGACCCGACGCTGGTCGGCATCACCAACGGCGGCACAGCGCGCTCGGTCAATGACGACGACGGCAACCTAGGCTTCGAGAGCGGCGACGTCACCTCGGCCAACCTCAAGGTTTCGCACGATCTGGAGTTCAAACACCAGAACTACGGCGTGTTTTCGCGCGTGTCCTATTTCTATGACCAGACCTCGTCCACCGCCGACGAGCTGGAAGACCGCAAGAACGCGGCCGGCAACATCACCACCGCGCGCCGCACCGGTAGCTACGAGCTGGGGCCACGCGGCCGCGATCGCCTGGGTGCGGAGTTCCGCCTGCTCGATCTTTTCGCCTACGGCAACTTCGACCTGGGTGGCCGCAGCCTCTCGGTGCGTGCGGGCAAGCAGGTGATCAACTGGGGTGAGAGCACTTTCATCGGCAACAGCATCAACTCGATCAACCCGGTCGATGTCTCCCGCCTGCGACAGCCCGGTGCAGAGCTCAAGGAAGCGCTGCTGCCGACGCCGATCATTTCGGCACAGTTGCAGATCACGGGCGACCTGAGCATTGAGGGCATCTATCTCGCCGCCTACGATAAAACCCAGATCGACCCGCGCGGGGCGTACTTCTCGACCAACGACTTCGTGTCGGACGACGGCAACCAGGCCATCGTCAGCTTCGGGCGCAGAGAGGATCAGAACAAGCCGACGCGTGTTCCGGGAGGCCCCAATGCCGGCTCCGCGAGTGTCTGGGTGCCGCGCCAGGACACCCGTGATCCCGACAACACCACAAACCAGTATGGCTTTGCGCTGCGCTACTTCGCCGAGCCGCTGAACAACACCGAATTCGGTCTGTTCATGCTGAAGTACCACAGCCGCACGCCGCTGGTCTCGGGCATTCGCGGTGGTGCGACCAACGTCACCAGCACCACGCCGACCTGCGCCAGTTCAGCCACCACCGGTTGCCGTGGCACCTTCTTCTCGGAGTTCCCGGAGAACATCGAGCTGTACGGCCTCTCCTTCAACACCACGGCGCCCTACGGCGTGGCGGTGCAGGGTGAGTACTCGTTCAGGCCCAACCAGCCGATCCAGCTCTCCGGCACCGAGGTGTTGCTGGCCGTGTTGGGCGCACCGAACAGCATCAGCGGCACGCCGCAGAGCTCCGATCGCGCGACTCCCTATGCGCTGGGCGATTACGTGCAGGGCTATCGCAACGTCACCATGCACCAGTCACAGGTAACGCTGACCAAGGCCTTTGGTCCGACCGCGGGCGCCGAGCAGTTCGTGTTGCTGGGCGAGGTGGGCGTGACGCACCTGGAGCTGCCCGACAACATGCGCTTCGGTGGGCCGGGTGCAGGCCTTCCAGCCTGCGGCTTTGGCACACCGGTGACGGTTGCCAACGGCTCCTGCCAGAGCGAGGGCTTTGCCACCGACAATTCCTGGGGCTATCGCATCGTCGGCCGCATGGACTTCGAGAACGTGGTCGGTGCCGTGCAGATATCGCCGCGCCTGGTGTTTGCGCAGGACGTCAACGGCGTCAGCCCGACCTTCAACGAAGGCACCAAGGCCATCACCGCAGGCATCGGCTTCAACTACCTGCAACGCTGGCAGGCGGATATCGGCTACACCACGTTCTTCGGTGGCCGCACCTACGCCGGTACCGACCCCGTGCCGCCTGGCGCTGACGTCAACCCGGACCCCAACGTCGTGACGCTCAGCACCGGCGACAGCAGCCAGTCGCAGAGCTTCGCCACGAGCGCCAATCCCAGCAAGGATCGTGACTTCGTCGCGGTCAGCGTCTCGTACGCATTCTGAACTCAAGGAGAACCCCACATGAAACTTCGATTGATCGCCGCGAGCCTGTTGACCGGGCTCGTCACCTTCACCACCGCGCAGGCTGCGGTGTCTCAGAGCGAGGCCGACAAGCTCGGCACCTCGCTCACCCCACTAGGCGCTGAGAAGGCTGGCAATGCGGCAGGCACCATCCCGGCCTGGGACGGCGGTAACACCAAGCTGCCCGCAGGCTTCAAAACCGGCGGCCACTACGCCGATCCGTTCGCCGACGACAAGGTCCTGTTTACGATTAACGCCAGCAACGCCGAGAAGTACAAAGATAATCTCGCGCCAGGTTCGATTGCGCTGATGAAGCGCTATCCCGATTGGAAAATGAATGTTTACCCCACACGGCGCAGTGCTGCGTATCCGGCGGGCCTCTACGCCGAGACCAAGGCCAATGCCACCAAGGTCAAGCTCGTCTCCGGCGGCAACGGCTTTGAGGGCACGAATGGCGGTGTGCCATTCCCGATTCCACAGAATGGCCTGGAGGCGATCTGGAACCACCTGACCGTCTACAAGGGTGACACCTACGCGACGTCCTGGAGCCAGGCGCCGGTGACGGCGAGTGGCGACTACAACCTGGTGAAGTTCGACTATGAGTACGACTTCGTCTACTCGAACCAGAAGAAAACCCCGGCGCAGCGCGAAGACAATCTGCTGTTCTATTTCCTGCAGATCATCAAGGAGCCGGCGCGTCTCGCCGGTTCGATTCTGCTGGTGGATGACTTCGTCGATCAGGTGAAGACGCCACGCAAAGCCTGGACCTACAACCCCGGTCAGCGCCGCGTGCGTTTGGCACCAACGGTGGTCTACGACAACCCGGGCACGGCGGCCGATGGCCTGCGCACCAACGATGACTTCTTCATGTACAACGGCGCGACCGATCGTTACGACTGGAAATTGCTGGGCAAGAAGGAGATGTACATCCCCTACAACGCCTACAAGGTCAACGGCAACACGCTGAAGGTGAAAGACGTGCTCAAGGTCGGCCACGTCAACCCCGACCCGCTGCGCTATGAACTGCATCGCGTCTGGGTGGTGGAAGCCAACCTCAAGCCAGGCACCTCGCACCTCTACAAGAAGCGCACGTTCTACATCGACGAAGACAGCTGGGTGATCCACGCCGTCGACAAGTACGACAACCGTGACCAGCTCTGGCGCTATGACGAGCTGCACAGCTATGGCTACTACGACGTGCCCTTCCTCGCCCCTGGCCTGGAAGTGAAGCATGACCTGCAATCGGGCCGCTACATCGCGCTGTCGATCCGCAACGAAGAGAAGACTGTCTACCAGCCGATCGTCCGCACTCCGGCCGACTTCACACCCGATGCGCTGCGCACCAAGGGCACGCGCTAGTCACGGGATTCGATTTTTCTAGATGTTGTGTTGGTTTTGACCCCGGTCGGCTTCAAGCCCACCGGGGTTTTCTTTTGGCTGCCGCTTGAGGCTGCGCAGATCAGGTGCGGAAGTAGCTTTCGACCACCGCATCATCGACCAGACCCAGGCCGATCTGGATTTCGTCCATGAACAGCGCCAGGCCATCGGGCTGTTCGAGCAGGGCTTCGATGTTGGCATCCAGCACCAACGCCTTGGTGCGCTCGATGGCGCGCTCGACCTTGCGGCTGGGCGGCAGGAAAGGCAGCGCCGACCCGACCATCGACAGGCAGAAGATCACGCTGCGCGGGAACTGCCGGTTTTGCAGCAGGAAGCGCAGCACATTCGGGCCGTTGACGCGGGTGCGCACATGCCGACGATACATCTGGTACGCCGTGAGCGACTTGAGCACACTCATCCACTGGATATTGTCGAAGGGCGTGAGCGCGGCATCAGCCACGAACAGCCTCGAGGAGCGCACATCGAGGATGCGCGTGGTCATGTCGGCCTGTTCGAGGTTGGTGCCGATGCGCAGGAACTGGAAGCCGACATCGCGGCTCATGTTGCTGGTGAGCACGCCCACCAGCAACATCGCGCCGTTGATCACACCCTGCAGAAAGTCCTGACGCCGCGCGCGCGAGACGCTGCGCTCGCCACGATCCTGCACGAACAGGAAGAGGTCATTGAGCCGCTCCCAGGCCTCGCGGGGCATGCAGTCGCGGCTGACGCGGGCGATGTCGCGGGCGAAGCACAGGCTGGAGAAAATTGCACCTGGATTGCGCTCGTCCACCATCAGGAAGCGCACCACGTTGTCCTCGGTCGGCTCCATGCCAGTGGTCTTGAACAGGCCGTCGGCACCGGCGATTTCGAGCAACGGCAGCCAGCCCACCGTGAGGTTGCGCGGCAAGTCCAGCAGCAGGTTGGCGTGCACATTGATGAGACGTGCGGTGTTTTCGGCACGTTGCAGGTAGCGGCCAAACCAGTAGAGATTGTCAGCGACGCGGGAGAGCATGCTCACTGCCCTCCCTGCTGCTGTGACAGCTTTCGCCCAGCCTGCTGTTGCTGCTGGCCCATCGATGGTTGCGGCGCTTCGGCATCGAGATCGACGATCCAGGTGTCCTTGCTGCCCCCACCCTGCGAGCTGTTGACGATGAGCGAGCCCTTGACCATTGCCACCCGCGTGAGACCGCCCGTGGTCACGTAGGCACCGCCATCAGGCCGCGAGAGCACGAAGGGTCGCAAGTCCAGATGGCGTGGCTGCACACCCTCGTCGGTGATGGTGGGCGCCACCGACAGAGCGAGCGTGGGCTGCGCCATGTAGTTGCGCGGGTTCTTCTCGATCAGCTCCTTGAACTTCTCGCGCTCGGCGGGCGTCGAGCGCGGGCCGATCAACATGCCGTAGCCGCCGGATTCGTTGGCGGGCTTCACCACCAGCTTGTCGAGATTGGCCAGCACGTGCTGGCGCTGCTTTTCATCCATGCACAAAAAGCTCGGCACATTGGGCAGGATGGGGGCTTCACCCAAGTAGTACTTGATCATCGCCGGCACGTAGGCGTAGACCACCTTGTCGTCAGCCACGCCCGCACCCGGCGCATTGGCGAGGGCGACTTTGCCCTTGAGCCAGGAACGCATCAGACCCGGCACGCCGAGGATCGAATCTGGACGGAAGGCCTCGGGGTCGAGAAACAGATCATCGACACGGCGGTACACCACATCCACCCGCTGCACGCCATGGATGGTGCGCATGTAAACGTAATCGTCTTCGTTGACGAACAGATCGGTGCCCTCCACCAGCTCGACACCCATCTGCTGGGCGAGATAGGCGTGCTCGAAATAGGCACTGTTGTAGATGCCGGGCGTGAGCAGCACGACGCAGGGCAGGTCGAGTGGACGCGGCGAGAGGGCGGCCAGCATGTCGAACAACTGCGCGGGGTAGTCATCCACTGGGCGAATGGCGGTGGTCTCGAAAATCTCCGGCCAGACACGCTTGGTGACCAGGCGGTTTTCGAGCATGTAGCTCACACCTGAGGGCACGCGCAGATTGTCTTCGAGCACATACAGCGTGCCGTCACCGTCGCGCACCAGGTCGCTGCCGCAGATGTGCGCCCAGATGCCGCCCGCCGGCTTCATGCCCACACACTGCGGGCGGAAATTGACCGAGTCCGCCAGCACCTCGGCCGGGAATACGCCGTCTTTGATAATGCGGCGCGCGCCGTAGATATCCTGAATAAAGTGATTGAGCGCTGCGGTGCGCTGCTTTAAGCCCGCCTCGGTGCGCTCCCACTCCTTGGCCGGGATGACGCGCGGGATGATGTCGAACGGCCAAGCGCGATCAACGTTCTTGCCCTCGGTGTAGACCGTAAAGGTTACCCCCATCACCTTGATGGCGAGATCAGCGGCAAGCCGACGCTCGGCCAGATCTTTTTGCGACAGGGTGGCCAAATACTTGAACAGGCGCTCGGCACCAGCGCGCGGCTTGCCATCGGCAGCAACGAGTTCGTCGAAATGGGTTTTGCAGTCGTAATCGCGCCACTCTACGGGCATGTGCTCTATTTCCAGTGCGCTTTTAACAGTGCTTTTGGGGTTTTCAAACGCTAACACGCTGACTCGCAAAACGCAGGCCATGGGCCTGATCCCTAAGCTTGCGATGCTAGACTCTCGCATCTAAGACTGAACACTCAATGGCCCGCACCACCGCCGCACTCGAACTCAAAGGCCGGATGCTTTCGGCCACCCGCATCCGGGTGCTGGATGCCGACCCTGCCGCCATCGCCAGCCATCTCGCCGACTTGAAGCGCCAGATGCCGCAAGCCCTCAAGGGCATGGTGGCGGTGGTGGAATCCGACCTCGCACTGGACCTGCCAAACCTGCTCGCCGTGCTGCGCGAGGCCGGTATCCAGGCTGTAGGCGTAAGCGACGGGCCGCTGAGCGGTGCGGCGATCAAGGTCGGCCTGGCCGTGTTGCCCAAGGACGCCCGCCCCCGCGCCGCCGACCCGGCACCCGCCGCACCCGTGCCGGTCGCCGCCGCCGAGGCACCGCGCCGCAGCACCCGCGTCATCACCGAACCGGTGCGCTCCGGCCAGCAGATCTATGCCGAAGATGCCGACCTTGTGGTGCTCTCGGCGGTCAGCCCCGGCGCTGAAGTGATCGCCGATGGCTGCGTGCACGTCTACGGCCCGCTGCGCGGCCGCGCTCTCGCTGGCGCACGCGGCGATGAAAACGCGCGCGTGTTCGCCCGTCGCTTCGAGGCCGAGCTGGTCGCCATCGCTGGCGTCTATGCCGTCGCGGATCAAATTCAGAACGCCAAGAGCGGCGAGGCCACGCAGGCTTATCTTGTCAACGGCAAGCTCGTCATCGAGCCGCTCAACTAATTCGCAGCACTTCACATAAGGGAAGCACGCACATGACCAAGATCATCGTCACCACCTCCGGCAAGGGCGGCGTGGGCAAGACCACCACCAGCGCCAGCTTCTCGACCGGGCTTGCCGCACGCGGCAAGAAAGTCGCCGTCATCGACTTCGACGTCGGCCTGCGCAACCTCGACCTCATCATGGGCTGCGAGCGGCGCGTGGTGTTCGACTTCGTCAACGTGCTGCAGGGCGAAGCCAACCTGCGCCAGGCGCTGATCCGTGACAAGACCTACGACAACCTCTACATCCTCGCCGCCAGCCAGACCCGCGACAAGGACGCGCTGACGCTCGAAGGCGTCGAGAAAGTGCTGAACGATCTCATCGCCGATGGCTTCGACTACATCATCTGCGACTCGCCGGCCGGTATCGAGAAAGGTGCGCATCACGCCATGTATTTCGCGGACGAAGCCCTCGTCGTCACCAACCCGGAGGTTTCCTCGGTACGCGACAGCGACCGCGTGCTCGGCCTCTTGCAGGCCAAGACCCGCAATGCCGAGCGCGGCATCAAGGTGAAGGAGCACCTCGTGCTCACCCGCTACAACCCGGAGCGCGTCGAGCGCGGCGAGATGCTCTCGGTGAAGGACGTGCAGGACATCCTCGCCATCCCGCTGCTCGGCATCATCCCCGAGAGCCCCACGGTGCTCACCTCGTCCAACAGCGGCGTGCCGGTGATTGCCGATGCCGTCAGCGACGCGGGCCAGGCCTATACGGATCTGGTCGCGCGCTTCCTCGGCGAAGACAAGCCGCACCGCTTCATGCATGTCGAGAAGAAGGGCTTTTTCAGCAAGCTCTTCGGCGCCTGAACCAGGAGGTCGTCATGGACTTGATGAGCTTTTTCCGCACCAAGAAACCCGCCACGGCACAGACCGCCCGCGATCGTCTGATGGTCGCCGTGGCCTGGCAGCGCGACCAGGACGGCCGCAACCATGATGGCCCTTCGTATCTCCCCCAGCTGCAAGCCGAACTGCTCTCAGTGATCCGCAAGTATGTGCAAGTGGCGGACTCGGCCGTGAAGGTGAACGTGCAGCACGAGGATGGCCTCGATGTGCTGGAGATGAACATCACGCTGCCGGATGCCAAGGCCGCATAGCTTTTGCATCACCCACAAAAAAGCGGCCCGACGGCCGCTTTTTTGTGGGTGCGCTGACCTTACTTGCCGCGCAATTCCTTGCGCAGAATCTTGCCGACATTGCTCTTCGGCAGCGCATCGATGAACTCGAAGGCCTTGGGCACCTTGTAGCCGGTGAGCAGGTTCTTGCAGTGATCCTTCAAGTCCTCAGCCGTCAGCGAAGAATCCTTTTTCACCACGAACACTTTCACCGCCTCGCCGGTCTTGGTGTCGGGCATGCCGATGCAGGCGCACTCCAACACGCCGGAATGGCGCGCCACGACATCCTCGATCTCGTTGGGATACACGTTGAAGCCACTGACCAGGATCATGTCCTTTTTGCGGTCGACGATCTTGAAGTAGCCATTGGCACTCATCACCGCGACGTCGCCGGTCTTGAATAGTCCGTCCTTGGTAAAGGACTTGGCGTTGTCCTCTGGCTTCCTCCAGTAGCCCCGCATCACCTGCGGGCCCTTCACGCACAGCTCGCCGGGTTCGCCGACGGGCACTTCGTTCTCGTCGTCGTCGCGCAGGCTCACAAAGGTGCCGGGCAGCGGCAGGCCGATCGTGCCGTTCCAGTCCGGCTTGTCGAGCGGGCCGAAGCAGACTCCGGGCGAGGTCTCGGAAAGACCATAGCCTTCGGTGAGCGCCTTGCCAGTCGCCGCGCGCCATTTCTCGGCAACCGACTGCTGCACGGCCGCACCACCACCAACGGTGAACTTGAGCGGCGAGAAATCGAGATCGCTGAAACCTGGCGTGTTGAGCAGGCCGTTGAAGAGCGTGTTCACACCGGTGAAGGAGGTGAACCTGTGCTTGGCGAGTTCCTTCACGAAACCCGGCATGTCGCGCGGGTTCGGGATGAGCACGTTCTTGCCGCCCACACTCACGAACAACAGGCAATTCACCGTCAGCGCAAAGATGTGGTATAGCGGCAGCGCGGTGATGATGAGGTCCTCCCCCTCCGCCAGCTGACTGCCCATCCAGGCGCGCATCTGCATGAGGTTGCCGACGATGTTGCCGTGCGAGAGCGTCGCGCCCTTCGAGAGGCCCGTGGTACCGCCGGTGTATTGCAAAAACGCGACGTCGTCGTGGGTGAGGCCGACCTTGTTGTAAGGCTGCGCCTTGCCGCGGGCCAGTGCGGTGCGGAAGGGGATCGAGCCCGGCATGTCCCAGGCCGGCACCATTTTCTTGACGCGCTTGATGACGAAGTTGGTGATGAGACTCTTGGGAAAGGCCGCCATGTCGCCGATCTGCGTCGTCAGCACGGCTTCGATCTTGGTCTTGGCCAGCACTTCCTGCAGTGTGGTGCAGAAGTTCTCGATGATGACGATGGCTCTGGCACCACTGTCTTTGAGCTGATGCTCAAGCTCGCGCGGCGTGTAGAGCGGGTTGACGTTGACCACCACCATGCCGGCGCGAAGGATGCCGAAAATCGCCACCGGGTATTGCAAGAGATTGGGCATCATCACCGCCACGCGGTCGCCCTTGTTCAACTGCAAGACGTTCTGCAGGTAGCTGGCGAAGTCCTGCGAGAGGCGATCCACATCGTCGTACGTCATCGAGGTGCCCATGCACTCGAAGGCGGACAGCTTGCGAAATTGCTCGCAGGATTTCTCCACCACATCGGCTACCGAACTGTAGGCGCTCACGTCCACCGTGTGCGGCACGCTGGCCGGATACTCCTTGAGCCACACCTGGTCGGAATAAGTCACCGTCTCTCCTCGTTTTGCCATGTTCAGTCCCGTTTTAGCCTGGTTGTTTCTTGGGTTCGGCGTTCGCCGGACTTGCGCAGGCTTCGTTACCTGCAATGCGCCGCATTATTGGGAACCTGACATTATTTCGCCAGCATTCATTTAGCCCTTGGTAGGGGCAGAATCACCCATTGCCAACAGCCAGTCGCGGAAAGGCGTCGCACCCTGCGCCGCCACGGCCCGCTCGGCCTGGTCGAGCCACACGGCGACAGCGGGTGATGGGCCTGCCTCTGGCTTGGCACCGCGCAGGTGTTGCCAGAGGGTGGCGAGGTCGTAGCTGCCGGGGTCGCGGGCCATCAGCAAACAGGCTCCGCTTTCGGCCAGATAGCCGCCTTCGATCAGCGGTGCGGCCAGCGTGGTGGCCCCGGTTTCCGATAAACCCAGCTCCCTCGCCAGCAGCTCGCGCGAGACCGGCGGCTGGCCCTGCAAGAATCGCTGACCGATCTGCACCATGAGCGTCAGCCCCGCCTGTTCACGCGCTCGGCCGGCGTGCATTACGCGGGTGAGCAGCGGATTCATGCGAGAGGGATGCTGCACGTAGTAGGCGATCTGGCAGCCCGCGAGCAAAATCAGCCAGCCGACGTAGAGCCAGATCAGCACGAAGATCATGATCGCGAAGCCCGAGTAGATGGCGTTGTAGTTGGTTGCCCCGGCCACGAACGCCGCAAAGCCATAGCTCAGCGTCTGCCACAGAAAGCCTGCGACCAGGCCACCCATCAGGGCCGCTCGCGCCCGCACGCGCGCCTGCGGCACGAAGCCATACAGGAAGGTGAAGATGCCGACGATGAGCAGGTACGGGAGGATCACCGAGAACACGTACAGAAAGAATCCGAACGGCTCGAAGCGCCCCAGGTAGACCGCCCACTCTCCATTCAAGGCGCCGGCGGTGAGGCCCAGCGCGCTGAACACCACCGCCGGGCCGACCAGCAGCACGGCAAGGTATTCGGTGAGGCGAGAGGAAATACCACGCGGGTTTTCCACCTGCCAAACCTCGTTGAAAGCGCCCTCGACCTTCTGAATGAGCGACACCGCCGAATACAGCAACAACACCACGCCGACGAAGCCGAGCACGCCCACGTCCATCTTCGAGACGAAGCTCACCACGGTGTCGCTCACCTGCCTCGCCTGCGCTTCACCCAAGCCTTTCAGGGTCTCGATCAGCACCGGCTCCAGGCTGTTGTGCACGCCCAGCGCCTTGAGCAGCGAGAAGCTCAGCGCCAGAAATGGCGTCAGTGACAAGAGCGTTGTGTAGACCAGGCTCATCGCCCACAGCGAGAGCTGCCCACGAGCGAAAACCGTGACCAGCGCATCCAGTGAGCGCAGGACCTCGATGCCCCAGCGGCCAAGCCGACTGAGGGGCCTTAGCGACCACAAACGAACGCGCACCTGCTGAATGGCCTTGATCATTGGCGAATGCTATCGCAGGCCAGCTGAGCAAGTGCTTGACAACAGTGGAAATCTGGAGGCTTGACAGGCTGGGGGCGCACTTTTATGATGCACCGCAACAAATGCTGCACTGCAACAAACAGTCAGCCCTGCCTCAGCTTCCAGATGTAGTTTCCCCTGCCTCACCAACCTACGGAGTTTCGCCATGGATGTTCAATCTCTCATCACCGAAGTCACCGGTCGCGCCGAAAAGTTCGCTGCCCAGGGCCAGGAAGTCGCCACGATTGGCTTTGACACCCTCAAGACCGCCAACGGCATCGTCGTCGAGTCCGCCACCACCATTGCCAAGACCAATGCCGATGCCGCCACCGCCCTGTTCAACGGCGCGAAGGTGAGCTTCAGCAAGGCCACCAAGGCTGGCGTGCAGGCCGTGATCGCCAACCCGGTTGCCTACATCCCCGCCACCACCCCGGCCGTCGACGCCTTCAACGCCACCGTGCAGACCCTGCTCGAGACCAAGGGCGAGCTGGTCAAGACCTTCGAGGGCGGCTACAGCACCATCGTTGCCACTCTCAACGGCGAGGCGACCGTCGCCAAGGCCAAGAAGACCGTCAAGGCTGCTGTCGCCAAGACCGAAACTGTCGCCAAGAAGGCCGTGAAGACCGCCACCAAGACGGTGAAGGCTGCTGCCAAGAAGTAAGCCACTCGCACGGTGGGGGGGTGCATCCCTCCCCCCCGCCGTCAGTCGCATATCGAACGGGGTCGGCCCAAACCGGCCCCGTTTTTGCTTCTACGCACTGATGACTTTCGAGAAGATTAAAGTGAACCAGATGCTGAATACCGCCAAGGATGGTCTCGCCGTGCTCGTCGAGCACGAGACCACGGCCTTCGACAATCTCTTCGCCTCGTTGCGCGAGCGCATCAGCGTGGCCCGCAAGGCGCGCAACGTTGGCGAGCTGCTGCGCAACCAGCTGGATTTGCTACCCGATACCCACGCACGCCTGAGCCGCGACCACGCCGTGCGCGGCCAGCTGCTCAAGGGTTTCGGACGGGACATTCGCGGCAGCTTGAAACTGAAACGCGCGGTGTGATGTGCGTGGTTCCCGCGAAGGCAGGAACCTGGGCAGAGTGAATCGCTTTGTCTTTATTAGTGCGACCTAAACCTGGATTCCCGCCCAAGCGGGAATGTCGGAGAAACCAAACCCGCTCAAGCAGCGGGTTTTTTCTTGGCCGTCTTGCCGACTTTGGCGGCAGGCACTTTCGACTTGCGCTTCTTTACCACAGGTGCAGGTTCCGGCTCGCTCACCCGCACCTTCACGGTTGAAAGCAGGCGCTGCACCGCCGCCGAGCTTTTCAAGTTCTCGAAGTTGCCGCGCACAAAATCGGCAGCAGGGCTCAAGCCATCACTCGCTTGGCCCATCTTGTCTTTCAGGAAGGCCATCAGGTCTTCCTGCAAGCCCGCGACATCCGGCAATCCCAGGAAGCGACGCAGCTCTTCGGGCTTGACATCAATCTCAACCTTGATCTGCATGGGTCATCTCCTCAGGCGGCAGCGACAAACAGGGTGACACAAGAGAGTGCCCCAGCGAACCAGACGATGGAACGCAGCAGCGCCCAATCCGCCACATAGAAAAGACCATACGCAATGCGGCAAGCGATGAAGACCAGCGCGATGCAGTCAGCCATCGCGTTGGGCCCGAGCACGATGCGATTGACGATCACCGCCGCCGCGAATGCCGGAAACGCCTCGAAGCCATTGAGCTGTGCCGCATGCGCGCGCCGCCGCCACCCCTGAGTACGCTCTAGATAGTCACGCGGGTGATGGTTGTCGAAGCTCTTGCTCCACTTGGCACCGAGTGCGCAGAAAAACGGCAGCACCGCTGCGGCCAGCACACACCAGAAGGCAATCGTCATGTCGTCAGTCTCCGTTCGGCTTCGGCATAGATGGCCGCCGTTTGTTGGATGATCGCCTGCGGCAGCTCAGGCCCCGGTGGCTTCTTGTCCCAGGGCATCTTCTCCAGCGTGTCGCGCACCAGCTGCTTGTCGTAGCTGGGCGGGCTGGTGCCGGGACGATACTGGTCGGCGGGCCAGAAGCGCGAGGAGTCTGGCGTGAGCACCTCGTCGATCAGATGCACCGTGCCGTGCTCGTCCACCCCGAACTCGAACTTGGTATCGGCAATGATGATGCCGCGCGCCAGCGCGTATTCGGCGGCCTCGCGGTAGATGCGCAGGGTGTAGTCCTTGAGCTGCCGGGCGAGGTCAGCACCGACTAACTCGACCGCGCGGGCGTAGTCGATGTTCACATCGTGCTCGCCAGCAGGGGCTTTCCACGCCGGGGTGAATATCGGCTCCGCCAACTTTGCCGCCTGCTGCAACCCCACCGGCAGCGTGATGCCACACACCGCACCGGTCTGCTGATACTCCTTCCAACCCGAACCGATCAGATAGCCGCGCGCGACGCATTCCACCGGCAGTGCCTTGAGCTTTTTGACAATCACCGCGCGACCTTCGCACTCGGCCAGCTCGCGCGCGTCGAGCCAATCGCTCAATCGCATCTCCTGTGCCATCTGGTTCGGCAGCAGCGAGGCAAAGCGATCCATCCAGAACGTCGTCAGGCGCGTCAGCACCGCACCCTTGCCGGGGAAGGACTGCGGCAGGATCACATCGAACGCCGACAGCCGATCGGTGGAGACCAGCAGCATGTGCTTGTCGCCCACGGCAAAGATGTCCCGCACCTTGCCCGCGTGGATCTTGGGCAGCGAGGTGATGGTGGAGGTGTGCAGCGGCTTGGAACTGTTCATATGCGGATTGTCGGCCCTCGCCCCTCTCCGCGCCAAGCCGATGCGCCAACGCGCATCAAGCCTGAGATAATCGCGTCATGGCCAAGCAATCCCCCATCATCAGTCCTTCGATCCTCTCCGCCGACCTCGCACGCCTCGGCGATGACGTGAAGGCGGTGCTCGCCGCCGGGGCCGACTGGGTGCATTTCGACGTGATGGACAATCACTACGTGCCCAACCTCACCTTCGGGCCGGCGATTGCCGAGGCGCTGCGCAAATACGGCATCACCGCCCCGCTCGATGTGCATCTGATGATCGAGCCAGTGGACGAGCTGGCCGCCAGCTTCGCCAAGGCTGGTGCCACGCTCATCAGCTTTCACCCCGAAGCCACGCGCCACATCGACCGCAGCTTGCAGGCGATCAAGGCCGCAGGCTGCCAGGCCGGACTGGTGTTTAACCCGGCCACGCCGCTGGATTGCCTCAAATACCTGATGGACAAGGTTGATCTCATCTTGCTGATGAGCGTGAACCCCGGCTTTGGCGGCCAGAGCTTCATCCCCGGCACGCTCAACAAGCTGCGCGAGGCGCGCGCCTTGATCGACGCCAGCGGCCGCGACATCCGGCTTGAGATCGACGGCGGCGTGAAGGTAGACAACATCCGCGAGATTGCGGCGGCGGGCGCCGATACCTTCGTCGCGGGCTCCGCCATTTTCGGCAAGCCGGACTACGCTGCTACCATCGCTGCCATGCGTGCTGAACTCTCGAAGGCTTGAACGTGATGCGGACTGAAAAACTGAGCCGCTGCTGGCGATGGTGAACAGCTGATTCTTGGGTCTAAACCCCTGCCGTTCCCCCTGCGCGTCACTCTCGCGCCCGCTAAAAATCGAAGCCTGCACGCCAAGCCATGTCCGCACCCATCCAGCATCTGATCGCGCTCACGCGCGAACTACCCGGCGACCTCGACACACCCGTCAGCGCCTACCTCAAACTCGCCAACCAACCCTTCACCTACCTGCTCGAATCCATGCAGGGCGGCGAGCAGTGGGGGCGCTATTCGTTCATTGGATTGGCCTGCCGCGAAGTGATCCGCGTCAGCAACCGACGCGTCAGCGTGACCCGCGACGGCGTGCGCATGCGTGACCAGCACATGGAAGACCCGCTGGCCTTCATCCGCGAACACACCAAGACCGTGGCGGCACCGCTGCCAGGCGCTCTGCGGTTCACCGGTGGCTGGGTCGGCTACTTCGGCTTCGAGACCGTGCGCTACGTCGAGCCGCGTCTCGATCACGATCAGGCCGACCCCATCGGCACGCCGGACATCCTCTTGATGCGCAGCGACGAGGTGGTGGTGTTCGATGCCATCAAGGCCACCATCACACTGGTGGTGCACGTCGAAGACAGCACGGAAGAGCGCGAGCGCGGCGAGCGCCGCCTCACCGAATTGCAGGCGCAGATGGCCGGCCACATGCGCCGCTCGCGCGCGGCCTTCGTCGAGCCTGCGCAGGATCTGCCCTTCGTCAGCAGCATGGGCGAGACCGCGTTCAAGGCCGCGGTGCAGAAGATCAAGGACTACACCGCCGCGGGTGACGTGATGCAGGTGGTGCCCGCGCATCGCCTCACGGCACCCTTCGAGGCCGATCCGGTGCAGCTCTACCGCGCCATCCGCCGGCTCAATCCCTCGCCCTATCTCTACTGCTTCAACCTCGGCGATCACCATGTCGTCGGCTCGTCGCCGGAGATTCTGGTGCGAGTGCAGGATGGCCTCGCCACCGTGCGTCCGCTGGCCGGCACCCGCAAGCGCGGTGTGACCGCCGAGGACGATGTGCGCATCCAGGCCGAGCTGCTGGCCGACCCCAAGGAAGTCGCCGAACACCTGATGCTGATTGATCTCGGCCGCAACGATGTGGGTCGCGTCGCAGTGACCGGCAGCGTCAAGCTCACCGAGAAAATGGCGGTGGAAAAGTACAGCCACGTCATGCACATCGTCAGCAACGTCACCGCGCAGTTGAAGCCCGGCCTCGATGCGCTCGATGCGCTCGCCGCGACCTTCCCCGCCGGCACGCTCAGCGGCGCGCCCAAGGTGCGGGCGATGGAAATCATCCAGGAACTCGAACCCCACAAGCGCGGCATCTATGGGGGTGCTGTGGGCTACATCGGCTGGTGCGGCAACATGGATGTCGCCATCGCCATCCGCACCGCCGTCATCAAGGATGGCCTCATCCATGTGCAGGCGGGTGCTGGCGTGGTTGCCGACAGCGACCCGCAAGCCGAATGGGACGAAACCATAAGCAAGGCGCGCGCGATGATGCGCGCTGCGGCGCAAGCTGCCGGGGGGAGCCAGTCATGATCCTGATGATCGATAACTACGATTCCTTCACCTACAACCTCGTGCAGTACTTCGGCGAGCTGGGGGCCGAGGTCGAGGTGCATCGCAACGACCAGATCACGGTCGCCGAAGTCGCTGCCAAGAAGCCGAGCCACATCGTGCTCTCGCCGGGGCCTTGCACCCCCAACGAAGCCGGCATCTGCCTGGACTTGCTCGCACAACTTAAAGGCCGCTTTCCGATTCTCGGCGTCTGCCTTGGTCATCAGGCGATGGGCCAGGCGTTTGGCGGCACGGTATTGCGCGCGCGCCAAGTGATGCATGGCAAGACTTCGCCCGTCTATCACTCACAGCAGGGCGTATTCGCAGGCTTGCCCTCCCCCTTCACGGCGACGCGCTACCACTCGCTGATCGTCGCCCGCGAGTCGCTGCCGGACTGCTTCGAGATTACCGCCTGGACACAGCACCCAGATGGCTCGATGGACGAGATCATGGGCCTGCGCCACAAGACGCTACCCATCGAGGGCGTGCAGTTTCATCCGGAGTCCATCCTCACCGAGCATGGCCACGCGATGCTGAAAAACTTCTTGGAGGAAAAACGCTAATGGCACTGACTCCGCATGAAGCCCTGCAACGCACCATCGAACACCGCGAAATCTTTCAGGACGAAATGATCGAGCTGTTCCGCTCGATCATGCGCGGCGAAGTCTCGCCGCTGATGACTGCTGCCATCCTTACCGGCCTGCGGGTGAAGAAGGAAACCGTGGGCGAGATTGCTGCCGCAGCACAGGTGATGCGCGAGTTCGCGCGCAAGGTCGATACGAGGGAGCGGGGGAGCGACGGCACTTTTGCCGTCAATGATCATCTCCTCGATATCGTCGGCACCGGCGGCGATGGCGCGCATAGCTTCAACATTTCGACTGCCGCGATGTTCGTCGCAGCAGCCGCGGGTGCGAAAGTCGCCAAGCATGGTAACCGCGGCGTGTCGTCCAAAAGCGGTTCGGCTGATGTGCTCGAAGCCCTCGGTGCCTCGCTCGACCTGCAACCAGAGCAAGTCGCGGCCTGCATTGCCGAATGCGGCATCGGCTTCATGTTCGCGCCCAACCACCATCCGGCGATGAAGGTGGTGGCCCCCGTGCGGCGTGAGATGGGTGTGCGCACCATCTTCAACATCCTGGGTCCGCTCACCAATCCTGCGGGCGCGCCCAACATCCTCATGGGCGTGTTCCATCCCGATCTCGTCGGCATCCAGGTGCGCGTGCTGGAACGCCTTGGGGCCAAGCGCGCACTCGTCGTCTGGGGCAAGGACGGCCTCGATGAAATCACCCTCGGTGCCGGCACCCTCGTCGGCGAGCTGCGCGACGGCGTGGTGCGCGAATACGAGATTCATCCCGAAGACTTCGGCCTTGCGATGGCTGGCTCGCGCGGGCTGACGGTGGCCGATGCCAGCGAATCGAAAGCACGCCTTCTTGAAGCCCTCGACAACACACCCGGCATCGCCCGCGAGATCGTCGCGCTCAATGCCGGTGCTGCGCTCTACACCGCAGGCCTTGCGGATTCGATTGGCGCGGGTATCACCAGGGCACGAGAGGTGCTGGCGAGCGGTGCAGCCCGTGCCAAGCTCGATGCCTTCGTGCGCGCCACACAGAACCAGAAACCATGAGCGACATCCTCGATAAAATTCTTGCGGTCAAAGCCGACGAGATCAAACTGCTCGCCAGGCGCTATTCGCGCAGTGCGCTGGAAGAACATGGCCGCGAGCAGGGTGCTGCGCGCGGTTTCATCCGCGCACTGACGGCGAAGGTCGCGGCAGGCGAAGCGGGCGTGATTGCCGAGATCAAGAAAGCCTCGCCGAGCAAGGGCCTGATCCGCGCCGACTTCGATCCCGGCTGGATCGCCCGCGAATATGCGGCAGGTGGTGCGGCGTGCCTCTCCGTGCTGACCGACGAGCAGTTCTTCCAGGGCCACAACGCCTTTCTCGTCCAGGCTCGCGCAAGCTGCGCGCTGCCTGCGATCCGCAAGGATTTCCTGATCGACGAATTGCAGATTGCCGAAGCACGCGCCATCGGCGCCGATTGCGTGCTGCTGATCGTGGCCGCTCTCGAACCATTGCGGCTCGAATCACTGGCCGCTTACGCAGTGAGTCTGGGCATGGATGTGCTGGTCGAAATCCACGACCGCGCCGAGCTGCAAGTGGTGTTGGCGGCAAAGCTGCCCCCAATCTTGCTCGGCATCAACAACCGCAACCTGCGCAGCTTCGAGGTGAGCTTGAGCAACACGCTTGATTTGCTCGCCGAGATTCCCAAAGGCACCGACGTCGTCACCGAATCCGGCATCGTCACCGCTGCGGATGTGGCGACGATGCGCGCGGCGGGCGTACATCGCTTCCTGGTCGGCGAATCGCTGATGCGCCAAGCCTCGCCTGGCGACGCACTCAGGACATTGACACGTTAATTGCGGCGGATCGGCTGCGGCTTGACCACGCCGGTGAACTGCACACCCAGCACGACGATGCTGCGGCCCTGCACATTCACCGTGCCATCGTCACTGAGCTTTTTCAGCACGCGCCCGGCCATCTCGCGCGAGCAGCCGACGATGCGCGCCAGCTCCTGCCGGGAGATGCGCACCAGCGTGCCGCGCGCATGCGGCATGGCATCGGGCTGGCGGCAGAGGTTGAGAATTTCGTGCGCGACCCGGCCCTGCACATCGAGAAACGCGAGGTCGGTCAGGCGCTGGGTGGTCGCGCGCAGGCGTTGTGCCAACTGGCCTGCCAGCTGGAGCATGATCTCGGGATGCTCGCGGAGGAACCGGCGGAAGTTGTCGTAGCCGATCTCGGCCACCAGGGCCTGGGTGCGGGTGCGCACTTCGGCAGTGCGGGTTTTCTGCTCGGGAAACAGGCACATCTCGCCGAAGAACTCGCCGGGATTGAGGTAGGCCAGCACCATCTCGCGCTCGTCGTCGTCCTGCACGGTGACGCTCATCGAGCCTTCTAGAATCAGGAACAGCGACAGCGGCTCGTCGCCCGCGTGGATGATGACCTGCTTCGGCGGGTAAGAACGCTTCGTCGCCTGGGCGATGAAAGCCTGGACAGCGGGCTGGTCGAGCATGAGGGTGGCTTCTCTTCCGGTGGCGGCGTCAGAGCGCCGCTTGAACCTCTTGATTTGCCCGACAATACCACAAGGTTCAGCGCATTCTTCAGCGAGCAAAAACACCATGCAGGCACGCATCAAGTGGGTGGAAAACATGGCCTTCGTCGCCGAGTCAGGCTCGGGCCATGCGGTGGTGATCGACGGCCCGCCAGAGCTGGGGGGGCGCAATCTCGGTGCTCGTCCGATGGAGCTTCTGCTGATGGGTGTGGGTGCCTGTTCGAGCGTGGATGTGGTGATGATCTTGAAGAAAGGCCGACAGGCGGTGACCGACTGCATCTGCGAACTGAAGGCCGAGCGTGCCGAGACCGGGCCCAAGGTGTTCACGGCCATCCACATGCATTTCGTCGTCACGGGCAAAGGTTTGAACCCCGCGCAGGTGGAGCGCGCCGTGCAGCTCTCGGCCGAGAAATACTGCTCGGCCTCAATCATGCTCGGCAAGGGCGGCGTGGCGATGAGCCATGATTTCGAGATTGTCGAAGCAACTTGAGATGGCTCGACGGGCCGGTCACGAAAGTTTCATGGGCAAAACAGCGGTTTTGCCCGATAATCCCTTGTCCCCGCCCATGAAACTGCGGGGATTTTCGTTTAGCCGCCCTCGCGCGGTTTCAGGCGCGACGCGCATCGTATGGAGAACACCTTGGCCAAGATGAAACCCACCAGCAACCCGAAACTCAAATTGCTGGGCTTCAACAATCTCACCAAGTCGCTGAGCTTCAACATCTACGACATCTGCTACGCCCGCACCAAGGCCGACCAGCAGGAATACGTCGAGTACATCGACGAGCAATACAACGCCGAGCGCCTCACCGAGATTCTCACCAACGTGGCCGAGATGATCGGCGCGCACGTGCTCAACGTGGCGCGGCAGGACTACGACCCGCAGGGTGCGAGTGTCACCATGCTGATCTCCGAGGGCCATCTGGACGGCTTGCCCACGCCGGGCAAGAAAGACAAAGAATCCGTCGTTGCGCACTTGGACAAGAGTCACATCACCGTCCACACCTATCCCGAGAACCACCCGGACGCCGGCATCTCGACCTTCCGCGCCGACATCGACGTCTCGACCTGCGGCAAGATCAGCCCGCTGAAGGCGCTGAACTACCTCATCAAGAGCTTCGAGAGCGACATCGTGGTGATGGACTACCGCGTGCGCGGCTTCACCCGCAACGTGCGCGGCATGAAGCACTTCATCGACCACAACATCGACTCGATCCAGAACTTCATCGCCCGCGATGTGAAAGACAAGTACGACATGGTGGACGTCAACGTCTACCAGGAGAACATCTTCCACACCAAGATGAAGCTGAAGGAACTCGACCTCGACACCTACCTGTTCGGCGAGGGTGCGGCCGAGCTGCCGCCGCGCGAGGCCAAGCGCATCCGCGGCCGCGTTGACCACGAGATCATGGAAATCTTCTACGGCAAGAACATCCAGGCCTGATCAGTAGACGACCACGCTGCGGATCGACTCGCCGCGCGTCATCAGGTCGAAGCCGTGGTTGATCTCTTCGAGCTTGAGTTTGTGGGTGATGAGATCGTCGATGTTGATCTTCTTGTCCATGTACCAATCGACGATCTTCGGTACATCGGTGCGGCCGCGTGCGCCGCCAAAGGCTGAGCCGATCCAGCGGCGGCCGGTCACAAGTTGGAAAGGCCGCGTGGCAATTTCCTTGCCTGCTTCGGCCACGCCGATGATGGTGCTCACACCCCAGCCCTTGTGGCAGCACTCCAGCGCCTGGCGCATGACCTGCACGTTGCCGATGCACTCAAAGCTGTAGTCCGCACCGCCCTTGGTCAGCTCGACGAGGTGGGCGACCAGATCGCCTTCGATGGTCTTGGGATTGACGAAGTGGCTCATGCCGAACTGCCGCGCCATCTTCTCGCGCGCGGGGTTGGTATCGACGCCAACGATCATGTTGGCACCCACCATCTTCAAACCCTGGATCACGTTCAGCCCAATGCCGCCGAGCCCGAACACGACGCAGTTGGTGCCTGCCTCCACCTTGGCGGTGAAGATCACCGCGCCGATGCCGGTGGTCACGCCGCAGCCGATGTAGCAGATGCTTTCGAAGGGCGCGTCTTCGCGCACCTTGGCGAGGGCGATTTCCGGCAGCACCGTGTAATTGGCAAAGGTCGAGCAGCCCATGTAGTGCAGGATCGGCGTGCCGTCGATGCTGAAGCGCGAGCTGCCATCCGGCATCAAGCCACGGCCCTGGGTGCCACGAATCTTCTGGCAGAGATTGGTCTTCTGGCTGGTGCAGTAGTCGCACTCGCGGCATTCCGGCGTGTAGAGCGGAATGACGTGGTCGCCCTTCTTGAGCGACTTCACGCCCGGGCCGACATCGACCACTACGCCCGCGCCCTCGTGGCCGAGGATGGCTGGAAACAGGCCTTCGGGATCAGCACCGCTGAGCGTGTACTTGTCGGTGTGGCAGAGCCCCGTGGCCTTGATCTCGACCAGCACCTCGCCTTCGCGCGGGCCTGCCAGCTGCACGGTTTCGATCGAGAGCGGTTTGCCTGCGGCAAAGGCGACGGCGGCGCGGACATCCATGAGCGATTCCAGTTCTGTCTTGAGGGGTGGGGAATGATAAAGGCGGCACCACACCGCCAATGCGGGTCAAACCCGTGCTGCACCAAACTTCATCACCTGCGCCACTGCACGCATCAAGCCACGCACCGGCGCCGGCGGCAGCTTGCCGCCGGCATCGAGCGCAGACTGGCCGTGGCGCTCCTCGTCGGTTTTCATCGCCTGCACCACGGCGCGCGAGGCGTGGTCGGCCTCGGGTAGTTGCTGCAAGTGTTCGCCCAGATGTGCACTCACCTGCCGCTCGGTCTCGGCGACAAATCCTAAGCTCACGGCATCGCCGCGCAAACCGGCCAGCGCACCGATGGCCGCAGAGCCCGCGTACCACACCGGGCTGAGCTTGCTGGGGCCATCGCCCAGCTCTTGCAGGCGCTCGCTGCACCAGTTGAGATGATCCTGTTCCTCTTTCGCCGCATCGAGCAGCTGGCGGCGAATGGCCGGGTCGCGCGCGACCAGCGCCTGGCCGTGGTACAGGCCCTGCGCTGCCACCTCGCCCGCATGGTTGACGCGCATCAGCGATGCAGCCGCCTCGCGCTCGGCATCGGTCAGCGCGCCGCCGGCGGCCAGCGGCCTGGGGCGATGCGATTCACCGACAGCAGACAGCGTGCGCAGGCCATCGCCAACGCGGGCCAGCAGCTGATCAAGCGGGGAGTGCTGCCGAAACGCGGCGCGGGTCGTGTCGCTCATGGTTTGCGGTGACAATAGTGGAGTCCCGATTCTACGACCGCGCCCAACCCGCCATGTTCTGGCTGCTCGTCTTTTTCACTGTCGCCCTCGTGCTCGCCTATCGCGGCGTGCCGCTGACGACCGCGACCGGCGTGGTCGGCGTCACCGTGCTGTTCTACGGCTGGCTGGGCAGCTCGCTGAGCACGTTCGCGCTGCTGCTGATCGCCTACCTGCTGCTGTTCGTGCCGCTCAACGTCTCGGCCGTGCGGCAGGAGTGGCTGACCCTGCCGCTCCTCAACCGCTTCTTGGCACTCGATGCGCCGCCGCAGGCCGAGGGTGAGCGCGGCCCCGGTGCCGAGCTGGTCTCGGGCAACTGGGCGGCTGAGTTTCCGCTGTTGCAAACGCCAGCCGACCCGCAGGCCGACATCCGGCTCGAAGCCTTTGGCGCGGCGCTCTCGCACCGTCTGATGCTGCCGCTGGAACTGCCCACGCCCACTGCCGCGCAGGCGCGCATCGCCGAGGGCTTGATGATCGGCACCGCCCTGCATCGCGTCGGCTTGCGCCTGCTTGCGGGCCGCCCCACCCGCGTGCCGGCGCGAGAGGCCTGGCGGCTGGCGCGGCATGGCGCAACACTCCTGGGGCAGGGCAGCGCGCCACGGGTGGAAGACGTGGAGGCGGAGGACAACGCGCGGCTCTTGTCCATTCTCGGAGCGGTGCATCCCTACTACCCGCAATGGCTGAGTGCCGCGCGCGACGAACACGCCGCCCATCGCCTGCTCAGCTTCGACCGCGAGGTGTGGAGCGCCTTCGGCCACGCCCTGCAAAACGCCGCGAGGGCGCTGGTCGGTGCCTTGAGTGGCGCGATGCTGATCCCCGCCGAGGGCGACGACGACCTGCGCCCGCTGCTGCGGCAGGTGCGGCTCTCACAAACTCGCTTTGCTGTCACCGCCGATCTACTGCTGGCACTCCCCTTGTTGCAGGTGCAGGCCCCGGGTCTGGCACCGCGCCTGGCCGCCGCACTCGAAGCCCTGCAAGCCATGCTGGCCCTGCTCACCTGGCACGCCACCGCGCAGCAGCCGCTCACCGAGCGGGTGGTGGTGGTCAATGCGCTGCGCCGCTCGCTGGCGAGCTTCGAGGAGGCCCTGTGGGTGGCCTTGCAGGAACTGCCGCACCGCGGCCTGCGCGTCGGCATCACCCTCGTCTGCCTGCCCTTCGGCCGACGCGCCCGGGTGCCAACGGTGGCGGAAGAAGCCAGCGCCGCGCTCGCCCTGCTGCGTGAACCGGCGCTGCGCCAGCGCCTGCGCACGGGCATTGCCGCCCACCCGGCGCTGGACGAACTCGAACAGCGCACCGAGGCGCTGCGCAAGATCGAACCGCTGCTGCGCCGCCTGAAGCAGGCGCAGTTCGAGCCCGCGCCAGCGGACGACCGCGCCCGGCTCGCCGCCGCCGCGCGCCTGCATCTGGTCAATGACGAGGAGGCCGCGGCACTGGCCGAGGCGCTCGACTTTGCAGACACTCTCAAGGCCGCCAACTCCGGCGGTGGCCCCCAAAACACGACACCTGCCCATGGCTGAAACCTGTCTCATCGTCGGTGCCGGCCCCGGTATTGGCCAGGCCTGCGCGCTGGCCTTTGCACGCGAGGGCTACGATATCGCGCTGATCGCCCGGCACCCCGAGCGGCTGGTGGCGCAGACCACCGAGATCGCCTGGACCACCGGCCGCACGGCCCGCGCCTATGCCGCAGACGCCGGCGACGCCGAAGCCCTGCGCGCCGCGCTGCGGCAATCCCAGCTCGAACTCGGGCCGCCGAGGGTGCTGATCTACAACGTCGCCAGCGTGCAGCGCGCGCGCCCGGCCGCACTCGACATCGAGCAGCTGGTACGCGAGTTCCGCGCCAACGTGGCGGGTGCGCTGGTGTGCGCGCAGACCCTGGTGCCGGAGATGCGCGCGCTCGGTGGCGGCAGCCTGTTGTTCACCGGCGGCGGCCTGGCCGACCACCCCACCGCCGACTACGCCTCGCTCTCGCTCTGCAAGGCCGCGCTCAAAAGCCTGACCCACACCATGGCGCAGGACTACGGCGTGCATGGCATCCACGTGGCGACCGTCACCGTGCATGGCTTCGTGCAGGCCGGTACGCACTTCGACCCGCACCTGATCGCGCAGAGCTTCATCAAGCTGCACCGCCAGCCCAAGGGCCGCTTCGACATCGAACTGGTCTACCGTTGAGCCCGCTCCGCACCGCCGCTGATCGCCGATGCGGTCATAAATTGGCGATCATGGGGTGTTTCAATCCAGCTTCAGAACCTCCCTTGTCAGCCAAAATGGCGCAGTCCCGTTTATGCTGCGTTGGCAAGGGTTTACCTCCTGCAAGCTGAACCGATTTCCGACACCGCATTCACCTGTCCGACCCTAAGCCCGCCATTGCGGGATACACGAGGTTTCATCGCCATGTTCGCCCTGCCCATCCGCCTGTTTGCCCCGATTGCCCTGCTCAGCGGCGCACTGCTCTCTGCCTGCGGCGGTGGTGGTGGTGGCAACGACGCCCCGGCAGCGGCAACGCTTGAAGTGATCAAGACCGGCAGCGGCACCGGCACGGTCAGCGGCAGTGGCATCGACTGCGGCAGCAGCTGCACCACCACCAGCACGGTCGGCGCTTCGGTGACGCTGGTCGCCACCCCCGGCAGCGGCCAGCTGTTCGACGGCTGGAGCGGCGATGCCGCCAGCTGCGCCACAAACACCAGCTGCACCCTCACCCTCAACAGCACCCGCGTGGTCGCACGCGCCAGCTTCTCGGTGATCCCCACCACCACCGTCACCGCCGTGCTCTCGGGCAACAGCATGGGCACGGTCACTTCAAACCCCGCTGGCATCAACTGCACCCCCACTGCGGGCAGCGATTGCAGCGAGGCCTACCGCCAGGGCGGCATGGTCACCCTCACCGCCACCCCGGCCAACGCCAACAACCTGTTCACGGGCTGGAGCGGCAACGCCGCCGGCTGCGGCACGACCCGCACCTGCACGCTCATGCTCACTGGCAGCACCATCAGCGCCGTGGCCACCTTCCAGCCGATCAACCGCGCGCTGTCGGTCAGCACCTCCGGCACCGGCACCGTCACCTCCAGCCCGGCAGGCATCAACTGCGGCGCGGACTGCGGCGAAAACTACCAGCAGGGCAGCATGATCTCGCTCACCGCCGCGCCGGGTGCGGGTTTCAGCTTCCAGGGCTGGGGCGGCACTTGCAGCGGCAGCGCCAGCTGCGTGGTGACGATGGATGCCGACAAGACGGTCACGGCCGCGTTTGTCACCAGCAATGTCACGCTCACCGTCAACAAGCTCGGCAATGGCACCGTCACATCGAGCCCCGCCGGCATCAACTGCGGCAGCGATTGCACCGAGAGCTATGCGCGCGGTGCCACGGTGACGCTCACCGCCGCCGCAGGCGCAACCGACACCTTCCAGGGTTGGAGCGGCGGTGGCTGCTCAGGCACCGGCACCTGCACCCCAGCACTCAATGGCGATGTCACCGTCACTGCCTCGTTCAGCGGTGCCGCCGGCCAGACGCTGGGCGAGCTGATCGGCCTCACCAACGCCAACCGCATCGTCAGCTTCAGCCGCGCCACACCCGGCACCTTCCGCACCTCGGCCGCCATCACCGGCCTCAACTCGGGTGAAGCGGTCACCGCCATCGACAGCCGTCCGCTCGATGGCCTCGTGTACGGCCTCACCAACCGCTCGCGCATTGTCACCATCGACCCGGTGACGGGTGCCGCCACCGTCAAGAGCACGCTGGCGCGCGACGCCACCGACACCACCGCACCGACCTTCAGCACGCTGAGCGGTGCCGTGTTCGGCATCGACTTCAACCCCGTGGTGGATCGCCTGCGCATCGTCAGCGACACCGGCCAGAACCTGCGTGCGAACGTGGATACCGGCGCCGTCATTGCCGACAGCAACCTCAACCCCGGCACCCCGGCCATCATCGACCCGGCCTACACCTTCAACTTCAATGGCTCGACCGGCACCGGCCTTTTCGTGATCGACGCCAGCACCGACACGCTGCTGATGCAGACGCCGCCCAATGACGGCACCCTGGTTTCCGTCGGTGCCCTTGGCGTCAATGCCGGTGCGCTCGGCGGCTTCGAGATCATCGGCAGCAACGTCGATGCCTTTGCCGCCCTCAACGTGGCGGGCGGTGCCGCCAACGGCAGCCTCTACGCCATCGACCTGCGCAGCGGTGCGGCCACCAGCCTCGGAGACTTTGCCGGCAACGAGCCGATCATCAGCCTCGCCGCCCCCATCGCACCCACCCCGCCAGCCGCAGGCGACCTGGCCCTGCTGACCGCCAGCGGCAAGCTGGTCACGGTCAACCGTGCGGCCCCCGGCACCCAGCGCACCAGCGCATTCATCACTGGCCTCACGGCCGGTGACACGCCGGTAGATGTGGACTACCGCCCCGATGCCAACCGTGCGCTGTATCTGCTGACCAACAACGGCGGCCTCGGCAGCCTCTACACCGTTGACCCTGCCACGGGTGCGGCAAGCGGCCGCATCGTGCTCGCCGCCGACGCAACAGGCACCTACACCGCCCTTAGCGGCACGGCCTTCGGCATCGACTTCAACCCCGTCGTCGATCGCCTGCGCATCATCAGCAACAACGGCCAGAACCTGCGCGTGAACGTGGCCGATGGCCTGGTTACGACCGACACCGCGATTGCCAACACCAGCGCCATCCTCGCAGCGGGCTACACCAATGCCTTCCTCCGCACGGGCAGCACCGCGCTGTTCACCATCGACGCCAGCTCCGGCAGCCTCAATCGCCAGGATCCGCCCAATGACGGCACGCAGGTGCCTGCCACCAGCCCGCTTGGGCTGAGCACCGTCAACGCCCCCATCGGCTTTGACATCAATGGCGGCAACAACGAAGGCCTGCTGTCGATGACCGACAACGGCACGCCCAAGCTCTACAGCGTCAACCTGGCAACCGGCGTCGCCGCGACGACGACCGCGGACACCCTGGCAGGTGGCGAAACGGTGAAGGGCCTGAGCCTGCGGCCGATGAACGAGCCGCAAATCTTCGCCCTCTCCTCCTCCGGCAACCTGCTGCGCTTCACCACCACGACCAGCAACACCTATGTCACGGTGGGTGCGGTGAGCTTCCCCGCTGGCACCACGGGCGTCACCTTGTTGGGCATGGACTTCCGCCCCCGCAACGGCGATCTGGTGGCGCTGGGCAGCGATGCCAAGCTCTATCTGATCAACCCGACCACCGCAGCGGCTACCTTGCTCTCGACGCTTGCCGCCGATCCCAATGACACCACCGATGGCAACACCGCTTTCAGCACGACACTGATTGCCACTGGCAACCAGTACGCGCTGGACTTCAACCCCGTGGTGGATCGCCTACGCATCGTCAGCAGCAACAATGCCGCTGCCATGGCGGCCAACCTGCGCGTCAATGTCGACACCGGCGCGGTATTCACTGACACCGCCGTGGGTCGTCCGCCCTTTGCCATCACCGGCATTGGCTTCACCATCGCGCCAACTCCCGTGCTCTATGGTCTCGACACAGCCTCCGATCGTCTGTTCAGCATCAACACCGGCACGCCAGCAGGCCGGTTGACGCAGATCAGCGATCTGGGGGTCGATCTTGCTGAGATCAGCGGTTTCGACATCATTGGCAGCAGCGAGGCCTATGCGGTCTCGGTGGTCAACTCCGCCGTGAATCTCTACGCGGTGAATCTAGGTGCCGTGGCACCGGGTGCCGGCGCTGCGACCCTGCGTGGTGTAGTGGCACTACCAGTCGGCGCAAGCGCACTGACGGCATTCGCGGCCAGCACTACGGGTGCCAATGATCTCTACGCCATCACCGACAATAGCCGCCTGCTGATCTTTGACCGCAACTCACCCGGCACGTTGATCACCAACCGTGCGCTGACCGGTATCGGCACCGGCGAGTCGATCATCGGAATGGACTTCACCACGGCAGGCACCCTGTATCTGGTGACCGCTGGCAGCAACTCAGTCGGCCGACTTTATACGGTGAATCTCTCCACCGGAGCGGCAAGCGTGGTTAGCTTCACCAGCAATACTCTGCCGCCAGCTACGGTGAACAGCTTCACGCTGCAACCAGCGGCCAGCTACGGGGTTGATTTCCGTCCCGGCACAGAATCCACCACGCCGGGCTCCACGACCAATGGCCTGCTGCGCATCACCAGCAGTGCCAAGCACAACCTCGAGGTAAACCTCACGACTCTGGCTGTAAGCCCCATCGCGGACCTCAACCAGCTGACGCCCGTCATCACCTCCGAGGCTTACACCAACTCCTTTGCAGGAGCCACCAGCACGCGCCTGTTTGCACTCGATACATTCAATGACTCGCTGATGACCCAGAGCACGACCGCGCCCACCATCGGTCAGCTGTTCGATGTGCGGGCCCTGGGTACGACTGTGCTGAATACCGGCGGCTTTGAAGTGATCGGCGGTGCCGATGGCTATGCGGTCGCCGTCTTGCAGGCCACCGCCAACACGGCCTACTCAACGCTCTATCGCGTCGATCTCAGCGGTGCGGTCACACCGCTGGCACTGGCCAATACCACTCAGGCACTTTCGGACGTGGGGCGCAATGTCAACAACACCGATACCCGCGTGATCATCAACGCGATTGCGGTGCGCTTCACGCCCTGATCGCATCAGGACATTAAAAAGCCGCCGGCATTCCCGGCGGCTTTTTTCTGTACGCCGCAGCCGCGATACTGTGCATACACCGACTAGGTCATCTCATGGCTTCTGCCTTTCCACTGTTGCGCAACGTAGATGGCCTTCAAAACCGCCATTTCGACGTGCTGGTGATCGGCGGCGGCATCTATGGCGTGTGGGCCGCCTACGATGCCGCGCTGCGGGGCTTAAGCGTGGCGCTGATCGAGAAGACCGATTGGGGCTCAGGCACCTCGCAGTCATCCAGCAAGCTGATCCACGGCGGCCTGCGTTACCTCGAACACTACGAGTTCCGTCTGGTCAGCCATGCGCTCAAGGAGCGCCGGGTGCTGAGCGAAATCGCACCGCATCTGGTGCGGCCGCTGAACTTCAAGCTGCCGGTGTGGAAGGGCGCGCGGGTGAGCCGCCTGCAACTGCTGGCGGGGTTGACGCTCTACGATTTTCTCGCCACCGGCAAGCAGCCGGTGCCGCGCCACAAGTCGTTCTCGCGCGAGGCGCTGCTGCAAGAGCACCCTTATCTGAGCGCCGAGGGCTTGAAGGGTGGCCTGCGCTATGGCGACTGCCAGGAGGACGATGCCCGCATGGCAATGGTGGTGGCCGCCGCCGCACAGGCGCACGGTGCGGTCTGTGCCACCGGCATTGCCGCCGAGTCGCTGCTGGTGCAGGCAGATCGCATCACCGGGGCTGCGGTGCGCGATATGGTGAGCGGTGAAGCGTTTGCCATCGAGGCCGATGTCACCCTCAACATGGCGGGCCCCTGGGCGCGCGCGCTCGCTGCCTCGGCGCTGGGCGAGACAGCGGGTGCGGTGAAGCTGGTGAAGGGAATCCATCTGGTGCTGCCCGCCATCCCCGGCTTGCAGGATGCCTTTCTGCTCACCGCGCCGCAGGATGGCCGCGTGTTTTTCGTCATCCCCTGGTACGGCCGCACACTGCTGGGCACCACGGAATCGAGCGTGGCCGACATCGCCCAGGCCGCGGTGACGCCCGCTGAGCAAACCTACCTGCTCGATGCCGTGCGCGCCCTGCTGCCGGGCCTGAACTGGGGCGATGCCGATGTCATCGCCAGCTTCGCCGGTGCCCGCACCTTGCAGGCGGAGGCTGCCGAATCACTCTCGGCGCAGACCCGCGAGTTCGTCATCACCACCCCGAGGCCGGGCTTGGTCTGGCCCATCGGCGGCAAGTACACCACCGCGCGCTGCGATGCGGCGGAGGTGATCGACGCCGTCTACGCCATGCTCGAAAAGCCCGGCCCGGTCAGCCTCACCCACCGCTATCCCCTGCCGGGTGCGCCGGTGGGCACGCGCGAGGGTTCGGTGATGTTGGGCGATTTCACCGGCTGGCAGAGCGAGGCGATGGCGGGGCTGCAACGCCGGGGCCTGGCGGCCGACATCGCCGAATCACTCACCTTGAGGCACGGCACGCGCATCGGCGTCATCACGGCCCTGCTCGACGAGCAGCCCGAATGGGCAACGCGCCTGGTGCCAGATGCCCCTTTCATCGAAGCCGAGGTGATTCTTGCCGTGCGCGATGAGGGCGCGCGCAGCATCGAAGACATCGTGCGTCGCCGCACCCCGCTGGCGCTGGTCTGCCGTGGCGACGAGTACTTGACTCGCGTGCAGGCACTGGCTGAACAAGCCCTGCGGCCATAGGCCGACACCACTCATCCACGACAGCACACCGTTGACGCCCCTGCTGCCGGTTTGGGCAGCGCACGGCTGACCAACGGCGAGGTCGCGCACGCAGGCGGTGCGCCGCACTCTGGTTGTGCGTTCGCACAATCCCCATCCTCCGCGACCATTCAACCCGAAGGAGGAGAACGCCATGCGTTCATTGTTTGTGGCTGCTACGCAGCTTTGCGCGGCAAGTCTCTTCAGCGCCATTTTTCTGGCGGCCTGCGGCGGCGGCACCGGCAACCAGGCGCAGCTCGATGGCAACGCAGGCGAAGTGCCGCAGAAGTTTGATTCGCTCTCGGTGTTCGACCCGGTGCCGATCAGCCCGGCCGACTCGGCCTCGATCCCCTTTCCGTTTGATGGCCTGTTCGCTGGCTTCAGTGATCCGACGCTCAATATTCCCAACCCGCGCAACGCGCCGTTCGTGACGGCCGCGAACCTGGGCGATGGCTTTTCAACCACGGCCTCGCTGTTTTTCGACATGACCGGCTTTGTCGATCTGGCCAGCGTCATCCCGACCCTGGTGATCGTCAACAGCGCCACTGGCGCGGTGCTGAAACACGGCACCGACTACACCCTGCAAGGCTCGCCCGCCACCACCACGGTGGGCACGGCCCAGGTGCCGATCAACCAGCAGCGCACCCGCGTGCTGGTCGAGCCGCTGAAGCCGCTGGCCCCTTCCACGCGCTATCTCGTCGCCTTCAAGACCGGTGCCAAAACCACCGACGGTGGCGGCGTGCTGGCCTCGGCCGCGTTCCGCGTGCTGCGCAGCGGCACCCCGGTGTCGCAGCAGAGCGACCCCATTCTCGCCAGCTATTCCGACGCGCAGAAAGCCACGCTCGAACAGCTGCGCAGCCAGATCATCCGCCCGGTGGTCGAGGCTTTTGGGCAGCTGGCGCAAATCCCGGAAGACCAGCTGGTGCTGGCCTGGAGCTTTACCACCGCCTCGACCGACAAGACGCTGAAAGCCCTTGCAAGCGGCGTGACTGCCCGCTTCACGCAGTTGCAGAACACCGGTGCCAACACCTCGATCATCGGCGCACCGCCGGTGGCCGATATCTATTCCGGCGTGATCCAGGTGCCGTACTACCTCGCCAACAGCGGTGGCAGTGCCAACTCCACCGCGCCGCTCTCCACTTTCTGGGCGGCTGATGCCACCAAGCCGGATACCGCCGCGAAGTTTCTCGGCCAGGTGCCCTGCGGTGCGTTTGCGGTGGGCGCGCAATTGCCGGATGGCCAGACCGCCAAACCCAGTGCTTCGACCACCCTGTGCTTCCCGCTGCCGGTGAAGAAAACCGATGAGCTGATCCCGCTGCTGGTGACGGTGCCCAATGCCAACTCGGGTCAGGCCAGGCCCGCCAACGGCTGGCCTGTGGTGATCTTCCAGCACGGCATCACCCGCAATCGCGGTGACGCGCTGGCGGTCGCCCCCGCACTCGCCGCCGCCGGTTTCGTGGTGGTGGCCATCGACCTGCCGCTGCACGGCATCGTGCCGTCGAGCCCGCTCGCCCCGCTGCGCCAGGCCGGGCGCGAGCGCACGTTTGATCTCGATCTGGTCAACAACAGCACCACCGCACCGGGGCCCGACGGCACGCCCGATGGCAGCGGCCAGCACTTCATCAATCTCTCCAGCCTCATCACCAGCCGCGACAATCTGCGGCAGGCCGAGGCCGATCTCTTGAGCCTGAGCAAGAGCATTGCGGGCGTTGATCTCGATGCCGATGGCACGCCGGACCTCGATGGCAGCCAGGTTCGATTTCTCGGCCACTCGCTCGGCGGTGTGGTGGGTGCCACCTATCTCTCCCTCGACAGCAACGTGGGTGCCGCCACCCTCGCCATGCCCGGTATGGGCATCGGCAAGCTCCTGGATGCCTCGGGTGCCTTCGGCCCGGTCGTGAGCGCCGGCCTTTCGGCCGCTGGCATCAAGGAGGGCAGCGATGACTACGAGACCTTCATCCGCTTCGCACAGACACTGGTGGATGCGGGCGATCCGGTGAACTATCTGGCAGACCTCAAGGCCAAGCACCCGCTGCATCTGATCAAGGTCGTCAACGACACCACGCTGCCAAACGCCGCCGCCGCCGGGCCCGCACGCGCAGGGCAGGATCAGGTGACGATCACCGGTTTTCTCTCTGGCACCGACCCGATGATTGCCTTGCTGGGCTTGGATGTGATCGGCCCGCTCTCGCCGCCTCTGGCAACGGCCACGCAAAAAACCGGTGCCAAGCTCGCCGTGGCCACCGTGTTCGCCACCGGCAACCACGGCTCGATCCTCGACCCCTCCGGCTCGGCCAGCAACGCCGCCGCCACGCAGGAAATGCAGCGCCAGACGGCGAACTTCCTCAAGAGCAACGGCCAGTGCCTGCCCACCGGCGGCAGCTGCCAATAAGTACATGCCAAGGACACTCTCCATGACCACCCCACGCTTTACCCTCACCGCCATCGCCGCCGTGCTGCTCGCAGCCCCCGCCGCACAGGCTTTCGAGTTCGATTACAAGGGCTTCAAGGCCGGCATCGACAACCGCTTCACCACCGGTGCCACCTGGCGCGTGGCCGACCGCGACCCGCAGCTGGTGGGCATCGCCAACGGCGGTGCGGCGTTCTCCACCAATGGCGACGACGGCAACCTCGCCTTCGGCCAGGGCGAGATGGTGGACAGCACCGTGCGCCTCACCAGCGATGTGTCGCTGAGCTACGGCGACTTCGGCGTGTTTGCCCGCAGCGTTCTGGGCTACAACCCGACCGTCAGTGACGCCGCCCTGTTCAACCCGGCCGACTATCGCGGCCCCACGCGCGGTTACGACCAGGCTGTTCTTGATCGCAAAGAGGCCGCCGTGCGCCGCCACAACGGCCGCTATGCCGACCTGCGCGATCTGTACGCGTTTACCACCCAGAGCCTCGGCGACCACAGCGTCACGCTGCGGGTCGGCAAGCAGGTGGTGAACTGGGGCGAGAGCACCTTTGTGCTCAACGGCCTCAACAGCCTGTTGTCGTTTGATGCCAATCGCGCCCGCCTGCCGGGCTTTGAGCTGGATGAGGCGATCATTCCCAGTAATCAGGTGTGGGCCTCGGTCAATCTCACTGATTCGGTGAGCCTCGAAGGCTTCTACCAGCTGCGCTGGGAGCGCACGGTCATCGACAGCTCCGGCACCTATTTCTCGACCAACGATTTCGCCGGCATCGGCGGCAACGCCGCCAACCTGGGCTTTGGCCGTGCCGATGAAAACACCATACCGGGCACACCCTGCTCAGGCCCGCCGGTGAACGGCGTGCAGTGCGTGCCGGTGGGCAGCTATGTGCCGCGTGCAGGCGATGTCACGCCCAAAAACGCGGGGCAGTTCGGTGCCGCCCTGCGCTTCAGCATCCCGTATTTGAACAGCATGGATGCAGCCCTCTACGCCGCCACCTACCACTCGCGCCTGCCGCTCTACTCCGGCACCTCGCGCAGCGGTGCGGGGCTGACCCCGGCAACGACGGCGAACTACTTCGTGGAGTACCCGAAAGACATCCGCATGGTCGGCTTGTCGTTCAACACCAACATCCCCTTCGGTTTTTCGCTGCAGGGCGAGTACAGCTACAAGCAGGGCCAGCCGCTCCAGATCGACGATGTGGAGCTGCTGCTCGCGGGCCTGGGCGCACCGAGCCAGATCAACCGCACCGCCGGTGCGACGCTGGGCGGACAATACCTGCGCGGCTGGCGTCGCAAGGATGTGAGCCAGGCCGATGTTGGCCTCACACGCCTGTTCGGGCCTTCGACCTGGATGCGCTCCGACCAGACGCTGCTGGTTTTCGAGGCTGCCGTGACGCATGTGCATGATCTCGAAGCGCAAAGCGTGCTGCGTTACGAGGGGCCGGGCACCTTCACGCCGGGCGATGCCGCCACCGCCGCAAGCCAGGGCGTTCCGCAGCAGAAAGCGGGTTACGCCACCGCGACCTCGCATGGCTACAAGGTGATCTTGCGCAACGATTACAACAATGCCATCGGGGCCCTCGCCCTGAAGCCGACGCTGCGCTGGGACCACGACCTCAAGGGTATTTCACCCACGCCCTTGACCAATTTTGTCGCTGGTCGCCGCCAGCTGACCGCTGGTCTGGCCTTCACGTATCTCGGCAACATTTCAGGCGATATTGCCTACACGCGATACATCGGTGCGGGGCAGCAGAATCTTCTGCGAGACCGCGACTTTGTAGAGACCACGATCAAATACAGCTTCTGATCGCGGCCACTTTCATCGCCACCGTGTCTCCAAGCCGTTCACGCATTCTTCCCTCCCCTTTGAGCGTGAACGATTTCAAGCCGAGCCTCATCGCTCGGCTTTTTTTTGCCCGCGTTTTGCTGTGGCAATGGGCATAAAAAAAGCCCGGGGTCTTAGCCCCGGGCTCCTGATCTCCCTACCGCTCCCGCTTGTGACTTGAAGGCACCCGATCAAGGTGCTTTGGTGCAGAGCGTAACAGCACCGGTGCCGCTGTAGGAATAGGCTCTCCAGCGGTAAAAGTAACTCGTGCTGCCGCTGGCGTAGTTGATGCTCTCACTCGAAGTGCTGCCCTCTGAGGCGGCCACTTGCGTCCACGAACCACTGGTGCCGGAGCGGCGTTGCAAGTACAGATCAAAGTCGGTGCCCGCCGGGCCGGCCATGGTCGCAAGGTAGCTGCCATTGCGCACCGGTCGCGCCCCGGAGGAATTGGGCGCGTAGAGCGACTGGCCGCTCGCCGTGAAGCTGCCGGTGTAGCTGGTGTAGCCAGTGGGGCAGGTGCCGCCGGTGCCGCCACCGCCACCCTTGGCTGCCGTCACCGCCGCATTGGCGTTGATGATGCCCACGCCGCAGCCCGAACAGGTGGCAGGGAAGGCCCGTACCGTGCTCTTCAAAGTGGACTCGACCTCATCCGGCGTGATGGCGGGCTTCACCGCATAGAGCAGTGCGGCCGCACCCGCCACATGCGGTGTGGCCATGCTGGTGCCCTGGAAGAAGGCATAGCTGTCGGCCCCCGGCACGGTGGTGCCCGCATTGAGCGTGCTCAAGATGCCGTTGGCATCGGTGGCACTGTTCTGTGCGCCGCCGGGTGCCGCGAGATCAACCACATTGCCGAAGTTGGAGTAGTACGCCCGGCCGCCGCTGCGGTTGACCGCCGCCACCGAGATCACGCCGGTGCAGTTGGCGGGGTTGGAGTTGCTGGCGTTCTGGTTCTCGTTGCCCGCCGCCACCACGACCGTGGCATTGCGGCTGCGCGCGGAGTTGATCGCGCCCTGCGTGGTGGTGCTGCACGCGCCGCTGCCGCCCAGGCTCAGGTTGATCACCTTGGCCGGATTGGCATTGGCGGGCACACCGCTGACGGTGCCGCCCGAGGCCCAGACGATCGCGTCGGAGATGTCGCTGGTGTAGCCGCCGCATTTGCCCAGCACGCGCAGCGGCACCACCTTGGCACCGTAGGCCACACCCGCCACGCCGCTGCCGTTGTTGGTGACGGCCGCGATGGTGCCCGCCACATGGGTGCCATGCCAGCTGCTGTTGCTGGCGGCCGAGCCGGTGCCGCACTCGTTGGCGACGATCCAGTCGCCGGGGTCTTTCGCATCGCTGTCGCGGCCATTGCCGTCGTTGCCGATGTCGGCGGTGGAGATGAAGTCGTAGCCGCCGACGATGTTGGCAGCGAGATCGGCGTGCGGGCGGTAGCCGGTGTCGAGCACCGCCACCACCACGCCCGCGCCAGTGGTCTGATCCCAGGCCTGTGCCGCGTTCATGCCGCCGGTGCTCTCGTAATAGCTCCACTGCTCGCTGTAGCGGCTGTCGTTGGGAGTCAGGCTGTGTGTCAGCAGACGGTCTTCCTCCACGTATTCCACGCGCGGGTCGGCCGCGACTTCGGCCATCAGGGCTTTCAGTTCGGCGGGGTCGATGCTGCGATCGAGTTTCAGCAGATCACCGCCCACCGCCAGCGTACGCAAGCGATCGAGACGCAGGCCGCGGCGCGTGGCGATATCGGTGACTGCACCCGGCAGCACGCGGGCGGCGGCAGAGAGGCTGGTCTCCGGTTTGTATTTGATGATGAGCCGCTGCTCTGGCGCGGCGCTTGCAGCCGCACTGAAGCCCGTGAGAAGAACGGCGGCGACTGCCGTGACGTTGCGCTTGAATGCATGCGCTGACCAAAGTGCTGACCCGCTGCTGCGTGATGTCATTCTGGTGCTCCCTGCAAGTGGTGAGATAAGCGCCGCGGGCCAGATTGCGCGCGGCCATACCCGACACTAGCAAGACGCTCTCCAGATTTGCCATCGCCTACGAGGTCGAACTGACGATTGGTACTCACCCAGGCTGAGCATTCCGCTTCAGGGCTGTGGTAGGGCATCCGCAGGTACCTGCTCCGGCAGCGGCACCGGCTCGCCGACGAAACGCGGCTCGGTATCGAACAGGTATAGATCGAAAATCGCCCAGACCCGCGCGGCCACCTCGCGCAGATAAGGCTTGAAGGCAGGGCCCGAGCTTTCGCCCGCTGGCGCATAGGCCACCGGGTGCATGCCCAGCTTCTTGCCAATGAACAGGGCACGGTGGGCGTGGTAGTCCTGGGTGATGACCGTGACACGGTCGAGCCCGAACACCAGCTTCGCGCGCGCCATCGAGTCGAAGGTGCGAAAGCCGGCGAAGTCCATGGTGATCGCCTGCGAGGGCACGCCAGCCGCCGTCAGCGCCTGCCACATTCGGCGCGGCTCGTTGTAGCTGGCATCGGGGTTTGCACCTGAAACGATCAGGTGCTTGATACGGCCCAGCTGATACAGCTCCACAGCCGCCGCCACACGTCCCGCAAAGTGCGGATTGGCCTCGCCGCCGCTGGTGTAGGGACTGGTGCCGAGCACCAGTCCCACCTTGTTCTCTGGCAGTGCTGCAAAGTTGCTGTAGAGATAGGCCTCGGTGTTGTTCACCACCCAGAGGTTGCCCAACAGCAGCAGCAGAATCACCACCGCTGCCAAGGCCTGCACGCTGCGCCCGCTGCGGTGGATCCATCGAGCCTTGCGCGCTGGATCCACGACGGCCCGCTAGCCGAACAGCTTCGAGAGCATGAAGAAGAACAGGCCGAGCTGCACCGCCCAGAACGTGGCGCGCAGCAGCACGTTGATCTTGCCGGTACCGGAGAGATGCGCCAGCGATTGGCCGATGCGGGCGTACAGCACGAAGGGCGCGAGCGGCGCGATCAGCTCCAGCTTGCCGGGCAGCTGGCCTGCGGCGAGCACGATCACCGCGAAGATCACCAGGTTTTCGAGGCAGTTAGCGTGGGCGTCGCCGAGCCGGTTGACGAAGGGGATGTCGGCATCCGACTTCACGCCACGCGGCCAGCTGTTGATCGGCGTGCCGCCGAGGAACTTGATGCCGCGATAGAGGAACACACCGAGCACCAGCAGCAACGTCCAGCCCGCAAAGCCCAACAGCGCGTGATATGCCGCCATGACCCATCTCCTTGTGTTGTTTTGGAGCGCCGAGTCTAGCCGCTGAACGGACTCATTTGGTCGATAGCCGCTTCATCGCGCCTTCGAGTCCCTTCAGCGTCATCGGATACATGCGCTTCTCGCCCATCAGCTCGTTGACCATGTTGATCGAGGGCGTGTGGTGCCAATATTCCTCGGGTGTCGGGTTGATCCACACCGCGTGCTTGAACTGGGTGTTGAGCCGCTCGAACCAGGTCGCACCAGCCTCCTCGTTCCAGTGCTCCACACTCCCGCCCGACTGGCCGATTTCGTACGGCGACATGGTAGCGTCGCCAACAAACACCAGCTTGGTATCGGGCGTGTGCTTGCGGATGACGTCGTAGAGCGGCATGCGCTCGCTGTGGCGGCGCAGGTTGTCCTTCCACACGCTCTCGTAGACGAAGTTGTGGAAGTAGAAATGCTCGAAGTGCTTGAACTCGCCCTTGGCGGCCGAGAACAGTTCCTCGCAGACCTTCACGTGCGGGTCCATCGAGCCGCCGATGTCGAGGAACAAGAGCACCTTCACGGTGTTGCGCCGCTCCGGCTGCATGTGGATGTCGAGCCAGCCGGCGTTCTTCGCCGTGCCTTCGATGGTGCCGTCGAGATCGAAGATGTCGGGCGCGCCCTCGCGCGCGAAGCGGCGCAGACGGCGCAGGGCGACCTTGATGTTGCGGGTGCCCAGTTCGATGGAATCATCGAGATTCTTGAACTCGCGCTTCTCCCACACCTTGGCGGCATTGCCGCCGCCGCCCTTGCCGCCGATGCGAACGCCCTCCGGGTTGTAGCCCGAATTGCCGAACGGTGAGGTGCCACCGGTGCCGACCCACTTGCTGCCACCCTCGTGGCGTTCTTTCTGCTCTTCGAGACGCTTTTTCAGCGTCTCCATCAACTCGTCGAGCCCACCCAGTTTCTGTATTTTTGCCTTCTCTTCCTCGCTGAGCACTTTCTCGAACTGCTTCTTCAACCAGTCTTCCGGCACCGAGGTGAACAGGTCTCCGGTGACCGCCTCCACCCCTTTGAAATAGGCCGCGAAAGCGCGATCGAAACGGTCGTAATGGGCCTCGTCCTTCACGAGTGTTGCGCGAGAGAGAATGTAGAACTCGTCGATGGAGAACATCGCAAAGCCCCTGCTCATCGCATCGAGCAGCATCAGAAACTCGGAGAGCGAGGCCTTGACCCCGGCGGCGCGGACGGCGGCGAAGAATGTGAATAGCATGAAGAGATTCTAAACCGCAGAACCCGATGATTCCGACCAAGACCCTGCGCGCGGCCGAAGCGCACCTCGCAGCCAGCGATCCGGTGATGGCGAAACTCATCGCCCACTTCGGCCCCACCACGCTGGGGTGCAAGCACCGCGATCCCTTCCACGTGCTCTGCGCCAGCATCATCGGCCAGCAGCTTTCGGCCAAGGCCGCCGACACCATTCAGAAGCGCGTCGCCAGCTTGATCGGCGCGCCGAGGGACCACTTCGAGCACGCCCACTTCAGCACGGCCACGCAGGAATCGCTGCGGGCCTGCGGCCTCTCGAATGCCAAAGCCAAGTGGCTGCTGGAGCTGGCCGCCCGCCGCAGCGATGGCCGCTTCGATGCCGACACGCTGGCCCAGCTCGACAACGCCGCATTGACGGTCGAACTCGATGCCCTGCCAGGCATTGGCCTCTGGACCGCCGAGATGATGCTGATCTTCGCCTTCGACCGGCTCGACGTGTTCTCGATGGGCGACGTCGGCCTGCGCAACGCCATCAACAAGCTCTATGCACCGACCGGCCGCGATGGCAAGCCGAAGAAGCTCGACGAGAAGAAAACGCTCAAGATCACCAAGCCCTGGTCGCCCTATCGCTCGGTGGCGTGCTGGTATTTGTGGCGCGGCATCGACGGCGACATCGGCAACTGGACCTGACTCAGGGACAAGCCCCGAGGTAGCGGCCTTCGGTCACCACCTTTGAAGCGACCGGAAAACCTTGCACCAGAGCCTGCACCTGCATGGTCGCGTTCATGCGGGTGCCACTGTACCGGCCCTCGCCCACACCCACCGCGCGACCCTCAGGGGTTTCACATTCGAGCCGCCAGCTGACCTGGCCGCCGCTGATGCGCTGATCGGTGACGGTGCATTGCTGCTGCGGGCCTGCGGGCGGCACCAGGCTCTCGCGGGTCACACAGTGCTTGCTCGACATCTGCATCCCCTCGCTGCCGAACGTCGGCATCTGCATGCCCTCGGGCAGCTCAAGACCTTCGGGCAGCTGAAAGCCTTCGAGCGAGGGCAGACCGGGTACGGTCATGCGGGTATTGAACTCCCACTCGCCTTCCCGGAAGTCCTGCGCGGCGAGCGGCAGGGCGACACACAACAGCACGGCAGTCAGTCCACGCACGAAAAGCTCCCAGATCGGAAAGCTCAACTATTGCGCCGCGCCATGAACGCCACCCGCTCGAAGAGATGAACGTCGGCCTCGTTCTTGAGCAGCGCGCCGTAGAGCGGCGGCAGGGTCTTCTTGCTCGCGGTCTCGCGCAGTGCGTCGGCGGGGATGTCTTCTGCGACCAATAGCTTCAGCCAGTCGAGCAGCTCGCTGGTGCTGGGTTTTTTCTTGAGACCCTGCACTTCGCGCAGGCCGAAGAACACCTGCATGGCCTCGTTGATGAGCATCTTCTTCAAGCCGGGAAAGTGCACATCGACGATCCGCTGCATCGTCTCCTTGTCCGGGAACTTGATGTAGTGGAAGAAGCAGCGACGCAGGAAGGCGTCCGGCAGTTCCTTCTCGTTGTTGCTGGTGATCAGGATGATCGGCCGGTGCGTGGCCTTCACCGTCTGGCGCGTCTCGTGGACGTAGAACTCCATCTGGTCGAGTTCGCGCAGCAGGTCGTTGGGGAACTCGATGTCGGCCTTGTCGATCTCGTCGATCAACAGTACCGGCCGCACGTCGGAATCAAAGCACTCCCAGAGCTTGCCCTTGACGATGTAGTTGCCAATCTCTCGGCTCTTTTCCTCGCCGAGCTGCGCATCGCGCAGGCGCGCGACGGCGTCGTATTCGTAGAGTCCGTGCTGCGCCTTGGTGGTGGACTTGATGCCCCACTCCATGAACGGTGCGCCGAGGGCGGTGGCGATCTCGCGTGCCAGCTGCGTCTTGCCGGTGCCGGGCTCGCCCTTGACCAGCAATGGTCGTTGCAGGGTGACGGCGGCATTGACCGCGAGCATGAGATCGTCAGTGGCGACGTAGTTTTCAGAGCCGGTGAAGCGCACGGTGACACTCCTGCGAAAGGGAGTAGCGAGTCTACCCAAGCGGGGGTGATATCGTGCTGATCCACCCCGTTGCGCGACCCCGCCATGCTCCGTTCTGCCCGTATTGCCTGCCTTGCTCTTGCCGCCCTGCCTACCTTTGCGTTTGCGCAGGCCGATGACTCGGTGATCCCCGCCGCCACTTGCGTCAAGCCGATCGTGCCTGCGCTTGGTGCCAAGCTGGATAAAAAGGCGGCGGACACGCTCAATGGCGCCGTCAACGCCTATGCCACGTGCTCCAGCGCCTATATTGCCGAGCGCCGCGCGATTGCGGCCAGGCACCAGGCCATCGTCACTGCACAGACAGATGCTGGCAATGCCTACGCGAGGGATTTCAATGCCTATGCCTCGTCACTGGAAGCCTTCAGCAAGTCGCAGGCCCCGGCCAGCAAAAAATAGCCTGTCCTGCAACGCAAGACGGCGGCCTTGCGGCCGCCGTCTTGCGTTGCAGTGCGCTCAAGCTTTCGCGCGTGCTTCGAGCATTGCCACCGCCGGCAGCTTCTTGCCTTCGAGAAACTCCAAGAAGGCACCACCGCCGGTGGAGACATAGCTGAGCTTGTCGTAGACCTTGAACTTGTCCATCGCGGCCAGCGTGTCTCCGCCGCCCGCGAGCGAGAAGGCCGGGCTTTCGGCAATGGCTTCGGCCAGCACCTTGGTGCCGTTGGCAAAGCTGTTGAACTCGAATACGCCGACCGGCCCGTTCCACACGATCGTGCCGCAGGTCTTGAGTTTCTCGGCCAGCATGGCCGCTGTCCTGGGGCCGATATCGAGAATCATCTCGTCGTCTTCGACGTCTTCCACCTTGCGGGTCTCGGCGTGGGCCTCAGCCGAGAACTCCGGGGCCACCACCACATCCACCGGCAGCGGAATGTCGCCGCCGCGCGCACGGATCTTTTCGAGGATTTCGCGCGCGGTGTCGAGCATGTCCTTCTCATACAGCGATTTGCCGACCGGCTTGCCGGTGGCTGCGAGGAAGGTATTGGCAATGCCGCCGCCGACGATGAGCTGATCGGCGACATCGGCCAGGCTCTTCAGGAGGTCGAGCTTGGTCGACACCTTGCTGCCACCGACGATGACCGCCAGCGGGCGCTTGGGTGTGGCCAGTGCGCTGCCAAGCGCGTCGAGCTCCGCCGCCAGCAGCGGGCCTGCGCAGGCCACCGGCGCATACATGCCGGCACCGTGGGTGCTGCACTCGGCGCGGTGGGCAGTGCCGAAGGCATCCATCACATAGATGTCGCAGAGTGCGGCCATCTTCTTCGACAGCGCCTCGTCATTCTCTTTCTCGCCCTTGAGGAAGCGGGTGTTCTCGCCGAGCGCGATCTGGCCCGGTTCGAGGTCGATGCCGTCGATCCAGTTGCTGACAATGGGCACCGTGCGGCCCAGATGCTCGGAGAGCCAGCCGGCGACCGGCGTGAGCGAGTGCTCGGGGTCGAACCTGCCCGCCTTGGGACGGCCGAGATGGCTGACGACGATCACCGAGGCACCACGCTCGAGCGCCAGCTTCAGCGTCGGCAACGAGGCGCGCAGGCGGGCGTCGCTGCTGATCTTGCCGTGCGCGATCGGCACGTTGAGATCCTGGCGGATCAGCAGGCGCTTGCCCTTGAGATCGAGGTCGGTCATGCGGAGGACGGCGGTCATGGCGTGTTTCCTTGAAAGATTCAGAAAGTGAAAAGCCCCGTGTGGACGGGGCTTTTCTTTGAGACTTAAAGACTACTTGCCGGCGATGACGCGAACCATCTCGAGGCACTTGTTGGAGTAGCCCCATTCGTTGTCGTACCAGCTGACGAGCTTCACGAAGGTCGAGTCGAGCACGATGCTGGCGTCGGCATCGAAGATCGAGGTGCGGGCGTCGCCACGGAAATCCGTCGCCACCACCTTGTCTTCGGTGTAGCCGAGGATGCCCTTCAGCGCCCCTTCGCTCTGCGCCTTGATCTCGGCCTTGATCTCTTCAAAGCTCGCGGGCTTCTCCAGCTCGGCGGTGAGATCGACCACGGACACATCCGAGGTCGGCACGCGGAACGACATGCCCGTGAGCTTCTTGTTGAGCGAGGGAATCACCACGCCGACGGCCTTCGCAGCGCCCGTCGATGAGGGGATGATGTTTTCCAGGATGCCGCGGCCGCCGCGCCAGTCCTTGCTGCTGGGGCCGTCGACGGTTTTCTGCGTCGCGGTGGTGGCATGCACGGTGGTCATCAGGCCACGCTTGATGCCCCACTTGTCGTGGATGACCTTGGCGAGCGGCGCCAGGCAGTTGGTGGTGCAGCTGGCATTGGAGACGATGGCCTCGCCGGCATAGGTCTTGTGGTTGACGCCATAGACGAACATCGGGGTGTCGTCTTTCGAAGGGGCCGACAGCAGCACCTTCTTGGCACCGGCATCCAGATGCTTTTGTGCCGTGACCTTGTCGAGGAAGAGGCCGGTGGATTCGATGACGATATCCGCGCCGACATCACCCCACTTGAGGTTGGCGGGGTCGCGCTCCTGCGTCAGGCGGATCTTCCTGCCGTTGACGATCAGCGCGCCGTTGTCGATGGCGATCTGGCCCTTGAAATGGCCATGCACCGAATCGTACTGGAGCATGTAGGCCAGGTAGTCCGGCTCCAGCAGGTCGTTGATGGCAACGATCTCGATATCGGCTCCGAAGTTCTGCACGGCGGCGCGCAGCACGTTGCGGCCGATGCGGCCGAAGCCATTGATACCCACTTTGACGGTCATGAAAACTCCTGGAAGGAAATCTAAAAGTTCTTTGCTGCCGAAGGCCTGAATACGGCCGCAGCACAAGTTCAAGGGGCGCATATTGTAGCTGCTAGCCCGCCGCCTGCCGCCCAACAAAAAGGCCCGGTCTCTCGACCGGGCCCTGCTTGCCTCGATATCGCGCTAACTCATTCGTCTTCGAGCGTGAAGCTGACCGGCAGCACCACGGCGAAGTACGGGGTGCCCGGAGCTTCGCCAGCGGCCACCGGAGGGAAGCGCCCGGTGCGGCTGACGGCCTCAAGGCAGGCCTGGTCGAGCAGCTTCGAGCCAGTGCGGCGCACCAGCTCGGAGTTGCTGATGGTGCCTGCGCGGTCGAAGGTGATCCGCACCTGGCACTCGCCCTCGTCGCCATTCTCGACAGCGCGCGGTGGGTAGACCACGTTCTTCGCCAAAGCGCCCTGAATCCGGCGGAAGTAATCGGCGCTGACCGAGGTCGCCACCGCCGGTGCTGGCGGTGCGGGTGGCGCGGGCGGTGCCGCGGTGGCGGCAACGACCGGCTCGTTCGCCTCGGCCGGGGCGTCAACGACGATGTCCGGTTGCGGCGGTGGCGGCGTCGGCGATGGCACGGGCGGCGGCGGCACCTTGGGCGGCGGCGGTGGGGGCGGCAGCTTGGGCGGCGGCGGCGGCGGTGGTGGCGGCGGTGGGGGCGGCAGCTGGATCGCAATAGGGATCTTCTTCGGCGCGTCGTCAATCAGGCGACGCGGGTCGAACTTGACGAAGATCATCAGCAGGGCCAGCGTCGTCAACAGCGCGACGGTGGCACCGACAGCCCAGGTGACGATCACCTTGCTCACCATCGGCCTGCGGTGCGCAGGCAGTCGCTTGGGGGCTGGCGTGTAGGTTGGCGTCGTCATTACTGCGGCGCCTCCGACATCAGCGAGACGCGGTAGAACCCGGCTTCGCTGAGCTTCTTGATGATGCCGTAGACCTTGCCGTACTCGGTGGCATTGTCAGCACGCACATACACCACCGGGAAGCGGTCCTTGCCGGAGAATGGCTTGTAGCGCGGAAAGGCCTCTGCAAGCTTTCCGGCCAGCTCTGCCTCGGTGAACTGCGAAGTCCGCTTGTTCTCCTCGAAGTAGTACTGGCCCTGCAAGTCGATCGACAGCACGAGCGGATCGACGGGCTTGCCCATCTCGTCCAAGCCTGCTTTCGGCAACTTGACGGGCACCGATGACAGCACCAGCGGTGCGGTCACGATGAAGATGATCAACAGCACCAGCATGACATCGACCAACGGGGTGACGTTGATCTCCGACATCACGGCACCATCGCCATCATCCTCACCGGATTTGATGTTCATACCCATAGGGGCTCTCCAATGAAATCACGCATGAGCAAACCTTTTGCAACGCACGATGGCGTCGCTTTAGGCGGGCTTGCGCTTGGCGAGTCGGCCCGAAAACACGCTGATCGCCGTGTTCAAGCGGCCGTTGTAGCGGGAGAGGTCGGTGGTGAACTTGTTGTAGGCCAGAATGGCCGGGATGGCGGCAGCCAGGCCGATGCCGGTGGCGAGCAGCGCCTCGGCAATGCCGGGGGCGACGGTGGACAGTGAGGTGTCCTTCATCGCGCCGATCTGGGTGAAGGTGTTCATGATGCCCACGACGGTGCCGAACAGGCCGATGAAGGGCGAGGACGAACCCACCGAAGCCAGCGACGGCAGCATGAACTGCATGCGGCGCGATTCAACCGAGAGCTCCTGGCGCATGGTGGTGGCAATGCGGTCACGCACCTCGTGCAGGTTTTCATGCTCGTGGTCGCCCGAGCCTTCGCGCCATTCTTCAACGCCGGCCTGGAAGATGTCGGACACGGGATGGCCCTTCATGTCCTTGTAGCCAATCATCGTGTCGAGATTGTTCTCGGCCAGCACATCCTCAAGACGGTTGAGCGCAGCCTTGGAGCGGGCGAAATCGAACCATTTGATGAAGGTCACCAGCGCGGCCCAGACAAAAAAGACCAGCAGCAAGGCCATGATGGACTTGACGAGGGGCGTCGACTGCATGAACAGATGCGTCATCGACATGTTGGTGATTTCAGCGGCGGCGTTCGGATCCACGGGCAACTCCGATAAATAGATTGAGATTGAGCTAGAGGGGGTAGGGCAAGCCGCCAAATGGCAGGTGCCTCGTTTTAGTGCTTGATGACTAGATGGCGGATGCTACAGAAGATAAAAGGCGCGCGGCAACCGCGCGCCGTTTCGTTAGGCTGAAACAACGCAATGCCTATGCCATCAGAGTGCGCACGCGGGCCACGATATTTTCGACCGTGAAGCCGAAATGTTTCATCAGGGCTGCATAGGGTGCGGACTCACCGAAGCTGTCGATGCCGATGACCTCGTCGGCCATGCCGCGCCAGACCGCCGTCACGCCCGCTTCCACCGCCAGACGCTTGATGCCATTGGGGATGACGGCTTCGCGGTAGGCGGCATCCTGCTGCCAGAAACGCTCGACGCAGGGCAGGGAAACCACCCGCACGGCCTTGCCCTCCTCAGCCAGTTTGCGGGCGGCGTTGATGGCCATTTCGACTTCCGAGCCGGTCGAGAGAATGACGGCTTGCGGCTTGCCGGCAGGCTCCCAGATGACGTAACCGCCGCGCGCGGCTTGTGCGGCGTGTTCAGCTGAATGCGCTTGGGGTGCCAGGTTCTGGCGCGTCAGCACCAGCAGGCTCGGGCCGTCCTTGCGCTCGATGGCGGCCTTCCAGGCCACAGCCGTCTCGAAGGCATCGGCCGGGCGCCAGAGTTGCAGATGGGGGATCAGGCGCAGGCTGGCAATGTGCTCCACCGGCTGGTGCGTGGGTCCGTCTTCGCCCAGCGCGATGGAGTCATGGGTGTAGACATAAATGGTCGGCAGCTTCATCAGCGCCGACAGCCGCACGGCGTTGCGCGCGTAGTCCGAGAACACCAGGAAGGTGCCACCGAAGGGCCTGAGGCCACCATGCAGCGTGATGCCGTTCAGGGCCGCACTCATGCCGAACTCGCGCACGCCCCAATTCACATAGTTACCGGCCAGCTTGCCGTGGCGCAGGGAAACATGCCCCTTGAAATCGGTGCCGTTGGATTCGCCCAGATCAGCCGAACCGCCGAACAGCTCCGGCAGCTTGGCGGCCAGTGCCTCGATCACCGCCTTGCTGGACTTGCGCGTGGCATTGGGCTTGTCGGCGGCAGCGTGTTCGGCCACCAGCGCGTCGGAGAATGCCGCCCAATCGGCCGGCAGCTCGCCCTTGCTGCGGCGAACGAACTCGGCGGCATCCTGCGGGAACTGCCTGGCGTACTCGTCGAAGGTCTTGTTCCAGGCCTGCTGCCTGGCGGCACCGCGAACCTTGGCATCCCAGCCCGCATAGACGGCCTGCGGAATCTCGAAGGGTGCGTGCGCCCAGCCCAGCTTTTCGCGCGCGCCGGCGATCTCGGCCGCACCCAGCGGCGCGCCATGGCATTTCTCCTTGCCAGCGAGCGTCGGCGCGCCGAAGCCGATCACGGTCTTGCAGCAGATCAGCGTCGGCTGGTCCTTGGACTTCTTCGCGGTTTCGATTGCGATCTTGATCTCGTGCGGATCGTGGCCGTTGACATTGCGCACCACCTGCCAGCCATAGGCCTCGAAGCGTGCGGGCGTGTCGTCGCGGAACCAGCCCTCGACCTCGCCGTCGATCGAGATGTTGTTGTCGTCGTAGAACATCACCAGCTTGCCCAGCCCCAGCGTGCCCGCGAGCGAGCAGGCCTCGTGGCTGATGCCCTCCATCAGACAGCCGTCGCCATTGAAGACGTAGGTGTAGTGATCAACCAGCGGCAGGCCTTCGCGGTTGAAGCGTGAGGCCAGCACCGCCTCGGCGATCGCCATGCCGACTGCCATGCCAATGCCCTGGCCCAGGGGGCCGGTGGTGGTCTCGACCCCCGGCGTGTAGCCGTATTCGGGATGGCCTGGCGTCTTGCTGTGCAGCTGGCGGAAGTTCTTCAGCTCCTCCATCGGCAGGTCGTAGCCAGTGAGATGCAGCAGGGCGTAGAGCAGCATCGAGCCGTGGCCATTGCTCACCACGAAGCGGTCGCGGTTGACCCACTTGGGGTCGGCCGGGTTGTGGGCGAGAAAGTCGTTCCACAGCACCTCGGCTAAGTCGGCCATGCCCATCGGCATGCCGGGGTGGCCGGAGTTGGCTTTCTGCACGGCGTCCATCGCCAGGGCGCGGATGGCATTGGCGAGATCGAAGCGACTGGTCATGGCTGAAAGTCATCCTGAAAGGGCGCGTATTGTCCGCGTCGCCTGCCGGTGGGGCAAGGCAGCGCGAAAAAGCCGGCAGCGCTGACCGGTTGCAGGGTCGGCAGTGCCGCGTTGCCGACGCCGACGTGAATACGCGATCTTGGCCGCAGCCCTTCGAGCGGGAGCGTTTGCCCCGATGGGCGACAGGCCCTAAATCCACATCGAAACAGGGGTTTGATTTATATTGCCGCCACTGAATCCAACACTTTCGAGGTTTACGGCGTGAAGCAAACCCTGACTCGCCTTGCCATCGTTGCCGCAGCGGCGGTTTTCGCGGCACCGGCATTCGCCGCCACCCCCGTCGAACAGGCACAAGCCCAGCTCACCAGCGGTGATCTGCAAGGGGCTTTGAAGACGCTCGACAAATATCTCGCCGGCGCGCCGCAGGACGCCGAGGCTCGCTTTACCCGTGGCCTGGTGCTGGTCAAGCTCAACAAGACCGAGGACGCCATCAAGGTGTTTGCCGATCTCACCCGCGACTACCCGCAGCTGCCCGAGCCGTACAACAACCTGGCGGTGCTCTACGCCCAGCAGGGCGACTACGAGAAGGCCCGCGACGCGCTCGAAGCCGCGCTCGCCACCCACCCCGCCTACGCCACCGCACACGAGAACCTGGGCGACATCTACGCCGCTCTGGCCGGTGCCGCCTACAACCGCGCGGTGATGCTCGACACCAACAACCAGGCCGTGCGCTACAAACAGAACCTGATCAATCAGCTCGACACCGGCATCGGTGCCGCGCCGCCTGCGGGCAGCACCAGTGCGGCTGCACCAGCGCCGCGCCCTGCCGCGCCAGTTGCTGCGGCACCCGCGCCGGGCGAACCCCTGGCGCCGGCACCGGCCGCCTCGGCCGGTATTGCCGATGCCGGCGGCATCAACACCGCCCTGCTGGGCTGGGCCAAGGCCTGGTCGGCGCGTGACGTCAACGCCTATCTCGCCACCTACGCGCCTGACTTCGTGCCGGAAGGCGGCCTGGCCCGCGCCACCTGGGAGCAGCAGCGGCGCGACCGCATCGCCCGCCCCAGCCGCATCGCGGTGCGCGCGCTCAACCCGGAGATCGTCAAGGTCGGCGATGACCGCGTGCGCGTCAGCTTCGTGCAGGAATACCAGTCCGACACCTTCTCCGACCAGGTCAACAAGGTGCTGGAGTTCAAGTCCTCTTCCTCTGGCTGGAAGATCGTCCGCGAGTTCATCCGCTAAGACGGCGTCCGCAGTTTCCACTTAGGCGTTGTTCATGGCCTGGCCTCAATCATTTTCGTGCGCGCTGCCCCTGCTGCTGGCAGCACTCCTGCCGTTGCCCGCGAGTGCGACCGCCAGCGCGGAGCAGGAGCTGCAGCAAGTCGTCGATGCCCTGCGCAGCGGCCGCAGCGCGCCACTCTCAGCCGAGGCCCGGCGTGCTGTCGCAGCACCCCAGCGTGTAGCCGCCGCACCCACGGTGCGCCTGCAGGAGCTGGTCGAGGAAGCGCAGCTGCGTCTCGCCCCGCCCAAGGTGCCGCCGGGCACCCTGCCGGGTGTGCTGCTCAAGCTCGCCGACGAGCACCGCTACGCCGTGGTGGTGGACCTCCCCCGCGCGCGGCTCTACGTGCTCGAAAACAACAAGGGCAACCTGAGGATCGTGCGCGAGCATTACGCCGCCATGGGCAAGAACGGGGTCGGCAAGCAGAACCGTGGCGACCTGCGCACGCCCATCGGCATCTACACCGTCACAGGCTTCACCGACGACAAGGCACTGCCGGACAAATACGGCTCCGGTGCCTTTCCACTGACCTATCCCAACATCTGGGACCGCCACCACGGCCGCGACGGCTCGGGCATCTGGCTGCATGGCGTGCCGCTCGATGTCGGCTCACGCGCGCCGCGTTCGAGCGAGGGCTGCGTGACGATGGCGAACAGCGACCTGGTCGCACTCAAGCCCTATCTGCAAACCGGTAAGACCCCGGTGCTGCTGGCCGATTCACTGAGCTGGCTGCCCACCGCCGTCATCGCCAAGGAGCGCGACGCGCTCTTGGCGCGCATCGAATCCTGGCGCAGCCACTGGTCGGCCATCGACACCGAGGGCTATCTCGACTTCTACGCCAGCGACTTCGTCAGCAACGGCATGAACAAGAGCGCGTTCAGCGCCTACAAGCGCCGCGTCAACGCCAGCAAGCGGCGCATCAACGTGCAGCTCAGGGAGCTGGACTTGATGCGCTACCCCGGCGAACCCAACCTCATCGTCGCGCAGTTCCGGCAGGACTACACGAGCGACAACTTCTCGGTCTCGGGCATCAAGCAGCAGTTCTGGCGCCAGCAGAAAGACGGCAACTGGAAGATCGTGCTCGAAGAGAGTTGAAGCCGCGCGTGCTTTCATAAATGCCAGTGGCACTTGTGAGCGTGGCGTAAACGGGCGGCAGCCCCTGTTTGAAGCCGCGCGTGCTTTCATAAGTGCCAGTGGCACTTGTGAGCGTGACATCAACGGGCAGCAGCCCTAGGCTGATGCAGCCTCACTGCTCGCGGTAGTCGAGATCGCGGCCCCAGGTCTCGCGCAGCTTCCAGAGCGAAGTGAACCCCAGAGAGAAGATCACCACGCCGATGCCGAGCGTGACGGGTATCAAACCCCATTCGGGTTTCAAGGCTTGCAGGCTGAGCGTCACCGGCACCGTCATCGCCCGGACCACGTTCGGCACCGAGGTGGCGACGGTGGCGCGCAGGTTGGTGCCGAACTGCTCGGCACTCATGGTGATGAAGGCCGTCCAGTAACCCTGCGCAAGGCCAATCGCCAGCATCAGGGCGATGTAGGTCTCGCGCGTCGGCGCCTTGAGCAGCGCCAGCACCAGCAGGCCAAGTGCGACGAGGCAAGCGCCAATCACCTTTTTGCGACTGTGCAGCCACTCGCTGATAAGGCCGGAAAACGCCGAGCCGATGGCGAGACCCGAGGCCTGCCAGAGCAATACGTCAGCCACCTTGAGCGGTGCCGCAAAGCCCAGGGCAGCACCGTATTCGGGCGCGAAGTTCACGAACAGCGCCGACACGTACCACAGCGGCACGCCGACCGCGACCACCTGCGCGAATCGCAGCGCCGGTTTCGCGCGGCCGAACAGCAAGCGCCAATCACCTTGATCCGATGCCCCCTTGTGCTGCTCGAACATTGCGGACTCTTTCAGCACCGCGATGCGCAGCGCGAGTACCAGCAAGCCCATGCCGCCACCTAGCCCGTACGCCCAGCGCCAGTTGAGTTCGCCCCCGATGATCGAAGCCGTGAGCGCACCCAGCAGGCCCAGAAACGAGATTGCAGTGGTGCCATAGCCGCGCAGGTGCTTCGGCAGCAGTTCGGAGATCAGCGTGATGCCAGCTCCCAGTTCGCCCGCCAGGCCCACACCGGCCAGAAAGCGCATCAGCGCGTATTGCTCCACGGTGCCAACGAAGGCATTGGCGATATTGGCCGTGGAGTAGAGCGCGATGGTGGCGATGAGCGCGCGCTTGCGGCCAAAGCGATCACCCACCCAGCCCCAGAAAAACCCGCCGAACAGCATGCCGATCATCTGCAGGTTGAAGAGGCGGATGCCCCAGGTCGTGTTGGCTTCGCCGGTGATGCCCAGATCAGTGAGCGAGGCCACGCGCACGACCCCGAAGATGACGATGTCGTAGAGATCGACAAAGTAGCCGAGAGCGGCGGCTGCGACGGCGAGCGCGTAGGCGGGGCTTTTGCTTTGCATCTTTAGTGGCCCATGTAGAGGCCGCCATTCACCGGGATGTTGGTCCCGGTGAGGTAGGCGGAATCAGCGGCGCAGAGAAAGGCTACGACGCGTGCGATTTCATCGGGGCGACCCATGCGCCCGAGCGGGATTTGCGCATTGACCTTGGCGAGTGCCTCGGGCTTGATCGCCGCCGTCATCGGCGTGGCGATGTAGCCGGGGCTGACCGTGTTCACGGTTACGCCCTGCGCCGCACCCTCCTGCGCCAGCGCCATCGTGAAGCCGTGCATGCCGGCTTTCGCCGCCGAATAGTTGGCCTGGCCGAACTGACCTTTCTGGCCATTGACCGAGGCGATGTTGACGATGCGCCCGAAGCCGCGCGCACACATGCCTGCGAACAGCGGATGGGTGGCGTTGAAGACGCTGTCGAGATTGCTGCTGAGCACGGCGCGCCACTGCTCGGCGCTCATCTTCACAAAGCGCGCATCGCGGGTGATGCCTGCCGCGTTGACCAGCACATCAACCGGGCCGATCTGCGTCTCGATGCTCTGCATCGTGCTGCGCGTGGTCTCGGTATCGGCGAGGTCGGCAAAGAACGCAGCGCATGCCGGGCGCGCTGCCAGCCAGTCCGCAGCGCGCGATTCCGCACTGGGGTGATCGAGTGCGGCGACGCGATGCCCTGCCACCACCAGCGCATCGACGATCGCACTGCCAATCGCACCCAGCCCCCCGGTCACCACCGCCATCTTCTGATTCATCTGCCTTTCTTCCTCTTGCCTTCGTAATCTTCAGGTTCGCTGCTGTCGAACTGTCGTTGCAGCGTGTGCTGGGCCTCGATGAGTTCGAGACTGACGTCGTAGTCGAGCACCAGCGGCGCGCTCTGGCGGCCATCAGGGGCGATGGCCATCGCGGTGAGCCGCAAGGGCCCGGCCACATACACCGGCGCGGTGTAAAGCGGCGAGCCGCTGTTGGGCTTGCTGCCGCTGGTGGTGTAGACGATGAAGGCCTCCGGCTCGCTCGCAGTGAGCGCGACCGAGATCGGGTTTTCGTAAGCGTTCGCCATGCGGTCGGCCGTTACCGTCAGCTTACCGGGCGCGAGTGGCTTGTCGGCGCGCTTGAAGCGCGCCATCGGGCTTGCGAGGTGTGTGCTGTCGTTGCGCGCGAAGCAGGTGGTGAGCACGCCAGCGGCGAGCGGCATCGCGGTGGTGGCCGCCGTGCGGGCATCGGGGTAGCGCGCACCGATCTCGCAGTGGACTTTCGCCTCCGGCTGATCAGCCTGCACCACGTCGCCTTTGCGCACCAGCGCGGGCGGCGTCGCGCTGCGCAAAGGTTCCGGGGCCTGCTTCAGCCACTCGATCATCGCGTCCATCGTCTCCGGCACGCGCGGCAATTCGAGGTGGTCGAGCCAGGTGTTGTTGACGACATTGAAGGCGAGATTGGTCGCACCCTCCATGGCCGAGGAGTTCTCGTACGGCTTGGGGAACAGCACGTCGCCGCGGCCAGTGCCGTCGTACAGCGTCATGTAGCGCGTCGGCCCCGGCGTGTCGCCGCCATCGCGCAGCTGCTGAAGCCAGGGGCTGCCGGGAGCGAGTTCGAAGGCCACACCGCGATTCTGTCCGCGTGAGTAAAGGTCCGCAGTCCAAACCCCATCGTTGGCCCCGCACACGCCGATGAAGTTGCGCACCTTGTGCCAGCTGTTGGTTTGCTTCATCCACTGCCTTGTGAGGGTGACGCCAAGCGAGTGGCTGATGATGTCGACCTGGTCCACCGGTTTGCCGGTGTCTTTGGCGATCTGCTGCATCACGCTGCTGACGATGCGCTCCACACTCGGCACCGAGAGATCGGCCGAGTCGAAGTAGCGCACGTTGTCCCAGCCGTAACCGAGCGCCCAGAGGCCTGCATCGCTGAAGCCCTTGGTCTTGAAGTAGCGCCGTGCCGGCAGCCAGTAGCGCGCCGAGACGGTGTTGCCGTGGATGAAGATCACCGGCGTGTGGTCGAGCGCGCCGCTGCCACCGAAGCCCGGCATGGGCTGACCCGTTTCGTAAGAGAGCGGCGGTGTGTAGCCAGGCGGAAAATCAGCGAGGCGATAGGGCGCGATGCCCAGCTTGGGCAGCAGGATTTCGCGGGGCGCGCAGGCGCTCAGCAAAGCGATGCCCAGCAGAGTTGAGAAGCGGAATGCGTTCTTCATTTCAAGGTGCCCAGAAGAGATGCACGAGCCTCAGCTCGAAGTAGGGCGAGGCGGAAACCGCCGCCGCCTCCTGCACGCCGAATAGCCGCGAAGTCACCTGCGAGGTGGGCGGCGTCGTGCAGCCCTCGGTGGCGCAGACATCGAACACCACATCGATCTGGCTACCGCGCCCGGCGATGGGCTTGGCGACGCGCGCCTGCACGACGGTAGAGGCGCGGTAGACATAGCTCACGCCCGCCGTCAGCAGCGTGCCCATCACACCGTTGTCCGCATACGGCCCGGCGCGGGGGTTGAGATAGAACTGGTCGGTGCCGGGGTTATCGCAGAGCTGTTGCGGCACCGTTGGCCCGAGTGCGATGCCCAGCATGTTGCCGGTATTGCTGATGCCATTGTTGGTGTTGTCGCAGGCGCTTTGCGGCGATAGGGGCTGGTCCTCGAAGTTGATCGTGACCTTGTCGTATTTGTTGGGCCCGAGTGTTTCGCGGAAGGAGTAGCCGACATCGGCGAACCAGTGCTCGCTGAACTTGTAGGCGACGTTGATCTCGGCGTTGTAGAGATCGGCGATGCGGGTGGGTGTGAGGCCGCCGAACGCCGGTTTGTCGTTGTCGCCGTTGTATTGGTAGGCGACGGTGCCGTCGATGTAGAAGCGGCCATAGACCTCGGCGTGGAAGGCGAGCTGCGGGATCACGCTCCAGTAATTGGTGCCGGTGTTCAGCGCGGCGCGGGTGTCGTAGCGGCCGATGGGAAACTTGACCGTCGTCGCAAACAGGCCATTGGCCTTGATCGGCCCCAGCCGATGCTCACTGCCGTAGATGCCGCAGAGGCCGAACAGGTCGCCGAAGCCGTTCGACCCCGGCCGCTGGTTGAACAGCCGCACGCGGTTGGCGATCGCCCCCGTGTTCTGCTGATAGCCGACGCTGCCGATGGCGCGGCAGAACTGTGCGTGGTTGTTGAGGTAGGGGATGTCGCTGTCGCGGAAGACATTACCCACCCACAGCGCCTTGAAAAGCCCCAGCACCGCATCGGTGGAATCACCCACCGGCACGAAGGGCGCACCGAGGCGCACCTTGTCGCCGTTCTTGTCGTAGATCGCCTCGATCTCGGTGCCGATCAGGGTGTACTCGGCATACATGCCGGCGGGGAGGATGCCGTACTCGCTGACGTGCGGAGTGAAGACGATGCCGGCGTTTGCGCTGGCGGCAAAGCTGAGCAGCAGGGTGGCGAGCAGTGTTCTCATGGCTGCATAAGCCTTAGTTGTCGTCATTGCTGACGACAGCCGATGCAGGTGTAGCTGTCCCCCTGTCCGAAATTGAATTGCAGCGAGAGCGTGAACTGCGCAGAGGCAAACACCCGTGCAGGCCCCTGACCATCGACGTTCTGCACCGTGCCACCGTCAGTCACCATGCAACCCGTCGCGCCCACCGTGCAGCCTGCGGGCTGGCGGTTGTTGTAGGGCAGGTCGAACTCGCCACTCTTGCCGCTGAGGGGCATCGCGTAGTGCAGGCCCAGCTTCCATCGCTGGCCAATGAAGCCGTAGGCGGAGGCTCCGACCCGCGTCAGCCGGGTGCCATCGTCGTAGTACAGGCCGGGCCTTGGATAGTTGTCCGACGGTGGTGTCGTCGTGGGTGGTGGCGCTGCGTTGGGAGCGAAGCGGGGATTCTCGTAGGCGTTCTTCTCGCCGATGCGGCCGTCGGCGAAGGCACCGACGTAGAGGCTGGGTGCAAGGCGCTGCGCCAGGCTCACATCCCAGAAGAAATCGTTGCCCTGGTTGGCCGGTGCCAACAGGCCAAAGGCAGCGTCCTGATTCTTCAGATAGACGCGATAGCCCGCACCGGCATCCAGATGCGCGCCTGCCCAGGGCCGTGCGTACAGCCCCAGCTGCGAGTGGAACGAGGTGGTGTTGCGGCCGGGGTTGGCGGGGGTGTCGCGGCCGTAGATGCCCGTCGGCAGCGTCACGCCGTTGAGCAGCAGCAGGGCGTAGGGGGTGTCCTTGCGCTCGCGCCAGTTGCCGCTGCCTGCGAGCCAGCTGCCGAACTCCAATGTCAGATCGCTGACGCCGCTGCTCTTGGTCTCCAGGCTGTCAGCCTGCGTGCGGCTATCGTCGCTGGTATCGCGCGCAAAGTCGGCGAGCGCGCCCTTGGTTTTGGTCTGCGCGTAGCCGAGGTGGATGCGTGCGGTGTGCAGGCGACTGGCGAAGAACGGCACCTTCGCGGCCTCGAACATCGGGAAGGTCCAGATCAGGTTCGCCTCCGCACACTGCTCGGGGAAGCTGGTCTTGCCCGGCAGGCTGGGCTGCGCAGTGTCTCTCTCCTTGCCTGCGGCATCGAACACCTTGTCGCGGCTGTCCACGCTCGCTGTTGCCTCGGCGTAGAAGGCCGGATACAGCGGCAGGTTGCGGCCCAGCTGCGGCACCGCATCGCCTGCCCACACGGGGCTGGCAACCAGTGCCAGCGCACTCCAGTAAATCCTCGTTCGTCTCATGCGGTCTCCTCCGCTTGCTGCGTGTGCTGCTAAGTCCGCGCTGCGTGCAGGCGGCGTATTTCTGGTTTGTTGAACTTGCCTGCCGCCGTCTTTGGCAGTGCGGGCATGAATAGAAACTCGCGCGGGCGCTTGTAGCCAGCGAGCTGTGTTTTGAGCCAGGCATCGAGCGTGGGCGCATCGAGTTCTGCGCCTTCGCGCAGCGCAATCGCCGCCAGTCCCACCTCACCCCAGCTCTCGTGCGGCACACCGATCACCGCGCACTCGATCACCGCCGGGTGCGCCGCGAGCATCGCCTCCACCTCGGCGGGATACACGTTCTCGCCGCCGCTGATGAACATCTCCTTCCGGCGGCCTGTGATGAAGTGCAGGCCGCTCGCATCGACCCTTGCGAGATCACCTGTCCACAGCCAGCCCTCGCGGTAGCACTCCGCCCATTCGCGCTCCCGCTCGAAGTAGCCAGAGCAGATTTGCGGACCACTCAGCGTGAGTTCGCCCACTTCATCCACCTTGCAGTGGCTGCCATCGGGATGGCGGATCACGGCCTGCAAGCCAGTCAAAGGGCGGCCGACGGCGAGCGGATGTTCGGCCGCTTCGGCAGCACTGATCGCAAAGCAGTTCACGCCGGCTTCGGTCATGCCGAAGCCCTGCTTGAAACCGATGCCGCGTGCTGCAAACAGGTCCCGCAGCACCGGGGGGCAGGGCGCGCCGCCGGAGATGGCACCCCGCACGCTGGTGAAATCCGCACGCACAAAATCGGGGTGCTCGGTAAGCATGCGATACATGGTCGGCACCATGAACAGGCGCGTCGCCCCCTGCTGCTGCATCAGCCGCAGGTACTCACCCGGCTCGAAGGCCGGCATCAGCACCACCCGCCCGCCAATCGCCAGCAGGGGCGTGGAGTAGACATTGAGCGCGGCGTGGAAACAGGGCGTGGCCTGAATCGCGCAATCGCTGCGCCTCAGGCCCCAGCCACGCACGGTGGCGCGACTGTTGGCGAGCGTCTGCCGGTAGGGGATGAGCGCGCCCTTGGGCGTACCGGTGCTGCCGCCGGTGAACAGCAGCATGTGCGTGTCATCGGCCTGCATCACGACGTCAGGCGCGGTGCAGGTCGCGGCTGCGAGCCAGTGCTCGTAGTCCAGAAGCGATATTTTCTCGCCCGCGAAGCACTGCGCAAGTACGGCGTTGTTGGCATCGACCAACAGCAGCCGGGGGCGAACGTAGTCGAACAGCGCGCGGGTTTCATCCACCGACAGGCGATGGTTGAAGGGGGTGTAGATGCAGCCCAGCTTGGGTGCCGCCAGCAGCAGGTCGAAGTGGGCGACATGGTTGAGCGCGAGGATGCCGATGCGATCACCCTTCTTCACACCCCTCTCGTACAGCCGTGCCGCGAGCTGGGTGGCGCGCGCATCCAGCTCGCCATAGTTGAGCCAGCGGCCTTCTGCCCATAGGGCCTTGCGCGCCGGGAAACGGCGCGCGTTTCGGCGGGCTAAGTCGAGGTTCATGTGCAGCGCAGGCACAGCGCGTTCCACACGTAACCGATGCCGGCGGCGCTTAGGATCACCGTGTCACCGGTTTTGAGCCGCCCCGCATCGCGTGCGAGCTTGAGCGACAGCAGCGGGTCGATCTGCCCGACATGGCCGTAGTCTTCGAGATAGATCGAGCGTTCTGGGCTGACGCCGATGCGTTGCAGCACGTCCAGATGCGCGCTGCGCTTCATGTGCAGCAGGCCGACGTAGCTGGCGTCCTTGGCTGCAAAGCCCGAGCGGGCGCAGGCGTCTTCGATCACGCCGACGAAGTTGCTCAAGCTCTTTGCTTCAAGGCGTGCGCGCATGCCCGGCTGGTCGGGAATCTGGAAGCGGAACTGGTCGAGATTCGCCATGGTGAGCGGGGCGCGCGTGCCGCCCACCGGCACGATCACGTCCTCCGAAAAACTGCCGTCGGTGCGCAGCGCGCTGCCCAGCAACTCGAAGCCCCGGCCCTTGCGGGTGATGACCGCCGCGCCACCACCGGCGGCGAGGTTGTTGAGAAAGCGCGTGGCGGGATCGGCATAGTCCACCAGGTCGCCATTGCGGTAGCCGCCCGCGATCAGCACTGTGTTCACCGAGGCATCGGCGAGCATCAAGTCCTTGGCCTGCTTGAGCGCCAGGATCGCCGTGCCGCATTTCTGGCCGAGGTCGTAGGCCCAGGCATTCGCAGCACCCAGCTCGTGCGCGGTCTTGATCGCCGCGGTCCACACCGGGAACTCCTTGTGCTCTTCGGTGATGCCGATCAGCACATCCACCTCGTGCGCCTGCACGCCCGCATCGGCAAGCGCGGCGCGTGCGGCGTGGATACCCATCGCATTGCTGTGGTCGCCCGCACCCGGCACGGTCTTTTTCACGATGCCGAGCTTGTCGCGCACGATCGCCTCCGGCACGCCGCTAGCGGCGGCGATGTGGGCAGCGTCGTGGTGGGTATCCGGCAGGTAGATGCCAAGGCCGCTCAGGATCATTTGCGGGCCTTGACCGTTTTGGCGACCACCTTGGCCATCGCTTTTTCTGCAGCTTTTTTCTTCGCGGGTGGCGCTGCACCCCTGAGCCCGTGCGCGATGAAGTCCATCGCGGCATCGAGTGTGGCGGCTGTCGGCACGGTACCCTGCCACTGACAGTGATACAGACCCAGAAAATGGCCGACGCCCATCAACGCCCAGGCTCTCGCCGCTGAATCGCCTGGCGCGATCTCGCCCGCATCGGCGGCTCGCGCAAGCGCGCGCGCATAGCCATCGGCAAGGCGCTGGTAGTAACGGCGATAGCTGGGCGGATCGACAAACTGCGCCTCCTGCACGATGCGATACAAGCCGGGGTGGCGCTGCGTGTAGTCGAAGAAGGTGACGAGGCCCGCGCGTTCGGCGGCGAGCCGGTCGCCCGCACCCGAGGCCGCGCGCGTCATCTCATGGCGCAGGCTGCGGCTGATGTCGGCGACGAGCTGGGTGAACAGCTCCTCCTTGCTGGTGAAGTGGACGTAGAAGGTGCCCTGCGCCACACCGGCCGTCTGGGTGATCTGGCTGATGGCGGCCGCGTGGAACCCGGCTTCGCCGAAGACTTTCTCGGCGGCGTCGAGCAGGCTGCGGCGCGTCACCGCGCTGCGGCGCTGGCGGCGGACGGGTGCGGTGGGCGCAGTGCTGATGATCTTTCTCCTAATTTTTTATTAATTAATGGTTCACTAGTCATTTTTTGACGGGATGGGTCAAGCTGTCAACTGGCCACGCTTTTGCCGGTTGAAGCAGATGCCGCGTGGCCCCACTGTGAGCCGATGCGCATCAACCCCAACGCCGACGCGGGCGACCCCGCCGCCAAACCTGCCACCCTGCAGCAAGCCTGGGCGCAGTTGCTGCCGGTGCTGCGGCAATTCCCCATTGCCGTGGGCGGCGCGATGCTGCTGCTGGTGGCCGCCAAGGTGGCCGGCGTGGGCCTGCCGCTGGTGCTCAAACAGCTGGTAGATACGCTCGACGCCCAGCGCGGCACGCTCATTGCCGCACTGGCGCTGCCGGTCACCCTGCTGCTGGCCTATGGCGTGCTGCGCTTTGCCAATGTGCTGTTCGGCGAGCTGCGCGATGTGCTGTTCGGCCGCGTCGCCGAGCGCGCGAAGCGGCGCACGGGTCTTGGCGTGTTCGAGCATCTGCACCAGCTCGATCTGGAGTTTCACCTCTCTCGCAAGAGCGGGGCGCTCTCGCGTGACATCGAGCGGGGCGTGGAGGGCATCGGCTTCCTGCTGCGCTTCGTGCTGTTCACGGTGGCACCCACCGCGCTGGAACTGCTGCTGGTCACCGCCCTGCTCTGGCAACGCTACGAGATCGGCTTCGCGCTGATCGCGCTCGCCGCCGTCACGCTCTATGTGGCGTTCTCGGTGCTGCTCACCGACTGGCGCACCCACTTCGTGCGCGATGCGAACGCGCTCGACAGCGCCGCCAACGGCCGCGCGCTCGACTCCCTGCTCAACTTCGAGACCGTCAAGTACTTCGGTGCCGAGCCGCTGGAATCGCGTCGCTACGACACCGCCCTCGCCGCCTATGAAAAAGCCGCCGGCAAGAGCCGCTTGACGCTGGGTCTGTTGAACGGCGGGCAGGCGCTGATCATCGCCGCCGGCCTCACCGCCATGACCACCCTCTCGGCGCTGCGCGTGCAGCAGGGCGTGATGACGCTGGGCGATTTCGTGGCGGTGAACGCCTTCATGGCGCAGCTGTTTCTACCGCTCAATGTGCTCGGCTTCGTCTACCGCGAGATCCGCCGCGCGCTCACCGACATGGGCAAGCTGTTCGACTTGCAGGCGCGCTTGCCGCTGATTGCTGATGCCGCCACACCGCAAGCCCTGCCCGATGGCCCCTTGGGCATCCGCTTCGAGCACCTCGCCTTCGGTTACAACGCCGACCGGCAAATCCTGCATGACACCGACTTCGAGATCCCCCCCGGCCAGACCGTGGCGGTGGTGGGTGCGACCGGCGCCGGCAAGTCCACGCTGGCAAGGCTGCTGTTCCGCTTCTACGACCCGCAGCGTGGCGCGGTGCGGCTGGGCGGGGTGGACGCGCGCGCACTCAAGCTGGCGGACCTGCGCGCCGCCATCGGCGTGGTGCCGCAGGATGTGGTGCTGTTCAACGACACCCTGCTCGAAAACCTGCGCTACGCCGACCCCGAAGCCAGCGAGGCCACGGTGCAGCGGGCGCTGCACCAGGCGCACCTGAGCGATTTCGTCGCCCGCCTGCCGCAGGGCTTGCAGACCATGGTCGGCGAGCGCGGCCTGAAACTCAGCGGCGGCGAGAAGCAGCGCGTCGCCATTGCCCGCGCCCTGCTCAAGAACCCGCGCGTGCTGATCTTCGACGAGGCGACCTCTTCGCTCGATACCCTGAGCGAGCAGGCCATTTTGGCCGCACTCGAAGAGGCCGCCGTACAGCGCACCGTGCTGGTCATCGCGCACCGGCTCTCCACCGTCACCCATGCGGACTGCATCGTCGTGCTCGACCAGGGCCGTGTGGCCGAGCAGGGCAGCCACCAGGCCCTGCTGGCACGCAATGGCCTCTACGCAAAACTCTGGGCGGCGCAGCGGCATCGGCAGGTGCTTGCTGTGGAATAATCAGCCCACTCGTCATGAGGAGGAAGACCGGCCCAAGAAGGTCGGCAAAGGTTGCTGCAATGAATGCTGCGGATGTGTTGGGCGCCCTGAAAAACTTTTCCGCCAAGGAAGAAATCCTGCGTCGCCTGGTGACGCCGGAGATCGAGGCGGCGGTCGCCAAGATCCCCAAGCCGGTGGGCAGCTTCGGCTTCGACGCCTGGGGCTACAACGAGGACCAGTTCAAGGTCGGCCTCGCCGGTGCTAAGTGGCTCTACGACCATTACTTCAAGGTGCAGGCTTTTGGGCTCGAGAACATCCCGAAGAGCGGTCGCGTGCTGATCGTGCCCAACCACTCCGGCCAGCTGCCGCTGGATGGCGTGCTGATCGGTGCCGCCGCCGCTACCAACCCGCATGGCCCGCGCGCGGCGAGGGCGATGATCGAGCGGTTCTTCCCCACCGTGCCCTGGCTCGGCAACCTGCTCAATGCCTGGGGCGGGGTCATCGGCGACCCGGTCAACTGCATCAAGATGCTGGAGACCGACGAGGCGATCATCGTCTTCCCCGAGGGCGTGCGCGGCTCCGGCAAGCTCTACAAGGACCGCTACCAGTTGCAGCGTTTCGGCAACGGCTTCATGCACCTCGCCATCAACCACAAGACCCCCATCGTGCCCTGCGGCGTGGTGGGCTGCGAAGAGACCATGCCCGCAGTGTTCAACATCGCACCGTTGGCGAAGCTGCTCGGCATTCCCTATGCGCCCATCGCCCCGCCCTTCCCACTGCCGGCCCGCGTGGTGCTGAACTTCGGCGAGCCGATGCATTTCAAGGCTGCGAAGACCGAGGACGAGGTGACGGCACAGGTCGAGCAGGTGAAGCAGGAAATCCGCCGACTGATCGACAAGGGCATGAAAGAACGGCCCAGCCTGTACTGAGGAGCATCACTGATGGCAGTCAGCAAGAAATCGGCGACAGACAAGAAGACAGTGCTCGTCACCGGCGCGGGTGGCGCCTTGGCGAAGCGCGTCATCGCGCGGCTGCACGGCAAGTACAACGTCGTCGCGGTGGACTTCCGCCGCAAGGTGGAGACCGACGCCGGCATCCCCAGCTACAAGGTGGAAATCGAGAAGCGCGGCTTCGAGGACATCTTCCTCAATCACCAGATCGACGCCGTGCTGCACATCGGCCGCATCTTCGCCCATGAGTATTCGCGCGACCGCCGCTACAACGCCAACGTGCTGGGCAGCAAGCGCCTGTTCGAGCTGTGCAAGAAGTACGGTGTGGGGCAGGTGATCGTCCACAGCACTTACTTCGTCTATGGCGCCTCCGCCTACAACCCGGCGCTGCTCGACGAGGACCATCCGCTGAAGGCCAGCGAGGTGACGATGGATCTGGTGGATTCGGTGGAGCTGGAATCGCTTGCCAACATCTACCTCTGGAAGCACCCGGAGCTGAACATCACCATCCTGCGCCCCTGCAATGTGCTGGGGCCGGGCGTGCGCAACTCGATGAGCCTGCTGCTCTCCCGCCCCTACACCCCGGTGCTAATGGGCTTCTCGCCGATGATGCAGTTCCTGCATGTCGACGACATGGCCGATGCCATGGTGCTGGCCTTCGAGCAGAACAAGCCGGGCATCTACAACGTCGCGCCCGACGACTACGTGCCCTACCAGCGTGCGGTGGAGGAGTGCGGCTGCAAGAAGCTGCCAATTCTGTCGGTGCCGCCCTCGCTGCCCAAGATGGTGTCGAGCCTGCTCAACTGGAATGCCTTTTTTCCGCCCTACCTGATCAACTATTTCAAGTATCCGGTAGTGCTCGACGGCAGCCTGTTCGTGAAGACCTTCGGCTTCAAGCCCAAGCGCAACCTCAATGACATCTTCACGTTCTATCGCAAGAACAAGCTGATCTCGCCCTGAGCCTGCTTTAGTTCATTCAGGCTTCACCTGACCACGCTTCACTCTGCTGACTTTAAAAACCAACGAGGTTATGCCGTGAGCAAAGAACCCAAAAAATCCAAGCCGATGCCCAAGGCTGCCAAGTCGGCACCCATTGATATCGGCATCAAAGCCGACCAGCGTCACGCGATTGCAGATGGCCTTTCACGCCTCTTGGCCGACGAATACACCTTGTATCTCAAGACCCATAATTTCCACTGGAACGTGAAGGGGCCGATGTTCAATTCGCTGCACCTCATGTTCATGACGCACTACACCGAGTCCGCTGTTGCCGTGGACGATGTGGCCGAGCGCATCCGCGCGCTGGGCTTCCCCGCACCGGGCACCTACAGCGAGTTCGTGCAGCTTTCGTCCATCGAGGAAACCAAGGGCGTGCCGGAGGCGATGGAAATGGTGCGCCTTCTGGTGAAGGGCCACGAAGCCTGTGCCCGCACCGCGCGCTCGGTATTCCCCCTAGCCGACAAGGCCAGCGACGAACCCACCGCCGATCTGCTCACGCAGCGCCTGCAAGTTCACGAAAAAACGGCCTGGATGCTGCGCAGCCTGCTCGAGTGAGCCGGGGATTTCACGGACTGCCAGTGGCAGTCCATGCCCGGTGAAATCAATGGCCTGTGGTGTGAAGTGACTCAATGTCACTTCACACCACAGGCCATTGATGGGGCTGGGGCCCCACCCTATCTCGCAATCAGAGCCCGCCTTCAAATTGAGTGCGGGCTTTTTTTTGTGCATGCGAAAATAGACGCATGTCTGAAAGCCCCCTGCTCGTCGTCCGTCGCCTGACAGTGCGCTATCCGCAGCCACGCCTGTTTCCATGGCGTGCGCGCCACTGGCGCAACGTGGTCGATGGCATCGATTTCAACCTGCATGCCGGTGAAACACTGGGCATTGTCGGTGAATCCGGCTGCGGCAAATCCAGCCTCGCCAAGGCCCTTCTCGGGGTGCAGCCGATCGCATCCGGTGCCGCGATTTTCAACGGCGTCGATCTGGCCAAACTCGACAGGAAAAGCTGGAAGCCGCTGCGCCGCGAAATCCAGATGGTGTTTCAAGACCCGCTCGCCAGCCTCGACCCGCGCATGCGCGTCGGCAAGATCATCGAGCAGCCGCTCGCCGCCTTACGGCCCGACATCGACAAGGCCGAGCGCCCGCAGCGCATCGCTGCCGCACTCGAACGGGTGGGCTTGAACGCCGCTGACATGCAGCGCCATGTGCACGAGTTTTCAGGCGGCCAGTGCCAGCGCATTGGGCTGGCACGTGCGCTGGTGGTCGAGCCCAAGCTCCTGGTCTGCGACGAACCGGTGTCGGCGCTCGATGTGTCGGTCCAGGCGCAGGTGATCAACCTGCTCGCCGACCTGCAGCGCGATCTCGGTCTGGCAATGGTCTTCATCGGCCATGACCTGGCTGTGGTGCGGCAGATGTCGCAGCGGGTGCTGGTGATGTATGCCGGCACGGTAATGGAGCAGGGCCCGCGTGAGCGCCTGTTCACGCAGCCGATGCACCCCTACACCAAGGCGCTGATGGCTGCGGTGCCAGGCCATGTCGGCAGCCCAACCTCGGCGCTGGTTTCAGAGCGCGCACCGGCCGCGAATCCCGGCGGCATGACTCTGGGCTGCCGTTACCGTGATCGCTGCGCAGTGGCCGATGACTATTGCGGCCAGGCCATCCCTGCCTTGCGGCGCACGGCACCGGACCACTTCGCAGCCTGCCATTTTGCGGGCTCGCAAACGGCCTAGGAACAACGCGGCTGACGGCCTTCGGCGCGAGCCTGTTCGTAGATCGGCATGGCGGTGTTGAGACGCTCCGAGAGATTGCGGATGCGGGTCTCGTCGGAAGGGTGCGAGGACATGAACTCCGGCGGCTTGTTGCCGCCGCCGGCGCGCGCCATGTTCTGCCAGAGCGAGATGGCCTGGCGCGGGTCGAAGCCCGCACTGGCCATCAGGTCCAGCCCCAGCAGGTCGGCCTCGCTCTCGTGCGCGCGAGAGAACGGCAGCAGGATGAAGGCCTGCGTGGCCATGTTGACCAGATCGCCATTCACCCCGGTGGTGGCCTGCACCAGCACGCCCCCCACCTGCGAGGCCATGGTCTCGGAATACCGTTCGGCCGAGTGGCCGGCCAGCACGTGCGAAACCTCATGGCCGATGACTGCGGCAAGCTGATCTTGCGTGCCCGCGATTTTCAGCAGGCCGCTGTAGACGCCGATCTTGCCGCCCGGCAGGGCGAAAGCGTTGACATCCTTGCTCTCGAACACCGAGACCTCCCAAGCCGCAGGCACCCTGAGCCTGCCCTGCGCCTGTAGCCGGGGAATCTCGTTGACGATGGTGGCTGAGACGCAGTTGACGTAGCCGACCTGCCGCGCGTCCTTCGACTGCGGCAGTTTTTTCTGCATCTCCTGGAACGAGGCGGCGCCGGCCTGGTTCACTTCCGCATTCGAGACCAGCACCAGCTGCCGACGGCCCAGCGGCGAAGTTGCGCAGGCAGCCAGCGCCGCAGTCAACGTGACAACGATCAAGGTGTGATTCAGCTTGGGGGACATGGCTCAACTCCGGGTGTTCGAGGCTGCATGATAAGGTCAGGTACTAGCGGTGAAGAGTGCTTTCCGACTGGAGTTTTTCATGCGCGCGATCCATCTGCTGTTGGCGTCGGTGTTGGCGTCTACCGCGCCAGCATGGGCACAGGAACCCAACCCAGGCTTAAGCCCGCGCGAGGTGGTGCAGTTGCAGCTCGATGCGCTGCGCCTGGTGGACCGCCCCAGCAAGGATGCCGGCTTCGCCACCGTGTTCCGTTTCACCTCGCCTGAAAACCGCGAACAGACCGGCCCGCTGCCGCGTTTTTCGAGGATGATCCGCGAGGGCTTCGGCGAGCTGCTGAATCACCGCAGCGCCAAGCTCCCAGCCACCCTGCAGGAAGCAGACCGCGCCTTGCAGCCGGTGGAAATCACCAGCCTCGCTGGCCGCACCTACCGTTATGTGTTCGTGCTGCGCAGACAGGCCGAGGGTGATTATCAAGGCTGCTGGATGACCGATGGCGTCGTACCCCAGGACGAGACCGGGCAATCGCAGGAGCTGTAAGACCGGCAGGCACAAAAAAGGACTGCCGAAGCAGTCCTTTTTCTGTTGCCGACAAACCGGTTCAGAGATCGAAAGACTTCTTGAGGCCGAGCACAACCTTGCCCTTGTCGAGCCCGGTGCCTTCCAGGTCGTTGCCGATGGCAGCGAAGCTGGCCGAGAACCCGCTGCCGATGTCCTTAGACAGGGTGGCGCCGTAGTCGTAATAGTCGTCGCCGAAGGTGGCTTTCACGCCATCGCCGAAGTTGTAACCGACATTCAGGCTCAGTTTCAGCGTCGGCGAGATCGGGAAGCCGACCGTGCCGGTCAGGTAGCTGGCGCTCTCGTCCGTGCCGAAGTAGTCGCTGGTGTAGAAATACTTGGCAGACAGCGCCTGGTATGAGAGGCCGAAGTAGCCTTCCAGCGTGTTGAAGGCGCTGGCGTCGGTGTAGTAGTAGTAGAGGCCGCCGACATCAAAACCCAGCTCGCCGATCTTGCCGGCGTAACCGCCGTACAGATCGACTTCAGTGCCTGCAAAGCTGGTGTTGGAAGCCCAGCTGCCCACGTAGAGGCCGCTGTCGCTTGCATAATCAAGGCCACCCTGAACCGCAGCGCCGTTGGAGGTCTGATCCACGCCGCGGAACACATACTGATTGTAGGCACCGATGTTCCCGGTTGCACCTGCGAACGCCTGGCCTGAAACACCTGCAGCCGACATCAGCACCGCACAAGCAACGATCTGCTTCATCTTCATGATTGCATCCTCTCCTAATTTAGGTGGGTAACACCGCTGCTGCCCACTGGCAGCCATCTGGTGCCTTAAAACTGTACCAAGCGACTAAATTTTTGCCTGCAACCCTTCACGGCTGACAAGCCAAAATGAACCCGCAATGAAGAAAGGCAAAGCCCGTGCCAGAGCGGGGCAGTCGTCAAGGCGCGGACCGGACTGCCGCGTGGTTCAGACGCCGCTCTTGTCGAGCATCAGTTTCACGGAGGCCTTGATCTCGTCGTCGCTGAGATCTGGGTTGCCGCCACGCGCCGGCATCTGTGCCTTGCCCTTGATGGCGCTGGCGGTGAGACCATCCAGACCACCATTGGCGGCAGCACGCTTGGCCCAGTCGGCCTTGTCGCCCGTTTTCGGTGCATTGAGCACGCCGGCGGTGTGGCATGCACCGCAGGCCTGGGCATAGACCTGATCCGCCGTCAGCGGCTCGCGCTTCACGGTCGAGGCAGTGACTTTCACCAGCATCGCCGGGTCGGTGATGACGGTGGCGACCGGCTTGATGCGCGCCTCCAGCCTGGTTTTTTCAGCTTCGCTGGGCGCTTGCTTGGGCACGATCAGGCCGGCAGCGAAGATGCAGAACGCGAAAATGCCGCCGAGGGCTGCCAGCACCATGCCGAAGGTGCGGAAAAACTCTTTGTCGTGGGCTTTGTCGTTGTGGTCGTTGTGGTTGCTGCTCACGGCAAGACTCCGGGCGGAAAGCGGAAAGGTGGAAAGTCGGTCGCCTATTCTAAGAACTTGCTACCTCGCTGACCACACGCGGCTCAGGGCTTGGCCGGCTCGGTGGACGCGCCAGCCTCGCTGGCAGTTGCAGGCGCCGGCAGCTTCAACAGTTCCTCGGCCAGGGCCTTGGAGAGCTGATGCCGCACCCTGAGCGTGGGTGAGTAGAGCGCAAACTGCGGATCGAGCGAAGCCACCACGTAGTCCTGCACCCGGCCATCCTTGAGGGTGATGCGCACGGCCGTGCCCAGCATGGCCTCACCCGGCGAGGCTTCGTTCCACATCGCACGCGCGTTCTTCCAGCCCTCCGCGAGGGTTTTCAGCGCGGCGGCCGTGGCATTGGGCGTGCCGTCGGGAGCAGTCCAGCTGCCGTCCGCCGCCCTGCTCAGGGTGAGATCAGGCAGCTCGATCTTCACCAGCTCGTCGCTGGCTGCGAAAAGGCTCTTGTCGATGAGATCGGAATAGTCCTTGTCGAGTGCCGCCGTCGCCGGGTCGTCGATCAGCTTGATCGCGCCATCGACGCGCACGTAGCGGCGCGATTGCAGCGCATCGCTGCCGCCGAACTCGATCTTCACGTCGTTGAGGGTCACGCTGTGGCCGGGCGGGTCCAGACCCAGCTCTTTCAGGTTGATGTCACCACCCTCGACCGTCGCCTGCACTTCGGTGCTGGCGAGGCTGGTCGCCCCCGCAGCCTCAAAACGGTCGGCACGCCATTGCACGGGCGTGCTCAGCCGCCACTCGGCATCCTTCTTCTCCAGCGTGATGGTGTCGCTGCCCGGCCATTCGACGACGATCCGGCTCACACCCTCGGCGGCGATGGGTGTGAGCAGGGCCTTGGGCTTGTTCTTCTTCTGATGTGCCATCCAGGCACCCGCGCCGAGCGCGAGCACGATGACGAGCAGCAGCAGGTTGAGGCGTGCGCGGTTCATGGGTTCATTTACGCCGACGTGACAGCCAGCGCCCGATGCCTGCACCCAGCAGCAACAGCGGTAGCACGATCACGAAGCCCACTTGCAAGGCCAGCACCGTCCAGGGAGAAAGCGAGAGCGCCTGGTCGCGCGCCTCTGGCACGGTGATGTCGAGCTGGTCGTCACGGCTCGCCAGCCAGCGCACCAGGTTGAGCCCGAGCTTGCCGTTGCCCGCCTGGGCGAGGATGGCGTTGGCGAGAAAGTCCGAATCGCCGACCACTGCCACGCGCTGTGGCTTGCCGGTAGTTTCTGCCGCGCTTTTGGGCGCATCGGCGCCGACTTTGAGATTGCGGCTCAGCAGCAGGCCGAGCGTGAGCGGGCCCGGCTTGTCGCCCTGCTCGGGCTCGAAGCCGATCTCACCTTCGAGTGGGCCGGTTTCGATCCAGGCCTGCTGGGTGGACTGCAAGAAGGGCTGCGGCTGCCAGGCGGGATCGGGCTTGGCAGCCGGGTCGGTGGAGAGCGCGCGGGCCATCGGGAACAGAGTGTTCTCGGCGAGGTTCTGCGTCACCGGCGTGGGCGGATAGGTCGCGGTGAGAAACAGGCTCGGGTCCTGCGTCATCGCGGCGTACTCGGGGAAGATCGCGGTGCCTTTTTCAAAAACCACGCCCAGGGCCTGGGCCAGCTCCGGGCCGGGCGGTGGCGAATCGGGATCAGAAAGCCACAGCAGATTGCCGCCACTGCCGAGGTAGTCGAGCAGCATCTTCGTCTCGCCCGGCTGAAGTGCCGTGGTGGGGCCTGCAACCACCACGAGTGCCGCGTTGTCTGGCACCCGCGGCGAAGTGCCGAGGTTGAGCGGCTGCGAGGCAAACCCATTCTCCTGGAGCAGCTGCTCGAAAGCGGAGTAACCCGCCGCACCGGCCTCGCCTGGTGCGCGCTCACCATGACCTTGCAGAAACACCACAAAGCGTTGCTCGGCAAAACTCAGGCGTTGCAAGGCCTGGGTGATGCTGCCCTCGTTCATGTCGCCGGCCCGCACCGTCTCGCGGCGGCCGTCGTACTCCAGCACCAGATCGCCGACCTGCTGGATATTCAGCTCGCGCACCTGGGTGGGGCTTTTCACCGGGTCGATGAACTCGACTGTGAGGTCTTTCTTCACTGCCGTGTAGCGCACGAAGAACTGTGCGGTGTCGGCGCGGTTTTCGGGGCCTGTGGGTGCAAAGGCCAGCACCTTGACTGGCCCCTGCATGTTGCCCAGTTGCTTCACCGAGGCTTCGGTGAGCGAGTTGCGGTTGTTGGCAGTCCAGTCGAACTCGGTCTTGAACTGGGTGGAGAGCCAGCCAGCCAGACCGATGGCGGCCAGGAATAGCAGGGCAGAGGCAGCCTGCTGGAAGCGAAGCGATTTTTTATTCATGAGCAGGTCTGCAATTACGAACGCTCGACATCAAGCCGCTGTACGGCGAGCCAGAGGAACAGGACGATGAACAGGAGGTAGTAGGCGACATCGGCGGTATCGAACACACCGCGCCTGAGCTTCTCGAAATGGCCGATCAGCGAGAGGTGGCGGAACAGGTCGCTGAACATGCCGCCGCCATACGCCATGGCCTCGAACAGCCAGATCACCAGCAACAGGCCGAAGCCACCGACGGCGGCGATCACCGGCTCTTTGGTGAGGGTGGAAACGAACAGCCCCGCCGCACCAAAGCTCAGCATCAGCAGCAGCTGGCCGACGAGGCCCGCGAGCAGACGGCCCACATCCAGCTCGGTGCCCCCGAACAGCGAGAACGCCATCAGCGCCATCAGCCCCAGCACCGCGAGAAAGAACACGCCCAGACCGAGAAACTTGCCGAGCACGATCTCGGTCATCGAGGCCGGTGCGGTGGTCAGCAGCGTGAGACTGCCGCTCTTCTTGTCCTCCGCGAACAGACGCATGGTCATCAGCGGGATCACCAGCAGCAGCAGCACCGCCGAGAAGCCGAACAGCCCGCCGCCGATGTAGTCGGAAACACCCGAATACTGGTTGAGCGAGCCAGGGTTGTTGACCATCTCGGTGAGGAGCAGCGAGTACGACAGGGCCATGATGAACTGGATGACGGCGAGCACCGTCCAGGCCAGCGGTGAAACGAAAATGCGGCGCGCCTCGTGGCGCGCGATGGCAGTGATCGCGCTCATGCGGCTTCCTTCAATTCAGCAGTGTCATTCGAGGTAAGAGAGACGAAGATTTCTTCCAGGGTGCGGCCTTCGGTCTTGAGTTCGATCAAACCCCAGTCGTGCTGCACGCTCACCCGCACCAGCTCCTCGCGCAGATCGGTGCCCGCGTGCGGCGTGATGACGAAGCGGCCTTCCCCTAGAGCCTGCACGGCGGCAATGCCCGGCAAGCCCAGCGTCACCGGCGGGCGGTGGAACTGCACGGCGATGCGCGAGGCGGTGTGTGCGGTCACGCTCTGCATCGAATCCTGGAACACCACGCGGCCGCGGTGCACGATCATCACCCGCGAGCACACGGCCTGAATCTCCGGGAGGATGTGGCTCGACAGGATCACGCTGTGGTTTTGCGCGAGCGCCGCGATGAGCGAACGGATCTCGCGGATCTGGATGGGATCGAGCCCCACCGTCGGCTCGTCGAGGATGATCACCGGCGGCTGATGCACGATGGCCTGCGCCAGCCCCACCCGCTGCTGGAAGCCCTTCGAGAGATTGCCGATCAGGCGCTGGCTCATCTCGTTGAGACCGCAGGACTGCTTGGCCTTGGCGACGGCTGTCTTGCGCTCGGCTTTGGGCACGCCATGCAGGCTGGCTGCGAAGTCGAGATACTCATCCACCGTCACCTCGGGATGCACCGGCGGCAGCTCGGGCAGATAGCCCAGCGACTGCTTGGCCTTTTTCGGCTGAAGCGCAATGTCGATGCCATTGATCTTCACGCTGCCGCTGGTGGGCGCCAGGTTTCCCGTGAGCATCTTCATGGTGGTGGACTTGCCCGCACCATTCGGCCCCAGCAGGCCCAGAATCTCGCCGCGACGCAGCGTCAGATCAATACCCTGCACCGCGATGTTGGGGCCGTAGCGCCGCGTCAATCCGCGCGCTTCGATCAGGATGTCTTGCTCCATGTTCTCTCTAAGTTCTTGGTTTGTTGGAATGGCGCGGAATCGACCAGCCTGGCCCATCAGAGGTTCCGCGCGGTGTGATTTGAGGGCGCACCATAGCGGCTTCAAGAGGCCTCAGCGGGTGCCGGCGTAGAAATCCGGGGCGCCTTCTGGCTGGCGGCGGAAACGCTGGTAGGTCCACCAGTACTGGTGCGGCATCTTGCGCACGCACTCCTCGAACACCGCGTTGAGTGCGGTGGCCGAAACCACGGGATCAGGATCGCGGATGGCAGCAGGCACTTCCAGGTAATGCGATTTATAGCCCTGCCCCCAGGGCAGGCGCTCGCCATAGAACGCAAGGATTTCCGCATCGCAGGCCTGCGCCAGGGTGCGCACCAGCACCGGCGTATGCGCGGGATGGCCGAAGAAGGGCGCGAATACCCCGCTGCCGGGCGGCGGATCCTGGTCGGCGACGAAGTAGACGCCCTCGTTGGCGGCGAGCAGCGGCAGCACCTGGCTCTTCACGCCGCGCTTGACCGCAATCATCTTGCCGCCGAAGCGGGTTCGGCCCTGCAACGAGGCTTCGTCAATCGCAGCACCCCCGCCCTTGCCGCCCTGCTCCTTGTAGAGGCCGGTGAAGGTGTACCGCTCCGACATGCACATGGCGGGCTGCTCGAACTGCCCCTGATGCAGGGTGAGCAAAATCACGCCCCGGCCCTTGGCGAAGGCCTTGTCGAGCAGATCGATGTTGGTTTCCTGCTTCAAATAGCCGCGCATGGTGGCCTTGCTGCACAGCCAGAGTCGCGGTGTTTCGAGGAAGAGCTTCAGCTCCTCGGTGACGGCCTGGCGGGCAATGCCCTGCTGCTCGGCGGCGGTCTTCTCGGGGAAGCACCGCTCGACATTGCGCAGCGCCACCCGTTTGCGCCGGTTGGGGATGACCCAGGACAGCCAGCCCAGCACGCTGGCGAAGCCGTGCAGCAGCGGCAGCGGCCAGGCCCCGAAGAACCGCAGCAGTATCCACGCAAAAGTTTTCATGCCTCTCCTCTCATGGGCGAAGATTGTAGGGACGAGACGAGTTTTCAGGCGAGCACTGCTCGCCTCGGCTCGTCCAGTCGGCAGGGATGCCGACTGCGGGGTGGTGGCTGCGCTGAAGTCGCGCCATGGATGGCGAAGGGTCTCTCAACCGGTAAAACCAGATGATCGGATTGCTGCAAAGAGTGAAGGCCGCGAGCGTGCGGGTGGAGGGCGAGCTGATCGCCCACATCGACCACGGTCTGGTCGTGCTGGTCGGCGTGACGCGGGAGGACGAGGAGGTGAATGCCAACAGGCTGGCGGCGCGTCTGCTTGGCTATCGCGTGTTCGCCGATGAGGCGGGCAGGATGAACCGCAGCGTGCAGGACGTGGCGGGAGGGCTGATTTTGGTACCGCAGTTCACGCTCGCTGCCGATACCGGCAGCGGCACCCGTGCAGGCTTTTCCACCGCTGCCGAGCCTGCCCGTGCCAAGGCCCTGTTCGAGCATCTGGTCGCCACCACCCGCCAATCCCTGCCCGCCACGCAGACCGGCCGCTTCGGTGCCGACATGCAGGTCGCACTCGTCAACGACGGCCCGGTGACCTTCTGGCTGGAGGCTTAGGCGAATACAACCAGCGGCATCCGGCACGGCCTGTGCTAGCGTCTCGCCCAAGCACACCAGACCTTTGAAACCATGACCACTGCCACCGTCGCCCGCAGCGACAAGATGCCGTCGAGCCTGCCGTACATCATCGCCAACGAGTTCGCCGAGCGGTTCTGCTTCTACGGCATCAACGCCATCCTCGTCGCCTACATGATCGACTTCCTCCAGTTCGGGGATGCGAAGGCGGCGACCTGGCAGTCCCTGTTCAAGTCGGGCGCGTATTTCTTCCCGCTGCTGGGTGCCATGGTGTCGGACATCTTCCTCGCCAAGTTCCGCACCATCATCAGTTTCTCGATGGTCTACGTCACCGGCTGCTTCGTCATTGCCTTCGGCGGGGCCAACGAGACGATGTTGGTTCTGGGCATGTTCCTGGTCGCCTTCGGCACCGGCGGCATCAAGCCCTGCGTCTCCACCAACGTCGGTGACCAGTTCACCAGCGCCAATGCACATCTCATCGAGCGTGCGTTCTCGTACTTCTACATCGCCATCAACGCCGGTTCGTCGATCTCGATCTACTTCTGCCCGGAGCTGCTCGCCAGCCCTGAGTACGGCCCCAAATGGGCCTTCGGCGTTCCGGGCGTGATGATGGCGCTCGCCACCCTCGCGTTTTGGATGGGCCGCAAGAAGTTCGCGGTCGTCCCCGCCGCCATGCAGAAGCCGGGCATGGCGCTGGTGGTGTTCTTCGCCGTGTTCTTCGCGGTGCTCGCCTTCACCGGCTTCGTGTTCATGGCCTGCCGCGAAAGCCCGGTGCTCAAACCCTTCGCCATTCTCGTTGCCACCTTCACGCTCCTGGGCACGCTGGCGGGTGTTGCGGCCCTGTTCCTCAAGACCAACCTCAAGCAGGCCTTGCCGCCGGAGCTTCGCGCCTGGCTGGAACGCTCGCTCACCGGCGAAGGCCTGACCATCGTCGGCAAGCTCTTGGGCCTGTATGTGTTCATCGCTTTCTTCTGGTCGCTGTGGGACCAGAGCAATGGCAACAGCTGGACCATCCAGGCGCAGTCGGCACTCATGGACAAGCGCCTCTTCGGCTTCCTGGCCGGCATCCCGATGTTCGCCAGCCTCGCCGCCTACGAGATGCTGCCCTCGCAGGTGCAGGTGGTGAACGGCCTGTTCATCCTCATCCTGGTGCCCATCTTCACCTTCGGCATCTATCCCCTGCTCGGCAGGTTCTTCACCGTCACGCCGCTGCGCAAGATCGGCATCGGTTTCTTCATCTGCGCCTCGTCGTTTCTCATCGTGGCCTGGGTCGAGCAGCGCATCCAGAGCGGCTTCACGGTCAACATGTGGTGGCAGATCAGCGCCTATGCGGTGCTCACGGCCGCCGAGGTGCTGGTGTCGATCACCGCGCTCGAATACAGCTACAAGCAGGCACCGCTGTACATGAAGAGCTTCATCATGAGCCTGTTCCTGCTCTCGACGAGTGTGGGCAATGCCTTCACCGCCGCAGTCAACACCATCATGGTCGAACCGCTCGCCGCCAGCAGCATGCAGGTGGGCGAGACCACTTGGGTCACGCTAGAAGGGGCCAAGGATTTCGTCACCGGCCAGAAGATCGACTTCACGGGTGAAACCGGCGTGCAGGTGCTTGGCCCTGATGGCAAGTCCGAAGCCCTCGCGGGCACCTATCTGGTGGGCGAGGTCGATGCCGCAGGCAACCGTCTGCGCCTCCTCGACAAGGTCTATCGCCAGCCGCTGAAGACCACGGGCAGCTTCGATGCCGCCAAGGCCGAGGTCAGCACCTACTCGCTGGTGGGGCCGATGTACTTCCTGTTCTTTGCCGCCCTCATGGCGGGCATGGCGGTGATCTACATCTTCTATGCGATGTGGCTGAAGGAGACGACCTTTGTCCGCGAGGATGAACAGGCCGCCTGATCATCAGTTCTTCAAAAGCCCCGTCCAGCGGGGCTTTTTTATGGTGCAGAGTTGCCATTGCACCGCCGCGAATCTGCCTCTGGTCAAAAACCGACCGCCGGCTGTGTGATGGTTCACTTCGCAGTGTCAGGATGTTGGCGCGGATCAGATTTTGCTTACAGGTCAGCACTTGTCAGGGGGCATAAAAATGTTCGACAGCATCGCCGCGTTCTCGTTGTTCTCACCCATCAGTCGCATCCCCCACGGGGTCTGCCTCACCTGGGACCCGGTGCTGGTCTGGACGCTGGCCGCCTCCCATTTGCTGGTGGGGCTGGCCTATCTCGCCATTCCGCTGGCGCTGTTCGTCTTCATGCGCCGCCAGCGCGGCCTGCGCTTCAACTGGATGTTCGGCCTGTTCGGCGCTTTCATCTTTGCCTGCGGTGCGACGCATTTCATCAGCCTGATGAACATCTGGCGACCCAACTACGGGCTGGAGGCGGTGATGATGGCGATCACCGCTATCGTCTCGGTGGCGACTGCCGCCTCACTGATCCCCCTCATCCCGGTGGCCTCGAAATTTCTCGACGACAAGAACCAGGCCGAGCAGCAGCTCCAGGCCATGAACCTGACCTTGCAGGATCAGATGGAGAAATTCTTCGATCTGGCCGTCTCCCAGCGCGAAAATAAAGCCGAGCTGCTGGCCGTGCAGGACGCCTCACCGATCGGCCTGTTTCGCACCGATGCCGATGGTGCCTGCATCTACGTCAATCGCACCTACGAAACCATCTGTGGGCAATCAGCAGCAAGACTGATGGGCAACGGCTGGCTTGGCATTGTGCATCCCGAGGATTTGCAGCGCGTCGCGCGCGACTGGCAGGCCGCCACCGACAGTGTCGGCCAGTTCGACAGCCGCTATCGCCTGCGCAAGCCCGATGGCGTGGTGGCCTGGGTGTCCGGCAAAGGGGCACCGGTCATGGTGGAAGGCAAGCTCATCGGCTACGTCGGCTCGGTGGAGGATGTCACTGCCCTGCGCGACGCCGATGTCGCGCTCCAGGCGCAGCGGCAGGCAGAGGAGGCTCGCCTGCATTCACTGCTGCTCACCGACAGCCTCACTGGCCTGGGCAACCGGGCGGGGTTCGAGCAGGCACTCAAGGCTACGATCGACCGCCGCGGTCGTGCGCCCTACAAGCAGGGCCAGAAAGCGGGGCTGGCAGTGCTGTTCGCAGACCTCGACCGCCTGAAGCTGATCAACGATTCGTTCGGCCACGCCGCTGGCGACGCGCTGATCCGGGGCTTTGCAATACGGCTGCGCGATGGCTTGAGAGTGACCGACTACTGCGCGCGCCTCAGCGGTGACGAATTCACCGTGGTGCTCGAAAACGTCTACAGCATCGCTGACGTCACCAGCCTCTGCGAAAAGCTGATGGACGAAATCCGTGAGCCTTACCTGGTCGATGGAACTTCACACCTGATGACTGCCAGCATCGGTGTGGCCTGTCACTTCGGACACGAGCCCTTTGACGACATTGCGCTGCTCAAGGAAGCAGACCGGCTGCTGTATGAGGCAAAGCATGCGGGGCGCAACACCTACCGCATCGCCGAGCTTTAGAGGGGCGCAGCGGCACGCAGGTTAAAATCGCGCCCATGCTCGATACCCCTGCCGCCGCCACGGAGTTCACTGTTGCCTTCCCTGCCCTGCACAAGCGGGCGGAGAAGGTGCGCACCGAGTCCAACAAGCTCGCCAAGCGCCTTCGCCGGGATGTGGGCCGCGCGATCATGGATTACTCGATGATCGGCGAGGGCGACAAGGTGATGGTGTGCCTGTCGGGCGGCAAGGACAGCTACACCATGCTCGACATGCTGATGCAGTTGCAGGCGAAAGCGCCCGTGAACTTCGAGCTGCATGCGGTCAATCTCGACCAGAAGCAGCCCGGCTTCCCCGAGCATGTGCTGCCCGAGTACCTCAAGAGCAAAGGTGTACCCTTCACGATCCTGGAGCAGGACACCTACTCGGTGGTGAAGCGCAACATCCCCGAGGGCAAGACCATGTGCTCGCTCTGCTCGCGGCTCCGGCGAGGCGCGCTCTATACGCACGCGAAGGCTGAGGGCTTCACCCGCATCGCACTCGGTCATCACCGCGACGACATCGTCAGCACGTTTTTTCTGAACCTGTTTTTTGGCGGCAAGCTTTCGGCCATGCCGCCCAAGCTATTGAGTGACGACGGTGCCAATGTGGTGATCCGCCCGCTCGCCTACTGCCGCGAGGACGACCTCGCCGAATACGCCGAGCAGCAGGCCTTCCCCATCATCCCCTGCACACTCTGCGGCTCGCAGGAAAACCTGCAACGCAAGCAGGTGCGCAAGATGATGACCGCTTGGGAGCGCGACTTCCCCGGCCGCACCGAGACCATCTTTCGTGCGCTCACCAACGTCGCCCCCAGCCAGCTCGCCGACCCGAAGCTGTTCGACTTTGCGGGCCTGGGCGGCGCGGCCGTTGCCAGGGACTGGCTGATGCCGGAGCGCGACAGCGTCGAATAAGCGCTCCGGCTGAACGCACGCGGGTGACACAGTGTCGGAGAATGCGCCAATGACGCTGCCCTCCCGCCTTCTGCTGCTCGCCCTCTGCACCGCCACTGGCGCGTGGGCGCAGGAACAGCCGGCCGTGAGCAGCCAGCCCTCGGTGGAAGAACTCACCCGCACCCCGGTGAAAGACGCCAAGGCCGACGCAGCCGCCGACAGCGACTCGACCATGGCCGGGTCGCCCGCGCAAAGCACGGAAGATGGCCCGCGCGTGACGGTGGACTTCCGCATCACCGGCATCGGCGAGCCGGAACTCACCAACGCCTACAACTGGCTCGGCTTTGTTGCCGAAGACCAGCGCGGCCGGCTCGACTACACACGCCTGAAGACCCTGCACGACGGTGCCAAGACGAGCATCAAGAAGGCCTTGCAGCCCTATGGCTTCTACGAGCCGACCATCGAGAGCACGCTGACCGGCGGGCCACGGGACTACTTCGCGCGCTATGTCGTCAACGTGCAGCAGGCCACACTCTGGGCTGCCGCCGACATCGTGGTGACTGGTGATGGCGCGGCCGACGCCGCACTGGTCAGCGAGATCACCAACGCCGCACCGCGCGTCGGCCGCCGTCTCAGGCATTCCGACTACGACGCGCTGAAAACCCGCGCCCTCAACACCCTGCGCGAGGCGGGTTATCTCGATGCCCGCACCACCCGCGCCGAACTAAGAGTGGATACCGCCCAGCACGCGGCCGTCGTCGCACTCACCTTCGACACCGGCCGGCGCTGGCGCTTCGGGCCAGTGCGCTTCAGCGGCTCCGACAAGATCGACGAAGACGTGCTGCGCCGCTACGTGCAGTTCGAGACGGGCGAATCCTTCGCGCCGCAGACAATGCTCGACACCCAGTTCGCACTCAACGATCTCGACTACTACAGCGACGTTCAGATCGAACCGCTGCGCGACGAGGCCCAAGGCGACCAGATCCCCCTGCTGATCACGCTGACCGACAACAAGGCGCGGCGCGATGACTACGGCCTGGGCTATGGCACCGACACTGGCGCGCGGGTGACGGCGGCCACCGAGTTCCGCCGCCTCAACTCCAGGGGCCACAAGCTCAGGCTGGCGGTGCGTGCCTCGCAGAAAATCTCGGGGGCATCGGCCGAATACCGCATCCCTTTCGGCAACGCGCCGGGTGAGTTCCTGAGCTTCTCGGGTGCGGCCGAACAGGACAACCTCGCCTTCGGCAGCTCGCGCGACTATCGCCTGGGTGCGGCACTCAACCGCAGCGGTGGCGCCTGGAAGCGCATCTACTACCTGCGCCTGCATCGCAGCATCTTCGATTTCACCGAGGGCGAAGACAACGCCGTCTCGCTGCTCACACCGGGCCTGAGCCTCTCACGCCAGTGGCTGGATGACCCGGCCTATGCACGCCAGGGCTTGAGCATTTTCGGCGACCTGCACGGTGCGCAGGAGGGCCTGCTTTCAGACGCCACCTTCGTACAGGTGCGCACCGTGGTGAAGGGCGCGCTGCCCTTCGGCCGGCGCGGGCGCGTGTTGGGGCGCATCGAGCTGGGGGCCACCAGCGTCAATGGCTTCACCGACCTGCCGCCAGACGAACGCTTCTTTGCGGGCGGCGATCAGTCCGTGCGTGGCTATGGTTACCAGACCATCGGCGCGGGCCGTGACGACAACGGCGGCACCATCGGTGGGCGTTATCTCAACGTCTTCAGCGTCGAACTCGAACAAGGCTTTCGCCAGAGCGCCTGGGGTGCCGCCGTGTTCGCCGATGCCGGTGGCGTGGGTGATGTACCCAATCCACGGCTCGAATACGGCGTCGGCGTGGGCGCGCGTTATCGCGCGCCGTTCGGCTCTGTGACGATCGACGTCGCGCATCCGCTCAAGGCGGGCGAGTCGCCGCTGCGCCTGCATATTGGCGTGCGGGTGGGGCTGTGAGGCAGCTCAAGCGCATCGGCCTGCTGCTGGCGCATGCGGTGGCAGGCGCAGGCCGCATCGTCTTGCTGCTGGGGCTGCTGCTCACGCTTGCGATGTGGGGCCTGGGCACTCGCGGTGTGCCGCTCACGGTCGACGTCGTGCAAAAAATCATGGGCGGCGATCTCACCGTCGCCGATGCCAGGGGCGGCTTGTTCGGGCCCATCGAGCTGCACGGCATCGTCATCGAGGACGACAGCTCGCGCACCGAGATCGACCACGTCCACCTCGACTGGTCGCCACGCGCGCTCTGGTCCGGTGATGTGCGGCTGGAGACGGTCGATGTGGGCCGTGTGATCGTGCAGGACAAGCCGCATGTCTCGAAGCCGCCCAAACCTTTGCAGGTGAGGCTGCCTTTCGATCTCTACGTCAGCGATCTCAAGCTCGCGCGCTTCGAGCAGCGCCCGCTTGCAGGCGCGCCGCTGGTGCTCGAAGCCCTCAGCGCCAAGGCCAGCTGGGTGCGGGACGAAGTGCGTGTCGAGGCGCTGCAACTGAACCATGCCGAAACCGGCCCGGTGCGCGCCACCGCCACCGCCACCCTCGCACCGAAGCGCATCACCGTGCAGGCCCTGCACCTCGAAGGCCCCGCCACACTCGATGCGAGCGGCGTGCTGGGTTTGATGGGCGAAGCCAGTGATCTCAGCGCCACGCTCAAGGATGGCCGCTGGCCTTTGCAGGGCGATGCTCAGGTGCGCGCGCCGCAGCTCGATGCCACTGCACGCGGCGTGCTGACGGGTGCAGCACTCGATCTCGCCGTCACCCTCAAGGGCGCGCTGCGCACGGCGGTCGAAGACAAGGCGCTCGGCTTCGATGTCGATGGCGCGGTGCAGCTCAAGCGCAGCGGCGCGCGCATCGAACGCCTTTCGGTGAAGAGCACGGACGGTGCCGGTTCACTCACCGCGCAGGGCGATGCCGAGTGGCAGCCCGCACTCAAGATCAATGCCACGGCCGTGGTGCAGAGACTCGACCCCGGCGTGCTGCTGCCGGAGTGGAAAGGCCAGCTCAATGGTCGGCTCGAAGCCACCACCGAAATGGTCGCCGATGTACCGGAGGTGCAGTTCAAGGCCGCGCTGGAAAACTCCACGCTGCGCGGCTATCCGCTGCGGCTGGATGCGCGCGGGAGTGCCGCCTTGCAGGGCGAAACCCGGCGCCTGCAACTCGATGCCTTCGCACTCACGAGCGGCAGCACCAGCCTCAAGGCCGAGGGCGCGGTGCTGCCAAAGCTCGATGTGCAGGCAACTATCGACGCCCAGGATTTGCAGACTCTGCTGCCCTCACTTGGCGGTGCACTGCAAATGACACTCAGCGCGCAGGGCGATCCTAAGCTGCCCAGCGTGCAGGCCAGGGGCACCGCAGGCGCACTGCGCTACGAGCAGAACCGCATCGCCAGCGCCCAGCTCGAACTCGATTACGCGCCAGAGGCCGAATCACGCGCGGATTTGAAGGCGACAGGCGTGCAGATCGGCAGCACGCAGTTGAGCAGCGCGAGCGTGCTGGCCGCGGGGCGCATCGAGCGCCACAGCGTCACCCTGCAAGCCAGCCTCGCCTCACCGAAGAGTTCGGCGAGCCTGACGCTGGCCGGTGCTGCTGACTTCAACAATCAGAGCTGGGCAGGCACTTTGCAGCAATCCACCTTCACGCCGCCCTACGGCCCGGTATGGCAGCAGGATGCCCCCGGTGCGCTCACGCTCGCCGCCGCACAACAGCAACTCGCGGCGACCTGCTGGCACGCGGGTGCCGCCAAGCTCTGCCTGGATGCCACGCTCGCCGCGCCCAGCACCCGCATCGCCTATCGCATCGAGCAGCTCGATACCGCCGCCTTCGCTGCCCTGCTGCCGAAAGACTGGATCGTGCAGACCACGCTCAATGGTGCGGGTGAAGTGGCGTTCGACGGTGCTGATCCGCAAACGCTCGATCTCGATCTCAAGCTCGGCGAAGGCCGCATCGCCATCCCCGGTGCGCCGGCACTCAGGCTGCTGCCGTCCACGCTCGTCGTGCAGCAGGCGGGCGGCAACTGGCAGGGCAGGGCTGATCTCGCGGTGGATCGCGGCACGCTCCATGTCGAAGCCACACTTCCCATGCAGGGTGCTGCGCTGATGGAGCGCCCGCTCAGCGGCCGCGTGCGCATCGACGTACCCGACCTCGCCTGGGTCGCACCGCTGCTGCCGCCGCAATCGGTGGCGGACCTGCGCGGCGCGCTCAAGGGTGCGTTCACCATTGCAGGCAGCATCGGCACGCCACAGCTTGTGGGCAGCCTCAATCTGGTCGATGGCAGCGTGCGGGTGCCCGCAGCAGGCATCACGGTGAAGGGCATCGAGGCCGAAGTGCGTGGGAGCAACACCGGCGCGCTCGACATCACCGCCAGCGCCACCAGCGGCGGCACGCTCACCTTGAATGGCACGGCGGACTTCGCCGGCGGCAAGCCGGTGGTGCAGCTCAAGATCGCGGGGCAGGACGTGCAGGTCGCCGACATCGCCGACGCGCGCGTCTGGCTCTCGCCCGATCTAGTCTATGCGCAGGACGCCGAGGGCATGAAGCTCACCGGCACCGTCACCGTGCCCAAGGCCGACATCACACCCAGAAAGCTCGCCGCCAACGCCATCGGCGCATCGAGCGACCAGGTGCTGGTCGGTAGCGATGCACCGGCGGTGAAGACCCTGCCGCTGACGGCGGAGGTCACGGTGGCGCTGGGCGACAAGGTCACGTTCGAGGGCTTCGGCCTCAAGGCGCGCGTCACGGGTCGGGTGACCGCCATCGACCGCCCCGGCGGCGGCGGCACGCGCGGGCGCGGCGAGCTGGAGCTGGTCGATGCCGCCTACAAGGCCTACGGGCAGGAGATTCAAGTGGCGACCGGCCGCATCCTGTTCAACGGCGGGCCGATTGGCGAGCCGACCATCGACCTCGTGGCGCGCCGATCCCCGCGCGAGGATGTGACCGTCTCGCTGCGCGTGCGCGGCACGCTCGACCAGCCCACGTTCGATCTCAGCAGCAGCCCCGCGATGCCACGCGAACAGCAGCTCGGCTGGCTGATTTTCGGCCGGCCGATCGACAGCGGCACCGGCGGCGAGTTCTCGGGTGCGGCCGCCGCGCTCTCGCTCGGCATTGCCGGTGGCGATGCACTGGCGAGCCGCATCGGCAAGGTGATCGGGCTTGATCAGGTCAGCCTCGGGGCCGATGCCAGCAGCACCGCCTGGCAGTCCAGCAACCGCAACCTGCCCGGGGTGGCGGGCACCGACCAGACCCGCTTCACGGTGGGCAAGTACCTGTCGCCGAAACTGTTCGTCAGCTACGGCGTGGGGCTGTTCGACAACGGCAATGTGCTGCGCCTGCTCTACGACCTGGGGCACGGCTTCAAGCTGCGCACCGAGACGGGTCTGGAGACGGGTGGCGACCTGCTCTACAGCGTCGAGCGTTAGGTAGTGTTTAGACGTTTTACGTTTCAGCGACGGAGGTCATTTTTGGGCAGTGCAAGGAACGGGACGCAGCGAATGGTTGTTCCATTCGCAAGTCTTGTGACGCTGCAATGCCCAAAAATGGCCCCGCCCCGAAGGGGTGCGGCCCAAATCGCGTCCGGCTTCGTTGCGAAAGTCTCGCTTAGAACCACTAAGCCACGACTTCCACGCCTCGCCCGACGCGATTTGGACTCGCATCGCTGAAATGTAAAACATCTAAACACTACCTAGGCGGCGGCCATCAGAGGCTTGCGCGCGGCGGGCTTGCCCTTGGCGAGCAGCAGCTTGAAGCCCGCCAGCTCGTCGATGAACTGGTTGAGCGTGGCAATCGCCTCGTCGCGGCCATCACCGCGATGCTCGCGCATGTAGCTGCGGTAGTTGCTTTCGTTGGAGAGAAAGCGATCGACATCGCTCGGCGTCAGGCCCGAGAGCGTGCTCCGCATGCCGACGCCCATGCGCTCGATCATGTGGGCGTTGAGGCGCTGCTCGAAGGCATCTTCCGGCACCGCGAGAATGGGCTTGCCGAAGTGGATGGCCTCGCCGATCAGCTGGTTGCCGGCGGTGGAGAGCACCGCGCGGCAACCGGCGAGGTCATGCACGAACCATTCGTTGCTGAGCGGACGGAAGTCGAGGTTCTCGACCTGGCCGCGGTACGGCGTGCCGTAGACCTTGACCGGGATGTCGAGCAGGCGCAGTGCGCGGTCGATGTTGGGCCGGTACTGGTGCTCGCCCTTGTTGAAGTAGGCCAGCAGATAGTCGCCACGCGTGGGCTTGGTCTGCCTCACCACGTCACGCAGCATCGGGCCCACTAGCTTCACACCGGGGTACTTGCCCTCGGCGGGGTAGAAGCTCGAAATCAGGATGCGCTCGGGGATGCCCATCGCGCTGCGGTAGCCAATGGCATCGCGCATGCCGGCGAGCCAGAGGTCGGGCGGAAAGTGCGGCTTGCAGTAGGCGAGGATGCCGACGTGGTCGAAGGAGATGCGCGGAATCTTCAAGCGCTGTGCAGCCTTGTGGCACCAGGCCTCGGAGTCGCTGATCACCACCTCGATGCCACGGTCCTTGAACTCCCGCTCGACCTGCTGCATGCCGTGGCCGTGCAGCACCAGGTCGGCGATGGGCGAGAGGTTTTCGCTGACGGTCTTCACCAGCGAATGCCGCCCCGCCGCGTTGTAGCGGTAGCCCACCATGGGGATGCGCACGGTGGGAAACTTCGGGGCCAACACCTCATAGGCATCGCCGGCGGTGAACACGGTGATGTCGTGGTCCTTCATCAGGGCGGGCAGCACGCTCATCGTGCGCATGGCGTGACCACGGCCGTAACCCATCACTCCGTAGGCGATCTTCATGAAATGCCTCCTGTTCGTGGATGCGCTCAGTGTCGGGCGCAGGCCTGAAGCGTGCATGTCAATTCGGCGACAGTCCGGTGACACCTTGCCCCGACGGCGGCGTCACGGTAGCGTCACCACGGTCTTGTCCTCGCATTCAGGTCTCGCGCGTTCAGGCAGCAAAGGATTTTCTTGTCGGAGTTTCCTGCATGACCCTGCACCGTCTGCTGTTGTCGCTGGCCCTCGTGCTGCCCAGCCTTGCCGCCCGGGCGGGCGAGTTCGTGCCGGCGGCTCCAGGCGCGACCCCAGTCCCCTCGCGCTACATCGTGCAGTTGCAGGCGGAGGCGGGCGGCAAGCCTGCCGCCACCGCTGCCGCCAGCGCCCTGCTGGCGAGCTATGGCGGCCGCCTGATCCGCGCCTACGGCACTGCGCTGATGGGCTTTGCCGCGACCATGACCGAGGCGCAGGCGCAGACCATGGCCGCCGACCCGTCGGTGAGGCAGGTCAGCCCCGATACCGTGCTGCGCCTGGCCGGCACGCAGTTCAGCCCGCCCTGGAACCTCGACCGCATCGACCAGCGCAGCCTGCCGCTGTCGCAGACCTACAGCTATGACGAGGGTGGTGCGAGCGTGCACGTCTACGTGCTCGACAGCGGCCTGAACGCCGACCACCCGGATTTCGCAGGCCGCGTGGGCCTGGGCTACAACGCGGTGCCGGATGCCGGACTGGTGCTGGGGGCGACCATCGATTGCAACGGCCACGGCAGCCATGTGGCGGGTATCGCCGTGGGCAGCACGCACGGCGTCGCCAAGCGCGCCATCGTGCATCCGGTGCGCATCTCCAGCTGCGCGCCCACCACGCTCGCCAGCCTCACCATCGACGGCATCGACTGGGTGGCCGCCAACGCCCAGCGCCCGGCGGTGGCCAACTACTCGCTCAGCAGCGGTGTCGATGCGCTGCTGGAGCAGGCGCTGCGCAGCCTCGTCGCGCGCGGCATCACGGTCGTGGTCGCGGCGGGCAACGACGGTGCCAATGCCTGCAACTATTCGCCGGGCCGCATGCCGGAGGTGCTCACCGTCGCCGCCAGCGAGATCACCGACGCCTCGGCGAGCTACACCAACTCCGGCAGCTGTGTCGATCTCTACGCGCCGGGCACCGATGTCGTCTCGGCCAGCAACCTGCTCAGCCTCACCATCGCCATGTCCGGTACGTCGATGTCCGCGCCGCACGTGGCGGGTGCTGCGGCCCTGTACCTGGCCGGTAGTCCCGGCGCATCGCCGGCGCAGGTCGCTGCGGCACTGCTGGCCCGCAGCAGCACCGGCCGGCTTTTCTCGGTGCCCGGCGGCACGCCCAACCGGCTGCTCTACACCGGCCGTTGAGCTTTGCCCGTCGCCCTGGCGCTGCGGCGTCGCGCAATCGTCGCCTTCGGCTCGCTATCATTGCGGGGCGGGCACACCGACCCGAATCCCCTTGAGCTTTTAAGTGAACTTCGCCGACCCTGAACTCTGGCTTGCCCTCATCACCTTGACCGCGCTGGAGATCGTGCTGGGCATCGACAACATCATCTTCCTCTCGATCATGGCGGCCAAGCTGCCGCCGCACCAGCAGGCCCGCGCCCGCACCATCGGCCTGGCCGGTGCGATGGGCACTCGCATCCTGCTGCTGATCTCGCTGGCCTGGATCGCCAAGCTCACCAGCGATCTCTTCGACATCGGCAGCATGGGCATTTCAGGGCGTGACCTGATCCTGTTCTTCGGTGGCGTGTTCCTGGTCTGGAAAGCCACCAAAGAGATCCTGGAGATGCTGCAGGGTGCCGCGCACGGCGATGCCGACGTCAATGCCGACGGCAAGTCCGGCGTGACCTTTGCCAGCGTCATCGTCCAGATCATGATCCTCGACATCGTCTTTTCGCTGGACTCGGTCATCACCGCCGTCGGCATGACCGACAACCTGCCGGTGATGATCACCGCCATCGTCATCGCGGTGATCTCGATGATGTTCTTTGCCGGCCCCCTGGGCCGCTTTGTGGAAGCCAATCCCACGGTCAAGATGTTGGCACTCGCCTTCCTCGTGCTGATCGGCGTGGTGCTGATGGCCGAAGGGGTAGAGATGCACTTCTCGAAGAACTACGTTTATGTGGCCATGGGCTTCTCGGTGGCGGTGGAGCTGCTCAACCTCCGGATGCGTCGCGCCGTGGCCAGAGCGGCCGCCGCGGGGGCGAGGCCGTCCGTGTGATCGTCGGGCTGGTGCGCCTGGCGCTGCTGGCAGCTTGCCTTGCCGCACTGCCTGCCACCGCGGTCGGCGCACCCGCCGCCTCACTCGAACTGAGCGCCGAACAGCAGGCACTGCTCGCGGCCTACCCGGTGCTGCGGCTGGGTGTGGAGAGTGACTGGCCGCCGATCGAGTTCATCAGCCCGAACGGCGCATACAGCGGGGTGATCTCCAGCTACATGCGCTCGGTCGAGAAGAGCCTCGGCATCCGCTTCGAGCTGGTGCGCAAGGACACCTGGGCCGAAGTGCTGGAAGCCTTCGCGCGCGGCGAGATCGACGTGATCTCGGCCCTGGGCGAGACCGAGGCGCGCCGCGAGGCGATGCGCTTCACCGAGCCGTACATCCGCTTCACCGACGGCATCATCGTGCGCAACGACGAGCCCTACATCGAGCGCCTGAGCGACTTCCCGGCCGGCAAGCGGCTGGCGGCGGTGCAGGGCTATGGCTCCAGTGAGCGTGCGGCCAGCAACCACCCACACCTGTTGGTGGTGCCGGTGCGCAGCACCGAGGAGGCGCTGCTGGCCGTCAGCACCGGGCGGGCAGACATTGCCGTCGCCTCGCTGGCGTCTGCCTACTACCTCACCCAGAGCCAGGGCCTGAGCAACCTGCGCGTGGCCGCCAATTTCGACGAATACCAGCAGAGCATGGCCATGGCGCTGAGGCCGGGGCTGGAGGCGATGGTGCCCATCTTCAATGCCGCCCTTGCCGCCATCACGCCGGGCGAGCGCGAGAGCATGCGCGCGCTGTGGACCAAGGTCGAGATCGACCGTGGCGTGGCCCGCAAAACGGTCTTGATCTGGTCAGCTGCCGCCCTGCTGGCCCTGCTGCTGATGGGCGGCTGGGTTGCCTGGCTGCTATCGCAGCAACGGCAGCGGCAGTGGCTGCTGCAACGCGCCGAAGACGCCGAGTCGCAGTTCCGCACCATGATCGGCGCGATGCCGGCGCTGTTCTGGACCCTGCGCATCAATGCGGGCCAGCCCACCCAGCTCACCTTCTACGGGGACCGCGCCGTGAAGCTGGCCGGATTCGAGCCCGGTACCACCTTGATCGGCTTCGACGAAGCCACCCGCTACATGGGCGCAGATGACCGGCTGCTGTTCCAGCAGCGGCTCGAAAGCCATGGCCGCAGCAATAAGCCGATCCGCTTCGAGCACCTGGTCACCCGGGGCCCGGCCGAGGGCACCTGGGTTTTCCTGCAGGCCCTGCCGCGCCGCGAGAAGGGCGGCATCGTCTGGTACGGCTGCACCAGCGATATCAGCGAGCGCAAGCGTCTTAACCTGGCGCTGGAGCAATCCCGCAACCAGCTGGTCGAGCTGGCCGCCGGCGTGCCGGGCGCACTCTGGCAGTTCCGCAGCGAGCCTGACGGCACCCAGCAGTACAGCTACATGTCCGACGGCATCATCGGCATCACCGGCCGCACCCCGGCCGAGACCAACCAGCTTCTGCTCGACAACTCCTTCGAATCGGTGCACCCGGACGATCTCGACATCGTGCATGCACTGATGCAGCGCCTGACCGAGCGGCCGGGCATCGACGAGGCGCGCTACCGCCTGCGCACCGCCGACGGCAACTGGAAGTGGGTGCAGGTGGCCGCACGCGCGATGCCGGTCGGTGACGACGGCACGCTGGTGTGGAACGGCGTCACGCTCGACGCCAGCCGCATCCATCAGACCGAAGAGGCGCTGCGCTACGAACGGCAGAGCCTGCAAGACCTCGCCGACAACCTCTCCGGCGCGCTCTGGCGGCTCAGGCGTTGGCCGGATGGCAGCCTGCACTTCGACTACATCAGCGAAGGCGTGGTGGCGGTGGCGGGCCGTACGGCAGCTGAAATCATGAGCGAACAGCGCCTGCCGCTCGACGAGATTGTGGCGGAGGACAAGGCGCGCGTGCTGGCGGCATTCGATGCCTCCGCAGAAAGTGGTCAGCCGATGGAGATCGAATATTCCGTCCGTTCTGCGAGCGGCAGCCTCGAAAGGCTGTTTGCCCGGGCTGCCGTGCGGTTCGAAGACGGCCATCCGGTGTGGACCGGGGTGCTGTTCAACGTCAGCGAGCGTCACCGTCTACAGGCTGAGCTCACTGAAACGCGCACTCAGCTGGAGGACATCACCAACACTTTTCCCGGCGCAATCTGGCAGATGCGGCGCAGCCCCGGCGAAAGCGAGCGATTCACCTACATGAGCGAGAACATCCGCATGATCACTGGCCGGCCACCAGAGGCCACGCTCGATACTCCGGGGCTGCCATTCAAGGTCATGGTCGAAGAAGATCGGGAGCGGGTGCGCGCCCTGATGGAGAAGACCGCTCTGACACCGGGTAGCGCCCACATCGACTACCGACTGACGACCATCACCGGCGAGCCGCGCTGGGTGACCGCCAGTTTCACGGTGCGCCGACAAGCTGATGGCACGGTGGTGTGGAACGGCCTGCTGACGGACGCTTCGGAAACCAAGCAGCTGGAAGCCGACCTGCGCGCCGCCAGCGAGGAGGCCGAGGCGGCCAGCCGGGCGAAGACGCGCTTTCTCTCCAACATGAGCCATGAGATCCGCACGCCGATGAACGCGGTAATCGGGCTGGCGCACATCGCCATGACCAGCGAGACCAACCCGCTGCAGGCCGAGCGCATCGGCAAGATCCACCGGGCCGGCAAGACGCTGCTGAAGCTGCTCAACGACATCCTCGAATACGCCCGGCTCGATGCCGGCAAGCTCACGCCGCTGATCGCGCCGTTCGACCTGGGCGAACTCCGCGAAGGCCTGCAACTGTTCTGCCTGCAGGCCGCCGAGACCAAGGGCCTGGGCTTCGCCATCGACTGCCCGGCGCACACCCCGCTGCATTGGCTGGGCGATGCCACGCGCATCCAGCAGGTGCTGCTCAACCTCTTGACCAATGCCATCAAGTTCACCGATGCCGGCACGGTGACGCTGGCGATCGAAGCAGTGCCGGGGCCGAAGCCGGGGCTGCGCTTCGCGGTGCGCGACACCGGTATCGGCATGACGCCGCAGGAGCTGCAGCGCGTGTTCGAGGCCTTCGAGCAGGCCAGCGGCGAGATCGAGCGGCGCTACGGCGGCAGCGGGCTGGGCCTGTCGATCTCGCGCGAGCTGGTGCAGGCGCTGGGTGGCACGATCGCGGTGGAAAGCACACCCGGCGAAGGCAGCCTGTTCACGGTCTGGCTGCCGCTGCAACCCGCATCGGCACTGCTGAGCAAGCCCCAGGGCGACCTCGAACAACGCCTGTCGCGGCTGGCCGACCACATCCACAACAACGAGCTGGGCGGCGCGCGCGCCAGCCTGCGGGCCCTGCGCCTGGCGCTCATCCCGGAGGGCCGCGAGCCAGAGCTGCACCACCTGGAGCGGCTGCTGTCGAGCTTCGACTTCGAGGCAGCTGCCGTCGAGCTGGCCCAGCTGCGCATGCGCTGGCGCAGCGGCTAGCCCGAATTACCGACAAGGACCCTGATCCGCAGCGCACAGCCGTCACTTCGACTGGCTATCATCGCGCAGGGGCCAGCTTGCATCAGGTGGCAGCGAAATCAGGGCAGCACGAGGGAGCGCAGGGCCGTGTCGGAGGAACGTAAATCGACCATCTTGGTTGTCACCGAGTCGGGGCCCGATACCGAGGCCCTGCGCGCGGTGATCATCCGCCTGCAAAGCAACCCGCTGATGATCGGATCCATCGAACTCGGCCCGGTGCTGGAGTTTCTCGACCCGCCGCCGGAGCTGATCTTCTACGAAGCCTCCGAGCCTGACTTCGACGCTGCCGCCGTCTGCCGCCGCCTGCAGGGCAACCTGCGCACGCGCTTTGTGCCCGTGCTGTTCTTCAACGCCCCGGCCGATTCGGCGCAGGAAGTGGCGGCCTTCGACGCCGGTGCCCAGGACTACCTGCGCGCACCGTTCGATGAGGCCGTGGTGTTCGCCCGCTTGCGCCTGCACCAGCAGCTGTATGTGCAGAAGCGCCAGCTGGCGACGTTGATCCAGACCCGCAGCAAGGAGCTCAGCGCCGCCAACAGCGAGCTGGTCAAGCGCCTGCGTGCCGCCGCCGAGTTCAAGGACGACGAGACCGGCAGCCACATCGAGCGCATGGCCCGCACCGCCCAGCTGCTGGCGCGCGCCGCAGGCCTCTCGGATGCTGAGTCCGAGCTGGTGCTGATGGCTGCCCCCATGCACGACGTCGGCAAGATCGGCATCCCCGACCGGATTCTGCTCAAGCCCACGCCGCTGACCCCGGACGAGTGGCGGGTGATGCGCATGCACCCCGGCATCGGCGCCGGCATCATCGGCAAGCACGATGCCCCCATCTTGAAGATCGCCCGCCGCATTGCCCTGACCCACCATGAGAAATGGGACGGCACCGGCTACCCGCGCGGGCTCAAGGGCGAGGAAATCCCGCTCGTGGGCCGCATCGTGGCCTTGGCGGATGTGTTCGACGCTCTCACCAGCGAGCGCCCGTTCAAGCCGGCCTGGCCGGTGGACAACGCCGTCACCTACATCCGCGAGCAGACCGGCCGTCACTTCGACCCGCGCCTGGCCGGGCTGTTTCTCGAACTGATGCCGGAGATTCTCAAGATCCGCGTCGAGCACCCCGAGAAGCCCTCGATGCTGTTCGATGTGCGTTCGCGGATGAGCGAAACCTTGATTTGATGCGTGCTGGCGCATCGCTGATCTAGGGCAAGCGCGTAAACTGCCGCGCTTCCCCACGCGCGCCACCCCGCATCATGTCCCCCACCCTCAAGGCCCACTGGCAGCTGCATTTCTGCGTGCTGCTCTGGGGTTTCACGCCCATTCTTGGCGCACTCATCAGCCTGCCCGCGCCGCAGCTGGTGTGGTGGCGCATGGGGCTGGTCGCCCTGCTGCTGCTGGCGCTGCCCGGGGTGGCCCGCGGCATCTTCGCCCTGCCGCGCCGGCTGTTCTTCACCTACGCCGGCATCGGCGTGATCGTGGCGCTGCACTGGCTCGCCTTCTACGGCGCGATCAAGCTCAGCAATGCCTCCATCGCCGCGACCTGCCTGGGCGCTGCGACCGCCTTCACGGCGGTGATCGAGCCGCTGGTGACCGGCCGCAAGTTCGTGCTGCGCGATCTCTGGCTGGGCTTCGCGGTCATCCCCGGCGTGGCGCTGGTGGCGGGTGGCCTGACCAGCGGGCAGATCGCGGGCTTCATCGTCGGCGTGCTGGCCGCTCTTGGTGCAACGCTGTTCACCAGCTTCAACAAACGCTACATCGACGGGGCCGACCCCAAGGTGGTGACGGCACTGGAGCTCGGCGCGGGTGCGGTGTTCATGACGATCATCCTGCCCCTGCTGCCCCACGAGGGCGCGATCTACCCGCTGCCCGCCGCCAAGGACGCTTGGTTGATGGCGGTCTTCGTGGTGTTCTGCACCGCACTGCCGTTCACGCTCTCGCTGGTCGCCCTCAAGCATCTGTCGGCTTTCGTCGCACAGATGGCGGTGAACCTCGAACCCATCTATGCCGTGGCACTTGCCGCCGTGCTGCTGGGTGAAACGAAAGAACTGACCACGCTTTTCTACCTCGGCGTGGCGATCCTGTTCCTCGCCGTGTTCCTGCCGCCGCTGGTGGCACGCATCAAGCTCTCGCGCCGCAAGGCGGATGCGACGGTGGTGGAGACCATGCCTTGAGCTACACCCCTGCCGACACCGATCCGCAGGTGATTGCGCTGGTGCATGCCCTCAACGAAGCGCAGCGCGAGGCGGTCACCGCCCCGCCCGACCATCGCCTGGTGCTGGCCGGTGCCGGCAGCGGCAAGACCCGCGTGCTCACCCATCGCATTGCCTGGCTGATGGCGGTGGAGGGCATCAGCGCGCAGTCCATCCTCGCCGTCACCTTCACCAACAAGGCCGCCAACGAGATGCGCGGGCGGCTCTCCGACCTCGTCACCGTGCCGACGCGCACCATGTGGGTCGGCACCTTCCACGGCATCGCGCATCGCATGTTGCGTCTGCACTACAAGGAGGCGCGGCTGCCGCAGACCTTCCAGATTCTCGACAGCGATGACCAGAGCCGCATGGTCAAGCGCCTGTGCAAGCAGATCGAGCTGCCGGAGGATCGCTTCCCGCCCAAGATGGTGACGGGCTGGATCAACGCGCAGAAGGAAGAAGGCCGCCGCCCGCACACCATGCAGGACACGGGCGACTTTATGCAGCGCCAGCTGGTGCGTGCCTACACGCTGTATCAGCAGCAGTGCGAGGCGCAGGGGCTGGTTGATTTCGCCGAGCTGCTGCTACGCGCCTACGAGCTGTGCCGCGATCATGAAGGCGTGCGCACGCATTACCAGAGCAAGTTCCGCCATGTGCTGGTGGACGAGTTTCAGGACACCAACACGCTGCAATACCTGTGGCTGAAAGTGCTCTGCGGCGACGCAGGCAAAATCTTCGCGGTGGGCGACGACGACCAGAGCATCTACGGCTGGCGCGGCGCAAAAATCGAGAACCTGCACAAGCTCACCCGCGAGTTCGTCGGCACTGAAATTGTTCGGCTCGAACAGAACTACCGCTCGACGGCGACCATCCTGAAAGCCGCCAACGGCCTGATCTCGCAGAACACCGGCCGCCTCGGCAAGAACCTGTGGACGGACGACCGCGAGGGCGAGCCCATCGCGCTCTACGCCGCCTACAACGAGTACGACGAGGCCGATTTCGTCGCCAACCGGATGAAGGAATACCTCGACGGCAAGGGCCGCCACAGCGACCTCGCCGTGCTCTACCGCAGCAACGCGCAGAGCCGCGTGCTGGAGGAATCGCTGATCCGCGCGCGGCTGCCGTACCGCATCTACGGCGGCGTGCGCTTCTTCGAGCGGATGGAAGTGAAAGACGCGCTCGCCTGGCTGCGCCTGCTGGTCAACCGCGACGAGGACGTGAGCTTCGAGCGTGCCCTCACCACGCCGCCGCGCGGTGTGGGTGCGACGAGCATCGAGCGACTGCGCCTGTTCGCGCGCGAGCATGGGCTTTCGCTGTGGAAGGCAGCGCGCCACGGCAGCGGCGCGCTGGGTCGCACCAGCGGCGCGCTCACCGCCTTCGTTGACACCATCGACCTGCTCGACGGCCAGACCCGCACACTGCCGCTGGCCGAGAAGATGGCGAAGGTCATCGACACCAGTGGGCTTAAAGAGCACTACAAGAAAGAGAAGGGCGAGCAGGCCGAAGCACGGCTGGAAAACCTCGACGAGATCATCAACGCCGCCAAATCCTTCGAGAAGCCGGAAGGCTTGGCCGAAGGCGCGGACCCCGTCACCGAGTTCCTCATGCACGCTGCGCTCGAAGCGGGTGAGGGCCAGGCGACGGTGGGCGAAGACGCGGTGCAGCTGATGACGCTGCATGCGGCGAAAGGCCTGGAGTTCCCCGTGGTGTTTCTGGTCGGCCTGGAGAACGGCCTGTTTCCTTCCTTGCGTGCTGTTGAGGAAGGCAACCTCGAAGAAGAGCGCCGCCTGGCCTATGTGGGCATCACCCGCGCGCGCGAGAAACTGTTCGTGAGCTATGCCGAGTCGCGGCGCATCCACGGCGTTGAACAAATCTGCGCGCCCTCGCAGTTCCTCAAGGAAATCCCCAGCGAATGCACCGTGGAGCTGCGCCCGCGCGCAGGCGTGCTGAGATCGCAGTTCGGCGTGCAATCGGGGCGCGGCGGCTTCGGCGGCCCGGTGCGGATGGGTTCGGGCTACAGCGAGCCCAGCCCCTGGCGCGAGCGGCAGCAGGAGGGCTACAACTTAAGCCGCCCGCAACTCACGCCGCGCATGGCCGAGGCGACCGGTACCATGGGTTTCCGCATGGGCCAGAGCGTGCGCCATGCCAGCTTCGGCGAGGGCGTGATTCTTAGCTTCGACGGCGAAGGCGAGCGTGCCCGCGTTGAAATCCGCTTTGCCGGCAGCGGCACCAAATGGCTGATGCTTTCGCTAGCCAAGTTGCAGGCCCAGTGAGGCATTCAGTTCTGCGACAGTGGCTGCGGCAAGCCTGTGAGCCTGCTGCCCATACTGGAGTGCCATGAACTATTTCTACCTGGGTCTCGTCCTCATCGTCGTGCTGGGCCTCGCGGCCACGCCGATCACCTATTACCTGCGCAGCAAGCGCAACCCCGACAAGGCACCACCCACCGCCACGCCTAAGACGTTCAAGGAATGGAAGGACTGACAAGGGAGTGTTGGCATATGAATGATCGCAGCGTTGCGAGTCAAAACCGCGCAGTGCGAGGCGCGAGACGACGCGAAGGCTTATTGCCTTCGCTAGTCTTGCAACGAAGCAATGCGCGGTTTTGGCCGCAACCCTTCGGGGCCGGACTGTTTAGGGGCATTGCTTCCTCACAAGGCTTGCCAATGGAACAACCATTGGCTGCGCCTCGTTCGTCGCACTGCCCCTAAGCAGCCTTCGGCCGCTGCGACCATTCATATGCCGACACTCCCTGCGCTCGCGGTCGATTTCGCGGTTGCGCTGATTGCCGCCGTCGTCGCAGTGGTGGTGTGGCGGCAGCGCCGTGCCTCGCCGCCGCCCGTCGATGTGCCGCCACCGGCGCTGCGCCAGCTGGTCTGGCTCGATGAGACTCAGCACGCACGCTGGCAGCGGCAGTACCAGCGATTCTTGCGCGAGAAAAGCTTCATCGGCTGCGCTGGCCTTAGCGTGAGCGATGCGCAGCGCAGCCACATCGCGGGCATCGCCTGCCTGTTGCGCCTGCAGGCCACGGCCGAGGCGGAGCCGCTGTTCCCCGAGGTGCGCGAAGTGCTGCTCTACCCCGAGGCCTTTCTGGTGCCGCCGCAGCGGGAGGCGGTCTCGGAAGAGGGTCTTGAGCTGGTGGACGACATGCCCGATGAGCGCATCGGCGAACACGGCCCCGGGCAGGTGGTGCTCTCCTGGGCAGATGTGGAAGCCGCCCTCGCGGGCGATGCGGTGAATGTCGTCATCCACGAGTTCGCCCACGCGCTCGATGGCGAAAACCCCGGCACCGAAGGCGCTCCGCCGATGGCCGATTACACCGAGTGGTCGGCGGTGATGGGGGCAGAGTTCAAGCGGCTGCAACGCCACCGGCGGCCGCCGGTGCTCGACCCTTACGGCGCGCAGTCTCCCGCCGAGTTCTGGTGCGTGGTGGCCGAGGCGTTCTTCCAGCAGCCGGAAGCACTCGCAAGGCACCACGCCAGCCTGTTCCAGCTCTTGACGCGCTATCTCGAAATCACACCGCTGTTCGAGTCCAAGCTTGCGGCGGCCATGCCGCCAGCGTAAAAACAATCTCCCTTCGAGGATCGTCCATGCGCATCACACCCGCCCTGATCATCAGTCTTGCCGCCCTGCCGGCGGCTGCGGGCAACATCTACAAATGGACCGACGCGCAGGGCCAGGTGCATTACACCCAGACCCCGCCCGCGCGCGGGCCTGCGGTTGCCAGGCCACAAAGCAGCGTGCAGCCCGGCGTTAGCCTGCAAGCGCCACCGCCGCCGCCCGCACCGCCGCCCGCTGCCAGCACTGCGGCGGTCGGCAAGCCCCCCGCACCGGAAACCGCCGAGGCCAAGACAAGGCGTTGCGAGGCCTCGAAGCAGCGCCTGGAGTTTCTCGAAGAAAATCCCGCCCGCCGTCTGATGGTGCAAAGTGCCGATGGCAGCGAGGCGCGCATGACCGAAGAGCAGCACGAGCAGAGCGTGACCAAGGCCCGGGAGGCCGGCAAGGGCTGTTGAGCATTTTCAGCGGCAACAAAAAAGCGGCCCGAAGGCCGCTTTTTTGTTGCACGGGACGCCTTACTTCTTGGCGTCCGCAGGCTTTGCATCCGCCGGCTTCGCTTCACCGAGGTTGAGCAGCTCGACTTCGAACACCAGCGTCGAGTTGGGGCCGATCTTGGCACCCGCGCCACGCTCGCCGTAGGCGAGCGCCGAGGGGATGACGAACTTGTACTTGGCACCCGGCTTCATCAGCTGCAAGCCTTCGGTCCAGCCCGGGATCACGTTCTGCAGGGGGAAGCTCACCGGCTGGCCGCGGTCGTAGCTCGAGTCGAAGGTCTCGCCGTTGATCAGCGTGCCCTTGTAGTGGACGGTGACAGTGTCGGTCGCCTTGGGGGCGGTGCCGCTGCCTTCGGTCAGGGCCTCGTACTGCAGGCCGCTGGCGGTGGTCTTCACGCCGGCTTTCTTGGCGTTTTCGGCGAGAAAGGCTTCGCCTTCGGCCTTCGCCTTGGTGGCGCCGGCGGTGCGCTCTTCGAGCTGCTTCTTCTGGAGCTTTTCGGCAACCGAGTTCTTGATCTGCTCGCGGGTGGCATCGTCGAGCACCGGCTCGCCGCCAGCGAACACGGCATCGAGGCCGGCTTCGAGTGACTTGATGTCCACATCGTCCTTGACGGGCTTGAGCGACTTGGCGAGATCGACGCCGATGGCGTAGCCGAACTTCTGGGCGTCGGTCTTGAGGTCTTCGGCAGTCACCGACTTCGGTTCGTCGGCCTTCTTGCAGGCGGTGACGGCGAGCGCAGCGGCGATGGCCAGCGCAAAAGCAGATTTTTTGAACACGGACATGGATGAATCCTGATGGGGCTGAAAGGGGATTTACGGCAGGAATTATAGCGATTGCGGTTTCACTGGCTTGCCGGGCCTGTGGCCCCGGCATGGCGGCGGGACAGCAGCTGCAAGAGCGTCTGACGGCTTTCATCCGACAAGAGTTCCAAAGAGCGTTCGGCAATGCGCTCGATGCGGGCATCGACCACCAGCTTGCTCTCGGCATCCACCCGCACCAGCCCGACGCTGATCAGCGTGTTGAGATAGCCCTTGAACAGCGCCGGGTCGAAGAACTCCGGTGCCTCGCGGCCGGTGAGCACAGCCATGCGTTCGGCCAGCAGACGGCAGTCCTTCTCGAACTTCTCGCGGCCCAGGTCTGCGTTGTTGCGGTACTCGTCGGCCAGCAGCAGAGCGGTCATGCCATAGCGTTCGAGCGTTTCGCCGAGGATGCGGCCGAGCATGGCGAGGGTGGAGTAGGCATGGGCGGTGACATCCGGCCGCCAGAGGTCGTCGCCCTCGCGCCGCAAGAGACCGATGTTGGTCATCACCGCCACCCAGCGGCGCACCACCGGCTCGATCTCGTCGGTGGACCAGCGCAGGAAATACTCGGTGCGCAGAAAGGGATACAGCGCCCGGCAGCCCATGACGATGGCTTCTTCGCTCAAGCGAGCCCGGGTACGGAACAGGTTGGCGATGAAGGACGGGATGGCAAACAGGTGCTGGATGTTGTTGCGGTTGTAGGTGAGCAGCACGGCGTCACGGTCGGCCGCACCCACCAAGGCACCCCACTCATGCGGCACCCGCACGATGCGCGAGACCGGCATGGCCCACTCCAGCACGGCGCGGGGGTTGGCGTCGGGGATCACCATCTGCTCGCTGTACGGTTCGCCCTTGAGCAGCCAGGCCAGATGGCCGATCTGCTCCAGGATCTCGTCCTCGCTCGCAGCGCCCCGAGGGCTCGCCAGAAGGGCGGTTGCTGCCAGGCCGCAGGGGTTGACCACCGCGGCGGCATTGATGCGCCGAGCATTTTCCTCGGCGAGGTTGCGCACGAACATCGAGTAGCCGTTTGGGCGGGTATCGGTGCCGGGCATGAAGGCCTCGCGCCAACCCGGCAGCTCGGCGTCGGCATAAGGGTGCAGCAGCAGCGGCTCGCCGAAGTTCAGGTACGCCTTGCCGTGGCTTTTTCCCAGGATCTTGGTGGCCTTGAGCAGGCCCTCGACCGACTCCTTCTCCTTCTTGGCACCCTTCAGCTCCTTGAAGTAGCTGCCCACTTCCCAGACCTTGTCGTAGCCGATGTAGATCGGCACCAGGGCCACCGGCCGGGTGCGCTGGCGCAACGCGGACTCCACCACCATAGCGAGCAGGCCGGTCTTGGGCGCGAGCAGGCGGCCAGTGCGTGAGCGCCCCCCTTCGGGAAAGAACTCTATGGCATAGCCACGCGCGACCAAGGCATCGACATAGGCGCGGAACACCGCGGTATAGAGCGCATCCCCCGAGAACTTGCGGCGCATGAAGAACGCCCCGCAGCGCCTGAGCAGCCCGCCAACCACCGGCATGTTGAGGTTGATGCCCGCCGCGATGTGCGGCGGCACCATGCCGTGGTGGTAGAGGATGTAGCTGAGCAGCAGGTAGTCCGCGTGCGAGCGGTGGCTGGGCAGATAGATGATCTCGTGGCCCTGGCTCAGGGTGCGAATCGAGTCCAGCCCGCGCACGTCGATGCCCTTGAACACCCGCTCCCACACGAACAGCGAGAGCAGGCGCTCGACGAAGTTGATGGCGGCACTCGAATAGCCAGCCGCGATCTCGTCCGCCAGCCGCCGTGCGCGGCGCGTGGTTTGCTCGAGGGTGCGGCTTTTGGCCTTGGCCTCTTCCTCGATGCAGCGGCGCACCAGCCGCGAGCTGACCACCTGCTCGATCATCAGCCGCCGTGGCGGTAGCTCCGGCCCCAGCACGGCAGTGCGCGCGCGCAGGAAGTGGAAATGCACGGCGCGGATCATCTTCTTCACCGCGCGGTTGGGCTCGGCCTCCTGCGCGATGTAGCCCCTGAAGCCGATCGGCTGGGCAAAGTTCGCCAGCATGTTGCGGGCATTGACCAGCATGATGAACAGCTTGCGCACCGCGCCCGCCTGCGGGTTGTCGGCAAACACCAGCTTGAACAGGCTTTGCTCGCTACCCGGGTCACGGCCCCAGAAGATCGACACCGGCACGATCTGGATGTCGAAATCAGGGTCGGCGGCGGCCGTCACCAGCACCTGGGTCAGCGGCGTGTGTCGAACGCGGGTTTCGAGCAAGGCCGGCAGGTAGACGCAGCCCGCGCGGCCAGCGGAGGGCAGGCTCACGCCAGTGCGCTGCGGCCGCGGCAGCCCCAGGCTGATGCAGACCTTGTCGAGCGCGAAGAGATCGATCCACGAACGTTGCGGCAGCACGAAGCAGATCGGCTGCTTCAGATCGAGCTTGAGCTGTTCGTGCAGGTCGCCGGGGGCTACTTTGAACTTGACGAGCGCGAGCAGGGGCCTGAACAGCAGCCAGGCGAGCCAGTAGCCCAGGTGGGAAAGTGCGCGCATCAGTTCAGGTCGGTGTGTGAAACTGACCCGAGTGTAACCAAACCACGCCCCTTGCCATGCCACCGACCATTTCTTCAAGCCCGGACGCATTGCACCGCGTCGAACGCGTCGCCAAGGTGCTCGACGAGGCCATCCGCATCCCCGGCACGCAGATCAAGGTGGGCCTGGATGCGGTGATCGGCTTGATCCCGGGCGTCGGCGACGTGATCGGCCTGGGCCTCGGCAGCTGGTTCATCTACGAGGCTCACCGCCTCGGCGCGCCAGCGGCGCTGAAATGGAAGATGGCGCGCAATGTCGGCATTGACGCAGTCTCAGGCCTGGTGCCGGTGATCGGCGATATCGTGGACGTGGCCTATCGCAGCAACCGCCGCAACCTGGAACTGCTGCGCGGGCATTTTCGGCCCGCTGCGCCCTTGGGCAAGACCAGCGGCCGCCTGCAACTGGCGGTGCGGCTGGCCTTGACGCTGGGCGTGGCTGCACTGGTCTGGTGGTTCTTGATCCGGTAACAAGGCTGGCGCGGATATTGCGCCGCAGCATTGACGCTAAGCTGCCGCAGGCGGCAAGGTCGCGCAAATCCTTAGGACACCACCATGCAGCAGACTCAATGGCTGGGCCACCCGCGTGGCCTGGCAACGCTGTTCTTCACCGAAATGTGGGAGCGCTTCAGCTATTACGGCATGCGCGCCATCCTCGTGCTGTCGATGGTGGCGATGGTCGAGGGTGAAAATCCCGGCCTCGGCATCACCAAAGAGGTTGCACTCGCCATCTACGGCCTCTACACCGCCTCGGTGTATCTCTCGGGCCTGCCGGGGGGCTGGATCGCCGACCGGCTGATCGGCCAGCGCAACGCGGTGTTCTGGGGTGGGGTGGTGATCGCCACGGGCCACTTCACGATGGCGCTCAACACGCAGGCAACGTTTTTCATCGGCCTGGTGCTGATCGCGCTGGGCACCGGGCTGCTCAAGCCCAATGTCAGCGCGCTGGTGGGCGGGCTGTATGCCGACGCCGAATCCGCCCGCAAGGATGCCGGCTACTCGATGTTCTACATGGGCATCAATCTCGGCTCCTTCATCGGCAAGCTGCTCTGCGGCTGGCTGGGCGAGATGGTGGGCTGGCACTGGGGCTTCGGCGCGGCGGGCGTGTTCATGGTGGCGGGGCTGATCCAGTACAAGCTCACCGAGCACCATCTCGGCAGTCTTGGCCTGACCGCGGTGAGCAGCGGCAACGCGGCCAGCGACGCCAAGACCCGCCGCTTCGGCTGGACTGCCGTGGCCCTGTTCCTGGCAGGCGCGGTGGCGGTGATCGCCGCCGCCCTCACCGGGGCGCTGGTGCTCAACCCGCAGGCCATCGCCAAGAGCAGCGGCGTGTTCATCGTGCTGCTGGCCATGGCGAGCTTTGGCTGGCTGCTGCTGTTCGGCGGGCTGACGACCATCGAGCGGCAGCGGGTGGGCGTAGTGATTGTGCTGTTCGTGGGCGCGGCGCTGTTCTGGAGCGGCTTCGAGCAGGCCGGCTCCAGTTTCACGCTGTTCGCCAAGGAGCACACCGACCGCGTGGTGCTGGGCTGGGAGATGCCGGCGTCGTGGATCCAGGCCATAAATCCGCTCTTGATCGTCATCCTCTCGCCGTTCTTCGCCGCACTCTGGGTGAACCTTGCCAAGCGCAACCTCAATCCCTCGACACCGATGAAGTTCGCGCTCGGGCTGCTGCAACTCTCCATCGGCTTTGCGGTGCTGGCCTGGGCCTCGGTGTATGTGGCCGCTGGCGAGAAGGTGGCCCCGACCTGGCTGCTGCTCACGTATCTCTTCCACACCATGGGCGAGTTGTGCCTCTCGCCCGTGGGCCTCGCCGCCGTCAACAAGCTCTCGCCCGCGCGCTACCAGGGGATGATGTTCGGCATGTGGTTCACGGCCTCGGCGCTCGGCAAGCTCATCGCCGGGCTGCTGGCGGGCCACCTGGCACAGGACGATATCGCGGGCATGTCCGACCGTTTCCAGTTCGTGTTCTTCACGGCGGCGGGCGCGGGCATCTTCATGCTGCTGCTGGCCAAGCCCGTGCAGCGGCTGATGGGCGACATCAAGTAGCCAACCTTTCGCCGCACTCCGGCATCCACATCCTTTCACCCCAAAAAGTCAGGGAGACTCCAATGTCCACACTCCACCGTCTGTTCATCCCCGCAGCGGCGATGCTTCTGCTCGCAGGCTGCAGCAAGTCCGAAGCACCCGCCTCGGCAGCTGCCCCGGCAGCCACCGGCGCGACGGCAGCCGAGGCCGATGCTTTCATCGCCAAGTACAACGACGACTACCGCAAGATGTATCCCGATGTCGTCGCCGCGCAGTGGGTGCAATCGAACTTCATCACCGACGACACCCAACTGCTCGCCAGTCGCGCCAACGAGCGCGCGCTGGGTTTTTCAGGCGAGATCGCGCAAAAGGCCAAGCCTTTCTATGCACTCAAGGACCTGAAGCCGGAAACCGCCCGCGCCCTGACGCTGATCCGCGTCGGTGCGGCCGCCCCTGAAAACCCGGCCGAGCGCGAGGAAGTCGCCAAGCTCGGCAGCAAGATGGAGGCGAACTACGGCACCGGCAAATGGTGCAAGAAGAGCGCGGCAGGCAACGAGGAGTGCCTCACCCTGCAAGCCATCGAGAAGGTGATCGACAACGTCGAGCTGAAGAACTCGCCCGCCCAGATTGCCGAAGCCTGGGCAGGCTGGCATGCCACCGCGAAGCCCATCCGCCAGGACTACGTGCGCTTCATCGAGTTACAGAACTCGGCTGCCAAGGCGAGCGGCTTCCCCGACATGGGCGAGATGTGGCGCGCGGGCTACGACATGACGCCGGCCGAGTTCGCCGCCGAGACCGAGCGGCTCTGGGGCCAGGTGAAGCCGCTCTACGAGGCGCTTCACTGCAATGTGCGAAGCAAGCTCAATACCAAGTACGGGGAGGCGGTGGTGCCCAAGAATGGGCTGATCCCGGCGCACTTGCTGGGCAACATGTGGGCGCAGCAGTGGGGCAATCTCTACCCGCTGATGGAGCCTTACAAAGGTGTGTCCGATCTTGATGTATCAGCCGTGCTCAAATCGCACCGCGATGGCGAGTACAAGACACTCGTCTCAGCCTTCAAGGGCAAGCCGACAGCGAAGGACCTGGCCGAGATGGAACGCAAGGCCGATGCTGCCGCTGCGGTGAAGATGACCAGGGTGGCAGAGGAGTTCTACACCTCGCTGGGCTTCCCGGCGCTGCCGAAATCCTTCTATGAAAAGAGCCTGCTGAGTCAGCCGCGCGACCGCGACGTGGTGTGCCATGCCTCGGCCTGGGACTTGAATCTCGCCGGCGATGTGCGCATCAAGCAGTGCATCGAACCCAACGAAGAACAGCTCTCGACCATTCACCACGAGCTGGGACACATCTACTACTTCATGCTCTACAACCATCTGCCGCCCATCTTCCAGAACGGTGCGCACGATGGCTTCCACGAGGCGATCGGCGACACCATCACGCTCTCGCTGACGCCCACGCACTTGCAGAAGATCGGCCTCGTGAAAGACGTGAAAGTGGACGAGAAGGCCACCATCAACTCGCAGATGAAGCTCGCGCTCGACAAAATCACCTTCCTGCCGTGGGGTAAGCTGGTGGACAACTGGCGCTGGAAGGTGATGAACGGCGAGATCAAGCCCGCCGACTACAACGCTGGCTGGTGGAAGCTGCGCGCGGACTACCAGGGCGTGTCACCGCCCATCGCGCGTAGCGAGGAAGACTTCGACCCGGGTGCCAAATACCACATCCCCGGCAACACGCCCTACACGCGCTACTTCCTGTCGTTCGTGGTGCAGTTCCAGTTCCAGAAGGCGCTCTGCGATGCGGCGGGCTTCAAGGGGCCGCTGCACGAGTGCGACATCTACGGCAACAAAGTGGCGGGCGAGAAGTTCATTGCCATGCTCAAGGAAGGGGCCAGCAAGCCTTGGCCAGAAACGCTGGAAAAACTCACCGGCACCCGGCAGATGGATGCCTCGGCGATCATCGAGTACTTCACTCCGCTGATGGGTTATCTCAAGACCCAGAACGAAGGGCAGCAATGTGGGTGGGGCCAATCGGGTTAGCGAACCGCAAAGCGTTTCGTCCGTTTGGCGGGTGGGCAGGGATGCCCACCCAGGGCTCTCAAGACACTTACTGTCACGCTAAGGACGGCGAAGCTGATCCAAGCCCCGCCCGCCGAGCGCGAGCGGGGCTTTTTTTGTGCGCTATGGCACGGGGCAGTCACCGACCACCGGCATATCGAGGTAGCCAGACGGTCAAACACCGCGCAATACTCCGCCCACGTCGTCAGGGACTAAGCAATTTTTACTACAAGGAGTGTTCATGCGTAGCTTCAAGCTCGCGGCTTTGATCGCCGCCACCGTCATCTCTGCGGCGGCTGCCGCAGCCCCCATCCCCAATCAGTACATCGTCTCGCTCAAGAAGCCGCTGGACGGCTCGGCGCTGGCGAACCTGCCGGTGCTCAAGCAGGCCGACACCCTGCTCGCCCTCGTCGGCGGCGGAGTGGTGCTCAACACCTACGAGTTTGCGATGCGCGGCTTTGCGGTAAGGCTCTCGCCCCTGCAAGCGCAGTTGCTGGCGCTGAACCCCCTGGTCTCGGCCATCGAGCAGGACCAGACCATGGAAGCCGTCGCCACCCAGACGGGTGCGACCTGGGGCCTTGACCGCGTGGACCAGCGCAACCGGCCGATGGATGGCAACTACGTCTATCCGGATACCGCCGGCCAGGGCGTGCATGTCTACATCATCGACACCGGCCTGAACCCCAATCACAGCGAGTTCACCGGTCGCGTCGGCACCGGCCGCAACTTTGCCCCGAACACTGCCGGTGGCCTGCTCGGCGGCGGCGGCAGCACCGATGCCGCCAACACCACCGACTGCAACGGCCACGGCACGCATGTGGCCGGGACTGCCGCTGGTACCGTCTATGGCGTCGCCAAGAAGGCTACCGTCCACGCCGTGCGCGTGCTCGGCTGCGATGGCTCCGGCAGCAACTCCGGGGTGATCGCCGGTGTGGACTGGGTGACCGCCAATGCCATCAAGCCCGCGGTCGCCAACATGTCCTTGGGGGGCAGTGATTCAGCCGCACTCGATACCGCCGTGCGCAACACCATCAACAGCGGCGTGTCGATGGCGGTTGCCGCCGGCAACTCCAACAACGATGCCTGCTCAGGCTCGCCCAACAAGGTGCCGACGGCGATCACGGTGGGTTCAACCACCAACACCGATGCGCGCAGCTCGTTCTCCAGCTTCGGCAGTTGCCTCGACATTTACGCACCGGGCAGCAACATCACCTCGGCCAATTACCAGAACAACACTGGCACCAGCGTGCTCTCCGGCACTTCGATGGCCTCGCCGCACGTCGCTGGCGCTGCCGCCCTCGTGCTCGCGCGCAACACCAGCGCCACGCCGCAGCAGGTGCGCGACACCCTGGTCGCCGAGGCCACCAGTGGGGTCGTCACCGACGCCAAGGCCGGCTCGCCCAACAAGCTGCTCTATGTCGCCAACGTCGGCGGAGGCACGCCCGGTGTCGATACCGCCCCAGTCGCGGCCTTCAGCGTGAGCTGCACCAATCTGGCTTGCAGCTTCAATGGCACGGGCTCCACGGATGACAAGGGTATTGCCAGCTACAGCTGGACGTTTGGCGACAGCACCGGCGGCAATGGTACAACGGTCAGCAAGACCTACGCGGCCGCCGGCAGCTACACCGTGGCGCTCACTGTTACCGACACCGTCGGCCAGACCAACGCCACGAGCCAGTCCGTCACCGTCACCGCCGCACCCGTCAACACCGGCCCTTGCAGCGACTGCACGACCAAGACCGGCACGCTTGCCAACGGCGGCACCGCCTACGACCCTTCGAGCACGGGCTTCGCCAGCAATGGTGGCGCGTTCAAGGGCTATCTGCGGGGCGCAAGCGGCACCGACTTCGATCTCTTCCTGGAGAAGAGCAGCTCGGGCCTGTTCGGCACCTCCTGGAGCATCGTCGGGCGCGGCGAGACCAACAGCACCAACGAAGACGTGCTCTACACGGGTACGGCAGGCACCTACCGCTGGCGCATCAAGAGCTACTCCGGTGCGGGCGCTTACACCTTCTACGTCAAGAATCCCTGATCGCAGGTTGTTCATCATGCCCGGCGCGCGCAAGCCCGCCGGGCTTTTTTTGTGGGCGGCGCCGATGGGCTTGGCGCTTGCAGAGCGTGCAACATGACAAGGCAAAACCTCCGCTCCTACACTGCGCCATGAACACCTCCACGGTCGAGTTCGCAGCCATCCGCGCCACCCTGGCGGAGAGCCCGCTGTTCGCCGAGCTGGCCGGGTTCGCGCTCGACACCCTGGCGAGTTGTGCCGAGTGCCTCACCGTCCGCGGCGGCGATACGCTGTTCTCGGTGGGCGACGAACCCGGCGCGCTGTACCTGGTGGCGGCGGGCCGGCTCAGGGCCATGCTGCCCAACGGCCAGATCGCGGGCGACATCGGCCGGCTGGAGCCGATCGGTGAGATCGGCATGATCTCTGGCGAGCCGCGCGGTGCCACGATCATCGCCCTGCGCGACAGCCTGCTTTACCGCTTCAGCCGCGAGGCCTATCACGCGTTCGTGCTCGACCATCCCGCCGCCCTGCTCGCCATCAGCAAGGTGATCATCAAGCGCCTGCGCCAGAACGCGCGCGAGGCCGCGCTGCAAACTCTGCGGCAGACCCGCACCTTCGCCGTCGTCGCGGGCGATGCCTCGGTCGCCAGCGGCAGCCTAGCGCAGTCGCTGTGCCGCGAGCTTTCACACGGCGGCAAGGTGATGCGGGTGGATGCCGCCAGCGTTGACGCTGCCCTGGGCCGGGGTGCCTCTGAGACACCCCCCACTGCCGGTGCGGCGGACGCGATCCTGTTGGAATGGCTGAACCGGCTCGAAGCCGACAACGATTATCTGATCTACGACGCCAGTGGCAGCACCACCTGGCAGCGCCGTGCTCTGCAGCAGGCTGATCGGGTGCTGGTGCTGGGTACGGCCAACATGCTGCCAGAACCTGCGCGGCTCGCAGCCTTCGAGGCCCTGCACCTGAGAGCGCCGGTGGATGTGGTGCTGCTGCGCAACGGCAACGCCGATGGCTGCCTCGCCTGGCGCAAGGCCTACCGGGCGCAGGGGCACTATTTCCTGCGGCCAGGCCAAGTGAATGACCTCGCCAGCCTGGCGCGGCAGCTCACCGGCCACGGCCTCGGCCTCGTGCTCGGCGGCGGTGGCGCGCGCGGCTTTGCGCATGTGGGCCTGCTGCGCGCGCTGGAGGAGCTGAACCTGCCGATCGACCTCATCGGTGGCACCAGCATGGGTGGCTTCATCGCAGCACTGCATGCGAGCGGGTTGGACTGGCGCGCGATCACGGCCGTGATGCACGACACTTTCGTCAAGCGCAATCTCCTGAGCGACTACATGTTCCCGCGCGTGGCGCTGATCGAGGGCAAGAAGCTGCGCCGCAAGCTCTACGAAATCTTCGGCGAGGCACAAGCCGAGCAGCTGGCAATGCCGTTCTTCTGCGTCACCACCAATCTCACCAAAGGCGCGCCGATGGTGCACGACGAGGGTCCGCTCGCAGCCTGGGTGGCGACCAGCATGTGCATCCCCGGTGTGGCCCCGCCGGTGGCCTACCGGGGAGACCTCCTGGCCGATGGGGCAGTGGTCAACAGCCTGCCGACCGACGTGATGCAGACACTCGGGCGCGGGCCCATCATCGCCAGCGATGTCTCCACCGAGGGTGGCGTGGCTGCACCCGGTGTCGAGGGGCCGGACTTCGAGGCGGTGTTCCGCGGCAATGGTGATGGCAAACGCGTCAACCTCATCGACATCCTGTTCCGCGTTTCAACGCTGACTTCGGAATCCGGCGTGAAGGCGCGTGCGGCACGGGCCGACCTCTACCTGCGCATGCCGGTGTCGGGCATCCATACCTTCGAGTGGAAACTCATCGACCAGATCGTCGAGAAGGGCTATCGCCACGCCCTGCAGCAGGTCACACCCGAACGCGCGCGCTTCGCCCCCGAAAGCTAAGGCTTTTACCCATAAAAAAAACCCGGCCTGCCAAAAGCAGGCCGGGTGTAATCACGGTGTCACTGCGCGGTGATCTTGAACTCGACGCGGCGGTTCTGGGCGCGGCCCTCTTCCGTGTCGTTGCTCGCCACCGGGCTGAACTCGCCTTCGCCATCGGCCGACAGACGGGTGGGCTCGATGCCCTTGCCGATCAGATACAGCATCACCGACTTGGCACGACGCTGCGACAAGCCGAGGTTGTAGGTCTGGGGCCCGAGCGCATCAGTGTGGCCGGTGACCAGCACCTTCACCGTGGTCTGCGCCAAGAGGCTGCCGCCGATGCCGTCGAGGATGGTCTGGGCACCGCTGGTGAGCTGGTCGCTGCCGAACTCGAAGTTGACGTTCTGGAGCGCGACGGTCTGTTCGACCATGCAACCCACCACGTCCACCTTGAAGCTGGGCGGCGTGCCGGGGCACTTGTCGAGCTCGTTGCGCACGCCGTCGGCGTCGAGATCGGGGTTCACGCCAGCCACGGGGGGCGGGCAACCGGTGCCGTCCACGATGGTACCCGGCGGGGTGCCGGGGCACTGGTCGATGGCATCGAGCACGCCGTCGCCATCGGTATCGGCCGGTGCCGCCGGGCAGCCGGTGGCATCCACCACCGTGCCGGGCGGGGTATTGGGGCAGAGATCGGAGGGATCGAGCACGCCGTCACCGTCGCTGTCCACCGGCAGGGCCACGACCGGTGCGGGGGCACCGTAGCCGAAGCCATAGACGAGACCGACGTTGACGCGTGGCTCGATGAAGACATCCTTGTTGCGGCCCGGCGCGCCATCCTTGTTGAAATCGACGACACCGCGCACTTCAGCGCGATATGAAAGATTGGGCAGGAAGGGAAGGTTGCCCATGAAGCCGGCACCGATGTTGACGTAGGGCGCGATGGACTCGATGTGGCTGATGTCCTCACGCAGGGCACCACCACCGGCGAGCAGGAAGCTCGCGTATTTGTCGTTGCGCTGCATGATCAGGGCATCGATACCCAGGCCGTAGCTCAAGTCGGCCTTGTCATCGACGCTGCGCTGCTGGTAGGTGGCGAAGGTCGTGGCTTCGAGGTTCAGCACCTCCGTCACCGGCAGGCCAAAGGAGAACTGCGCGCCGAAGCTGTCCACATCGCCGTAGCGGACTTTGTCTAGACGCTGGTAGCTGCCCATTGCAGCGACATAGCTCTCACCGAAGTCGAAGTTCAATGGCGCCGCTCCCGCAGCGCCTCCCAGAGTGGCCAGGGCCAGCGCCATCACGATTTTTTTCATTGCGTGTCTCACAAGCGATATGGTGATTGGGTTTTCAGGCAAACAGTCCCCTGAACGTCGTGCCAGTGTAGCGGGCTTCATGCCCCTCAAGTTGCCTGCCCTGCTGTCGGACAGAATAATCGAGTCCTTCCCTGTTACACCCCACTCTAGCAAGGAGCGCACCAGCTTCGCATGCTGCTGCCCTGATCACATGAAGTTTTCCGCCCCGCTTTTGCTCGCCGCCCTCGTGCTCAACCCCGTCTTTGCTGCTGCCCCGATCTACCCGGATGCGCCACGCGGGCCGGTCGTCGATGACTATTTCGGCACGAAAGTGCCTGACCCCTATCGCGCCTTGGAGGACGTGGATGCCCCGGCCACCCTCGCCTGGGTCAAGGCTCAGCAGGCACTTACCAACCCTTTACTGGCGGCTCTGCCGGAGCGTGCGCCTCTGCATGCCCGCCTGACTGCGCTGTGGAACTACGAGCGCCGCTCGCTGCCGCGCTTTGCGGGGGCGAACCGTTTCTTCACCAAGAACGACGGCCTGCAAAACCAGCCCGTGCTGTTCGTGCAGGCCGGCAAGGGCATGGCAAGGGTGCTGCTCGACCCCAACCCGCTCTCGGCGGATGGCGCGACGGCACTCACCCTGTGGGAGCCCTCGCCCGATGGCCGGCTCGTCGCCTACGCACTCGCCGAGGCCGGGTCGGACTGGGAAGTGATCCGCTTCCGCGAGGTGGCAAGTGGCAAGGACCTGCCGGACACGCTCACCCGCGTAAAGTTTTCGGGCCTCTCCTGGCACGAGGGCGGGCAGGTCATCGCCTACTCGCGCTACCCGGAGCCCGAGCTGGGTGCGCAGGGCACCTTCGAGAAGCTGGGTGGCCACTCGCTCTACACCCACCGTCTCGGCAGCCCGCAGGCCGAGGACGCGCTGGTCCTGAAGCCGGAGGATGCGAGCTGGTTCGTCAACGGCGAGTTCACCGACGATGGCCGCTATCTGCTCACCAGCACCGTGCGCGGTACCGATGACGACAACCGTCTGGGCGTGCGACGGGTGGACTCGAAGGGCACCCTGATTGCGGATCAAAAGCCCCTGGTCATTGGCGAGAACTTTGCCGCTGCTTACAGGCCCGTCGGCAACATCGGCGACACGCTGCTGCTGCTCACCACCGACGCCGCGCCCAAAAAGCGGCTGATCGCGGTGGACACCCGCAAACCGGGCCGCGAACACTGGCAGGAGCTGATCCCCCAGGACGAAGATGTGCTCACCAATGTCGTGCATGCCGGCGATACGCTCGTCGCCCACAGCCTGCACGATGTGGCGAGCCGCCTCACACGCCATGACCTCAAGGGCAAAAAGCTCTCCACCGTCACCCTGCCGGGGCTGGGCGACGCCGGTAGCGTGATCGGCAAGCCGAAACAGCGCGCTGCCTACTTCGCCTTCCACAGCTTTGCCGCCCCCGGCGTGATCTACCGGCTCGACACCAAGAGTGGCACCGTGGTGAAAGAGTGGGCTCCCAAGCTCGGCTTCAAGCCTGCCGACTACACCTCCGAGCAGGTGTTCTACACCAGCAAGGACGGCACCCGGGTGCCGATGTTCCTGAGCTACAAGAAGGGCCTCAAGAAGGACGGCAAAAATCCCACGCTGCTTTACGGCTACGGCGGCTTCAACATCAGCCTGCCGCCCGCCTTCTCGGTGCAGAACCTAGTGTGGATGGAGCAGGGCGGAGTTTACGCCCAGGCCAACCTGCGCGGCGGTGGCGAGTACGGCGAGGCCTGGCACAAGGCCGGCACCAAGGCCCAGAAACAGAACGTGTTCGATGATTTCATCGCCGCTGCGGAATACCTCATCGCGCAGAACTACACGGCGGCGAAGCACCTCGGAATCTATGGCCGCAGCAACGGTGGCTTGCTGGTGGGTGCCACCATCAACCAGCGGCCGGAGTTGTTTGCCGCCGCCGTGCCGGGCGTGGGTGTGATGGACATGCTGCGCTTCCACCAGTTCACGGTGGGTGCGGCCTGGCGCGACGACTACGGCAGCAGCGAGACGGCGGAGGGCTTCGCCTACATCCACCCCTATTCGCCGCTGCACAACATCAAGGCCGGCGTGGCCTACCCAGCCACGCTCACCATCACGGCGGATCACGACGACCGCGTGGTACCGGGGCATTCCTTCAAATATGCTGCTGCGATGCAGGCGGCCAGTACCGGCAACCCCAGGCCGCAGCTGATCCGCATCGAGGAGCGCGGCGGCCACGGCGCGGGCAAGCCGACGGCGAAGAAGATTGATGAGGTGGCGGATGTGCTGGCGTTTCTGGCGCACTACACCCAATAGCCCTGCCTGGAATGAGGTCGCGCCGGGTGGGGCCCCAGCCCCTCCCTTGCCTTGGGCTCGAACTGCCACTGGCAGTTTGATGGCACCGGCGGGGTGGGACCCAGCCCCACCCCGGCAGTCCGTGAAATCCCCGGCTCAATGTCATAGAACCGCAATCACTGCGCGTCACCCTTGCGCACCGTATCAAACCCTCAAACGGAACTAGGGAGTCACGATGTTGAACAACGCCGTCAAAGTCGCACTGCTGGCCGCCGCTGCACTCAGCGCCACCGCCTGCGCCACCAAAGACACCTACATGGGTCTCGACAAAGAGAAGGCCTACGACGCCGAGCTGGCCGTCAAGCGCCTCACTGAAGTCAACAATAACGACGACTACTTCGAGCTGCGCAAGGAAAACACGATCTTCGTGTTCACCGATGCCAAGTCTTACAAGATCTGGCTCGCGACGAACGAGATCCCTTTGCTGGTCACCAAGTTCCGCGTCGGCCCCAACGGCGAAAAAGCCAAGTACCAGCTGACCAAGAACGAGACCAAGGCGATGGAAACCAAGGTCGGTTTCAAGGGTTCGTCGCAGAAGATGTACGAGGGCGAACTGCAGGCCATCGACAAGGGCTTCTTCGGCTTCGTCTATAACGAAACCGGCAACAGCTACTTCGTGTTCGACAACTGGAACGCGCTCAAGAGCTTCAAGGCCAGCGGCAGCGCCGAGGGCTTCAGCAGCACGGGCCCCAAGGGTGCCAAGGTGGTCTATGTCGGTGCCAGCAGCGAGCCTGCCGAAGCCGCGAAGAAGTTTGCCGCCCTGCACGACGGCAAGTAGCCGCCGCCTCGGTATCAAGGCCGCCTTCGGGCGGCCTTTTTTGTGGACGGCGCAGGCTTTGTTCAGCGCGGCACCTTAGGCTATTGCTTTCGATCGAGGCCTTGAATGCGATGACCACTGCGCCCAGTAGTGCTGCCCTGCTCGACGCCCTGACGGCTTGGCGCGACGCACGCGCCAAGCCCGATCTGCGCGGGCTGCCAACCGTCAATGTGCCGATGCTCGGCAAGCTGCGCGAGTTCATGCCCGATGGCGGTGCGCAGCGCGCCCTGGTGGCGGCCTACAACACCGCCTTGCGGCTTTCACAGCCGACTGCATTGTTGCGGCAGGCCAAGGTCGATGCACTGCACCAGTTGCGCGAGCGCGCGCTGACCGATTGCGACGCGCAGGCGCGCAAGGTCGCGCGGCAATCGGGTTGGCTGGCCGGCGGCTCCGGTGCGGCGCTCGGTCTGGCCGGTGCGGCAGGCATGGTGGCGGATGTACCCGCACTCCTGCTGCTGGCCCTGCGGGCGCTGATCCGCATTGGCTACTGCTACGGCGAGGCCCCCTCGCCCGCGCTGGTCGCCGCCCTCTTCGCGCTCGCATCGGCTGACACCGATGAGGAAAAACGCCTGGCCTGGAAGGCGGCACTCACCGCTGAGGCGGGCAGCGGCAAGGCCACTGCCGCGATCAGCGACGCCGCCATCCGCGATGGCCTGGAACGTGCCGCCGAGCGCGAGTTTGCCAAGCAGGCGCTGGCCGGCAGCCTGCAAAAGCTGGCGGTGACCATGGTGCAGCGACTGGGTTTGAAGAAGTCCTCAGGCCTGCTGCCAGTGCTCGGGGCAGCGGTGGGCGGTGCGGTCAACATCCGCTTCCTGTTTCTGCTCTCGGAGTCGGCGCGCATGGCTTTTGCGGCGCGTCGGATGATTGCCGACGGCAGGCCTTTGCAAAGCCTCCTGATTCGCGAGCCGCTGCGAGTTGGCAAAGCTGAAAAGGTGGCTCCAAGACGGCGCCAGATCAAGGTAAAAAAGAAGGCGGCCTCGGAAAAGCCGTCCATGGCGGGACCGTAGCCTCAATAACGAGCCCCGGACCGGCCGCCTTTTGCTTTGGATCGGGACTGACTCAATGTCAGTCCCGCTTGAGGCAAAAGGCTGGCCGGTCGCTGGACGGGACGAAGTGCCATTCAAGGCACTTCGTCTTCTCCGTCCAGCCCCAGCTCCTTGATCTTGCGGGTGAGGGTGTTGCGGCCCCAGCCTAGGCGCTTGGCGGCCTCGATGCGCTGACCCTTGGTGGCTTCGAGTGCCACCTCCAGCAGCACCCGCTCGAAGGCGGGTGCTGCTTCGTCGAGCAGGCCGTCCTGCCCGCTGGCGAGCCGTTCGCGGCCCCAGATCCTGAGCGCGGCAAGCCAATCGGCACTCTCCATGGCGGATGCGCTGGCGGTTGCCTCGGGCAGGCGCAATGGCAGTGCCAACTCCGCTGGCGCAGGCGGCGGCAGGCGACCGGTGGCACCGAGAATCTCGGGCGGCAGGTCCTGCAAGTGGATCTCGCGGCCGGGGGCCATCACCGTCAGCCAGCGGCAGGTGTTTTCGAGCTGCCGCACATTGCCTGGCCAGTGGTAGGCCGAGAGCACACTCATCACTTCGGGCAGCGCCAGCTTGGGCTGGGTCTTCAGCTCTTCGCCGGCCTTGGCGAGAAAGTGCCGCATCATCGGCGGCACATCCTCGCGTCGCTCGCGCAGCGCGGGGATGCGCACGCGGATGACGTTGAGACGGTGGAACAAATCCTCGCGGAAGCGGCCTTCCTCCACCAGGGTATCGAGATTCTGATGGGTGGCGGCGACCACGCGGACATCGACCTTGATCGGCTGGGTGCCGCCGACGCGGTAGAACTCGCCGTTCTGCAGCACGCGCAGCAGGCGGGTTTGCAGGTCGGCCGGCATGTCGCCGATCTCGTCCAGGAACAGCGTGCCGCCGTCGGCCTGCTCGAAGCGGCCCTTGCGCAGCGTCGCGGCACCCGTAAAAGCACCCCGCTCGTGGCCGAAAAACTCCGATTCCAGCAAATCTTTCGGGATCGCCGCCGTGTTGATGGCGATGAAGGGCTTGTTCGCCCGCGGGCTGGTCTGGTGCAGGGCGCTGGCCACCAGCTCCTTGCCGGTGCCGCTTTCACCCGTGACCAGCACGGTGATGTTGCTGTGCGCGAGCCGCCCAATGGCACGGAACACATCCTGCATCGCCGGTGCCTCGCCGATGATCGCGGCCGTGGGGGTGGCGGCACTGTCGCTGCCGGCGCGTCCACGCGGCTTGGCGGCGCGGCGCACCAGGGTGGCGGCCGCATCGAGATCGAAAGGCTTGGGCAGGTACTCGAAGGCGCCGCCCTTGTAGCTGGCCACTGCCGCATCGAGGTCGGAATGCGCGGTCATGATGATGACCGGCAGTTCCGGCCACTTCACCCTGAGCCGCTCCAAGAGCGCCAGGCCATCGATACCGGGCATGCGGATATCCGAGATCAGCACATCCGGCTGCTCGTCCGAAAGTGCATCGAGCAGCTCGGTGGAGCCCTCGAAGATGCGCACCGCCATGCCGTCGCGCGACAGCGATTTTTCCAGCACCCAGCGGATGGATTCGTCGTCATCCACCACCCAGACCTGGATTGCGGGACGCTCGTCGGCAACCGTGATGTTCATGCCATGCCCTAAGCCTGCACGAAGGGCAGGTAGATGGAGAAGATGGTTTGCCCCGGCCGGCTGCCGCACTCGATCACCCCGCCGTGGCTATGGATCAAGACCTGAGCAATGGGCAGGCCAAGTCCGGTGCCTTCGGGCCGCGTCGTCACCATCGGGTAAAAGATTTTCTCGATCATCTCGGGCGCGATGCCGGGCCCAGTGTCTTCGACATCGATCTGTGCGACCAGCTTGTGGCGGTGGCCGGCCAGTGTGAACTGCCGCCGCGTGCGGGTGCGCAGCAGCACACTGCCGCTGCTACCAGCCAACGCCTGCATGGCATTGCGCACCACATTGAGCACGGCCTGGATCAGCTGCTCGCGGTCGGCGAACACATCCGGTATCGAAGGGTCGTAATCGCGCAGCACCGTGACATTGGGCTGGCCCTCTGCCTGCACCAGCTGGCGCACGTGTTCGAGCACCTCGTGGATGTTGAGCGAGGCCTTCTGCGGCAGGCGGTTGGGCCCGAGCATGCGGTTGACCAGGTTTTGCAGGCGGTCGGCCTCCTTGATGATCACCTGCGTGTATTCGCGGTGCTCGCTATCCGGGAACTCGCGTTCAAGCAGCTGTGCCGCACCCCGGATGCCGCCAAGCGGGTTCTTGATCTCGTGCGCGAGGCCGCGAATCATGGCGCGGCTGGCCTGGTGCTGGGCGCTCAGCATCTCGTCGCGGGTGATGCGCAGGTGGCGGTCGAGCGGCAGCATCTCCATCAGCACGCCACGCAGCTTGCCGTCCTGGAAGGGTGTGACGGTCCAGTCCACCGTCAGCGGTGGATGGCCGCTGTGGACAAGCCGCGTCTCGCGCTCGATGAAGCCGGCGTAGAGGTTGATGGCCTGCGCAATGCGGGACTCATGCGGCTGGAAATGCGGGATCACCTGCACCAGGGGCTCTTGCAAGGCATGCTTGCGGCCAACACCGAACAGGCTCTCGGCCGCCGAATTGAGGCCCGCGATGTTCAATTGCTGATCAACACAGATGACGGCGCTGGTGAGGCCGTCGAGCAGCGTTTCGGCTTTGACTTTGGAGGTTTTCGAGCGAGCGAGAAGGGCCATGCGGTCAGTCTCGCAAAACTCACACCAGTTTGGGGCTGGCTACGCCCCCTTATCGGGCGTTTTAAAGGCGATCTCGCCAGGATTACGCACCAAGATGGTGCAAACTAGCGTGCAGTCGCTGGCTTGCTATGGAAAATGACGGGCGGCGAACGCAACAGCTCCTTGCCCGCGACGTCGACCAAGGCAGCGACCACGCTGTGTTCGCCGCGCTCCACCCCGTTGAAGGTTGTGCTGGTGCTCGGCGAAGGCCGGGCATTCTTGGCCGACCCATCGAGATAAAACACGATGCCAGTACCGGGTGGCAAGGCGGGCAGGACCGCCACCGAAACACTGATGCCGGCCGAGGGATCACGGAAAATTTCATCCTGCACCGGGGCGGTGATGCGCAGCTCTTTCACGGCCGCCACAGGCTTGGTCGAGGCATCGACCGGGGCCACTGGCAGGGCCTTGTTGCCGGTGCGGTTGGAGTAGGTCTGTATCTCGGGCAGGGCGGCCGGCTTGGCGTCCTTGTTCGGCGGCTGTGCGCCGTAGTGGATGACGCCGTCCTTGTCCACCCAGCGGTACACCTCATCGCCTGCCCATGCAGGCTGGCCGACGAGTGCTGCGGCAAGAAGAATGGCGATGCGCATGGCATGAGCCTAGCGGCTAGAGTGCGCGGATTGCAAGCCAAGGAGAGATGGCGATGATCTTCCGTTCAATGAGCCTTGCGGCCCTGCTGTTGCTGGCTTTCTCGGGTGCCGCACAGGCGGTCACGACGCAGCTCGTTGGTGACTGCACCGTGCGCTGCGACCAGAAGCTCGCCGCCTGCGAACGCGGCAAGGGCGGTGCCAAGGGCTGCCCCCGCCAGCACCAGAGTTGTGTGGAGCACTGCACCGCACCGCCCAAGCTCGAACGCCGCAGCCGCAACGAGAGACGGCGCGAACTCTGTGCTCAGCGTTGCGATCTCAATATGGCCAGCTGCTCCGAATCGAACCCAGGCCACAGCGAGCAGTGCCGGGCCGGGCAGCAGACCTGCACCAGCCGCTGCAAATAGACCCGCTGGCCAGCACCACAAAAAAACCCCGCAGTGCGGGGTTTTCTTTGCAGTGCGATCAAGTTACAGCGAGTAGTACATCTCAAACTCGACCGGGTGCGTGGTCATGCGGAACTTGGTCACTTCCTGCATCTTGAGTTCAATGTAGGCGTCGATTACTTCGTCGGTGAACACGCCGCCCTTCTTGAGGAAGTCGCGGTTCTTGTCGAGGCTTTCCAGGGCCATGTCCAGCGAGTGGCAAACGCGCGGAATCTTCGCGTCTTCCTCCGGCGGCAGATGGTAGAGATCCTTGTCGGACGGCTCGCCCGGATGGATCTTGTTCTGGATGCCGTCGAGGCCCGCCATCATCATCGCCGCGAAGGCGAGGTAGGGGTTGGCTGACGAGTCGGGGAAGCGCACTTCGATGCGACGGCCCTTGGGGTTGGCGATGTACGGGATGCGGATCGAAGCCGAACGGTTGCGGGCCGAGTAGGCCAGCATCACCGGCGCTTCAAAACCGGGCACGAGACGCTTGTAGCTGTTGGTGCCGGGGTTGGTGAAGGCGTTGATCGTCTTCGCGTGCTTGAGGATGCCGCCGATGTAATACAGCGCCAGCTCGGAGAGACCGCCGTAGTTGCCATCCGGGCCGGTGAACAGGTTCTTGCCGCCGAGTGCGAGCGACTGGTGCACGTGCATGCCTGAGCCGTTGTCGCCAACGATGGGCTTGGGCATGAAGGTGGCCGTCTTGCCGAACTGGTGGGCGACGTTCTGCACCACATACTTGAGGCGCAGCACTTCGTCCGCCTTCTTCACCAGTGTGCCGAACTTGACGCCGATCTCGCACTGGCCGCCGGTGGCGACTTCGTGGTGATGCACCTCGGTCATGATGCCGATCTCTTCGAGCGTGGTGCACAT
>JAZKHC010000025.1:0-150181 GCA_040385605.1 Pseudomonadota bacterium
GCACTCCAGCTCAATCCTTGAGCCGATCACTACCTAACGCGAAATGAGCCTTTTTATTGCCTGTCGTCCTGGCGAGTCCGGGTGAGACCGATTGAATCCAGCCAGAAGCAATACGCCGTGACTACTATTCTGAAAGTGAAAAGACCCGAAACACATTCCTGTTTCGGGCCTAAGTCGTTGATTTGGTGCGCTCGACAGGATTCGAACCTGCGACTTTTTCCTTCGGAGGGAAACACTCTATCCAGCTGAGCTACGAGCGCGTTGTACAATTTTACGCGAAGTGAAAAATGGTCAGAGCCGCGCCTTTGGAGGGAAGTACTCTTTCCAGCTGAGCTAAGCACGCGCCTCGCAAATTTTACGCGATCCCGGGCGTGCAACGCGCCTGAGTGAAGCAGCCCTTAGCTAAGCCATATCCAACAACATACGGTTGGCGATTTTGCGGATCACCAGCCAACGCGGCACGCGCAGGCGCACGATCATCCGGTAGCACAGCAGGTAGCTGACGGCGAAGACCAGGGAAAAGCCAACCAGAACGGTGGGGTGGTCGGCAAAAAATATGGCGGGGATGACGCTCATCAACACGAAGACAAGCAGATATGGCGTCGTCATGGCGTTGCGCAGCACCATCGCGCGATGACTGTCTTCGTTGTCGCTGCTTTTCACGAGACGGCGAAAAACCAAGTGGTGCAGGTGCAGTGCGTCGGCACGGCCCATGTGGCTGAAGCCGCCGGCAACTGCACGCCGGTACATCGAGAACAGCGTTTCCCAGACGGGATAGATCACGATCAGCAAGGCACACCAGGGTGAGACATCGGGATTGCGAGTCACCAGCAGGATGCTGAATTCGGCGATCAGAAAGCCGATGAAATACGCGCCTGCATCGCCAAGGAAAAGACGTCCCATCGGATAGTTCCAGAACAGGAAGCCGATCAGGCTGAGTGCTGCAACCAGGGATGCCTGGGCCAGCGACTGGTCGCCGTGCATGGCGGCGACCGCACCGATGCCACTGAATGCAGCAAGCGAGAAGAATCCGCACAGGCCGTTGTAGCCGTCGATGATGTTGATCGCGTGAGCCACGCCGGCAACCGCCACGGTCGTCAGTACGAACGAGAGCAGGGCCGAGCGTGCCAGAAGCTCATCAACGAAGGGCACGTCGAGGCGGCGAATCTGACCATCGAGAAAATACCAGCCGAGTGCGGCCGCAATCATGGTGACTACAAGGCGCGCGCGGATGCCAGCCTTCTGACTCAGATCCTCGATCAGGCCGATGACAAACACCGGCAGCGAGCAAGCTACCAGCGCGAGTGCCGAGTACTGGCTGAGATAGCCGAGGTGATTCCACAGAAGACAGCCGATGATGAAGGTGGCGAAGACCGGCAGGCCGCCGAGACGCGGCACCCAGTGCTGGTGAACTTTCTGCACGCCAACACTGATGTCAGCGCCCCAGCCGCTGCGCTTGGCTGCAAAGATCGTGAGCGCTCCAAGCAGGATTCCGCAGAGAACCAGCGCAATCATCCATCCAACCATTTTGTAGCTCCCATGATCAGGCACTGTCCGGGCGATCCGTCAGCTGTTCTCACAAGAACAGCTATCGGGCGTTTCGGATATCGCAATAGCTACGACCTGCTGATGCCGGGCGTCGGGTGACTTGTACCGCGCATCAACGACTCGAGGCTAAAGCAGCTTGGGTGGCATGGGTGCTTCAAGATTCACCTGATTGTCAAGTCAGTGCAATTTTGCATGCATTCAGAGTGAACTGATCAGCAGCAGCCATTGCTGCACGGCGCGGCCACGCTCGAATCGCTCGTCGAACAACTGCCTGGCCGCAAGGCCCATACGTGCGCACAACGCGGGGTCGTCGGCCAATTGCTCGACGGCAGCGACGAAGCCTGCGACATCATCCTGCGCCACCACCACGCCGACGCCGCATTCGTGCACCAGGCGCGCCAGCTCGCTGCCGGGATTTCCGAGAAACAGCAGCGGCCGCCCCGCTGCCAGCGCCGAGTAGGTCTTGCTGGGCACCAGCACCTCGTCGAACTGCGGGTCGAGCATCACCAGATGCAGGTCGGCGATACCGAGGATCTGCGGCATCCGGTCAAAGGGTTGCTGCCCCTGCCAATGCACATTCGGCAATTCCAGGCGCTCGATATCCTGCTGGAAAGCGACACGGCGGCTGCCCTCGCCCACCCACAGGAACCGCACGCCGCTGCGGTGCTTGAGCCTTGCCGCAGCCTCCAACGAGGACTGGTAGTTGTGTGCGAACCCGAGATTGCCGAAATAGCCGACCACGAAATCGCAGGGCGGCAGCCATTGCTGCAACAGCGGCAGCTGTTCGCGCGGCACCGGCTGGATGCTGCTGCCGTCAGCCCAGTTGGGAATAATCTTAATCGAACAGCCGCTGCCGTCACGCGCGAGACGGTCGCGCATGCCCTCGCCGATCACCACCAGGCGGGTCGAGGCACGATAGGCGCGGCGTCGTAGGCCTCTCAAGAGCGTCATCAGTAGGCCGCCGCGGGTCAGGCCTGCGCTCTGCACCACATCGGGGTAGAGGTCCTGCACCCAGTGGATGATCTTGGCACCGCGCAGGCGGGCCGCGAGGGTGGCCAGCACGCCGAACATCGGGGGATCGGTCATGCAGATCACCAGCTCGCCGCGCTTGAGCCCCCACAGCAGGGCCATGAAGCCTTGCAGGTAGAACGCAAGGTAGCCCAGCGCCCGCATGGCCAGCCCGCGACGGGTCGCGGCCGGCACCCAGAGGCGGTGGAAACACACACCACCGAGCACCTGCCGCCCCGGCAGCTGATCACTGCTGCCGCTGTAGTAGCGGTTGCAGGCCAGCACGCGAATTTCCAGATCAGGCCGCGCCGCGACCAGGCCCATGGCCAGGTCGTGCATCAGGCGGCTGGTCGGCGAATCGTCAGGGAACGCGAAACGGTTGACCAGCGTCAGGCGCTGCATGCGCACTCCAGGCTTGGGGGGACTTTCGGCACTGCGGCTCAGCGGCGGATGAGATTGATCTCGACCCGACGGTTTTGCTCGATGGCTGCTTCGGAGGCTTCCCGGGTGAGTGGCTGGCTGCCACCCAGGCCGGTCGCGCTGAAGCGTTCTATCGTGATGCCCTGCCGGAGCAGCTCACGGGCCAGCACATCGGCCTGGGATTGCGTAAGTGCCATCAGTCTGGATGGGTCCCCACGGGCCTCGCTGTGCACGCTGATCTCGGCGTGCAGCTGCGGATCCTTCAGCAGGCTCATGGCCAGGGAATACAGCGCGGCATCACCGCTGCCCTGCATGGCAAAGCCGGTCTGGGCCTTGAAGAAGGCGCTGCGTGGCAGCAGCAGCCGCTGCGGCAGAAGGCAGCCTGAGGCATCCACCCGCGCGCCATCCGGCGCCACAGGGCAGCGGGCGTCCAAGCTGGCGACATTCGGCACCAGGCGGGCTGGCGCTGCCGCTGCGATGGGCGGCGCCTCGGCAAGGCGGGACGACTCATAGACCACGGTCGGCTCCCGGCCGAGCCGGTACACCAGGCCGACTGAACTGGTGGCGTCATAGGTGACGCCGCGGCCGGGGATGAAGCCTTTGTCGATGCGCACCAGGCCGCGGATCTCCGCGCGGAGCTCCAGTGCCGGAATCAGCTCGTAGCCGATGCCGTAGCCGATGTTGGCGTATGGCGCGCTGATGGTGTCGCTGCCGCGCTCGGTGGCCGAGTAGCCGCCGCCGAACAGGAAAAGATAGCGCAGGCGATCCTCGCCGAGCCTTTCCAGCCGCAGGTCCAGCCCGCCGCCAAGGGTCTGCTCATCGTCGCGGCCCGCGTCACCGGAGGCCCGGAAGCCGAACACATTGGCTTCGAGATACGCACCGGGTCGCAAGGGCAGGCCGACGCTCAGGCGTGCCAATGGCCCCGGGGAAACCCCACGGAGATTCTCGGGCAGCACGCCGCCGACGGAAAATCCCAGCTGCCAAGGCGTGCTGACCAGAGTGCTGTCGGCGGCCGAGGCAGCGCCGCACGAGGCCAAGGCCGCGATGGCCAGAAAACTTCCCTGTCTGATGTTTTTGTTCACGCGCCTGAACTACCGAGGGAGGTGGATGTGAAGGCAGCCTGATCGTCCTGAGCAGGGCTTTGCCGAGGCCGAGCATAGGGGCTGGCCGTAGCAGCGGCTACTGCACCCAGCAAAATTATTAGCCAGAACCGGAGTGCCGGAATGTGCAGGATGAAGTCGGTGAGGGAATGCAGGGCTGCGGCCGACAGTGCCACCGACGCTGCCAGCGCCAGCGCCCGCGTACCCGCGCTCTTGCGGTTGCGCAGCAGGCGCAGCGCATGGCCGAAGTGCAGAGCACCCATCATCAGCATCCAGGCCAGGCCAAACCAGCCGTGTTCGATGGTGAACTCCGCATACTCGTTGTGGGCGTGGTCGTAGCGGTTCGAAAGCGTCTCACTCTGCTGCGCCATGAACACGCTCTGGAAGCTGCCGCCGCCGGAACCGACCCACTGGTACTGGTCGAGCAGCGGTGCCAGATCGCGCAGTGCCACGGCACGCTGCTCGGTTTCCAACTCGGTGTCATCGAGCCGCTCGACGACACGCTCCAGTCCGTAATAGCGGCTCACCACCCACAGGTCGGCCACCGCGAAACTCGATAGCAGCAGCACGGCGGTGAGCAGGCGCGCGCGGTCGTGCAGTACGGTCCAGACCAACACGCCGAACGCCATCGCCACCATGAAGGCGACATTGCCCATGCGCGATTGGCTGAGCACGACGGCACTGAGCAGCACCAGCAACAGCACGCGCCAGACCAGCGCCGGGCTCATCAGCCAGTTGATCGCTCCCAGCACGCTGCCGCGCCAGCCGCTGCGGCGGGGATCGCTGCTGCGCCAGCTCAGCAGCAGGCCGAGCGAGGCCGCGCCGCCAAGCGCCAGCAGGTGCGCAAAATGGTTGCGGTTGATGAAGGTGCCAGTGGCCCAGCCGCGCCCGAACACCTTGCGCTCGAAGAAGCCGATCTCGGTGCCGGTGAGCGTCATGCCGAGGCCGTAGAAAGCTTGCGCACCCGCCACCAGTGCCATCACCATCAAGAGCTTCCGCCGCCGCGCGCTGCCGCTCACCGTCCGCGCGGCGAGCAGGTAGACGCCGAACAGTGCGGCGCTGGCCGCCCAGTAGGCACGACTTGCAGCCGGCTCGACGCTCAGGGTGTTGGCAGGCGCGATCCCCAGGCTGGCGACACTGCCATGCAGATCCGCCGCAGCCGGTGACAGCAGCGCGAGCCAGGGCTGGGGCAGTGGCAGCAGGCTGATGCCGAGTGCCAGCAGCCACAGCAGCCAGCCCAGCACCGCCAGCCTGAATGCCGTGCTGCCGGACCAGGGCCGTGCCTGCGGGGCGAGCAGCGACAAACCCAGGCCGATGCCGGTCAGCAGCATCACGGCCGCCTGGGTCGTGACACCGACAGCGGCCCAGGGCCAGGGAATCGCCGCCACGAGCAGCAGCAGCAACCCGAAGGCGAGACGGTCCTGCCAGGAGGATGCGGTGCCGGCGCTCATGGCAGCGCTGCCACCCCGCGGCACCAGCGGCGCTGCGGCTTGCTGAGGGTCTCGGGTGTGGCGCAGGCTGCAAGCCGGGTCTCGATGCCCGCGCACCAGCGCCCGCCGGTGAAGCGCGCGCCGTATTCCGCGCAAAAGGCAGGGTGCCGCCGCTCGCGGACGATGCGATCCAGCAACTGCTGCCGCTGCTGCGGGTACTGCATGGTGCGGGCGAAGCTGGGCATCAGCGCCGCAAGCTGCCTATCACTCAGCTGGGTGCCATGGCGCCAGCGCACGTCCGCCAGCGCCAGATGCACGGCCGGCGAGCGCGGAGCCAACCGCTGCGCCCGCTGCACGGCAAGGTCGAACGCGGGGCCAAAGTCGCCGACCAGCGCCAAGGCGCGCGCGAACTCGGTCCAGCGGTAGGCATCGGCCGGGGCATTGCGCAAGGCCAACGCATAACGCTGCTTGAGAACTTGAGCATCGCCTTCCACCGCCGCCAGACGACCGCCATAGGCGATGGCATTGCCCTGCCACAAGCGGGCGGCAAGGCTGCCAGCGGCTTCAGCGCGGCGGGTATCGCTGTGCCAGCCGCTGCGCTTGGCCACCTGGTAGTAGAGATCAGCCGAGAGTTGCACGCCGCCAATCACCATCAGGGCCAGCGAAAACGCGAGCGTCAGCCAGCGGGCCATCATTTCTCAACCGTAGTAGCGGCTGGCGTATCGATAGTCGCCGTAGGCTTCGGCGTTGCGTCGCACATCCACCCGGTTCAGCACGCAGCCCACCAACGGCGCGTTGGTGGCACGCAACTGATGGATGGCACGCCGCACTGAAGACTTCTTGGTCTCCTCCGCACGCGCCAGGAACAGCACGGCATCAGCTAGGCGGGCGAGCACCAGGGTGTCGCTGGCGGCGAGACAGGGAGGCGAGTCGATGATGATGCGGTCGTAGCGGCTGCGCAGCTCCTTGAAGAGCGCGGCGAAAGCCATCGAGCTGACCGTTTCCGCCGGGTTGGGCGGCCGCTGGAACACCGCGAGCACATGCAGGCCGCTGGCATCGGTGTGGATCGCCGCATCGAGCGTGGCGGTGCCGAGCAGCACCTCCATCAACCCGGCGTTGTGCTGCTTGGGGATGCCCAGCATCTTGCGGATGCTGGGCGCGCGCAGGTCGGCTTCGAGCAGCAACACCTTTTCGGTGCTGGACAAGGCCAGTGCCAGGCAGGTGGCGACGCTGCTCTTGCCCTCGCCCGGTGCCGCCGAGGTGATGACGTAGCACTGCCTGCGGCCATCCAGTTCCGCCAGCTGCATTGCGGTACGCACCGAGCGCAGGCCTTCGGCGAAGGGCGTGCGCGGATCGCCCAGAAAATACTTGACGATCTTGTCGTCACGCTTGAACGGCACCCTCGGCACGATGCCGAACAGCGGCACTTGAGCCAGGTTTTCGAGGTCTTCGACCGTATGCAGGCCCTCGCTCAGCACACTACGCAGCGAAGCGAGCGCAATCCCCAGCAGCAGGCCGACCAGTGCCGCCGTCAGGATGATCTTGAGACGGTCGGGCAGCACCGGCACCTTGGGCAGCTGGGCACCGTCGGTGATGCGCGCGTTGAACGGCTCGAAGCTGGCGGTGCTGTCGGTTTCCTTGAACCGCTGCAGGAAAAGATCGTAGAGCTGGCGGTTGGTCTGCACCTCACGTTCCAGCACGCCCAGCTCGAACTGCTTGCGATCGAGCGCGCGTGCGCGGTTGGTGGTTGACGACACCACCTGCGACTGCTGCCGCTCGGTGTCCGCCGCGATCTCGTACTGGTTGCGCACGCCCTCGGCCGCCTTCTGCAGCTGCTCGTTGAAGGCGCGGCGCACTGCTTCGAGGCTGTTCATGCTCACCGCCATCTGCGGGTGCTTGTCGCCGTAGCGTTGTTGCACCTGCTTGAGGTTCTGTTCGGCATCGAGCAGGGCCGCACGGGCCTTCTGCACGCCAGCGTCCTGCAGCAGTGTGGTGATCTGCTCGAGCCGAGCCGGGTCGTTGCCGGCGGCGCGGATTCGGGTGTAGGTGCTGGAGAGATCAGTCTTGATTCGCTGTGCATCGCGGAGGCGCTGGCTGTTCTCGATCAGCTCCTGGTCGATCAGGCCGCGGTTGCCGCCGACGGCGACGATCTGGTTCTCGTCGCGGTAGACCTGCAATGCCCTTTCGGCATTCTGCAACTCCGTGCTCAAGTCGCCGAGCTTGCCGGTCAGCCAGCGGCCAGCACGCTGGGTCTCTTCCAGCCGTGATTCCAGCCCGCTCTCGATGTAGGTATCAGCAATCGCGGTGGCCACCCGCTGGGCGATCTGCGGTTTGCTGGAAAAAAAGTTGAGCCGCACCAGCCGCGTGCGTGGCACGGGCTGCACCACGATCTGCGAAAGCAGGATGCTGACCGCCCTCTCGCGGCGCTGCTCCTCAGAGCGGAGAGGCTCCGGCGCGGGCTCGGGCAGGCCGGGCAACCAATGCTGCCAGTCGAGCTTGCGGCTCAGGCTGTCGGTCAGGCTCTCACTGGCGTTGTCGGCGAGAAACTCCGCGTCCTCATGGAGCTTGAGTTTTTCCACAACCTGGCTGGCCAGGCCGCGCGAGCGGAGCAGCTCGAACTGGGTCGCAAAGTACTCGCTCGAAGAACTGCCTGCGGTGGGATCGTAGACATCCTGCACCTGCACCACGCGCGGCGTGCGGGGCTCGATCAGCAGAGTGACAGTGGCCCGGTAGAGCGGGGGCAGCGAGAGCGCGATCAACAGGCCCACCAGCGTCGAGGCGATGGTGACGAGCGCGATGCCGGTGCGGTACTGCCGCAAGAACTTGAACAGCAGGGACAAATCCGAAGGCGCCTTGAATGCATCGCTTACCGGAGCACCGCTGACCACTGGCAAAGTATTCAAAACACGCCCTCTTCGACAAACAGGGTATCGCCGGGATACAGCGGCGCATCAAGGCCGATCTTTTCACGCGCACTGGCCACAGCGCCCTCGCGCAGCACGAAGATGCGGCGCACCGAGGCGAGTGGCGTCAGTCCGCTGGCCAAGGTCAGGGCCTTCTCGACCGTCAGCCCCTCGCTGAAGGCGAACACGCCGGTGTTGCGCACCGCACCGGAGATGAAGATGGGACGGTAGCGGACCACAGACACGCGGACATCGGGGTTGCGTAAAAACCCGTTCTTGAGGCGATTGACGAAGTCGAGCTCCAGCTGCTGTGGCGTCAGCCCCACTGCGGACACGTAGCCGATCAGGGGATAGTTGATGTTTCCGGAAGACTCCACCGAGGCCTCGCCCGAGAGATCAGGCTCGCGGAAGACATCCACCCGCACTCGATCGCCAACTCCCAGACGATAGGTTGCAGGCACGAACTGCGTGCGGGAGATGTTGTCAGCCAGGCGCGGCGCGGGGGCGGAGGCGCAGCCCGTCAGCGTCGCCAGCACCAGCAGCGTTGCGGAAACCTTGCGGATCATTTTTGGACAATGTTGAGAAAGGGGAATCACAGGGTCCAGCGCAGTCCCAGTTTCGACTCCGGCGCATCGTAGTCGAGCGTGCGGAAGCTGGAGTCGCGGTTGCGGCTCAGGTACTGGCCAAACACCTTCAGCTGGCGCATCAGCAGATAGTCAAAGCCCACCGAGGCGCTGATGAAATCGTCTTCGCGCTGAGATCCGACGAACTCGCTGTGGATATAGCCGATGCCAACGTTGGTGTTGAGGCGGCTGCTCCAGATCCGTTCCCAGTTCACATCGAACTTGCGCTCGTCGAGGAAGAAGGTATCAGAACGGAAAGTCTCGGTCGTGCTCTGCCCTGCACCGAACTTGAAGGCATTGGACAGCGAGGGATTCCAGCGGATGGTCGCGCGGTACGCAAGCGACTGGCGGGGGGACTGGCGGCGTTCATCGACCGAGTAGTTGCGGATGCCGATCCTGAATTCACCCGAGGTCTTGGCGGTGGCGACCCAGCGCAAGCCTCCGGTCAAGGTCAATTCATTGCCGTTGCGGTTGCCGACGCTGGAGAGCGTCGAGCGCGCGTAGTTGGTGGCACGCTGCTCGGCGTTGAACAGCAGGGCGGTCCTGGGAGAATACTCGTAGGCAAGCTCGTATTGCAGCTCGCGGACGGTGTAATCCAGGAACACCGTGTCATCGCGGTTGGTCTGGTACTTGCGCTGGGTGCGCCCGGCCCTCAGGCTGTTGCTGGCGAGCGAATCGGGCGCGCCGTAACGGTACAACAGATAGGTGCTGGTCTGGTTCCAGCGATCCATGTCCCCGGCCGAAAAATTAGGCCCCTGTTCGGTGCGCTGCAAGCCGGATGGATCGTGGCCGCGACGGAAGGCACCCGAGAAATCGAAAGCGTGCCGCCGGTAGGGTCGCCAGCCGAAATCGCCGGTCGCTCCGAAATCCAGATAGTTGTCGAGTTCGCCGGGCAGGTCGAAGTCGGAGTTCTCCGCAAAGCTGCTGATCGACAGCTGGGTGGTCTGCCCCGGACGATTGAGCGAGACCTCGGGGCGGATCCGGTAGCCATTGGCCGAAATGGCACCGGCTTCCTGATAGAAATAGTTATCGACGCTCACCGCCGAGGCTTCGAGCTTGGCCCCACCCTCGAAGCCCCCACCCAGCTGGTAGCGATCCGCCCAGGCAGTGCTGTGCAGCAGCAGACCCAGCGCGAAGCCTGCGGACGCCTGCATGACCCGGGCGCTTAGCGGACTTTGTGGATGACAATGTTTCACGCAATAACTCCCTGTATATGCGGCGTCGTCTATTGTGAGGGCATCAGCTTGCATTCGTACGCAGCACAGATCCCGATTTATCGCTGGGCGGCCTTCCTGACCCTGCCCCGTTCACGATGCCCGACTCTATCGGGCCAAGGAACTGGCGCACAATCGTAACAACAACCCACAGCGCCCCAATGTCGGCACGCCACCGAAATGCCGGTGGTTGCCGCTGACGACCGATCACATGAACACCAACCAGCACGCGACCACGGCGGGGCCACTGCTCATCGTTCAACCCTATCTCACCGCATACCGGCTGCCGGTCTTCGCGGAGATCGCACGGCACTTCGAGTCCGTGATCCTCGCCTCTTCACCCGCACCAGCGCAGTCCGGCTACGGCCAGCCCGGCATTGGGGGCACCCGCATCCAGCAGCATGTGCTGTTGACTGAAGTGCGCCTGCTGGGCGGGCGCCTGCTGTGGCAACGCGGCCTGATGCACCTCCTGTGGACCAGCCGACCCTCCAGGCTGCTGATCGCCGCCAATCCGCGGTCCTTAAGTTTCTGGATGGCGTTGCTGGCCTGCCGCCTGCTCGGTATCGCCTGCTATTCGTATGGACAGGGCTTTTACGACAAGCCGCAGCCACCGCGCTGGCTGGTGCTCACCTACCGGCTGCTGATCGCGGGTTCCCGCTGCTACATCTGCTACACGGCTTCCGGAGTGGAATCGCTGCGGCGTCATGGCATCAGCGGAGCACTGCTGGTCGCCGAAAACAGCCTGCTGCTGACGGCACCGACTCCGCCCGCTGACAAGACTGGCAGCGAGCTGGGCGTGCTCTATCTCGGCCGCCTGCGGGAAGGCTGCAATCTAGGCCTGTTGATCGAGTCGATGGCCGCAGCACGGACACAGACCGCGCTCGATCTCAAACTGCACGTCATCGGTGACGGTGCCTTTGCAGCGGACCTGAAAATTCGCTACTGCAAGCTGGACTGGATTCGCTGGCACGGCGAACGCTACGAGCAGGCAGCGGTGCGGGAGATCGCCCGTGACTGCCGCGTCGGCTGCCATCCGGGCGACGCGGGTCTGAGCGTGGTGCATTTCATGGGTCTGAGCCTGATCCCGGTGATCCACGACCGGCTCGACCTGCACATGGGGCCGGAGCCGAGCTATGTCGTCGATGGCGTCAACGGCCGCCGGTTCAACCATGCCGAGGCGGCGACCAGCCTGCCGCAGGTACTTGCGGCGCTGTTTACCAGTAACGACGGCGCAGCCTTGTCAGCGGCAGCATTCCGCAGCTATCAGCAGCTCAACGAGCCTTCGCTGGGCATGCGGCTGGTGCGCATCCTGCAAACGTATTGAAGCCGCAAAAGTGCGTGCTAACCTGCTTCAATATCCTGTCACAGCAAGCTGATCCGCCTCGTGAATCCCACAGCAGCATCCCCTGATTTTCGCGCGGTCGGCAGCATCCACTACGCCGCCGGAATGCTGGCGATCATCCTCGGCACGCTCGGTGCGATCTTGCTGCTGCCGGATGACTACTACGAGCCCGGCCAGCTGCGCGCCTCGGTCTTCGTGCTGGGCTTAGGACTGCTGACCGGCCCGCTGATCTCTGCGTTCACCGACACCCGGGTGTGGATCCGCGCCGAGAGCGTGATGATGATCGGGCTGATCTACTGGCTGCTGATGGAGCCCTTTTCCAGCGACTACACCGCCTACGAGTTGACCAAGGCGGGGATCATCAAGGCCTTCGGTCTCATCGGCCTGTTCGGCTTTTTGATCCTGCTCGGCTCCAAGCTCGCGCATACCTGGCACCACTCGATGTCGCGGGTCAGCAATCCCTCTGCCGACTTCAGCGTCGACTGGCTCTACAGCGCCCTCATGGTGTGTTCCGCCCTAGGCCTGATGGCGCGGCTGATCCCATGCAGCTTTTCGCCGGTGTGCATGATGGAGGGCCTGTTCAGCGAGCGTGGCGTCGGTGCCTGGAGCCGGGGCGTCATCGGCGGTAGCGGCGCCTTCGTCTCGCACTTGCAGTACTTCGGCTATCTCGCGCTGCCGCTCACCATCGCCCTACATCACCGCACCGGTCGCATTGACTGGCGGGTGGCGCTCGGCATGGCGCTGACCACGCTGTTCCTGCTGTTTCTCATCAAGGACGGCGGTCGCCGCCTGGTCGGCATGGTGCTCGGCTCGGGGATGATTACCTGGCTCCTGCTGCGGCCCAGGCTCGGGCTGCGCGAGATCGCGGTTGGCGCCCTCAGTGGCGTGATGATGCTGACCTTGCTGCAGATCATGGTGGTATTCCGCACCGAGCAGGGTGGCATCGTCAGCGGGCTGTTCAGCGGCAGTGCCTTTGGTATCAATCCCTTCTCCACCAGCCTGAGCGTCGATAACAACTTCCTCTTTCTCGTGAAGACGATCGACCTCATCCCCGAGTTCAAAAGGCACACCGGCTGGACGGCCATCATCTACTGGGCCGTGCGGCCGATCCCGCGCGTGTTCTGGCCCGACAAGCCGATAGGCCCCGGCATCAACCTGCCACACGAACTCGGCCAGTACTGGAGCGAGAACTTCACCCTCACCATCTCCGCCATCGGCGACTGGTATGTGAGCTTCGGCATCTGGTCGGTGGCCGCCGCCGCGCTGCTGATGGGCTTTCTGGGCGGCAAGCTGGTGCTGGTCTGGCTGGGGCCGACGGTACGGCAGAAGCTGCTCTACAGCCTGGGGCTGATGTGGTTGTTCATCGGCTTGCGCAACTACCTCGAGCTCATCCTGATGAGCTATCCGATCATCGCGCTGTATCTCCTGGGCAAGCTCAGCATGGCCCGCAACGACCAGCCTGTCGTGTCGCAAGCCCCCTCATCCGGCGCGCTGCAACCAGCCAAGCCGTGAGTGGTCTCGATATCGCCAGCAACCGCGCGGCCCGCAAGTACAGCCGCGCTGAGCTGGCGCAGCGCGCGCTCTGGAGCCTGCTCAAGCCTCTGTTCCATTGCAGTCCCAGACTGGCGTACGGCTGGCGGCGCGGGCTGTTGCGCCTGCTCGGTGCCGACATCGGCCGCGCAGTGCAGATCCACCCCAGCGTGCGCATCTTTCTACCCAGCCTGCTCGCCATCGGCGACGAGTCGGCGGTGGCCGAGGATGTGCGCCTCTACAACCTCGGCCCGCTCAGCATCGGGGCGCAGGCCACCGTCTCGCAGGGCGCGCATCTCTGCGGTGGCAGCCACGCACATCAGGATCCAACGCTGCCCTTGATCCGCGCGCAAATCCGCATCGGCAGCAGCGCCTGGATCTGCGCCGATGCCTTCATTGGCCCGGGCGTTACCGTTGGCGAGGGCGCGGTCGTCGCTGCGCGTGCGGTGTGCGTGCGCGATGTCCTACCCTGGCAGGTGGTCGCGGGCAATCCGGCCCGGATGATCCGCACGCGCGTGCTCGCGTCGTCGTGAGGGTGCTGCTCACCATCCCCGACCTTGCCGCCGCCGCGGGTGGCCCGCCGGTACTGGTCACTCGTCTCGCAGCGGCGCTGCGAGAAGCAGGCGACGAGGTGGTGCTGATGTTCGGCGAGCGACCCGGCGTGCCGCAGCTGGCAGTGCCTGAAGGCGTCACCGCACGCGTCGTCGCCGGGCATCGCAATCCCTGGCAAAGATTCCGGCAGTTTCGGGATGCGGTCATCAGCACCATCGAGACCCAGCGCATCGAGATCGTCCACGATCACGGCCTGTGGCTGCCGGAGAACGCCGCGTCTGCCATTGGTGCCACGCGCTCTGCTCGCCCTTGGGTGGCGCAGCCCTGCGGCATGTTGCAGGACTGGTCTTTGCAACAGCAGCGGCTGAAGAAGCGGCTGGCTTGGCTCGCCTACCAGCGGCGACTGATCGGCCGGAGCGCGGCACTGATCGCCGCGAGCGACAGCGAGACGCGAGAGACGGCGGCACGACTGCCCGCAAAACTGCCGGTGCATTGCATTGCCCACGGCGTCGATCTGCCCGAGATATCGATCACAGCGCCGCGCAAGCGGCAGGCGGTTTTTCTCGGCCGCCTGCACCCGGTCAAGCAGGTCGATGTGCTGTTGCGAAGCTGGGCCGAACTCGCGCCGCAGGACTGGCAGCTGCGCATTGCCGGTGGCGGCGAGCCCGGCTACGAGGCGATGCTGAAAGCCTTGGCAGCCTCGCTCGGCATCGGCGACGCCGTGCAGTTTCTTGGGCCCATGCAGGGTGAGGCGAAGAGCGCGCTGCTGAGCGAGAGCCAGCTCTTCCTGCAACCCAGCCAGCAGGAAAACTTCGGCCTTTCGGTGCTCGAAGCCCTCGCCCATGGCCTGCCCGCACTCACCACCCAGGCCATGCCCTGGGCACAGCTGCCAGCCGTCGGCTGCGGCTGGTCAGTCGCCCCCAATGCGCCAGCGATCACCGCAACGCTTGGCAGCGCACTCGCCCTGCCCGCTACGCAACTGGCTGCGATGGGCGCACTCGGACGGGAGTACGCCAGCGGCTATTCTTGGGCCGCCACCGCGCGTGCCACGCGGCTGGTCTACGCTCAAGCCAGAGCCTGAAACCAGCCGAACCTCCGCGTGTTTTCCATCGCCATCCTCACCCGCAACGAAGAGCAGGACATCGCAGCCTGCCTGGCCTCCGTCGCCTTCGCCAACGATGTGTTGGTGTTCGACTCTTTCAGCACTGATGCAACGGTCGAGCGCGCTCTTGCACTCGGTGTGCGGGTGATGCAGCACGCCTTCACCGACTACGCCAGCCAGCGCATGGCCTGCCTCACACTGGGCGAGTTTCGCCACGAATGGGTGTTCATGCTCGATGCCGACGAGCGTTTCACGCCCGCGCTGCAGGCCGAGATCGAACGTGAGCTTCAGCGCAGCGACAATCCGCACAGCCTCTACCGGCTGCGCCGCAAGGATCATTTCAAGGGTGTCTGGATTCGCGGCGCAGGTGGCTATCCCACCTGGTTTGGCCGCCTGCTGCGGCGCGGACAGGTGCGCATCACCCGGCCCATCAACGAGCTGTATGAGACCGACGGCGGCATCGGTTTCTTGCAGGAACACCTCATCCACCTGCCTTTCAGCAAGGGGCTGGAGCGTTGGCTCGCGCGCCACAATGACTACTCGACGGCCGAGGCGGCAGCACTTTTCGTGGCGCGCGCAGAACCCATCGCCTGGCGCGATCTGCTGCACACAGACCCGGCCGCGCGACGCCGCGCACTGAAGGGCATCTATTACCGCCTGCCGCTCAGACCCTGGTGGGTGTTCGTCTATCTCTACCTGTGGCGCGGCGGTTTTCTGGAAGGCCGCAGCGGTTACTACTATGCCTGTCTGCGCATGAGCTACGAGATCATGATCGACACCAAAAGCTGGCTCGACCAGAAGCCGTCGGCATGAGTCCACTCACTTCTCATATCCCTTGCACGGACCTTGGGCCCGCGGCATGACTGCCCGCCCGACGCTGCTCGCTGCGGTGGGCGATGCCAATGCGGTGGCCACCTGGAGCGGCACGCCCTACCACCTGCTGCAACTGGCAAGACCGCGTGGCGTGATCGATCGCGGCTTGGCTCTGGAGCCGCTGGGACGTTTCCGCAACGTGCAGCGTTATCTCTGGAACCTGGGCACTATGCTGCACGCGCGCGGCCACGGCGGCTATCAGTACTCAGTGCCCTGCCTCGAGCGCCTCTGGCAGCCGCTGGGCAGCAGTCTCGCGGGCACGCGAATCCTCAATTGCTTCCAGCTGTTTCCACCCTCGGTGGTGGCCGATGTAAGGATCGAGAAGTGGTACTACATCGACCAGACCTTGCCGCCTCTCTTCGCCGACTACGGACTGGGCGACAACATCGGTCGCTGGGCGCAGCAGGACGCCATCGCCCGCGAACGCGAGGGCTATCAACAGGCCACCGGCATCGTCACCCATAGCCGCTGGGCCGCGCAGAGCCTGATCCACGGCTACGACATCCCCGCCAGCAAGGTGCATGTGGTGGTGCCGGGTGCCAACCTCGACGCCGACAGCTACAGCGCCTGGGAGGCTGAGCACCGCATTCCGGCACTGGATTCGAGCCGCCCGCTGCGACTGGTGTTCGTCGGCAAGGACGCCCGCCGCAAGGGGCTCGATCGGCTGATCCGCGCCATGCAACTCGCCCGCGCCCAGGGTGCGGCCTGCCAGCTGCGCGTCATCGGCTGCACGCGAGAGCGGCTACAGCCTGAGCTGCGCCATGTAGAGGGCGTGGAGTGGCTGGGCTTCATCGACAAGCAGCGGCAGCCACGCGCCTATCTGGATGCGGTGGCCGACAACGATGTCGGCTGCCTGCTCTCGCATGCCGAGGCAGGTGGCATGTGCCTGCGCGAGTTCCACGCCCTGGGCCTGGCGGTGATCGGCCCGGATGTCGGCGGCTCGCCGGATCACGTTATCGCCGAGGCAGCGCAACTGTTCGCGCCCGATGCCGCCGACGAGGAGATCGCCGCGCTGCTGCTGCGCTGGAGCAAGAACCGCGAGCAGGTGCAGGAGATGCGCGCCATTTCCTGGGCGCGTCGTGCCGAGGCAGGCTGGGCGCACAGCGTCGTCCAGCTAGCCCGGCTCTGGAGCTAAGCGATGCGAATCGGCTTCCTGCTCCCCGCCAACTTCGCTCTAGCCCATGCCGGCAACGGTGTGCGCGTGCAGGCAGAGGCGCAGGCCAACGCCCTGCGGGCACTCGGCCACGGCGTCACCCTGCTCGACGCCTGGACGCCGTTCGCACCGGAGGCCTGTGACGTGGTGCATTTCTTCTCCGGCGGCTTTCCGCACTACCGCATCGGGCCGATCCTGCGCATGGTCAGCAGCCGCTGCCGCCTGGTGTTCTCGCCGATCATCGACTCCAACGTCGCCGGTCGGCCCTACCGACTGGCCGCGGCACTTGGCAGGCTGCATCCGAAGCTGTTCACCATTCCAGGCGAGCTGAGCCGACAGGCGCTGGACGCCGATGCTGTGGTCTGCCGCTCGGCAGCCGAGCGGCAGCGCGTCATCCACGGGCTGGGGGTGTCGCCCGCCAAGGCGCACATCGTGCTCAATGGCGTCAGCCCGCCGCGCATCGACATCGACGCTCTCGGCGTGCGCCAACTGTTCGGTCTGCCGGAGGCCTTCTGCTTGCACGTCTCCGCCTACACCCAGCCGCGCAAGAACGTTGAACGCCTGATCAAGGCAGTCGGCCCCACTGGCTTGCCGCTGGTGATTGCTGGCATCGCCACCGACGCGGCGCTACTGGCTCGGCTCAAGCTCGCCGCCCAGCCCTATCCTGCCATCCGCTTTCTCGACTATCTGCCGCCTGCGCAGCGAGACTCGCTGTACGCCGCCGCGAAAGTCTTCTGCCTGCCCTCTGAGCACGAGGGCACCGGGCTGGTGGCGCTGGAAGCGGCCTCGTATGGGGCCGCCATCGTCATCACCCGTCGGGGCGGGCCGCCGGATTACTTTCTCGATATGGCCGAGTACGCCGACCCGGCGAGCGTCGAGGACATCCGCGCAGCCGTGTTGCGCGCCTGGGAGACGCCACGATCGGATCGGCTGCGCCAGCACGTCAACGGCACGCTGAGCTGGGGTCAGTCCGCAGAGGGTCTGCTCAAGGTCTATGAAGCGGCGGCGCGATGAAAGCCTCAGTCATCATCCCGACCTACCGCGACTGGCCGCGCCTGCTGCTTTGTTTGGAGGCGCTCGCCCGCCAAAGCCTGCCGCGCGCGGCGTTCGAGATCATCGTCATCGACAACGATCCCGATGGCCACGCACCGCCGCCGCTGCCGCAGGGCGTTCGCTGCCTGCACCAGCCGCAGGGGTTTTCCTACGCCGCCCGCAATGCTGGCGCGCGGCAGGCAGCAGGCGAGGTGCTGGCATTCACCGATGCCGACTGCCTGCCGGAGCCGGACTGGCTCGCCGCCGGGCTGGCAGCACTTGCCGAGCACCCGGAATGGGGCCTCATCGCCGGGCGCATCGAGGTATTCGCGGACACCGACAACCTCGTCACGCGCTACGAGACGCTGTTCGAGTTCCAGCAGGAAACCTGGGTGCGGCAGATGCGCTTTGGTGCCACCGCCAACCTGTTCGCACGCCACGCAGCCTATGCGGCGGCGGGCGGGTTTGACGAGACGATGAAATCCGGTGGCGACAGCGATTTCTGCCGCCGCTGTGGCGCGCTGGGCTGGGTCATCGGCTATGCGGCGGTACCCACCGTGCTGCATCCCTCGCGGCAGACCGTGGCCGAAGTGCTACAGAAGAACCGCCGGATCGCGGCGGGCTTCTACGGCCACGCGCTGCGCGACAACGGTGGCAGCCGCGATGGCCTATGGCGGCAGCTGCCCTGGTGGTGGCGGCCGCGCCTACGCGAATGGCTGCACATTCTCAGCGGCCAGCGCGGCAGCAGCCGCTACCCGCTGCACCAGCGCTGGGGCGTGCTTTGGCTGCATCTGCTGCTGCACTACCACACAGCCTGGTGCCTGCTGAGCACTCACTTCACCAAGGGGCGCTCTCACCATGCCGTCCGCTGACGTCCCCGCAGTACCGAGAATCACGGTCATCATCCCGGTCTACCGCGACTGGTCGCCGCTGGCCGCCTGCCTCGATGGCCTTGCGGGGCAGACCTGGCCTGCGGCGGATTTCGAGGTGCTGGTGGTCAGCAATGACGAGGCCCCACCGCCGCCGCATTTCGCAAGGCCCGGCGTGCGGCTGCTGCACGAACCCGCTGGCTACTCCTACGCAGCACGCAATGCCGGGCTGGCCGCCGCACGCGGCGAGCTGCTCGCCTTCACCGACGCCGATTGCACGCCCGCGCGCGACTGGCTCGCCGCAGGCTGGACGGCGATGGCTGCCAAGCCGGATGCCGCACTCGTCGGCGGGCGCGTCAAGGTCGTCGCCGAACATCACAACCTCGCCACCGATTACGACCGGGTGTTCGCCTTCCACCAGGACGAGAACGTCCGCGCCGGCCATGCAGTAACCGCCAACCTGTTCGTCCGTCGCACCGTGTTCGAGGCCGTCGGCCCGTTCAACGGCGCGCTGCAATCGAGTGGGGATTTCGAGTTCTGCCGCCGGGCCACGCAGGCGGGATGGCCGCTGATCTACGCGCCGGAGGCCATCGTGCAGCACCCAGCGCGCGACAGCCTCAAAGCTCTGCTGCGCAAGAACCGCCGGGTCGGCAGCGGCTTTCGGCGGCGCGAGTTCGAGCTGAAGGGTCTTGGCGCCAAGGTGCGTCTGCGCTGGGCGCTGCGCATCGCCAAGCCTCGCCTGCGCTACTGGTGGCGGCTGCTCAAAGGCACTGAGCACACGCGACAACTGTCGCTGGCCCGGCGGCTGCCAGTGGTGCTGTTGCAGGTGTTTTTGCACTACCACTTTGTCGCCTCGGTGCTCAGGCCGCCGCCCTCGAAGGATCAGCATTGATGCGCGTTGCACTCTCGATCAGCGAGTTTCCCTCCGCCTCGCAGACCTTCGTGCTCGACCATGCCGCAGGCATGATCGAGCGCGGCCATGTGGTGAGCCTGCACGCGCTGGCGCTGGGCCAAGTGCCGGTGGCGCACGCGAGCATCGCGCGGCTTGGGCTGATGCAACGACTGCGCACGGCACCGCCGCCTTTGCCCGCCAGGCCTGCTGCCAAGCTCAGGGCGCTGCTGCACCCGGCTTGGCGCGCGCTGCTGCGTCACCCCGGGCTTGCTGCGCAATTCCTGCGCGACCGATCTGGCCATCGGCTCGAGCGGCTCAGGCTGTGCCTGAGCCTGTGGGACGAGCTGGAATGCTGCGACATAGTCCACGCGCACTCGGGCTACAACGGCCTGCGCCTGCTGCCGCTGTACGACAGCGGCCATCTCAGCGCCCCGCTGCTGGTCACTTTTCACGGACATGATGTGCATGCCTTCCTGCACGGTCGGCCGCTGGATTTCTACGCGCCGCTGTTCGCACGCGCCGCAGCACTGGTGGTCTGCTCGGACTTCATGCGCGAGCGCCTGCTGGCGCTGGGTGCTCCGGTCGAAAAACTGCATCTGATCCCGAATGGCATCGACCTCGCGCAGATTCCTTTCCGCGCGCGCAACGTGCAAAGGTCGGCAACGCTGCAACTGCTGACGATCGGACGCTTGGTGCCATTCAAGGGCCTGCAATATCTGCTGGCCGCACTCGCGCTGCCTGCCTTGCGCGACGTCGATCTCACACTGCACATCGTCGGCGATGGCCCACTCAAGGCCGCACTGCTGGCGCAGGCCGAGGCCACCGGACTGAGCCCGAAAGTGATCTTTCACGGTGCCTGCCCACGCGAAAAAGTGCTGGCGCTGATGGCGGAATGCGATCTCTACATCGCGCCCGCCATCGTCGATGCCGAAGGCAACACCGAAACCCAGGGCGTGGCGCTGATCGAGGCGATGGCGAGCGGCCTGCCGGTGATTGCGAGCGCGGTGGGTGGCATCCCCGAGACTCTTGGCGATGCGGCAGTCGCGCTGGTCGCACCAGCGACGCCTGCCGCGCTCGCCACCTCCATTGCGGCATGGGCCAGCAATCTAGCGAGTGCCGCCGCGCAAAGCCTGCACGGCAGGCAGCGGGTCGAGCAGCTGTATTCGGCATCGCACTGGATCGAGAGCCTGTTGGCTCTATATGATTCCGTACATAAATCAGGGGCTAGATAGCCTCCACACAGAATGAGGCTATCGCGCAGGATGCGCACGAGGACGAGCCCTTGATTACGGTGCGAACACCATCAGCCACGGCGGCAGCGCCGGAGCGCCTGCGGTTTCTCGAACTCGACACGCTGCGCGGGGTGGCGACGCTGTTCATCGTTGCTGCCCATATCGAACTCGACCCGCTGTTCTGGACCTGGTCGCTGATGGACATGTTCTTCGTGCTGTCGAGCTTTTTGCTGACCCGCATCGTGTACGACAAATGCGCCGACGCGCGCGGGGTGATCGCCTTCTACGGCCGTCGCATCGAACGCATCTGGCCCTTGTATTTTCTGACCGTCAGCGTGCTGTTCGTCATCGCCATCCTCATTAATGCCCGCTATCACGCAGCGGTATACGACCTCACCGCGTTCGCGCGGCTATACAGCTTTTCGCAGTACTCCGAGATGCTGTTCCATCCGGTGGGTGGCGACAGCACGATCTCTTACGCGCGCCATCTCTGGTCCCTCGCCATCGAGGAGCAGTTCTATGTGCTGCTGCCGCTGGCGATCCTGCTGCTGCGCAGGTTGCCACCGCTGCTCGGCGTTGCGCTGCTGGTCGGCGTGATCGCGTTTTCCATCAGCCAGCGCGCGGCGAATCCGAACATGTATATCCTCACCAGCCATGCGGATGCCTTTGCGCTGGGCAGTCTGCTGGCCTTGGGCTTCCCCCTGCTTAGCACCCATTCGGCAGTGGCGAAGCGGCTGCTCTGGGCGGCAGCACTGCTCAGCCTGGGCGGTTTCGCCATCTACCTTGCCGAGGGCTACGGCAGGCTGCTGGCAGGGCAGCCAGCCCTTCTCTATGCAGCCTGGCCCGCGACGCTGAGCACACTGTTCTGGACGGCTGCGATCGGCCTGCTGGCGCTGTATCGGGGTCATGCCCGCCTGGCAGCCATGCGCCTGCCGCCGCTCATCAATCTGGGCTACATGAGCTATGCGATCTACCTCGTCCACTACCCCATGCTGCGCTTGCTGCCAAATGTCATGACGGCGCGCATCCCGGGCTTGAGCACCTTCGTGGCAGAGCTGCTGTGCCTGCCGCTGATCTGGTTTCTGGCGGATTTTCTCTACCGCAAAATCGACCGCCCATTACAGCAGCGGCGCGCGCCTGATCTCAGCGGACGCAAGCCGCGCGACGCCGTCACAGCCTAGCTTTTGAGACCCAGCGCCAGCCAGGCGGGAGATACGCCAAGGCGGCTGGCCAATGGCTGCCAGCGCGCATCGAAGCGGGCAGCGGCCTGGTAGCAGATGAGCGCCCCGCTGGCATCCCACAGGCCAGAGAAACGTGGCACCCCGGCCGCGGCGCGCTGGCGGTCGAAACTGTTACGGGTGTTCTTGAACTCTTCGTGGATTTTTTCACCGCGCGCATAGGGTGCTAACCACTCAAGCGCGCCCGTGAGTGAACTACCCTGCCTGGACTCGTAGCCGTACCAGTCCTCGCCGTGCTGGCGGGCAATGAGGGCTGCGACCAGCAGTGGCTCCAGCGAGTAGACGACGTAATGCAGGGCGTCGCGCTCGCTGAAGTCGAGCACCTTGCCATCGGCGGCAATGTTGGTGGCGACCTGCTTGCGGAACACCAGCCGCGCGCCCGCCATCAGGTCGGCGTCCTCCAGCGCGAAAGCGAGCGCAGTCACCAGCTTCACCCGGTGGCTCTGCCAGTTGTTGCGTCCGGTGCCGGTGCCGGTGTTGGCCGGGTTGAGATAGCCCTCGGCCATGCGCCGGAACAGCAAGAGGGTCGCCGCACGAGTCTCGGCACTCAGGTACTGCCCGCCAAGCTCGTAGGCGAGCGCCACGAAGTGGAATTGCGTCTCGCTGATCGGATTGAAACTCGGCTCGAACACGCCAATCCAGGCGGCGAAATAGCTTTGCAGCGCCGCACCATAACGAGCCTCGCCAGTGATACCCGCCGCCAGCGCCAGCGCCTGCATGCCGGGCCAGTCATTCCGCGCCGCCTGGCTGGCCATCGACACCGGGTCATCCGGCAGGCGGCCAGCGGTGCTGATGGTTTTCAGCGGTCGCGGCGCGCGCGTGAGCAGGCTGTCGGCCTGCGCGATGATTTCCTGCTCGGTGGCCGTGCGCGGGCTGCTGGCGGCGGTGCCCGCAACCACTGCTGGCGCGGGCTCCGGGGCCGTGCTCTCAATACGCTGTGCGCAGCCTGCGGCCAGAAGCAGCGACAGCGCGACCAGCGCATTCAGGCCGCGCAGTGCAGCGCACGAGCGCGTATCAGTACCGGGGTGCATCACGGTCTCGGCTAGGGTGCGGACGTGACGCTCGGCACCGCACCCGACTGCGCGAGCGCCACATAGATCATCGCGTCCTGCGCCCTGCCACTCGCGCCGTGCAGGCGGTCAGTCGCGGCGATGAGGCTCTGCATCAGCCACACGAAGGGTTTGCCGAACCAACGCTTGCGCAGCGCCAGGCGCTTGTAGAGGTGATCCTGAATCAAGTGCAGGCCAGCCGGGATCAGCCCCACCACACCCTCGAAGTGCTGCACGCCAAAGCCACCCTGCTCGACAATCCGACGCAAGCCCGCGCCAGTCCAGCGCCAGAGATCGAGCGGACAGGGGTGGTAGATCCAGATGCCGTGCGTGGAGAGCACCAGCCAGCCGCCCGGCCGCAGCAGGCGGCGCGCCTCGGCCAGGTACGCGGCCGGGTCTTCGACATGCTCGAGCACCTGTGCGGAGAGCACCACGTCATAGCTTCCATCCGCCACCGGCACGTGGCCACTCGGCTCGATGATGATGTCGGCATGCGGGTTGCCGGGAAAGTCGGCCCCCTCGTAGAGCGCGCCCAGGCTGAGCGCGAGCGACTCGTAGGGGCGACTGCCGCAGCCGAGTTCCAGCACCCGCCAGCCGGGGCCGGTGCCGGCGGCTTTCAGAGCGCTACCCAGGGCCTCGCCAAGGCGCTTGCGCAGATACCAGTTCCAGTGGCTGCGACCGATGCGATCCACGTTGCCGCGCACCTGCGTGCTGAATTGACTCGCGTCCATGTGGGGCTTGAAGGTGACAGTTGTGATCGGTGCTCCGATACTAACGGCAGCCCACCCGGTCGGGCCATACGGCGCTCAGGAGGAGCGCCATATGGCCATCATCTACCGCGTCGTCGGCCAAGGAAAAACTGCATGTCCAAGGACGGACACCCGCCGCAAGAGCGCGCGCACGATCGCGCCTTGGACGGCTTGCGCGGCATCGCCATCCTGCTCGTGCTGGTGATGCATACGCTGCACTTCGAGGGAGGGCGTCCGCTCTGGGGCTGGATCAACTCGGCGATCAAGGCCGGCTGGATCGGCGTGGATCTGTTCTTCGTGCTCTCGGGCTTTCTCATCACCCGCATCCTTGTGCAGATGCGCGATGCGCCCAACCGCACCAGCGTGTTCTACGGGCGCAGGGCACTGCGCATCCTGCCCGGCTATTTTTTTTACCTGCTGTTGGCGGTGCCGCCGCTGCTACTGTTTGCAGCACCGGCATACGTCAGTCTCACCCGCGAAATGCTGCCCTGGCTCATGGTATTTGGGCAGAACTTCCATGCTGCACTAAGCGCTCCAGGCCTGAACCTCGGGCCGCTCAGTCACCTCTGGTCGCTGGCCGTGGAGGAGCAGTTTTACCTGCTCTGGCCTTTTCTGGTCTGGCATGTGAAGACCGAACACCTGGCGCGTGCGGCACTGCTCGTTGGGCTGCTCGCCGTGTTGTGCAAGCTCCTGCTGGCAGCGGCAGAAGTCGCACCGCATGTGCCCTATGTGCTGCCCTTCACCCGCATGGATGGCTTTGCCGCCGGTGCCTGGCTGGCGGCGCGCCAAGCCACCGGCCTCAGCGTCATGCCCGGCTGGTTGCGCCCGCTGCCGGCTGCTGCAGCTCTGCTCCTCGGCGTGACCTTGCTCATGGGCGGCTCGGGCTGGCCGCTGAGTATCTGGCCCTTGATTTTGTGCCTGAGCCTCACGCCGCTGATCTTCGCGGGCCTGCTGCACAAGACGCTGGTGGCAGCGCCCGGCAGTGCCCTTCGCAGCCTGCTCGGCCAGCCTTGGCTGCTGTTCTTCGGGCGGCACTCCTACGCGCTGTATCTGGTGCATCCCGGCGTCAGTGTGCTGCTGTTGAAACTGGTGCTGCCGCTCTTGCGTGACCCGCTGCCCGGCAACGCGGGACGCCTGACCATAAGCCTGCTGACCTGGCTGGCCTCGATCGCGCTGGCCCTGCTGGTTGATCGCTGGATCGACGGCCCGGCGCGCAGGGTCAAGCAGCGCCTGCAGCCCGATACCGCTCCTGCGGCGCTCAAAAGTCAGGCGGCGTATAGCTAGGTGCGCACCGGATTGCCTCGCCCGCTGCGCTCGGGCTAAATGGCGGCGATGCCAAACCACTGCCAGCGATGACCCGGTGCGACAATACAGTTGATGGCCTACGCCGCATTGCCACCCTGCTGGTGCTGGCCTGTCAGGTCACTTCTTGCAGTTCCAGCCCACGCTACTCACCAGCGCGTGGTCCAAGCTGCTGAGTGCGCCAAGTGCTGCGGTTTGTGGCAGAGGTGCCAGCCCTTGAACGCAGCAGAGACGATCCCTTGATCCCCACCACTGGCCTGACTCCATGAGTGATTTCGCTGAAACCCCGCCACTGCGCTTCTTTATCGTCACCGCCAGCTACCAGTGCAAGGACTGGGTGGATCGCTGCATCGGCTCGGTGCAGGCGCAGACCTACCCGCACTACACGCAGGTGCTGGTCGATGACTGCTCCACCGACGGCACGCTGGAGCAGGCCCGCGCCAAGGCGGGTGGCGATACGCGTTTCGTGATGCTCGGCAACACGGTGCGCAGCTACCCGCTCGCCAACATCGTGCGCGCCACACGCGAGGCCGGCGGACGGCCGGACGACGTGATCGTGGTGCTCGATGGCGACGACTGGCTGGCGCACCCGCAGGTGCTGGAGCGCCTGGCCGCCGTCTATTCCGATCCCGCCGTCTGGATGAGCTATGGCAGCCACTCGCTGCTGCACACCAAGGGCCTCCGCAACCGCCTGCTGCGGCGCACGGTGCGCGGCAAGGTCTACGCCTATCCGGCCGTGGTGGCGGAGCTGGGCGCCTACCGCTACTACGATTTCATTGCCGCGCACCTGCGCACTTACCGGCGGTTCTTGTGGGATGCGTTGCGCGACGAGGACCTGCGCGATACCGACGGTGGCTACTACCGCGCCGCCGCCGATGCCGTGACCATGTGGCCGATGCTTGAGATGGCCACGCCTGAGCACTGGCGCTATCTCGACGAGGTGCTCTACATCTACAACAACCAGCACGGCCTGAGCGAGAACCGCCCTGGCTCGCGGCCCGAGCAGCTGCGGGTGGCGATGACCATCCGCGCCAAGCCGCCGTATACGCCGCTCGAGCGCGCTGCCAGTCTGCCGCAGCCATGAGCGCATCGGCGGCTGATCCGCACATCGTCCTCGCGTGCAGCAGCGACGCTGGCTACGCGCCCTACGCGGCGGCCATGCTGCACAGCGCGATCGCCCGCACGCCAGGGGCGCGCTTCACCATCCACTACCTGCAAGATCCGGACTTCCCTGAATCCGAGCGCGAGCGATTGAAGCAGTCCCTCGCGCCATTCGGCGCACGCGCAGACCTGCGCTTCATGACCGTGCCGGACACGCTGGTCGAAGGCCTGCCGCTGTTCCAGTTCATGAAGCCCGGCCTCATCCGCCCGGTGATGTGGTACCGCGTGTTCCTGCCACAGCTCCTGCCCGACACGCCGAAAGTGCTTTATCTCGACTGCGACACCCTGGTCACCGACAGCCTGCTGCCGCTCTGGCAGACCGATGTCGCGGGCAAGGCCATTGCGGCCGTGACCAATCCCTTCTGGGAGGGCTACAACGAGGGCAAACCCTGGCCGACCGTCTGTGGCCTGCCGAAGCCCGAGGACTATTTCAACTCCGGCGTGATGCTGATGAACCTCGACTACTTCCGGGCCCACGGGGTCAGCCGCCGCGTGGTCGAGCATGGCATCGCCAATGCAGGCTGGATCCGCTTCGGCGACCAGGACTCCCTCAACGCCCTGCTGCATGCGGCGCGCACGCCCTTGCACCCGCGCTACAACCTGATGCGCATCATCATCATGACCAGCGACTCGCGCCGGGTATTCGGCCATGCAGTGGTCAGCGAGGCGATCACGAATCCCGCGATCCTGCATTTCGAGGGCACCACCAAGCCCTGGGTGGATGCGACGCAGCATCCGTACGGGCGCGCCTACTCCCGCACCGCAAGCCAGCTGCCCTGGCCAATGCGGCGCACCCCGGCCAGCCTGCTCGACATCGAGAACTTCCTGACGCGGCGGGACTGGATCCGCCTGCGCCGCCTGTTCCGCAGGGTTCGCAGCCGGCTTCAGGCCAAACAAGGAGCAAATACCTGATGAGCAGTCTCAAGGGCAGACTCGTCCAGCGCCTGCGCGAGCACCCTGTGCTCTACAAGAAGCTGCGGCTCATCTGGCGGCGCATCACCCAGGGGCCGCAGTCGCTGAAGGGGATGATCCGCCAGCGCCTGAAGGGTCTGCCGACGGTGTTCTTCGTGCAGATCGGCTCCAACGACGGCAACCATGGCGATCCCATCAGCGGCTTCATCCGCCGTGAGCGGCGCTTCTCGGGCATCTTCGTCGAACCGGTGCCGGAGATCTTCAAGAGATTGAAGCTGAGCTACGGGCCAGACCCGCGCTTCGTCTACGAGAACGTGCTCATCGGCTCCAGCACGGAGCCGGTCAATTTCTATTATGTCTCCGAGCGTGCCAAGCAGGAGCTGGGTGATGCGGTGCCGTACTGGTACGACCAGCTCGGCTCGTTCGACAAGCAGCACATCGCCAAGCATCTCGATGGCCTGCTGGTGCCCTACATCATCGAGGCCAGGCTGCCCTCGGTGCCGCTGCCGACACTGTTGGCGCGTAACGCGGTGCAGCACATCGACTTGCTGCACATCGACACCGAGGGCTACGACTACGAGGTGCTGACGCAATTCGATTTCGATCGCTACCGCCCCGCGGTGGTGCTCTACGAACACAAGCACCTGACGCCCGAGCTGCGTTCGAAGGCGCAGGCGCTTCTCAAGGCTTATGGGTATGTGTTGAGACCGCGCGTCGACGATACGCTCGCGCTGCAGCCGCGGTAGACGCTGACGCACCTAGTCTCGTCCAACGAAGAGCGACGATAACCCTTGAGGTCACTGCGGGACTGCGATACTTTGATCGTCGATAGTCTGCTGCTGTCCTTGCAGACCTAAATCGGCGACAAGACCCCCGGGCGGGCGCCGTCACCAATCCGGTATTGAGCAGCGAGCAGGACGTTCGCTGGCATGCCACTTTTGGTCTCTAAAACCGTGCGGACTATTTCGATCGACCTAGTCGGTCCAATTCGAGCCATGGCAGCTGCTCGATATCGAGAACTTCGTGATCAGCCCAGACTGGCTGATACCGCGAGAGTCGCTGCTGAGGTCGTGGACGCGATCTGGAAAAGGTCCAACTCATGCCTCGCCCTGATCAGCCGCAACCGGCAGGCTGAGCTGTCCGTGGTTGTCGCAGCATGAGTTCGCAAGCCTTGCGAATCGTTCTGGGCTGCGCCACCGATTCAGCCTACGCGCCCCACGCCACCACAACGCTGCTGAGCGCGATCCGGAACACACCCGCAGCAAACTTTACGATTTACTACCTCCACACGCCGGACTTCTCCAGCGAGTGCCAGACATTGATCCGGCAGTGCCTGGCACCTTACTCGAGTCGTGTAGAAATCACCTTCGTCGCCGTGCCCGACGAGATGGTGGTCGGCCTGCCATTGTTCAGGCGCAAAGCCGCTGACCCAAGCCGGCCACTGCCCCGGCCTGTGATGTGGTACCGCGTGTTCCTGCCTCAGCTCGTGCCTTCAGAATCCAAATTGCTGTACCTCGACAGCGATATCCTCGTTCTCGACAGCCTCGAAGAACTTTGGCGAACCGACCTCAAGGGCAAGGCGCTGGCCGCGACGGCCAATCCGTTCTGGGACAATACTGATGACGCCGGCTGGATAAAGACTTGTGGCCTTGCGGACGGCAACCAATATTTCAATTCTGGCGTGATGGTGGTTGATCTTGAATACTGGCGCCGACATGGCATCACCGACAGAGTGACGCAGCACGGGATTGCCAACGCCAGCTGGACACGTTTCGGCGATCAGGATTCGCTGGTCGCGGTGCTGCATGACCACTGGGTGCCTATCGAACCCCGTTGGAACGCGATGCGCGCGATCATCATGATGTTGCCCAAGCAAAACACCAGTGTTGAGCTGTTCAGCCCGCAACAACTGCACGATGCGGTCCGGCGTCCGGCAATCATCCACTTCACAGGCAGTGCCAAGCCTTGGATCGATCCTCGCAGGCATCCTTACGGCCGCCTGTATCTGCGCTACGCGCGCAAACTGCCTTGGCCCGTGCCAGCAGCATCCTGGAACCTGCTCGACATCGAGAACTTTCTCATCCTTCGCAACTGGCCCAGGTCGCGCAGGTGGGTCGGGCAACTGCGGCAATTCCTGCGGAGTAGCAGGCCCAAATGATGTCCGTCATCCCTCCGCTGGCAGCGCGGCTGAAGTCCCAGCTGGCTTACGCCTTGAGCCAGCATCCCCGCCTCTATCGCAGCGCGCAAGGGCTGTATCGGAGGTTCACCCTGCACCGTACCCTGCCACTGCAAGTCGAGATTCTCCAGGGTCTGCGCGGCCTGCGCGAAGTCTATTTCGTGCAGGTCGGATCCAACGATGGCGGCGCACAGAACGATCCACTTCATCAGCTCATCGTGCGCAACCCGGATTGGCGGGGCATCTTCATCGAGCCAGTGCCTTTTCTCTTCGAACGTCTCCGGGCCAACTACGCGGGCAATACACGATTTGCATTCGAGAACGTCGCCATCGCTGCCAGCGCCGGCCTCGCACCGTTCTACTACGTCTCGGAGCAGGCCAAGCAGGCTTTGGGCGAACGGCTGCCTTATTGGTACGACCAGCTGGGATCCTTCGACCGCAACCACATCGTCAAGCACCTCGAGGGCTTGCTGGAACCCTTCATCGTGGAGGTGCAACTGCCCTGCCTGCCGATCACCGCCGTCTTGGAGCGTAACGGTGCAAGCCATGTGGATCTGCTGCACATCGATACCGAGGGCTACGATTACGAGGTGCTGAAGCAGTTCGATTTTCCACGCTACAAGCCCAGGGTCGTGCTCTACGAACACAAGCATCTGGGCAGCGAACACCTGCTTGCGGCGCGAGAACTCCTGGTAAAGCAGGGCTACTCACTGCACGCACGGACAGCGGATACGCTCGCCTTGCGTCTCAGCCGCTGATTCGCTGGGTCTGCCAATCGAGCAAGGGACGCATGTAGCCCTTCAGGCTGCCGCTGTACTGGCCCCGGGTGCTGTCCCCGATCATCGGGTCATACAGCGAGAACGCCAGTGCGTCCGGAACATAGACGTGGCAGCGATAGGGCTCCAGGGTGGAGAGGGCGACGGCGACCTGGAAGTTGCCCTCATTGAACCAGTTGCCCGGCAGCACGGCCTTTGTCTCGTACACGCCTGTCGGCCTGGCCTGACCATGCCACTCGGGATGGATGTCGACGCTGCTGAGCACCGGCGTACCCCCGAAGTCGTGCAGATGCAGGCTTGGCATGATGGGCAGGCCGCCAATGAACACTTCGTAGCGCAGCGTGAGCTCGACTGGCTGGCGGACATCGACCGGCCCGCATATCGGCAGCCCCCCGCTGGTGATTTCCAAGGCGAGCAAGCGCGCGCTGTCGTCGCCGGGCGCGCTGGCAGGGTTCCACTGACGCTGCGCGCGGAACCCGCCGATGTGTTGCTCGTAATGGTGGATGGCCGCCAGCGTCGGCCCATCGAATGTCACCTGGCCCTGATTGAGCACCACGGTGCGGTGCGAAAGACGCGCCACGCTCGGCAGATGATGCGAGACGTAGAGGATCGTGCGTCCCGAACTGCCGAACTCCTCGATCCGCTTCAGGCACCGCTGCTGGAAGCTCGCGTCGCCCACCGCCAGCACTTCGTCGATCAGGAGCACATCTGGGTCGATGTGTGCGGCGACCGCAAAACCCAGCCGCACCTTCATGCCCGAGGAATAGTTCTTCACCGGCGTGTCGATGAAGGCCTCCACACCCGAGAAGGCGACGATGGCATCGAAACGCCGGCGGATTTCGTCCCGGCTCATGCCGAGGATCGCGGCATTGAGGAAGATGTTGTCGCGGCCGGAGAGATCAGGGTGAAACCCCGTGCCGACTTCGAGCAGGCTCGCCAGCCGCCCAGTCACCCGAACCCTGCCCTCGGTGGGGCCGGTGATGCGCGAGAGGATTTTCAGCAGCGTGCTCTTGCCCGAGCCATTGTGGCCGATGACGCTGACCACCTCGCCTTCGGCAACCGAGAGATTGATGTTGCGCAGCGCCCAGTGCAGCCCCTTGTCGTCCGCTGCGGCGGGCGGGCCACGGCGCAGGCGCTGCAAGAGTTCACGGCCACTGGTGACGGCCTGCCGCACCAGGGTTTCCTCGCTGGAGGTGGGTGTGCGGAGCGGGTAGCTCTTCGAGAGGCCCTGCACTTCCAACATGGTGCGCGCCATGGCTAGATCGAGTCCGCCATGCGCTGCTCGGCACGATGGAAATAGACCAGGCCCGAGAGCAGCAGCAGCGAGGCCGTGATGAAGCCCAGACCCAGCAGATCCCAGGGCATCGGCCCGCCCAAAAGCGCGCGGCGAAAGCCCTCGACCACACCTACGATTGGATAAAGCCCAGCCAGCAGCTTGAGCACCCAGTCATCGGCAATCGGCCCCAGACGCTGCGAGAGCAGCGACAAGGGCCAGATCACCGGGGCCATGAACATCATCAGCTGGATGAGATAGCCCGAGGCCTGCCGCACGTCGCGGAAGCGCACGGCCAAGGCCGAAAGCCAGATGCTCACACCGGCCGTGGTCACCAACAGCAGGAGCAGCGGCACCACGATCCAGAACAAGCCGGCGCCAGGTAGAACACCGTAGTAAAGCGTCGAGACCAGCATGAAGAAAGTGAAGGTGACCACGAGCTCCAAGAGTCCCGCCAGCACCAGCGCACCGGGCAGCAGCAGGCGCGGGAAATACACCTTGGTCACCAATGCGGCATTGCCGGTGAGGCTGCCGGCCGCCTTGCCGACCACGCCCGAGAAATAGCTCCAGGGCAGATAGCCGGCGAGAAAAAACAGCAGGTAGGGATGGCCCTCGCTGGGCATGCGCGCAAGGCGACCGAACACCAGGGTCAGCACCAGCGCATTCAACAAGGGGCGCAGCACCAGCCAGCCGAAGCCAAGCACGGTCTGCGCGACCTGCACTTTCATGTCTTTCCAGACTAAAAACACCAGGAGCTGCCTGAAGGCCGGCAGCGAACGCAGGTAGCTGGAAAAGCGCCCGCCTTCGGGTGTAATCAGGGTGTCGCGCACGGCAGGCAGCTGCTCTTCAAAAGCGGTCATGGGTGCGGGCAGTGATCCCGCAGGGAAAATCCGCAGGCGTGGGGTATCGGGAAAAAGCCGCTCAGCGGGAGTTGTTCGCCAGCGGCAGCGAGGGGCTGGCAGCAGGGTCGATCACGCCGTTGAGGAAATCCTGGGTATCAACACCCAGCCGCACACGGATCCGTTCGGTCGTGTCCAAACTGGGAAAGCCATCAAAATCCAGGGCCAGCATAAATCCGGGGGTTGCGAGCAATGATTCAACGCCCGTCGCAGACAGCCTCAGCACCTCGCCGCTGCCGACCACGATCACACCCCGGCTGCCCGAGATCCTGACGCGCCCTGACTTCACGCTGACGTAAAGGCCAGGCTGGCTGGGACAGCCGGCAGCGCAGACGCCGACGGAATAATCCGTGCCCAGGGTGGTGATGTCGCCATAGGGCGTGGCGAGGACCACCGAACCCGGGTTCAACCGCGACATGGCACCCGACACCATGCGGACAGAGCCACTGTTCAGCACATAGCGGGCACGGCTAGTTTCCACCGCCGCTGCTTGGTACCTGAACAGGTACTGCTCGATCTGGAAATCGCTGGATTCGCCCAGGGCAATCAGCGAATCATCCTGCATCCGTAGTTTGGCGAAGGAACTGTTGCCGGAGATGAGGTGTGCTGCTGTCAGCACGGGTTGGCCGGTTCTCAGCGCCATGGTGCCGGAGCTGACCTGCCCCGAGGCATTGAGAACCTGCCCGATGGTCTGCGCCGGACCCTGCGCGGAAACCGCTGCAGCCGACCAAAGCAGAACCGTGGTGAAGATTATCTTGAGCATGGCGAACACTCCCTGTAGGCAGCCTGAAAGCATGCAGCCCAAGCTTGGGGGTAGTCTGCTGCTGCCCCACGGGATGCGCAAGCGTAAAAACACACTGCGCGCAGGGCGGCTGGCAATGCCCCGGGCGGCGCGGCTGCGAGAGTCCGGCATTTCCTGAATTGAGGCTTCGCATGAGTGGTTATGATGGTTTAATTCGTAGCGCATCGTGTGCAAGCCCCCTGTGCTGCTGTCATTTCCGGCAGGCATCTGGGCATCTGGACCTCACAAGCCGCCGAACCCCCTCTCTGCCGGACACCCCATGAGCATTTGCATCGTCACCGGATCCGCCGGCCTGATCGGCGCCGAGTCCGTACGTTTCTTCCACGGCCTCGGCATGGATGTGATCGGTATCGACAACAACATGCGCCAGTATTTTTTCGGCGAGGAGGCCTCGACCGAATGGTCGCTGCAATCGCTCGTCAAGGACTGCCCGCGGTTCCAAAATGCCGCACTCGACATCCGCGATACAGAAGGCATCGCGGCGCTCTTCGCCCGCCATGGGGCAGAGATCAAGCTCATCATCCACACCGCTGCGCAGCCCTCGCATGACTGGGCGGCGCGCGAGCCGCTGACCGATTTCTCGATCAATGCCACCGGCACGCTGAACCTGCTCGAAGCGACGCGCCTGCATTGCCCGGAGGCGGTCTTCATCTTCACCTCCACCAACAAGGTCTACGGCGACACCCCCAACCGTCTTCCGCTGGTGGAGACCGCAACGCGCTGGGAGCTGGATGCGAGCCATGCCTACTTCGAATACGGCATCGACGAGTCGATGTCCATCGACCAGACCAAGCACTCGCTGTTCGGTGCCTCCAAGGTCGCGGCCGATGTGCTGGTGCAGGAATACGGCCGCTACTTCGGCATGCGTACCGGCGTGTTTCGCGGCGGCTGCCTCACCGGGCCGGGGCATTCTGGGTCAGAGCTGCATGGCTTTCTCGCCTACCTCATGAAGTGCGCCACCACCGGCAAGGAGTACCGGGTGATCGGCTACAAGGGCAAGCAGGTGCGCGACAACATCCACAGCGGCGATCTCGTCGCTGCGTTCCATCAATATTTTTTGCATCCGCGCATGGGCGAGGTCTACAACGTCGGCGGCGGCCGCTTCAGCAACTGTTCGATGCGCGAGGCGATCGAAAAATGTCAGTCCATCACCGGGCGAGAGATGCAGCTATCTTTCATCGAGGACAATCGCATCGGCGACCACATCTGGTGGATCAGCGACATCCGCAAGCTCCAGGCGCATCTGCCGGACTGGCGGCTCACACGCGGCATTGATGAGATCCTCCGCGAGATCCACAACCACAACCACGATCGCTGGCTGGCCTGACCGGCAAACCAAAGAAATTAAGGAACCCGATGAGAACAGTCAGAGAGTTTGGCGCGATGCGCGTGATGGTCACCGGCGGTGCCGGGTTTCTCGGCTCGCATCTCTGTGCCCGCCTGCTCGAACAAGGCCACGAGGTGCTGTGCGTGGACAACTTCTACACCGGCACCCGCGCCAATATCGCGCCGCTGCTGGACCACCCCGGCTTCGAGTTGCTGCGCCACGATGTGACCCTGCCGCTGTACGTGGAGGTTGACCAGATATACAACCTGGCCTGCCCGGCCTCGCCGATCCACTACCAGTTCGACCCGGTGCAGACCACCAAGACCTCGGTGCATGGCGCGATCAACATGCTGGGCCTCGCCAAGCGCATGAAGTGCCGCATCTTCCAGGCCTCCACCAGCGAGGTCTACGGCGATCCGGAGGTGCATCCCCAGCCCGAGAGCTACTGGGGCCACGTCAATCCGGTCGGCTACCGCAGCTGCTACGACGAGGGCAAGCGTTGCGCCGAGACACTGTTTTTCGACTACCACCGGCAGCACAAGGTCGAGATCAAGGTGGCCCGCATCTTCAACACCTACGGGCCGCACATGCACCCCAGCGACGGCCGCGTGGTCAGCAACTTCATCGTCCAGGCCTTGCAGAACAAGCCGATCAGCATTTATGGCGAGGGCCAGCAGACGCGCTCGTTCTGCTACGTTGATGACCTCGTCGCTGGTTTCCTGCTGCTGATGAACTCAGACGCTGCACTCACCGGCCCGGTCAACCTCGGCAACCCCAGCGAGTTCACCATCCGCGCCTTGGCCGAGCTGGTGATCGAGCTGACTAACTCTCGCTCCGAGCTCAAGTTCCACCCCCTGCCGCCGGACGATCCGCGCCAGCGCCGCCCCGACATCACGCTGGCCAAATCAGCCTTGGGATGGGAGCCGCAGGTGGCGCTGCGCGAGGGGCTTGGCAAGTCCATTCCGTACTTCGAGCGCCTGCTCAGCGTCGCACGATAGAGATGCTTGCGACGGGGGCTGGGCAAGGCTTCAGGCGGGAATGAAGCCCAGTACCTCGTAGACGTTTTTCAAGGTCGCATCGGCCTTCACGCTCGCGCGCTCCGCGCCATCGCGCAGCACGCGGCGCAGGCCCACGGTATCGGCGCGGATATCGGCGTAGCGGTCCTGCACGGGCTTGAGGCAGGCGATCACCGCATCGGCGACTTCGCCCTTGAGATGGCCATAGCCCTTGCCGGTGAAGCGCGCTTCGAGAGCGGCAAACGACTCGCCGGTAATGGCGGAAAGAATCGACAGCAGGTTGCTGACGCCGGGCTTGGCCGCAATGTCGTGGCGGATGACGCCATCCATGTCGGTGACGGCGCGCTTGAGCTTGCGGGTGATCACATCCGGCGCATCGAGCAGGTAGATGGCATCGGTCTCTGCATCGCCGGACTTGCTCATCTTCGCGGTCGGGTCTTGCAGGCCCATGATGCGCGCGCCCACAGGCGGGATCATCGGCTCCGGGATAGTGAATACCTTGCCGTAGAGGCCGTTGAAGCGGGTCGCCACATCGCGGGTGAGTTCGAGATGCTGTTTCTGGTCGTCGCCCACCGGCACCTGGCTGGCCTGATACAGCAGGATGTCCGCCGCCATCAGCACCGGGTAGGTGAACAGGCCCGCGTTGATGTTGTCGGCGTTCTTCAAGGACTTGTCCTTGAACTGCGTCATGCGACTCAGTTCACCGAACTGCGTATAGCAGTTGAGCACCCAGCCGAGCTGGGCGTGCGCCTTCACATGGCTCTGCACGAACAGCACGTTCTTCGCCGGGTCCAGCCCGCAGGCAATGTAGAGCGCGAGGAACTCGTAGGCGCGATCAAGCAGCACCTTGGGGTCTTGCCGCGCGGTGATCGCGTGCAGGTCCACCATCATGTAGTGGCAGTCGTAGGTATCGCTGAGTGCCACCCAGTTCTTGAGCGCGCCCAGCCAGTTGCCGATGGTGAGCTTGCCGCTGGGCTGGATGCCGGAGAGGACGACGGGTTTATGAGGTGCCATGACTAGCCTTGAATGCCGAACAGGCTCAATACGCCCGTCTGGCTGATGCCTACCAGGGGGCCGAGAATTTTACTGAGCACGCCCGTGAACATCAGCACGATGAGAATGACCATGCCATAGGGTTCGAGCTTGCTGAGCGCAACTGCCTGTTTCATCGGCAACAGGCCAACCGCCACGCGACCGCCATCGAGCGGCGGCATGGGCAAGAGGTTGAGCACCATCAGCACAAGGTTGATCGAGATGCCGGCGATGCCCATCTGCGCGAGGCCCAGCCACAATCCCTCTTCATGCGGCTGGCCGAGCGCGATTTTCAGCAGCAGCGCCCAGCCAATCGCCATCGCAAGATTGACCAGCGGGCCGGCGATGGCGACCAGCGCCATGTCCTTCTTGGGGTTCTTGAGGTTGCGGTAGTCCACCGGCACGGGCTTGGCCCAGCCAAACAGAAAGCCGCCCAGCAGCAACAGCACGCCCGGCACGAGGATGGTACCGACCGGGTCGATGTGCTTGATGGGATTGAGCGAGAGCCGCCCCTGCTGTGCAGCCGTGTTGTCGCCCAGATAGCGCGCCACCCAGCCATGCGCGACCTCGTGCAGGGTGATGGCGAACAGCACCGGCAGCGCCCAGATGGCGAGTTTCTGGACGATTTCGTTCAAGTCGGGCATGGCGCGGATTATACGGGCTGACGCCACGGCCCTTGTCCTTCACCGCCTGCGCGCAGATGATCCAGCCAGATCAAAACAAGACATGGAGGAGAACCCATGATCGGCTTCCCGATTGGCGTGCTGACGGCCAATGCCTTCGAGTGGTACGCGCACAAATACCTGCTGCACGGCACTCGCACGCCGGAAGGCCGCAAGAGCCCGGTGCCATCGACCATGAAGAGCCACTGGGCGCATCACAAGCTGGTGCGCACGGGTGAGTTTCAGGATGCCGGCTATGTTGAGGGCTACCAGAACTGGCGCACCCGCAACGAGGTGAACTCGCTGCTCGCCCTCTGCGCTGCCACCTCGCTCGCGCTGCCCATCGCGCCCTTCTTCACGCTCGGCACCTGGTATTCGGCCGGCAACTACTTCTACAAGCATCGCAAGGCGCACCTCAATCCCGAATGGGCCAAGGCCAAGCTGCCCTGGCACTACGATCACCACATGAACGCCAACCAGGACGCCAACTGGTGCGTCACCCGGCCCTGGTTCGATTACGTGATGGGCACGCGGGTGATTTCGAGCGCGGACTTGCAGGAGTCGAACCCACTCGGCATCAAGCTGCCAAAGGCCATCGAGGCACCGCTCAATCGCTGGGTGCGGCGGGTGTCGCCGAAGGCATTTGCGAAGCTCGAATCTGCTGCTACAGACCCAGCATAGAAACGTCGCCCTTGCCCTGACGCACCAGCACCGGCGCGTCGCCCGAGAGATCGAGCACCGTCGTTGGCAGCGTGCCGCAGTCACCGGCATCCAGCACCAGATCGACGCTGTGGCGCAGTGCGTGTTCGGAGTCCGCCGGCAGGCTCACGGGCTCGTCCTCACCCGGAAACTGCAAGGTGCAGGAGATCATCGGTTCGTCGAGCAGTTCAAGCAGCGACTGCGCCACGCCATGCTCGGGTATGCGAATACCGATGGTCTTGCGCTTCTCATGGCTGAGCCGCTTCGGCAACTCTTTCGACGCGGTGAGAATGAAGGTGTATGGCCCCGGCGTGAGAGCTTTAAGCAAGCGGAACTGCCAGTTGTCCACCTTGGCATAACGCGCAATCTCGGAGAGGTCGCGGCACACCAGCGTGAACTGGTGGTGCTTGTCGAAATCGCGGATACGCCTGAGCCGTTCGGCCGCCTCGCGGTCATCGAGCCGGCAGCCCAGCGCGTAGCATGAGTCCGTTGGATAGGCGATCACGCCGCCATTGCGTACCACCTCGGCCGCCTGTTGCAGGAAGCGTTTTTGCGGAGTGACGGGATGCAGTTCGATGAAGTCGGCGGCCATCGGCGCATTGTAGTGGGATCGCTCGCGCGCACTCCTATAATCCGCGCATGAAAACACTGCTCGACCTGCTCCCTCTCATCGCCTTCGGCGCGACGTACTACTTCGGTGGCATCTATCCCGCCACCATCGCAATCATCATTGCACTCGCCATCACGGTGATCGGCTTCAAGCTCAAGGACGGCACCTGGCACAAGGCGCATCTCGTCGCCCTGGTGGTGTCAGCGGTGCTCGGTGGCATCACGCTGGCGCTGAAAGACCCGGCCTTCATCAAGCTCAAGCCCAGCCTCGTCTACGGCATCTTCGCCATCGCTCTCATCGGCTCGCACTTCGTCGGCGACAAGGTGCTGCTGCAACGCCTGCCGCAGAAGATGCTGGTGATGCCAGACGTTGTGTGGAAGCGCGTCAACCTCGCCTGGGCACTGTTCTTCGTGTTCTGCGCGGTGCTCAATTACGTCGTCGCGCACCAGTTCGACGAGGCGCTGTGGGTCAAGCTCAAGCTGTTCGGATTCAGTGTGCTCATGATCGTCTTCATGCTCGCCCACCTGCCCTTCGTCGGCCGCTACGTGGTGCAGTCGGATGAAGCCGCCAATGACCCGCGTTGAGAAAATCCACGCGGCGCTGGCGGCCGCCTTTTCAGGCGCTGACATTGCCGTGCAGGACGATAGCCACCTGCATGCCGGGCATGCCGGTGCGGCGACCGGGCGTGGGCATTTCAGCGTACGGGTGGTGACTCCGGCCTTCGAGGGCTTGTCCCTCATCGCGCGGCATCGTGCCGTGTATGCGGCGGTGGATGCGCTGATGCAGACCGACATCCACGCGCTGGTCATCGACGCCAGGCCACGCTAACCCTGCCGTGAGCGCCAAAGCGATCGTGCTGCAACACTGGCAAGCCGCCAATGCCCGGGACTGGGGTCACTTTGCGGCGGTGCTGGCAGCCGATGTCGTCTACGAGGTGCCGCAGACCCGCGAGCGCGTGCGAGGCAGTGCCAGCTACCTCGAGTTTTTCCAGACCTGGCCTGGCAACTGGCGGGCTGAAATCGTGCAACTCATTGCCGATGAGCAGGCTGCGGTGACCACCATCGACTTCGTCACCGATCAGGGCCGCGAGACCGGCATCAGCTTCTTCGAGGTCAGCGATGGGCTCATCATCCGCATCACCGACTACTGGCCTGCGCCGTACGATCCGCCACCCAGGATGACGACGCGCGTCGAGCGCTATTGAGGCAGCTCCCCGACTTGCAGCAGCTTGAGCAGAGCCTCCCAGCCCAGCACCGCCACTCCCAGCTTCTCGGCCTTGGCGAGCTTGCTGCCCGCCGCCTCGCCTGCCACCAGGAAATCGGTCTTGGCCGAGACCGAACCAGTCACCTTGCCGCCTGCCGCCTCGATGCGTGCTGCGACGGTGTCGCGCGATTCCGGCAGCGTGCCGGTGATGACGAAGGTCTTGCCGGTGAGCGGGCCATCGACCACCGCGTTAACGACCTCGGGCCATCGGATACCGGTTGCACGGAGCGCGGCCAGCAGCTCTAGATGGTGGATATCAGTAAACCAGCGCGCGAGCTGCGCTGCGACTTCAGGGCCAACATCGGGCACGGCCTGCAACAGTGGAAAGCGATCTTTCTTCTTCTCTGCTACGGCGCTCGGTGCATCGGATTGTGCGGCTTCGGTCAGAGCTTCCAATGTGCCGAAATGTCGTGCCAGTGCCTCGGCAGTGGACTCGCCGACATCGCGGATGCCCAGTGCGAACAGAAAGCGCGCCAGGGTCGTTTCCTTTGCCTTCTCCGCAGCCTCAACGATGTTGGCAGCGGACTTTTCCGCCATGCGCTCAAGGGCTGCAAGCTTTTGAGAATCGAGCCGGAACAGATCGACAGGTGACTTCACCAGACCCTGCTCGATCAATTGCAGCAACAGTTTTTCGCCAAAACCTTCAATGTCCATCGCGCGGCGTCCAACGAAGTGCAGCAGACCTGCATGGAGCTGTGCGCGGCAGGTGAGGCCGCCTGTGCAGCGAGCCACCGCCTCGCCTTCTTCGCGCGCCACCGGCGAGCCGCAGACCGGGCACTGCGCTGGCAATATCACCTGACGCGCATCGGCCGGGCGCTTTTCGATCAGCGATCGCGCGACCTCGGGTATGACATCGCCCGCGCGGCGCACGATCACCGCGTCGCCGATGCGCACATCCTTGCGCGCCACTTCGTCCATGTTGTGCAGCGTCGCGTTGCTGACTGTTGCACCGCCGACGAACACTGGCCTGAGGCGCGCGACCGGCGTGACAGCGCCGGTGCGGCCAATCTGGAACTCGACATCGAGCAGCGTCGTCTCGGCCTCCTCGGCTGGAAACTTGTGCGCGATGGCCCAGCGCGGTGCACGGCTGACACTGCCCAGCTCTTCACGGCCCGCAAGATCATTGAGCTTGTAGACCACGCCGTCGATGTCGAACGGCAAGCTCGGGCGCTTGACCTGCATCGCCTGGTAATAGCGCCAGCAGCCTGCGGTACCCGTGACGGTTTCGACGAGCGTGGAAACCGGGAGACCCCAGTCGCCCAGCTGTTGCAGCAGGGCGGCGTGGGTCTTGAACACACCCAAGCCTTCGCTGACGCCCACCGCGTAGGCATAGAAGGCCAGCGGCCGGCTGGCGGTGATCTTGGGGTCAAGCTGGCGCAACGCACCAGCAGCGGCATTGCGTGGGTTGACGAAGGTCTTGCTGCCCTGCGCCTCCATCTCGGCATTGAGCTTCCTGAAAGCGGCGAGCGGGTAGAACACCTCGCCGCGCACTTCGAGCACCGCAGGCGGCGCGCCAGTCAGCCTGAGCGGCACGGTCTTGATGGTGCGCAGGTTCTCGGTGATGTCCTCACCTGTAGTGCCATCGCCACGGGTGGCACCGCGCACCAGCAGTCCCTGCTCGTAGATCAGCGAGACTGCGAGGCCATCAAGCTTGGGTTCGGCGACATAGTCCACCTCCGCCGTCACGCCAAGGCCTGAGCGCACGCGGCGGTCGAAATCCTGCAACTCGCCTTCGCTGAAGGCGTTGTTGAGCGATTGCATGGGCTGGCGATGGCGCACTTCGGCAAACCCCTTGAGCGCCGCGCCACCGACACGTTGCGTGGGCGAGTCGAGCATCAACAGCTCGGGGTGTTCGGTTTCCAGCGCCTGCAACTCGCGGAAGCGCGCATCGTACTCGGCATCTGAAACGCCCGGATCGTCGAGCACGTAGTAGCGGTGATTCTGGGTTTGCAACCACTGCCGCAGTTCGGCGGCGCGCTGCGCGGGGTCGCGCATCAGCGCATCGGGTTGGCGCGAGCCCACTGCTCCACTTCGCGTTCGAGCTTGAGCTTGCCTTCGGGCGTCAGGGGCTGGCGGCGCATGTCGTAAACGCTGGCATTGAGCGCGGTGGCGAGGCTCTCGGCAGTGGCCAGCATCTCACGCAGGGCACTCAAGGCTGGCAGAGGCCCGGGCAGCACCATGAAGATCGAGAGTCCCGGCGTCGAGAATGCAGCCGATTCAGCGGGGTCGATGAAACCAGGCTTGAGCAGGCTGGCAACGCTGTAGACCGCATCACCATCCACCTGCCGGTGGTAGATCTGCTTGGCACCAAACTCAAGGCTGTGATCCTTCAGTGCGGCGTGGATCAGCGGCCCAAAGATGTGCGTGCCTTCGCGTTCGGCAATCAGCAGCGCAACGATTTTCTGCGGCACCTGGCCAAGGGCTGCCTGGCTCGCCGTGGGCGCACCATCCATCGAGGGCGCAACGCGCCGACGCCTGCTCACACCGAATTCGTCGAACTGCCCGGTGGCACTGAACATGTCCAGCTGCTTGTCGCCGGCCTTGGGCTCGACCCACTCACCGCCTACATCGCGGTTCTTGCGCGACACCCACCAGACGAGCACGGCGGCGCCGAGTCCGACGATCAGAACAGCCCAGTTGAGTGGCGTCATGCAGCGTTCTCAGTTGGTAATTCGGTGCCCGTCAGCTCGACCGCCTGCGCCACGTCCACGCTCACCAGGCGGCTCACCCCCGGCTCCTGCATGGTGACGCCGTGCAGCTGGTTGGCGAGCTCCATCGTGATTTTGTTGTGGGTAATGATAATGAATTGAACGCCTTGTGACATTTCGCGGACGATCTCGCAAAACCTCCCCACGTTCGCATCATCGAGCGGGGCATCGACTTCGTCCATGAGGCAGAACGGCGCGGGATTGAGCTGGAACAGCGCCAGCAGTAGGGCCACCGCCGTCATCGCTTTTTCGCCGCCGCTCAGCAGTTGAATGGTCGAGTTGCGCTTGCCGGGTGGCCGCGCCATCACGCGCACGCCGGTGTCGAGCAGGCTGTCGCCGGTGAGTTCGAGATAGGCCTCGCCGCCGCCGAAGAGCTTGGGGAAGCGATCCATGAAGACACTGTTCACGGTGTCGAAAGTCTGTTTGAACAGATCGCGGGTCTCGGAGTCGATCTTCCGCATCGCGTCTTCGAGCGTGTTGAGTGCGCCGTCGAGATCGTTGAATTGATCTTCCAGATATTTCGAGCGGGTCTGGCCTTCTTCGAGTTCCTGAATCGCGGCGAGATTGATCGCCCCCAGGCGCTCGATGCGGCGCAGGGTGCTCGCCAGCTTTTCTTCCCAGGCTTCAGCCGTGGCATCGGGTGCGAGGCCTTCTTTCAACGCATCGAGCGCAAAGCCCGTCTCGACGAACTGTTCGAGCAGCGAGGCTTCGCGCGCCTTGTCCCCTTCGGCGTCGAGGCGCGACTGCTGCAGGCGGTCGCGGGCGGCATCCTGTGCGAACTCGGCGCTGCGGGCAGCCTGCTGGGCCTGGCTCAGCTGCTGCTCGCTGGCGCTACTCAGCTCGCGGGCAGCGCGCAGCTTGTCACGGGCGGCAGCAACGGCGGCGCGGGCGACTTCGACCTCCGTCGTGTTGGCGGTGATGGGGGCTGCCAGCTCACCCGCCAATACCTCCTGCTCGGCCTTGGTCTTGGCACTGGCTTCAATGCGTGCAGCCAGGTCTTGCAAGGTTTGCTGCAAGGCAGCGGCTGCGCTGCGCTGACCAGCGAGTCGCAGCTGCACGCCGTTGCGGGCCTGTGCGGCTTGCGTCAGCGCGCCGCGGAGGCGGGCGACGGCATCGCGGGCGCGGGCCTGACTCTGCTGCAACTCGGCGCGCTCGGCCTTCAATTGCGTGGCGGTGGCTTCGAGCTGGGCAAGCTTCTCGCGCGACTCGGTGGCCTCCTTGTTCTGCTGCGCCTGCTGCTCGCCCAGGGCTTGCAGCTCCTGCGCGAGCTGGGCAGCGCGGGCCAGCACCTGCTCCAGTCGCACGGCCTGGGCCTGCCGGAAGGCCATGCGCTGCGCCTGCCGCTGGCGGCGCGCTTCGGTCTTGGTGGCGTGGTCGCGGCGCTCGATTTCGAGCGTCTGCTGCTGCTGCCGGGCACCACCCAACTCTTGCTCTTGCTCGGCCACTTTTGCGGCAAGTTCGTCGACCGTAACCTTGAGCTGCTTCAAGAGCTGCGCCCGCGCGAGCACGCCAGACTGCGCATCGCCGGTCTTGGGGTGGCGCACCCAGCCACGGCCGCGCCAGATGCCTGCCGGCGTGATGACGGACTCGCCCGCGAGCAGCGTCGACGCGCGTGCACGCGCTTCTTCGGCATTGGCGGCGACAAAGATGCCGTGCAGCACGTCGAGCACCGCAGCAGGGCCGGTGACGAAGTGCGAGAGCCGATCAGTCTCACTCTGCGCCTCGCCCGTGGTCGGGTCGAGCAGGGCGATGCCGGCCTTGGGCGCGCTGCCAGCCTGCGCGAAGGCCAGCGTCAGCGGCGCTTGCAGCAGCCCGCCCAGCACATGCTCGATGGCAGCCTCCCAACCACCGCTCACTTGCAAGGCGGCGGCGAGGCGCGGCACTTCGGTGAGCTGCTGCTGGCGCAGCCAGTGATTGAGTTCGGCGTCGTCCTGTCGCAAGGCAGCCTGTTGCAGTGTTTCCAGCGAGGCGAGACGACCGCGCGCAGATTGCAGCGCCTGACGATCTTCATGCAGGCGGGTTTCGAGTGCGGCACGCGAATCGCGCAGCGACGAGAGCTGCTGATCGACTTGTTGCAAGCGGGCTAAAGCATCCGCCAGCTCAGTTTGCAGCGTGGTCAGCTCGGTGTCGGCTTCCAGCAGGCTCGCCTGAATCGGCGTGGCATTGAGTGCGCCATGCTCGCCGCTCAGGCGCTTGTGGCGCTCGTCGCTCATGAAGCGTGCGCGGTCGAGCTGCTGCACGCGCACGCGCTCAGCTTCAACTTGCGTCAGCGGCGCTTCGCTGCGGGCGAGGTGTTCGTTCCAGCGTGTCTGCTCAGCCTGCACTTCGGCTTCGGCCTTGCTCGCCGCAGCGAGTGCATCGCCCTCGGCGGCTTCGGCGGTTTTCACCTGCGATTCGAGACCGGCAACTTCGGTCTCAAGTGAGAGCAAGCGGCCCTGTTCGCGCTGCTCGCGGCTTTGCAGCTCGGCCAACTGCCGGGCGAGTTGTTCGAGTTCGCGGCCTTTAAGCGATTGCAGCTCGCGGGCGTGGGCGAGCGCCTGCTCGTGGCGGGCGAGCTGGGCCTCAACCTCGTAGAGCTGCCCCTGATCGGCATTGACGGCTTCCTGCTTTTCCTTCAGCGCCACTTCCGCAGCTGCGCGGGCTTCGAGCGTCTTGGCGACCTCGGCCTTGGCAGCCTCGAAGCCGGCTTCCTGCTCGCTGATTTCCGCCAGCTTGGCAGCACGCTGGGTCTCGATGGCGCTCAAGCGCAGCGCCAGTATCTCTGCGCGAAGTTGTCGCTCTTCGGCCTTGAAAGTCTTGAACTTTTCAGCGTTGGCCGACTGTTTCACCAACACCTCAAGCCGCACACTCAATTCAGCCCGCAAGTCATTGAGACGGCTCAGGTTCTCGCGCGTCTGCTTGATGCGGCTCTCGGTCTCGCGGCGGCGCTCCTTGTATTTGCTGATGCCGGCGGCTTCTTCCAGCCACTGGCGCAGCTCGTCGGGCTTGGCCTCGACCATGCGGCTGACCATGCCCTGCTCGATGATCGCGTACTGGTTCTTGCCGCCGAGACCGGTGCCGAGGAAAAGGTCGGTCACATCGCGCTTCAGGCACTTGGCACCATTCAGGTAGTACTGCGAGTTGCCATCGCGTGCCAGCTCGCGCTTCACCGAAATCTCGGTGTAGGCCGCATAGGGGCCGACGATCTGCTGGTCAGAGTTGTCGAACACCAGTTCCACCGAAGCGCGGCCGACCGGCTTGCGGGTCTTCGAGCCATTGAAGATCACGTCTTCGGAATCAGACCCGCGCAGGTTCTTGATGCTGGTTTCGCCCAAGACCCAGCGCACGGCGTCGATCAGGTTGGACTTGCCGCAGCCGTTGGGGCCGACCACGCCCGTGAGGTTGCTGGGCAGTGGCAGCGAGGTCGGATCGACAAAGGATTTGAAGCCCGCGAGCTTGATGGCGGTGAGGCGCATTGTTATTGAGTGTTTTCCGCCGCCTGCACGGGCGGTCTGTAAGGACGCCTAGTGTAAATTACAGCGAGATTTCAGGCTCCCTGCCCCATGACCGCCCGCCCCAGCAAAACCCTCGAAACTTTTCCCAATCCCAATCCTGCACGCGACTTCCTCATCCGCATGCGCATGCCGGAGTTCACCTGCCTCTGCCCCAAGACCGGCCAACCCGATTTTGCGACCTTCTACCTCGAATACATCCCCGACCAGACCTGCGTCGAACTCAAGTCGCTGAAGCTCTACATGTGGAGCTACCGGGACGAGGGCGCATTTCACGAGGCGGTGACCAACCGCATCCTCGATGATCTGGCCGCTGCCACCCAACCGAAGTTCATGCGCCTCACAGCCGACTGGTACGTGCGCGGCGGTATCTACACCCACGTGACGGTCGAGCACCGTGCCCCCGGCTACAAGCCCGACTTTGCCGACCCCTCAGGCCTGCCCCCGGCGAAGTGGGATGGCTATCAAAACCACTAAGCATTCCTGACATGGCCTGGACCGACCCCGTCGATATCTACTGCGAACGGCTCGGTCCCGGTCTCTGGGCCGAGCCGCTCAACGCGCTCAGCAACCTGGGCTTCATTCTGGCCGGCCTCTGGCTGCTGCATCGTGCGATGCGGCGCGGCGAGCCGGGCTCGGTGCGAGCCCTGCCGGTGTTGATGGTGCTGATTGGCATCGGCAGCGCGACTTTCCATACTTTTGCAACGAAATGGGCCGAGCTTCTGGATGTCATCTTCATCGGCCTTTTCATCTACTGGTTCGTCGCCTGCTACGCGCGCCACCGCTGGGGTGCGCCCTGGTGGTTGGCATTGCTGTGCATGGGGCTGTTCCATACTTTTGGCCTCTTGGTGACGCGACCTTTCGAGCCGGGTGCGTTCAATGGTTCGGTGGGATATTTCCCCGCGCTGGCAGGCCTCGTGGTGTTCGCGCTGCTTTCGGCCTGGAAAGATCGCCTGCCCCGTGCGCGCCACTTCTTCTGGGCAGCCGTGGTGTTTTCGATCTCACTTGCGCTGCGCACGCTTGACCAGCAGCTTTGCAGCCAATGGCCCTACGGCACGCATTGGGCCTGGCATCTGCTGAATGCACTGACGCTCAGCCTGGCGACACTGAGCATCAGCAGCAGTCCAGGGCTCGCGCGCAGCCGTATCTGAGCCTCGCTGGACTGCGCAAGACGAACCGGCATTAACTGATTTCCTGCGGGCGGCAATGCTCAGCGTGACTGCTGTTCGCAGCCTTGCCCACGTCGGCTATTCGTGGCGCAGCGCCTCGATTGGATCCAGCTGCGAGGCCCGGTGCGCCGGGTAGAGGCCGAAGATCACACCCACTCCGGCGCTCACTCCGAGAGCCATGGCAACGATATCGCTGCGCACCAGCATGAGCCAGCCGAACTGTGCCGCCAGACGCTCGGCGGCGGCGAGGCCCAGCAACACGCCAGCGAGCCCACCCAGAACAGACAGCGCCAAGGCCTCGACCAGAAATTGCGCCAGGATGTCGCGCGGCCTGGCACCCACGGCCATGCGCACGCCGATTTCGCGGGTGCGCTCTGTCACAGACACCAGCATGATGTTCATGATGCCGATTCCGCCCACCAGCAGCGATACGGCCGCCACACTGGCAAGCAGGGTCGAGAGCGTACCCACACCCTCGGCCTGCGCGCTCGCCATCTCGGCGAGATTGCGAACCGAAAAATCGTCGGGCGCACCGGTGGCAATGCGGTGGCGGTCGCGCAGCAAGGCCGTGATGTCCGCCAGCGCACGCTCGGTGCCCCGCACAGTGTCAACACCAACGAAAATCTGGCCGCCGATGAACTTGCCCGGGCCCGGGGCGATCTTGCTCTGGTAAGTGCTGGCGGGAATAAACACAGAGTCGTCGTAATCGGTGCCCGAAGCCGACTGCCCCTTCTTCTCCATCACGCCGATGACCTGGAAGGGGATGTTTCCGATGCGCACGCGCTGACCAAGCGGGTCAGACTGGTCGCCGAACAGGTTCTGCACCACGGTCTGGCCCAGCACCGCCACCTTGGCGCTGGAATCGACATCCGACTGCGTGAGGCTGACACCCGCGGCCATGCCCCAGTTGCGAATCTCGAAATGCTCCGGCGTGGTGCCGACGATCTGCGTCGTCCAGTTCTGCTCTTCGGACATCACCGGTGCCATGCCGCGCAGCGTGGGCGCTGCCAGCCGCACCGAAGGCAACTCGCTGCGCAGGGCGCGCAGGTCGTCCCAGGTGAGGGTCGGCTGGCTGCCGCCGCCGCCGCGCGCGCCACCGCTGCTGCTGGAGCCGGACATCACCACCAGCAGGTCTGTACCCATCGCGGCGAAAGACTGTTCAACCCGCGCCTTGGCACCCTCGCCGATCGACACCATGGCAATCACCGCACCCGTTCCGACGATGATGCCGAGCGCGGTCAAAAAGGAGCGCAGCTTGTTGCGCCACAGGGCGCGGAATGCGATGCGCAGGGTGAACAGCAAGTTCATGCGGCCTGCCGGGCTGGCAGCGGTTGATGCTGCGTATCGGAGAGCACAGAGCCATCGCGCATAACGATGACCCGATCGGCCTCGGCGGCAATGTCAGCTTCGTGTGTGACCAGTACCACGGTGATGCCGCCCTGCACCAGCTCGCGGAACAGGGCCATCATTTCCAAGCTGGTCTGCGAATCCAGGTTGCCCGTCGGCTCGTCGGCCAGAATCAGTCGCGGCTCGCCGACCAGGGCGCGGGCGATGGCAACCCGCTGTTGCTGGCCACCAGAGAGCTGGCTGGGGTGATGGTGCAGGCGCTCACCAAGGCCGACGCGCACCAACACGGCCTGCGCGCGTGCGCGCCGCTCGGCTGCCGGCACGCCGGCGTAGAGCAGCGGCAGCTCCACGTTCTCCAGCGCGCTGGTGCGGCTGAGCAGGTTGAAGCTCTGGAACACGAACCCGAGGCTGCGGTTGCGCAAGCCTGCCAGCTCATCCTGGCTCAAGCCCGAAACCTCGCGGCCATCGAGCCGATAGCAGCCTCTAGTGGGCCGGTCCAGGCAGCCAAGGGTGTTCATCAGCGTGGACTTGCCCGAGCCGGAGGTGCCCATGATGGCGACGAACTCGCCTACCTCGATGCTGAGCGTCACGCCGCGCAGGGCCTGCACGGTCACGTCGCCTGCGGCATAGGTGCGAGTGAGGTTTTCGAGTTCGATCAGTGCAGGCATGAAAAAAAACGCTTCCGTAGGCTGGATCGATCGCAGTGCTTACCTAGCATGGCGTGCGTTCCAGTCAGCAGCGAATGCTGGGTTTACGCGATACTTCGACCCAGCCTACGACACTTGCGTTTTGGTGAGGTGAGGTTCCGTGCGTCCGTCATTGCGGCTTGACGAAACTACCGTCAATCGTAGCTAGTGCCACATTGCCGAAACCGGCTGCGGCCAGTGCGCTGAAGACGTAATCCATAGTCGGCACCTCCATGTAGGAGCCCGCCCCACTTGAGCAATGACCAATCGCTTTTCCGCTGTCCAGGTGCAGCAAGGGGCCACCGGAATCTCCCTGGAAAATGGGGATGCCGACTTCGGCATTGTTGGAACCGGAGTCGCAACGTACCACGGCCCCGGTACGGGATTGCATCAATCCAGAGGAGTAGAAGGGGGTGCCATGCCCATAAAACCCCACCGACTCACCTGCCATCAGTTCTGCACAGCTCAGATATCCCGTCGGCCCTGGCTGCGAAATCTCCTGCGGGTTGGCGATGAGGTTGATGCCGGGATCGAGCAGGATCAGGATGAAATCCACGCCACCACCAACAACAGCGCCCACCGGTGCGGTGGGCAGTGGCCCGTCGCTGTCGAAAACAACGGTGCCGATTTCGCCTAAATCCTCTCCGGTAACAGGGTCGTCCAGCACGATCCGTGCGCCTGTCGCGTCTTGGGTGGTGCCATCGGTGCTGTCCGTGCAATGGGCGGCGGTCCCCAGGTAATAGGTGTGCTGCACCGGATCCACATACAGGAAGCCGACGGTGCAACCACTCGGCAGGATTCTGCTGCCAGGGCGCAGTTTGGCCGTGGTCACATCGCCCCAGACCGGCTTCCACATGCTGGGGCTGGGAGCCGGTGTTGGTGTCGGCGTGGGAACTGGTGCAGGGGCAGGGGCAGGACCGGGGCTTGGATTCGGACTTGGCGCAGGGCTGGGCGCAGGTTGGGGCTGCACGGTGCCAACTGGGTCTACCTCACCCATCGGGTTTCCACAGCCTGACAGGGCGAAGACTGATACGAATCCAAAACAAGCTGGGGTAAAGCGACGCACGGCATTTCTCCAGATGACTTGCGGTGATCGAACGCGGAAAGCTTCTTTTTCATGCCTCTCTTTGCGAAGTTAACAGATCAGCACACTCTTGTGATGCATGAGCCGTTCGTCATTGACAGGCGGCGACATACTGACGAATGATTCGTCTTGCTGTATCCATCCACGTTGGTTAAATCAATATTTTGGAGACACGAAATCATGAAGTACTCGCATCTTGCAATGCTGCTTGGCACATTGGTCTTTGCCCCCCTAGCTGGGGCTGCTACGGTAGACACAGTGCCTATTTTTGATGCCGTGAGCCCGCCGCCGACCGCGCGTTGCGTAGGCACCACCGGCACGGCGACCACCTGTGCCGATACGTCAAAAATCAGACTGATTCAGACGACAATTTACGAGGATTGCGTCTTTACAGGCGGCAGCACATGTAGTTACGTTCGCGTGACCGCGCCGGTGCCTACAACTACCGGTCCCGTTGTGACGCTGCAGTGCGGCATCGACGGGCCGGATGCCAACTGCGTTCCCGACCTCAACTAAGTCATCAGGCTTTCAAGCGGGCTTAGTCATCGCCCGCAGTCGGAAGCCATCGCCACACGACTTGAGCCCACCAGCATGTTTCTGGTGGGTTTTTTCGTTGCCGGTTAGCGCGATAAAACCACCTCTCTCGAAGACGCTTGTGTGTCAGAACAAACGAGTGGGCTGCGACGCTGTCTTGGGCTTTGCTGCCGTGGTGTCGGTGATCACCTCATTGCCCGCTTGCAGTTCGCCTGAGCTGATCTCGGTTCGGCTGCCATCCGAGATGCCAACTTCCACCAGCACCGGCGCAGGCAGGCCCGCACGCAGCACCCACAGTGTTCGTTGCTGGGCTGTGGCTTGGGCCTGCGGGGCGGACAGCGTGGTTTTCAGCAGCTCTGCCGACGGCCGGAAGCGCAAGGCGGCATTGGACACCAGCAGGGCATCCTGCCGCTGTGCGGTGATAAAGCTGACGTTCGCCGTCATGCCCGGCTTGAGCCGCAGGTCGGTGTTGTCGACATTGAGCACGGCATCGTAGGTGACGACGTTCTGCGCCAGTTGCGGGGCGTTGCGAATCTGGGTCAGCTCGCCGCTAAAGCCTTCGCCGGGATAGGCATCAACTCTGAACACCACCGGCATGCCCTCCTTGAGCTTGCCGACGTCAGACTCCGCCACGCTGGTATGCACCTGCATTTTCCGCAGGTCTTCGGCAATCACGAACAGGATCGGCGCTGCCAGCGAGGCGGCGACGGTCTGACCCACATCCACGTTGCGCGAGATCACGGTGCCGTTGGTCGGTGAGGTGATGACGGTGTAGTCGAGGTTGATCCTGGCCTGGCTGAGCGCGGCCCTGGCCTGGGCCACAAGCCCCTCTGCGGCGGCGACGCCAGCCTGCGCCGATTCGGCGTTGGAGCGCACGGTATCGCGCTCGGCCTGGGACACCAGCTTCTGTTCGTGCAGCTCATCGGCCCGTCGCGCCTGACGCTCCGCATCGGCGGCCTCAGCGCGCGCGCGCGTCAAATTGCCCTGCGCAGCGGCGAGATTGGCACGCGCCTGTTCGACACCGGCCTCAAACAACTGGCGATCCAAGCGGGCAATGACCTGCCCTTTCTTGACCGTGCTGTTGAAATCAGCCGAGAGCGCCTGGATGCGACCCGAGACCTGACTGCCGACCTGCACTGTGACCCGGGCTGACAGGCTGCCGGTAGCCGTAACGCGCGCGACCAGCGGGCCGCGCAGCACCGGTGCGGTGATGAACTTGAGCTGCTCGTCGTCCGCACGCAGGGCCGCGAGCGCCTTCCATCCGCCGAGCAGCAACAACAGGGCACCCAGTGCCAAGACGATGGTGCGGGGAGATGTCAAATGCATGGGTTCACTCTTGCTGAAAGGATTCGATCAAGGTGTCGAACGACAGACACATGGCGCAGAGGGTTGAGGCCGCGAACAAACCAAAGCGGCACGCCAGATTAGACATATGATTCATCAGTCTAACGCGGCGTTATGTTGATGTGAGCCGAAACAGCCTTCAAGTCTTAAGGCCGTACCCGCGACAGCAACACCATGCCGGCGATGAAGAACACAATGAGCGCGAAGATGGCCTGGTTGGGGTTGCCGGTGATGGCCGCGACAGTGCCCACCACCAATGGCCCCAGCACGGCAGCGAACTTGCCGAGCATGTTGTAGAAGCCGAAGAACTGGCCTGCGGATTGTTTGGGGATGAGGCTGGCGAAGTAGCTGCGTGACAGCGATTGCACACCGCCCTGCACCAGGCCGACGGCGACGGCCATCATGTAGAAATCGTTTTCCGTCCTCATCGACAGCGCCCAGATGGTGACGCCGATATAGACGCTGATGCCCAGGTACAAGCCGCGCTTAGCCCCGAACCTTTCACCGATGCGGCCGAACACGATGGCCGCCGGGAAGCTCACAAACTGCACGATCAGCAGGGCCTTGATGAGCGAATCGCTGGCGAAGCCGAGCTTGATGCCGAAGTCCACCGCCATGTTGGCGACGGTGCCGACGGCGTCGATGTAGAGCCAGTAGGCGAGCAGGAACATGTAGACCGGCTTGTGGTTCTTGATCTGCTTCACCGTCTGCCACAAGGCACTCCAGCCCATTGCACCGTGGGTGAGCGGTGGCGGTTCTTTGACGTTGAAGAACATCGGCAGCGAGAACACCGCCCACCACACCGCCACGCTGACGAAGGCCCATTTGCCGGCCTCGGCGGCGTTGGCGAGGCCAAACAGTTCCGGCTTGGTAACCATCAGCACATTCACCACGAACAGCAGGCCACCGCCGAGATAGCCCAGGCCATAGCCCAAGGCGGAGACGCGATCACGCTCCTCCTCGCGTGCCACATTCACCAGCAGCGCGTCGTTGAAACTCAGGCCGCCGAAAAATCCGATCCCTGCGATGGCGAACAGCGCAATCGCCCATTCCCACTGCCCTTCGCCAACAAACATCAGGCCCGCCGTGCCCGCGCAGCCGATCATGGTGAACAGCGCCAGCAGGGGCTTCTTGATGCCTCGCTGGTCAGCGATCACCCCCAGCCAGGGGGCCATGAGCATGACGATGAAGCTCGGCAGCGAGTTGCCGAAGGCGCCGAGGTAGAACGTCGCGGTCGCTGGCTCCACTCCCTTGGCGTAGTACTGATTGAACAGGATGGGGAACAGGCCGACCAGTACGGTGGTGGCGAAGGCGGAGTTGGCCCAGTCGTAGAAGGCCCAGCTCCATTGCTGCTTGCGTTCGGGTGTCATTTTCTTTTTCTCGTCAGACGAACTCGTGGCCCAGCACCAAGGCATCTTCGGTCATGCCTTCGCCATTGGGGTAGTAGCCCTTTCGCACGCCGAGGGTGCTGAACCCAAGGCTCTCATACAAGCGCCGCGCGGCGGTATTGCTGCGCCGCACTTCGAGCAGGAAGATGGTGCAGAACTCGTCCTGCGCGAGTTGCATGAGCTGCCCCATCATCCGCCGACCGTGGCCCTGGCCTTGATGGTCTGGATCGACACAGAGATTGAGCAGCTGTGCCTCACCCACCGCCATGCTCAGGAAGGCATAGGCCAGCACCTGATCGTGCTCATCCAGCAAGCCCCAGCACGCTGTGCCGGCCTTGAAGGTGTCGCGCATGATCTTGGCCGACCAGGGGAAGGGATAGCCGCGCAGCTCGATGGCGTGCAGGGTATCCACACGGGTGATGTCCAGGCGCTCGAAGCGTGCCTCAGCCATGCGCCTTGAGGTACTGCGCGATCTTCTTCAAGTCTTCCCAGCTCTTGGCCTTTTCCTTCGGCGCGCGCAGCAGGTAGGCCGGGTGATAGGTGACGAACACCGGCGTCTTCAAAGCCCCGTAGTGGTGGATCGGCCCGCGCAGGCGCGACAGCGGCTCGTCGTTGCCCAGAAGCCGCTGCGCCGCGATGCGCCCGAGCGCCACGATCAACTTGGGTTTGACGTGCGCGATCTGCGCATCGAGGTAGTTGCGGCAGGCTTCGACCTCATCCTTCTCCGGGTCGCGGTTGCCGGGCGGGCGGCACTTGACGACGTTGGCGATGAAGACAGGCTGTGTCGCCAGCGGCGACAGCGTGGCGGCGTTGACCACGGCAGTTTCGGCACCCAGCGCACGGCTGCGGCCGATGGCCTTGAGCATTTCATCGAGCAGCTTGCCGGCGCGGCCTACAAACGGCTCGCCGCTCGCATCTTCGTCCGCACCCGGCCCCTCGCCCACCACCATCAGCTCGGCTAGCGGATGGCCAATGCCGAAGACGGTCTTCGTGCGGGTCTTGCAGAGCTTGCAGCGGGTGCAGTCGGCTACCTGCGCACGCAGGCCCTGCCAGTCGGCGTCAGCCTGAAGGCCACTGCCGGCTGCGGCGGGTGCCATCAACGGCAGGGCTGCGCCGACAGAGGCCACCGCCGCGGGCACCGGGCTTGCAGCCACTTGTAGCGCGACTGGCGGCACTTGCCCCACTGCCGATCTCGGCAGCCAGCGTTCCACCCCCAAGAGGCCCAGTACTTCATCCCGGCGTTTGCTCATGGCGACATTCTCCCACCGTTGGTCCATCGCCAAAAGCTTGCCCGCTTGCACGGCCCGGCGGCTAGAACCAACCACTGGTCGGCATTGCCGCTTTGGTGGCTGCCATTGCCACAACACTTCACGCCACAGCGTCAAATAAATGACACACAAGGATCCGCCATGAAAACCACCACCCGACTGCTCCCCCTAGTGCTCCTCGTCATGCTCGGCTTGGGGGCTTGCGACAGCACTGCCGTCAGCAAGACTGGAGCCGTTGGCGTCGGCACGACACCGACCACACCCACCACGCCGGGCACTGGCACGGGTGGTACTGGCGGCACGGGTGGGACGGGTGGCACCGGCGGCACGGGCGGCATCGTCAATTCCCTGCCGCTGGCATTGCCGGATGTTGCGGTGGTGCAGGTCGGCAGCAGCGGCAACCCCGTCAACGTACTGGCGAACGACAGTGATGCCAATGGCGACGCCCTGAGCATCACCCTCGCCACACTGACACTCAGCGTCCCCCCGGCACCTGGCAGCACGGTGGCCGTCGCCCCGGATGGCAAGAGCCTGCGCTACACCCCGCCGACGGGCTTCGTCGGCACCCAAACGCTGCGCTACGCCATCAGTGACGGCAAGGGCGGCGTGGCCTCGGCGCTGGCCGTGATCACCGTCAGCCCGCTGGCGCTGCCGCCTGCGGCCTTGCCGGATGTGTTCACCAAGCTCGTCAACGCCTCCACGACCACGCTCGACGTGCTCGCCAATGATGTCGATGGCGCGGGTGGTGGCCTAGCCGTGACGGCTGCCAGCAGCATAGCCACGCTGCCACCCGGCAATGCCGGGACGCTCAGCCTTGTCAATGGCAGCCTGCGCTACCAGCCCAAGCCCGGCTTCACGGGCGTGGAAACACTCAGCTACACCCTGCGCGACGCCAATAACGCGACCGCCACCGCCGCCGTAGTGGTCACGGTACTTCCACTCGCGGCTCCGCCTGTGGCCCTGCCGGATGTCGCCACCCTCAATGTCGGCGCCAGCACCACGCTCGATGTGCTCGCCAACGATGTCGATCTCGCCGGTGGCGGCTTGACGCTCGCCACCGTCAGCGCCATCACCAGCCTGCCGCCGGGTGGCGAAGGTAGCTTCGCCATCATCAACAACCAGGTGCGCTACACACCCAGCTCCGGCAGCTTCATCGGTACTCAGACGGCGAGCTACACGCTGACCGACAGCAATGGCTCCACCGCCACTGGCCTGATCACTCTGGTCGTGACCCCCGCGCTGCCAGCGGTGCCGCCGGTAGCCGTGCCGGATATCGCCACCCGCAGCAGCGGCGTGACGAGCATTGATCTCGATGTGCTGGGCAATGACATCGACGTCGCCGGCGGCGGCCTCACCGTCACCGCCACCAGCGTGCTGCTGGGTCTGCCGGACAGCACTGGCGTCAGCGTCGCCAGCAATGGCAGCAGCCTGCAACTAGTGTTGCCTGCAACCTATGCCGGTGTGCTGACCCTGAGCTACACCATCACCGATCGCAACGGCAGCACCGCGACCACGGCCGCCATCGTGACGGTCTCGCCCGCAGCATTGCCTGCCGTGCCACCGGTGCCGGTGCCCGACCTCGCCACATTGGCCCAGAACACCGCGGCGACGAACATCGACGTGCTCGCCAACGACATCGACCCCGCCGGCGGCGGACTCACCCTCTCGGCCGCCAGCGTGCTGGCCTCGCTGCCGATGGCGAGCCATATGATTGCCGTCAGCGGCAACCAGGTGCAGTTCACCCCGGCCACCGGCTTCGCGGGTGTGGTGACGGTGAGCTACACCGTGACCGATGCCAACGGCAGCAGCGCCGATGGCCTGCTTACGGTGACGGTGACACCGGCCCTGCCGTCTCTGCCGCCGGTGGCGCTGCCCGATATTGCCACGCTGGCGCAGGACAGCGCCGCCAACAGCATTGCGGTGCTTGGCAATGACCTTGATCCCGCAGGCGGCGGTCTGACGCTCACAGGCGTCAGCCTGCTCACCTCGCTGCCCACGGCCACACACGCGCTGGCGATCGTCGGCAATGCCCTGCAGTTCACACCGGCTGCCGGTTTTGCCGGCATCGTCAGCCTGAGCTACACCGCTGTCGACAGCAGGGGTGCTGGCACTACAGGGCTGGTGGCCCTGACTGTCACGCCGACGCTGCCGACCTCACTGCCGCTGGCCCTGCCCGATGTCAGCATTCTCACCCAGGACAGTCCGGCGACGGCGCTAAATGTGCTGCTCAACGACATCAACCCGGCCGCTGGCAGCCTGACGCTGACGGCAGTGAACCAGCTCAATTCGCTGCCCAGCGCCACCCACGGTCTCGGCATCGCTGGCAACCAGGTGCAGTTCACGCCTGCCACGGGATTCGCTGGCGTGCTCACCGCCAGCTACACCGCCATCAACAGCGTCGGCAATACGATCACCGGGCTGCTCGCCATCACGGTCACGCCGCCCATGCCGGTTGCACTGCCAGCTGCGGTGGGCGATGTCGGCAGCCTGGTGGTGACCTTGCTCGCTGGCTCCAGCGGCAACTTCAACGTGCTAGCCAACGACATCGACCCGGCCGGTGCGGGGCTGACACTGCAAAGCGTGAGCTTCCAGAATCCCCTGCTGGTCACTGTCGGCTCGGTGCTAGGTATTGTCGGCAACCAGGTGCAGCTCACGGTGCCCTTGCTGGGGGTCATTACTGGGGTGCTGCCGATCCAGTACACCGCAGTCGACAGCCTGGGACGCACCGTCACTGGCGTGCTCAACGCCACCATCTCGCTCTGATCGCAGGCAATAGAAAGCCCGGCAACGCCGGGCTTTCTTGTGGCACGCGCTCACTGCTTCAGTGCGTGGCGGTTGAGTGCCGCGAGAATCGCCTTGAGCGAGGCGGTGACGATGTTGCCGTCGATACCCACACCATGTGTCGCCCGCGTGGCGTTGCCGATTTTCAGCTCGATGTAGCTGACCGCCTTGGCGTCGCTACCGGCGCTGACGGCGTGCTCGTGGTAATCCACCACCGCAAGGGATTGCCCCGTGAGTGCGGCCAAGCCGGAGACGAAGGCATCGATCGGCCCATTGCCCTGCCCTTGCAGCTTCTGCGCCTGGCCGCTCACCAGCAGCTCAGTGGCGAGCTGCACGCGATCCTGCTTGGAGTCCTCCACCAGATGGTGCGCGAGATAGCCATAGGGTGTGTTCTGGTCGAGGTATTCGGCCTTGAACAGCGAGAAAATCTCCGCTGCCGTCACCTCCTTGCCGCTGGCATCGGTCACCGCCTGCACCACCGTGCTGAACTCGATCTGTAGGCGGCGCGGCAGGCTCAGGCCGTATTCGGATTCGAGCAGATAGGCAATGCCGCCCTTGCCAGACTGCGAATTGACGCGAATCACCGCCTCGTAGCTACGTCCGAGATCGGGCGGGTCGATGGGCAGGTAGGGCATTTCCCAGAAGGCATCCGGCTTGCGCGCGCTAAAGGCTTTTTTGATCGCATCCTGGTGGCTGCCTGAGAAGCTGGTGAACACCAGGTCGCCGACGTAAGGATGGCGCGGATGCACCGGCAACTGGTTGCAGTATTCGACTGTGGCGCGCACGGCGTCGATGTCGGAGAAATCCAGTTCCGGTGAGATGCCCTGGGTGTATAGGTTGAGTGCGATGTTGACGATATCGACATTGCCGGTGCGCTCCCCGTTGCCGAACAGGCAGCCCTCGACGCGATCAGCACCCGCCATCAGGCCCAGCTCGGCGGCGGCGGTGCCGGTGCCGCGGTCGTTGTGCGGGTGCAGCGAGATCAGCAGCGACTCGCGCCGCGCCAGGTTCAAATGCATCCACTCGATCATGTCGGCATACACGTTCGGCATCGAGTGCTCGACCGTCGCCGGCAGATTGATGATCAGCGGCTTCTCAGGCGTTGGTTCGAACACGGCACTCACCGCATCGACGATGCGCTTGGAGAACGCCAGCTCGGTACCCGAGAACATCTCGGGCGAGTACTCGACCAGCCAGTTGGTGTCGGGCTGCTCGGCCATCAGCTGCTTGATGAGGCGCGCGTGCGCCACCGCCAGCTCGTCCAGCACCTGCTGCTGATCAAGGTTGAACACCACGCGCCGCATGACGGGTGCTGTGGCGTTGTAGAAGTGCAGGATGACGTTCTTGGCACCCTGCAAGGCCTCGAAAGTGCGGCGGATCAAAGGCTCGCGCGCGGGCGTGAGCGCCTGGATGCGCACATCGTCGGGAATGCGGCCGGACTCGATGAGCAGGCGCACGAAGTCGAAGTCGGTCTGCGAGGCGGAAGGGAATCCGATCTCAATTTCCTTGAAGCCGATCTGCACCAGCAGGTCGAACATCTTGAGCTTGCGCGTGAGGTTCATCGGCTCGATCAGCGCCTGGTTGCCGTCGCGCAGGTCGGTGGAGAGCCAGATCGGCGCCTTGGTGATTCTGGCGTCGGGCCAGCTGCGGGTCTTGAGTGCCACCTCGCCGATCACGGCTTCGATGGGGCGGTATTTGGTCGCAGGGTTCTTCAACATGCTCATGTCGTTCGCGCCGCTATCGCGGCGATCCGGTCGGGATTGGGTTCTATCAGGATTGGCACGGGTGTTTTGCCGCCGTGCGCGGCGCGCGAGTGATGGTCTGCCTTACGGCAGAAGTCGCGCCGCAAGAAACGCGCAGGCCTTGGAGTCCGCGCGAAAGGCACAGACGGCTTCAAGGGTTTTCAGGGCGGCGTTCATTGGTGCAAGAGCTTAGCGGCTGCCATCCACAAATCAAGCCGCCGGCTTCTTGCGCCGTCGCAGCAGCATGGCAATCGGGCCGGATACCGCATAGGCGAAGAACGCCAGGAACAGCACACGCGGCGGGTCGATGGCGACCAGCGCCAGCACGCCCAGCACCATCGCAAACGGCAGGAAGCGCATGCGCCCGCCGAGATTGAGTTTCTTGAAGCTGTTGTAGCGGATGGAGCTGACCATCGACAGCGCCGTGGCGAGCATCAGGGGGGCGGCGACGAACAGCACATCCTGCCCGCCAAACGGCACGCGGCCCGAAATCCAGCTGAAAAGCGAGTGCGAGTCGTCAACGCAGCTCCAGACGAAGAAGGTCACCACGGCCGCAGCGGCCGGCGACGGCACGCCGTAGAAATCCTTGCTGGAGCCGGAGATCGCCGCCAGCACGTTGAAGCGCGCAAGCCTCAAGGCGGCGCAGGCGCAATAGGTGAAGGCGATCATCCAGCCCAGCTTGCCACCCAGCCACTGGTAGTCGGCGAGGTAATGCAGGGTGAAGGCGTACATGACGATGGCCGGTGCCACGCCGAAGGCCACCATGTCGCAGAGCGAGTCGTACTCCTTGCCGAAGTCGGTGGAGGTGTTGGTCATGCGCGCGATGCGGCCATCGAGGCCATCCGCGATCATGGCGATGAGAATGCCGATGCAGGCCAGTTCAAAGCGCCCGCCCATGGCCATGACGATGGCGTAGAAGCCGCCAAAGAGTGTGCCGGTGGTGAACAGATTGGGCAGCAGGTAGATACCCTTGCGGCGCAGCTTCTTGGGTGTGGTCTCAGGGGCGCTCATGCGCTTCTCCGTAGCAGGGTGGCGAGCACCGTCTCACCGCATCTTAGCCTTTGCCCCAGCTTCACCTCGACCCGGCAGTCGGCAGGCAGGTAAACGTCTATGACCCGCGCCAGCCGCCGCGCACCCGAGATGCGGCCCTGCCCGACGCGGTCGCCGAATTGCGCCCACACCGGGCGGGCACCGAACAGGCTGCCACGGCTGACGGCGATGAGGATGGACTCACCCTCATCGGTGCGGATGCAGCTGACGCCGCGTGCTGTGTTCTCGATTGCCGTCACCTCGCCTTCCACCGGCGCGCGCAGCAGGTAGTTGGAGAAGAACGGCACCGTGATGCCGATGCGGATAGCCTCGCGCGCCAGGTAGGGGTCATGGCATTCGCGGCGGAAGCTCACCAGCCCGTCGCAGGGCGCCAGGATTCCAGAGGGCTTCGCTGGCGAGTTGCGCGGCGCATCGTGAAAGAACAGCCCTGCAACCACCAGCAGGACCAGGCTGATCAGCAACAGCAGCCAGTGTTCGCCCACCACCGCCCACAGGGAAAGCAAACCCAGCGCCAACAAAAACGCCCATCCTTCGGCAGCAATCCGAAGGATGGGCATGGCTAGTGCCTGCATGAGAGTGTCGCGCTCATTGCGAGAGGACGGGTCGCCTTGCCAGCTGCGGATGCGGCGGGGTGGCTCGCCGTACTAGTTCTTGGTTTTATCAACCAATTTGTTCTTGGCGATCCACGGCATCATCGAGCGCAGGCGTGCACCGACTTCTTCGATCTGGTGCTCGGCACCGAGACGGCGCTTGGCCTTCAGCATGGGCTGTCCAGCTTGGTTTTCGAGCACGAAATCGCGCGCGAACTTGCCAGTCTGGATGTCAGTGAGCACGCGCTTCATTTCCTTCTTGGTTTCTTCGGTGACGATGCGCGGGCCGGTCACATAATCGCCGTATTCGGCGGTGTTGCTGATCGAGTAGCGCATGGTCGAGATGCCCCCCTCATACATCAGGTCCACGATCAGCTTCAGCTCATGCAGGCACTCGAAGTAGGCCATTTCGGGCGCGTAGCCGGCTTCCACCAGCGTCTCGAAGCCTGCCTGCACGAGTGCCGAAGCGCCGCCGCAGAGCACGGCCTGCTCGCCGAAGAGATCCGTCTCGGTCTCTTCACGGAAGTTGGTCTCGATGATGCCGGCACGGCCACCACCGTTGGCTGAGGCGTAGCTGAGCGCAATCGCCTTGGCATTGCCGGTGGCGTTCTGGTGGATGGCGATCAGCGAGGGCACACCGCCACCCTTGAGGTACTCCGAGCGCACAGTGTGGCCGGGGCCCTTGGGGGCGACCATGATCACGTCGAGATCGGCGCGCGGCTGGATCAGCTGGAAGTGGATGTTGAAGCCGTGCGCGAACGCCAGCGTGGCACCCTGCTTGATGTGCGGCGCGATGGAATCTTCGTAGATCTTGCGCTGATCCTGGTCGGGGGCGAGGATCATCACCACGTCGGCGATCTTCACCGCCTCGACCACTTCAGCCGCCTTCACGCCGGCGTTGGTGGCCTTCTCCCAGCTCTTGCTGCCCTTGCGCAGGGCGACGGTGACATCGACACCCGAATCCTTGAGGTTCAGAGCATGGGCGTGACCCTGCGAACCGTAGCCGACGATGACGACTTTCTTGCCTTGGATGAGGGAGAGGTCGGCGTCTTTGTCGTAGAAAATGGAGATGCTCACTTATTGAAGCTCCGGTGTGGCGTGGATGAATTGACAGCGGGAAATCAGACCTTGCGCAAGACCGCGTGGCCCAGGGCGAGCGCGGCAACGCCGGAGCGAACCAGTTCCAGTACGCTGGAAATCTTCGACAGCGCGGCGATGAAGGCCTCGACCTGTGCGGCGGTGCCGGCAAGCTGGGCGGTGCGGGTGTTGTCGCTGCCATCGAGTGCGGTGGCGTGATGATCACGCACGCAGTGGATAAAGGCATTGGCCTGCTTGGGATTCAGCTCGATCTTAATCAGCAGCAACTCGCACTCGACATGGTCGGCGGCCGAGAGATCGGCAATGTCGATCACCTCGACCAGCTTGCGGGTCTGCGCCACGATCTGCTCGATGACAGCATCGGAGCCGGTGGTCACGAGGGTGATGCGGGAGGCTTCTGGCTCGTGCGTGGGCGCCACGCAGAGGGACTCGATGTTGTAGCCCCGCGCCGCAAACAGGTTGGCAACGCGCGACAGCGCGCCGGCTTCGTTTTGCAGCAGGATCGAAACGATGTGTCGCATGGCTCGCAAAAACTCCGCCCGACAGGCGGCAGGGGCGCGAACCTTAGCCGCGACAGGCGCGGAACGCAATCACCCCCGTGCGGCCAGGGTTACTGCAAACCGACATTCTTGTTGACCCACTCCACCAACTGCGCGCGACGGCGAAAGCCGAGCTTGTCGTAGAGGTTGTAGGCATGGGTGGAGACCGTGGACGGTGCCAGGCTCAGATCGCGGGCGATTTCCTTGAAGGTCATGCCGCCTGCCAGCTTCTTCGCCACCTGCAACTCCCGGGTGCTGATGCTCGGCAGGCGGCGATCTTTGCGAACCCGGACGTGGAACTTGTCGGCCGCCAGGTCGATGCGGAAGAACAGACCCTTGTACGCCTCGCCCGCTTTGGCCAGGCGCGGCTCCCAGTCATACCCGAAGGGCAGCTTTTTGCCGTCCCAATCGCTGTCGGCGCGGCGCAGGTAGTCCTCAAACGCGCGGTCGGCAGACTCGATGACCCCTTGCTCGTCAACGATCGCAAAACCTATCGGGTCGATCTCGCCACCCTTGGCCTCCCGCAGCAGGCCTTGCAAGCGCCGCGACATCCGCTCGGCGCGCGCCAGGTGGTCCAGGGTTTCAGACAGGAAGCTGCGCTCGGTGTCGGTGAACACCGCGGGCATGCTGCGCTGCCAGGTGAACTCGTGGCGGCTGTTCTCCGCTGGTTCGAGCACCTCGATGCGCAGCGTGCAGAACTCGCCCGTCCTTGGCTGCGAGGCCTGCCCCGCCACCGCGATTTCGCGGATGCCCGCCGGCCCCAGCACCGACCAGCGCGCCTGCGACATCGGCAGCCGCTCGACAACGGCCTTCAGCGCCCATTGCGCGAAGTGATCCTGGCGATCAATGACACCGGAATAGAGGTTGCCCACGAAATTGTTCATCTGGTCAAGGCTCCCCAGCTCTGTTTGATTTGCTATTGAGCGCTCGGTAAATCCAATTAGCTATCGTAATTAATGCGAGTCGTAGCAATTCGGGTCAAGGCCCGGTTCTGAACACAGGACAGGCGAGCAGCACTGCGAACCCTGGGTGGAAGTGTTATAACCCGCGCCCTTTTATTTGCCGTTTCCGCCCCCTCAAGGCCACAACACAGAGTCCCGTCACCATGAACGCTGCCACGTCGTCCCCGCATGCAAAAGCCAGTCAAGCCATGACCGGTGCGGAGATCGTCGTCAAGGTGCTGGCGGATGAAGGGGTTGATGTGATCTTCGGTTACTCGGGCGGCGCGATTCTGCCCACCTACGACGCGGTGTTCCGCCACAACCAGCTGAATCTGAAACCCGATGGCAAGGAGCCGATGCCACTGATCGTGCCCGCCAACGAGCAGGCGGCGGGTTTCATGGCAGCGGGCTACGCGCGCGCATCCGGGAAGGTGGGCGTGGCCCTCGTCACCAGCGGTCCGGGCGCGACCAACACCGTCACGCCGGTCCGCGACTGCATGGCGGATTCGATCCCCATCGTGGTCATCTGCGGCCAGGTGCCGACCGCCGCGATTGGCTCGGATGGCTTCCAGGAAGCGCCCATCAGCGCCATCATGGGCCCCTGCGCCAAGCATGTGTTCCTGGTGACGGACCCGACCAAGCTGGAAGCCACCATGCGCACGGCTTTCGAGATCGCCCGCACCGGCCGCCCTGGCCCGGTGGTGGTCGATATCCCCAAGGACGTGCAGAACTGGGCAGGCACTTTCTATGGTGAAGGCGTACTGCCCATCCCCGGCTATCGTGCCCGCCTCGATGCCGTGCGCCGCAACACCCTCGACGTCAGCAAACTCGCGGAGTTCGAGAAGCTGCTGCGCACCGCCAAGCGCCCGCTGCTCTACGTGGGCGGCGGTGCGATTCACGCTGAGGCTGCTGCCAGCCTCACGGCCTTCGCAGACGCATTCGGCATTCCCGTCACCACCACGCTGATGGGTTTCGGCGCCTACGACACGACCAAGCCGCGCGCCCTGCACATGCTGGGCATGCACGGCACTGCGTTTGCCAACTACGCCGTCGACGATTGCGACGCCCTGATCGCTGTCGGCGCACGTTTCGATGATCGCGTGGCGGGCGTGCCGGGCAAGTTCGCCCCGCGTGCGAAGTGGATCGCCCATCTCGACATCGACGCGGGCGAGATCAACAAGGTCAAGCGCGTGCACTGGAGCCACGTGGGCGAGCTGAATACTGCCCTCGATGCCCTCACCGCGCACCTGCAAGCCGCTGGCTTCAAGCCCGACTACACCGAGTGGCACGCCCACATCGGGCAGCTCAAAACCACCTACGCGATGAACTACGAGCGCGGTGGCGATCTCATCCAGCCGCATGCCGTGATCGAAGAGATCAACAAGATCACCCAGGGCGAGGCCGTGGTCTCGACTGGCGTCGGCCAGCACCAGATGTGGGCCGCGCAGTATTTCGACTTCAAGCGGCCGCGCCTTTGGCTCACCAGCGGCAGCATGGGCACGATGGGCTTCGGCCTGCCGGCGGCCATTGGTGCTGCGTTCGCACAGCCAGGCAAGGTCATTATCGACATCGACGGCGACGCCTCGATCCGCATGAACCTCGGCGAGCTGGAAACCGCGACCACCTACAACCTGCCGGTGAAGATCGTCGTGCTCAACAACTTCGGCGACGGCATGGTCAAGCAGTGGCAGCGGCTTTTCTTCGAGTCGCGCTACGCAGGCTCCGATAAATCACTGCACCGCAAGGACTTCATCAAGGCCGTGCAGGCCGATGGCTACGAGTTCGCGGTGCGAGTCTCTAAGAAAGAGGAACTCGCCGAAGCAGTTAAAGCCTTCATCGCCTTCCCTGGCCCGGCGTTTCTCGAAGTGCTGATCGATCCGATGGCCAGCGTCTACCCGATGGTCGGCCCCGGCATGGGCTACAGCGAGATGATCACCGGGCCGTGGATCGCCTCGCGCGCCGGCGAGTCAAAAGTCGAGAAGCAAACCAAGGCTGATCTTTTCTAATCTGGGGGTGCGGCGCGCGGTTCGATCCGCGCGCCGCGCTGCTTCAAGCCTGCCTCGAACTGCCGATAGGCCGAGGCTGCTACGCCCTGCGTTCCCTTGAAGCCAAACTCGATGTGCGGCTCCTGGTCGTCATGGCCCCTGAATGGCAGGCTGGAAAACTCCAGGCCCGGATGCGCGGTGATCACCGCCTCCATCAAGTCCAGCAAGTCGCCCTCTGCCGCATTGCCTTTGGCTCGCAGCAGGTATTCGACGGCCGGTGCGGTGTTGAGGAGGTGCGCGTAATGGGCGTCGAGCACCCACTCGATCATCGGCCAGGCCATCTCCGGGAAGCCCGGAACGAAGTGGCAGTCGCCCATCGAGAAGCCGCAGACGCGATTCACCGGGTTGGGGATGAGCGCGGCACCCTGGGGGAAATCCGCCATCAATACCCGGTTGGGGTGCGCCCGTTCGCCATATTGGGCTTCGATCAATGCAGCACCTTCCGCGTGGCGTTCAATGGGCACCTTCAGTGCTGTAGCACAGGCCTGGCGCGTGCGGTCGTCGGGGGTGGCGCCAATGCCGCCGCAGCAGAGCAGCACCTCGCCGCGCTGGGTTGCGTCGGCAATCACCGCTGCAATGCGCGCCTCGTCATCGCCCAGGAAAGTGACGCAAGCCAGCACCAGCCCGCGCGCCCTGAGCAGCTCGATCACCTTGGCGAAGTGCTTGTCCTGGCGCTTGCCGGAGAGCTGTTCGTTGCCGGTGATGAGCAAATGGATAGCTTTGGTTTTCATGATCGAATTAGAACAAAAAAGGCGGCCCGAAGGCCGCCTTTCTTTGAAGCTGGTATCACTTTACTCAGTGATCGCCGCGCCGTATTTCTCCACCGCATTGAAGATGTCGGTCTCGGTGACGATGCCGATGATCCGGCCACCCTGCGAGATGGTGATGCGCGAGTAGCCCTTCTCGGCGAGGATTTCAGCCGCCTCGTGAATGCTGGTCTCGGCCGGCACGCTGAACAGGGGGCGGCTGGCGATGTCACGCACCTTGAGAGAGGCCGGTGACTTGTTGTTGCGCACCACCTTGGTGACGATGTCGCGGCGGGTGAGGATGCCCCACTCGCCAGCGGCGTTGGCCTCCACGACGACCGACGAGACATTGGCATCGGTCATGGTGTGCATGCCCTGCTCCACCGTCTCCTCGTCGGTGACAGTGATGAGGCTGCGCGTCATCAGGTCGCCCACGGTGTGCGGCACGCGCCCGGTCTCCACCATCTCTTCCATCGGCTGCAACAGGCGGCGGATCTCGCGCTGCTTGCGCTCCTTGGCGAGCTGGTCCTGCTGGGCACGGCGCTTGGTTTCGAGATCGACACCACCGTTGATGCGCTCGATCAGCGCATCGGCGAACTGGCTGGTGCCGACTTCGGTCGCACCGTCGATCTGGCGGGCAAAGTCGTAGGTGACGATGCCGTCGCTGACCACTTCGGGATATACCAGTGTGATGAGGTCAGCAGCCTCTTTCCAGCCCATGTATTCCAGCATCATCACGCCGCTGAACAGCAGCGAGCCGGGGTTGACCTTGTTGAGGTTGGCGTACTTCGGCGCGGTGCCGTGGGTGGCCTCAAACACGGCGCAGTTGTCGCTGATGTTGGCACCGGGTGCAATGCCCATACCGCCCACTTCGGCGGCGACCGAATCGCTCAGGTAATCGCCGTTGAGATTGGGCGTGGCGAGCACATCGAACTCGTCGGGGCGCAGCAGCATCATCTGGAACATGATGTCGGCGATGCGATCCTTGATGACGATCTTGCCTTCCGGCTGCTTGCCCTTGTACTCGTTGTAGAGCTGCTCTTCGGTGATGGTGACGTTGCCGAACTCCTCGCGCGCGACCTCGTAACCCCAGTTGCGGAAGGCACCTTCCGTGAACTTCATGATGTTGCCCTTGTGCACCAGCGTCACCGACTCGCGGCCGTTGTCGATGGCGTACTGGATCGCCATGCGCACGAGGCGCTTGCTGCCAAAGGCCGAGATCGGCTTGATGCCGATGCCCGCGCCCTCGAAGAACTTGGCCTTCATTTCCTCGCGCAGGAACTTGGCGACCTTCTCGTTCTCCGGCGTGCCGGATTTGTATTCAATGCCCGCATAAACGTCTTCGGTGTTCTCGCGGAAGATCACGACGTCTACCTTGCCGGGATTCTTCAGCGGGCTGGGCACGCCGGTGTAGTGGCGCACGGGGCGCACGCAGGCGTAGAGGTCGAGGTCCTGGCGCAGTGCGACGTTGAGGCTGCGGAAGCCGCCGCCGACCGGCGTGGTGAGCGGGCCCTTGATCGAAACCACCAGGTCCTGCAGCACCTTCAGCGTTTCATCCGGGCAGTAGTTGCCGTCGTAAAGGCCAGCAGCCTTTTCGCCCAGATAGGTCTCGCACCAGTGGATCTTGCGCTTGCCACCGTAGGCCTTGGCGACGGCGGCATCCCAGATGCGCAGGCAGGCCTTGGTGATGTCGGGGCCGATGCCATCGCCTTCGACGTAACCGACGATGGGCTGGTCGGGCACCGTCACCACACCGTCTTTGACGGTGATCTTCTCGCCGGTGGCAGGTATTTTGATGTGGCGGTATTCCATGATGTCCTCTAGGGCTTGGCGTGCAGTGACGACGCCGGTTTTGGGTTATGTTCGGCTCAGCGTCACAGCAAGCAAGCCGTTGGTTTCGGCCATTGTACCGGCAGACGGCTCCAAAAAAATAACAGTGAGGAGAAAGTCGCATGCACGAAGCCAGGAAGAAAGCCTTGGTGGTGATTGCCAATGGCTCTGAATCGCTCGAAACCGTCACCGTCATCAACGTGCTGCGCCGTGCCCATGTCGATGTCACCGTCGCTGCCGTCGGCGACGCGCTCAGCGTCACCGCAACCCGCGACATCCTGCTGCTGGCCACCGTGCGCCACACCGACGTGGCGCATCAGCACTTTGACCTCATCGTGTTGCCGGGTGGTGAGGCCGGTGCCAAGACCCTGGCCGCACATGCGCCCCTGATCGAACAATTGCAGGAGCAGCGTCGAGCCCACCGTTGGACGGCCGCCATCTGCGCCGCACCCGCCCTGGTGCTGGCTGCGCACGGCCTGCTGGATGGCAAGCAGGCCACCGGCTACCCCGCCCTGCGCGATGCCCTGCTGCATTACGTGGACCTGCCCGTGGTCGTCGATGGCCACACCATCACCGGGCAGGGCCCTGCAAGTGCCATTGCCTTCGCACTCGCCTGTGTTGAAAAGCTGGCTGGCGAACCCCGCCGTCGGGAAGTGGCCGAGGCGCTGCTCGCCGCCTGAAACTCTTGGTCCCACAAAGCAAAAACGCCCGCTTGATGCGGGCGTTTCTTGAATTGGTTTGAAGGCCTATGCAGCCTTCTTGCCAACAGCCTCTTCCAGCATCTTCTTCAGCTCGCCGCTCTGGTAGAGATCGAGCGCGATATCGCAGCCGCCGATCAATTCACCCTTCAGGTAGAGCTGGGGGAAAGTCGGCCAGTTGGCGAACTTGGGTAGTGCGCGGTAGACCTCTTCGTCCTCATAGATGTTGACGAAGGCGTATTCCACCCCGCAGGCATTGAGCGCCTGCACGGTGCGGCCCGAAAAGCCGCACTGGGGGAAATCCGGCGTGCCCTTCATGTAGAGAATGACCGGGTTCTGCGTGACCTGCTGCTTGATGCGCTCCAAAGCGTCCATCATTTACTCCCTGACCTTTGAGAAATACGGCCCGATGAAACTTTGGGCCGTTTGAAGGGCGCGGATTATACGCGCGCCTCTATGAACACAAGTCATCCGATAAGTTGTGCTTGCAAAAGTCGATCCATTCCGTCTATTTCCATCTTCCGGAAGTCGGCATTCATCTGAATGGTTGAAGTTGCATTGCCGCTACCCTATGGTTCGGCTCCGATTTGGTTGTCTAGCAAGGCACTTTCCCAGCTACCCAAGGACACGCACATGGCCTACATCCTCCCCGAACTCCCCTACGCCAAAGACGCCCTCGTGCCGCACATGTCGCCCGAGACCTTCGACTACCACCATGCCAAGCATCACAAGGCCTATGTGGACAACGCCAACAAGCTGGTCGCAGGCACCGAGTTTGAGGCGATGAGCATCGAGGACGTGATCAAGAAGTCCTCCGGCAAGATATTCAACAACGTCGCCCAGATCTGGAACCACACCTTCTTCTGGCACTGCCTGACGCCCAAGCAGACACCGCCCGGCAAGAAGCTCTCCGATGCCCTCGTGAAAACCTTTGGCGGCGTCGAGGACTTCAAGAAGGCCTTCACCGAAGCTGCCATCAACACCTTCGGGTCCGGCTGGGCCTGGCTGGTGCAGAACGCTGACGGCTCGCTGGCCATCGTCTCCACCCAGGGTGCGGGCAACCCGATGACGGCGGGACAAACGCCTCTGCTCACCTGCGATGTCTGGGAGCATGCCTACTACATCGACTACCGCAATGCCCGCCCCAGTTACCTCGAGCACTTCTGGGCGCTCTGCAACTGGGAGTTCGCCGAGAAAAACATGGTGTAAGTTGGTTAATATCGTTGCAGCGGCGGGAATGAATCACCGTGTTCAACAGGGCCTCTCGGCCCTGTCTTCATTTGGGACAACAGATTGCGATGACAGCGCTGCGCCACTTCCTCAAACTCTCTGATTTCTCCCCCGCCGAGTTGCAGCAGGTGATTGACCGCGCCATCGCGCTCAAGGCCCAGAAAGCCGCCCTGCCGCGCCCCTTCGTTGGCAAGACGCTGGCGATGATCTTTACCAAAAACTCCACCCGCACGCGCGTGAGCTTCGAAGCGGGCATGGCAAAGTTCGGTGGTCATGCACTGTTCCTGCACGGCGATGCCATGCAGCTCGGCCGCAACGAGCCGATTGCGGATACCGCCAAAGTGCTTGGCCGCATGGTCGATGCGATCATGATCCGCAACGACTCGCAGGCTGACCAGATCGAGCTGGCCGCACACTCGAAAGTGCCAGTGATCAACGGCCTCTCCAACCTGCACCACCCCTGCCAGCTGCTGGCCGACATCCAGACCTGGATCGAGCACCGTGGCCCAGTGGCGGGCAAGGTGGCGGCCTGGATCGGCGACGGCAACAACGTCTGCCACTCCTGGATCGAGGCTGCAAAGCTGCTCGGCTTCACCCTGCGTATCGCCTGCCCCAAGGGCTTCGAGCCGGATGCCGCATTGCTGGCTTGGGCCGGTGCCTCGGTGGAGCTGATGCGCGGTGCCGCCTTCGCCGCCAATGGCGCCGACCTGGTCGTCACCGACACCTGGACCAGCATGGGCCAGGAGAAGGAGGAGGCCAGGCGCATTGCCGCCTTCGTGCCCTTCACCGTCAATGCAGAGCTGATGGCGCGCGCCAAGGCTGATGCGATCTTCCAGCATTGCCTGCCCGCGCATCGTGGCGAGGAGGTCACTGCCGAAGTGATCGACGGTGCGCAGTCGGTGGTGTGGGATGAGGCCGAGAACCGGCTCTGGGGGCAGATGGCCTTGCTTGAATCCCTGCTTGCAGGCTGAATTCGGTTGCCGCACATGACAGCCATCGTCCTGCCTGCGTACGTCAACAATCTTGCCGAAACGGTGCGCGCCGTACTCGCCGAAGACATTGGCGCTGGCGACTGGACTGCTCTGCTCTCGCCCGACGCGCCGGCAAGGGCGCGCGTCATCACCCGCGAAGCAGCCGTGATCTGCGGCAGGCCCTGGGTGGACGAAGTTTTCCGGCAGATCGACCCGGGCGTGCAGGTCGAGTGGCAGGTGATCGAGGGCGCGCGGGTGGCCGCCAACGCGGTGCTCTATACGCTCTCCGGGCCTGCCCGCTCCCTGCTCACTGGTGAGCGCAGCGCGCTCAACTTTTTGCAGACGCTCTCGGGCACCGCCACCACGGTGGCGCAGTACGTCGAAGCCGTGGCGGGCACCGGCTGTGCGATCGCCGATACCCGCAAGACCCTGCCCGGCCTGCGCAATGCCCAGAAGTACGCGGTGCTCTGCGGCGGTGGCGTGAACCACCGCATCGGGCTCTACGACGGCATCCTGATCAAGGAAAACCACATTGCGGCGGCGGGCGGTATCCGTGCTGCGCTGGCCGCCGCACGCGCGCTCAAGGCCAGCGTTCCGCTGATGACCGAGGCCGAGAATCTGGATGAGGCTCGCGCGGCGCTGGCAGAGAATGTGGACCTGCTGCTGATCGACGAGCTGCCGGATGAGGAAATCCGCGAGGCCGTGCGCCTCACCCGCGCGCACCGCGACCAGGGCGGCAGCACCATCCTCGAATACTCCGGCGGTGCGACGCTGGAAACGGTCCATCGCATTGCCCGGCTCGGGGTGGACCGCATCTCTGTCGGCAGCCTAACCAAGCATCTGCGGGCCATCGACCTCTCGATGCGTTTCATGCACTGAGGGGAGTCCGCTAAGGCTGCTTTGGCTTCAGCAAAGAATCGACGTCGATCTTCTTGTTGGCGGCCGGATCGACTCGCAGCCAGTTGAGTGCGGTATCGCCCTTGGCGGTGGCGATGTGACTGCCTGGCATCAGGAACTCCATAGTGATGCGGTTGAAGTCCTCGGGCATTTCCAGTGGCAGGTGATGACGCCCGCCTTCGAAGATGCGGCAGCGGCCATCCGGCAGGCTGTCGGCAAACAGCTGGGCCTGGTCCGGCGGAAAGTAGTCGTTGTCGCCCGCCACCACGAACACTGGCAGCGTCATCCAGTTCAGCCGATCCGCGACCGACCACCTGGCCAGCGCCTTGAGTAGGGCCAGATACACCGGCTTGGGCGTGCGGTTGTTGCGCAGGATGGTCAGCTCGCGCAGCGGCTCCTGCTCGGGCTTGGGGAACAGCTGCTTCGCGGTGCGTTTGGCCAGCGCCTCGGGGCCAAGGAAACGCATGACCAGCAAGCGGGTCCAGAGCAGCAGGCGTTTCTTGAAGGTGTCGGGGACGAAACTCGGCAGGGTGTCGGCCAGTACCATTTTCTGCACCCGCTCGGGCTTGAACAGGGCCAGCTGCATGGCAACGGCCCCCCCCATGGAGTGGCCGATGATGAAGAACGAATTGATCTTGAGCGCATCGAGCAGCTGTGAGAGATCGGTGGCGAGGCGATCGACATTGAAAGGGCCCTCACCCTCGCTGTCACCATGCCCGCGCAGGTCAGGCGCGATGACCCTGAACACGCGGGCGAAGAAGTCGATCTGCTTCTGCCAGTCGGCATGGGTGGCGCCCAGGCCGTGGATCAGCAGCAAGGCGGGGCCATGACCCTTGTCGAGGTAGCGCAGGCGCGCCCCACCGATGTCGGCGTAGGGCAGCGCGTCAGCATCCACAGCCAGCCTTAACGGTGCATGCCGCGCGGGCCGCCCAGCTCCACGGCACAGAAGCAACGCGCGTAGGAGCCATTGGGATCGTTCATCCAGCCCATCAGGCCACGCAACTCACGCATCTGCCTGAGCTCTTTGAACAAGCCTGCCATGTCGCCCATCAGCCCCATGCGGATCGCCCCCTGGCCGAGCAGCTGCGCGAGAATCTTGAACGGCGTGGGGGCCTCGGGACGCAGCTCGTCTAGCCGGTACTGGCCCTCGGTGAGCTGTGCCAGTGCGGCAGCCTTGCCCACAGCGGCATCGAGACCACCGAAGCTGTCGATGAGGCCCAGCTCCTTGGCCTTGAGGCCGCTCCACACCCGCCCGCGCGCGATCCTGTCCACCTCTTCGGCCTTGAGGCCACGGCCTGCGGCCACCCCGTTGATGAAATCCCGGTAGCCCTTCTCGATACTCGACTGCACGATGCGCTCCACCTCGGGGCTGAGCGGGCGATCGATGCGGAAGGCACCGGCCAGCGGCGTGGTACCGACACCATCGGTGTGGATGCCGAGCTTCTCCAGCGGCCCGTCGATGGTCGGGATCAGCCCGAAGATGCCGATCGAGCCGGTGATGGTGCTCTCGTGCGCGATGATGTGGTCGGCCGCCATGCTGATCCAGTAGCCACCGCTGGCGGCGACACTCGACATCGAGGCCACCACCGGCTTGCCATCCGCCCGCAGCGCCTGCACGGCGCGGCGGATCTGCTCGCTGGCGAACACGCTGCCCCCCGGCGAGTTCACCCGCAGCACCACGGCGGCCACACCAGCATCGCGGCGGGCTTCGTCGAGCAGGTCGTAGATCACGTCGCCACCCGCCTGCCCCGGCTCACCGATGCCATCGACGATCTCGCCCTGCACCACCACCAGCGCCACGCGAGGCTCATCGCTGTTGACCAGTTTCTTGCCTTCCTGCGCCAGGCGAGCTGAAGCCAGGTAATCGCCGTACCAGACCTGGCGGAAGCTGCCGGTCTCTTCGTCCTCACCCACGGTGGCGGAAAGCCGCTTGCGGAAATCCGCCAGCGTCTCGACATGCGAGACCAGCTTGCTGGCGAGTGCGAGCTGGGCTGCGTCGCCATTGGCCTGCTGCATGGCCTCGGGCAGATTCCTGACATAGCTGTCGATGGCATCCGGCGCCAGCTCGCGGGCGGCACCGGTGGTGCTGCCGTAGCGCGTCCAGAGATCGCCCAGCCATTCGCTGCTGGCGGCCTTGGCCTCTTCCGACATGTCGTTGCGCAGGAAGGGCTCGACGGCCGACTTGTATTCGCCGACGCGGAACACGTTCACCTTCACGCCCAGCTTGTCGAGTGCATCCTTGAAGTAGTTCTGATAGCTCGACAGACCTTCCAGATCGACGCCGCCAAGCGGATCGACCGAAATGTCATCCGCATGCGCGGCGACGTAATACGCGCCCTGCGCATAGCTTGGCGCGTAGGCATGCACCGTCTTGCCGGTTGCGCGAAAGCGGTCAATGGCGGCGTTCAGCTCTTCCAGCTGCGCCAGGCCTGCGCCATCGAGGCGATCCAGCTTGATCACCGCCAGTGGAATGCGGTTGTCATCCCTGGCGAGATCGAGGGCTTCGATGAGATCACCCAATTCGGTCTGCGAGGGTGGCTCGCCGTTGAACTGCTCGGCGAACTGCTGGGCGGGGTCTTGGTCGATCTGCTCGACCAGCTCACCGCTGGGCGCGATCACCAGCGCCACGTTGGTCTCGATGGCCGCCGTGCCCTTGCTGCCCCAGGCCAGCCACAATAGCGTCAGCGAGACGCAGAGCATGGCGATGACCACGAGCCGGTAGCCCCAGACGATGATGCTCCAGAGGCCGTTGAAGAAACGCGAGATCAGGGAACGCCGAGCTGTTTCGCTCATGTGGGGAGTCGTGGTGGAAATGCGGTGACGCAGTGTATGTCAGCCGCATGCCAGCACGGCAAGGCGCACCATAGTCTTATCCTTCATCGTTGATTGGCAGACTTGTTTTGACCGGCCTGCATCCCCATCCCTAGACTGCGGCCCGCATCCAGCCATGGTTGCGCGCCTTTTAAACGAACCCCTCAACCAGGAATTGCCATGAGCGTTCTCGTCAACCGTCCTGCACCCGACTTCAAAGCCGCCGCCGTCCTCGGCGATGGCAGCCTCGGCGAACTGAAGCTCTCCGATTTCAGGGGCAAGAAGTATGTCGCCCTGTTCTTCTGGCCGCTGGATTTCACCTTCGTCTGCCCCAGCGAGATCATTGCCCACGAGCACCGCCGCAAGGCCTTCGAGGAGAAGGGCGTGCAGCTGATCGGTGTCTCCATCGACAGCCAGTTCACCCACCATGCCTGGCGCAACACCCCGATCAACAAGGGTGGCATCGGCGAGGTCGGCTTCCCGATGGTGGCCGACGTCAACCACGAGATCGTCCGCGCCTATGGCGTCGAGCACCAGGATGGTGTGGCCTTCCGTGCCAGCTTCCTGATCGACAAGGAAGGCATCGTGCAGCACCAGGTCGTCAACAACCTGCCGCTCGGCCGCGAGACCGACGAGCTGCTGCGCCTGGTTGACGCGCTCCAGTTCCACGAAGCGCACGGCGAAGTCTGCCCCGCAGGCTGGAAGAAGGGCGACAAGGGCATGACGGCCTCTCCCGAAGGAGTTGCCGCCTATCTGGCTGAGAACGCCGCGAAGCTCTAGGCCATAACGGTCTGGGGCGGCTGACCGCCGCCCCAGCACCAACCGCGAGCAGTCGCGGCATCGACTGCTGGCGCTTGGCGCTCCCACCACTTTCAACCACTTTGGAGGACCTTCAATGTCCACCGCGCAACATCATCGTCTCGTGATTCTCGGCTCCGGCCCTGCCGGCTACACCGCCGCTGTCTATGCCGCACGCGCCAATCTCAAGCCGGTGATGATCACTGGCCTCGAAGTCGGCGGCCAGTTGATGACCACCACCGAAGTCGATAACTGGCCCGGTGACGTGCATGGCCTGATGGGCCCTGACCTGATGGCGCGCATGGCTCAGCACGCCGAGCGGTTCGATACCCAGATGATCTATGACCACATCCACACCGTGGATGTGAAGAGCAGGCCCTTCAAGCTGGCGGGCGATCAGGGCGAGTACACCTGCGATGCACTGATCATCTGCACCGGCGCATCGGCCAAATATCTCGGCATCGAGTCGGAACAGCTGTTCCGCGGCAAGGGCGTGTCGGCTTGCGCGACCTGCGATGGCTTTTTCTACAAGGGGCAGGAGGTCGCCGTGATCGGCGGTGGCAACACGGCTGTCGAAGAGGCGCTGTATCTCGCCAACATCGCCAAGAAAGTCACCATCGTCCACCGCCGCGACAAGTTCAAGGGCGAGAAGATTTTGCACGACAAGCTGTTCAAGAAAGCCGCCGAGGGCAAGGTGGAGATCATCTGGAACAGCTCGCTCGACGAGGTGTTGGGCGACACCACTGGCGTCACCGGCATGCGGGTGAAGAGCGTGCAGGATGGCTCGACGCGCAACATCGATCTCAAGGGTGTGTTCATCGCCATCGGCCACTCGCCCAACACCAGTCTGTTCGAGGGCCAGTTGGAGATGCAGGGCGGCTACATCACGGTCAAGAGTGGCTCGGCGGGCGATGCCACCGCCACCAGCGTGCCCGGCGTGTTCGCGGCCGGCGATGTGCAGGACCACGTCTACCGTCAGGCCATCACCAGCGCCGGCACCGGCTGCCAGGCGGCACTCGATGCCGAGCGTTATCTGGACAAGCTCGGCAGCCACTGAGAGCTGAAACCTTTGATGTGCCCGCAGCGTCCAACGACACGCTGCGGGCGTAATCGCGTACGCTTGCCCCCGGGGTTCCACTTAAAAATAAAACCGCATGAAGATGAAACTGTACAGCTCGAAGACCTCGCCCTTTGCCCGCAAGGTGCGCGTCAGCCTGCTGGAGCTGGGGCTGGAAGGTCTGGTCGAGGAAGTGTTCACCGACTGGTCGGCCAACGAACCGGCCTTCCTCGCCGCCAATCCGCTGGGCCAGATCCCTGCGCTGATCACTGACAAGGGCGAGTCGCTGCCCGGCTCCGACCTGATCATCGAGTATTTGCAGACCCGTGGCGGCACGCTCACCTCGCTGCCGCGCGGCAGCGCGCGCTGGTCCAAGCTCAAGCGCCTCAATCTGGCTGATGGCCTCGCCGAGGCGGCGGTTTCCATCCTGCTTGAATCGCGCCGCCCGGTGAGCGAGCAATCGCCGGCCTGGATCAGCCGCAAGCAGGCCGCCATCACCCGCAGCCTCGATGCGCTCGAAGCCGAGGCTGGCGAGTTTCTGGCCGAGCTGCCCAGCCTGGTCGAGATCGGCGTCGGCTGCGCGCTGGGCTATCTCGACTTCCGCTTCGGCACGCTGGACTGGCGCAGCACCCGGCCGGCGCTCGCCGCCTGGTATGCCGTGTTCGCCGAGCGCCCTTCGATGGTGAACACCGCCCCGGTGGCATGAAGGCAGCAGCAGCCACCCTGCTGCTGGCCATACTGCTGGTGGGCTGTGCCAGCCGCCCACCCTCGGCTGATATCGAACGCCCCGTTGCCAGCCACAGGCAGCGAGCCGGGCCGCCGCCAGATCAAGCCCTGTTCAAGGGTGACCGCGACCAGATCGTGATGACCGCCTTTGCCCAGGTCGGCAAGCCCTACCTCTACGGCGGCAATGGGCCAGATGCCTTCGACTGCTCTGGGCTGGTGCGCTATGCCTACGGGGCCGGTGGGGCCAGAACACCACGCACCACCGCGACGCTCTACACCAGCGGCCGCGCCATTGCGGTGGAAGACGCGAAGCCGGGCGACCTGATGTTCTACCGGCTCGACAGCAATCGCAGCGGGCCCAGCCATGTGGTGTTCTACCTCGGCGACCAGCAGGGCATTCATGCGCCATCGTCGGGTGGTGCGATCCGTGCGGTGCGGCTCGACATCCCCTATTTTTCGCTGCGGTTTCTGGGCGCGCGGCGGCTGCTGGAATGAGGCCGCATGGTATCTTCAGGCCGCAAGTGACCCTGACCCAAGGAGCCGTAATGTCGGAGGCCGTCAGCCCCAATCTTTTTGCCGCGCTGGTGCCGCTCAACGCGCTGAAGGCCGAAAGCCAGGCCACGCTCGCCAAGAAGGCGACGCTGATGGACGCACCCGCTGGCCAACCACTGTTCGGCATCGGCGAGCCCGCCGCAAACGCGCTGTATGTGCTGCGCGGCGCGGTGCAGCTTGAGGATGCACAGGGCAAGGTGCTGGCCATAGTGCGTGCGGGCGAACCCTCAGCTGCCCATCGGCTGGCCCACCAGGCTCCGCGCAAGGTGTCGGCCAAGGCCATCGAGCCTTCACTGATCTTGAGCGTGGATGCCAGCCTGCTCGACGTGATGCTGACCTGGGACCAGACTGGTGCCTTCGAGGTGGATGAGCTTTCAGCCGACGACGACACCAGCGGTGACTGGATGGCGCGGCTGCTGCAGATGCCCACCTTCCAGGCCGTGCCACCCGCCAATCTGCAAGCCATGTTCATGCGCATGGAGCAGGTCCATCTCGAAGCCGGCCATGTGGTGGTGAAGCAGGGCGATCCTGGTGACTATTTTTATGTGTTGATTGAAGGTCGTTGCGTGGTGACCCGCGAGGTGCCCAACCAGAAACCGGTGCGGCTGGCCGAGCTGGAGGCAGGCTCCTGCTTCGGCGAAGAAGCATTGATTTCGGAAAGCCCGCGCAACGCCACCGTCACCTTGCTGACCTACGGCAAGCTCACCCGCCTCGCCAAGGCCGATTTCCGCTCGCTGCTCAATGAGCCGCTGGCGCGCAAGGTGAAGTTCGCGGATGCCAGCAAGGAGATCGACGCAGGCCAGGCCAAGTGGCTGGACGTGCGCATGCCCACCGAGTTCGCGGCCGCCTCGCTCACAGGCTCGCTCAACATCCCGTTGTTCATGCTGCGCATGAAGCTCAACCTGCTCGACATCCACACCCGCTACATCATCGTCTGCGACTCGGGCCGTCGCTCATCGGTGGCGGTGTTCGTGCTGAGCCAGAAGGGGTATGACGTGTCGATGCTCGACGGCGGCATTCCCAAGTAGCCGTCCCTGCGATCACATCGTGTGCGTTGGGCGATCCGCGCCCAAAGCACCGGCCAGGGAGGCTTCGATCTTCTTCTGGGTGGTACCGGCATCCTGCGAGGAGAACTGCACGCCGATGCCCTGCTGGCGCTTGTTCTGCGCACCTTTGGGCGTGACCCACACCACCTTGCCGGCCACCGGCAGGCGCTCGGCGGAGTCCATCAGTGTCAGCAGAATGAAGACTTCGTCGCCCAGCTTGTAGGATTTTTCGGTAGGGATAAACAGCCCGCCGTTCTTGATGAACGGCATGTAGGCGACATAGAGCGCGCTCTTGTCCTTGATGTTCAGCGTGAGGATGCCGGGCTGGCCGCCCGCGCGTGCTGGTGTGCTCATCTTGCCTGTCGGCCTTCGGGTTGGTTCGAGTAGTCGGGTTGAGGTTACGCGCTCGCTGGCGTTGCCGCCAGCAGCCGCCAGCGCAGCAGCAGGCTCTCGAACAAGAGTTGCGCGTTGGCGTTGTGGTCTTCGAGACGGCGCAGGCCGTCGAGCAGCATGGCGTGGAAGGACTCGTGCCGCGCACTCCACACGCCACCGTCGCGCAGCTGCTCCTGCATCTGCACCTGCCAGAGCCGCAGCACCTGCCCCGCCTCGCCCTTGTCTCGGGCGAGATCGGCTGCCGCTTGCAGGGGATCACTACGGCGCTCGGCCACCTGTTGCAGCGTGTTGCGCCACAGCGCGCGGCGCTTGGCTTCGCCGCTGGCGAGCCATGCTGACGCCTTGAGCGGCGCTCCACCCGCCTCGGCCAGCAGCAAGGCATCGGCGTCTGGATGCGCGCCATACAGCCAGCTCAGCGCCTCGCCCTTGGCAGGCGTTGCGAAACGAAGCTGCTGGCAGCGGCTGCGGATGGTCTGCTTGAGCGCCTGCGGGAACACGGTGACGAACATCAGCACGGTACGCGCCGGCGGCTCTTCGATGGTCTTCAGCAGCGCATTGGCGGTGGCATCGCTCATGTCGCTGGCGGGGTGGATCACCACCACCCGCATGCCGCCGCGATGGCTGGTGATGCTGAACTTGTCGATGAGGCTGCGCGCGGCATCCACGGCGATGTCGCGCCGCATGCTGCTGGACTTCGGAGTCCAGTAGCTCAGGCCATCCTCACTCTGCAACGAGGCCTCGCTGGCGAGCCCCAGATGACCGTCGTTGCTGAGCAGATGCGCGTCGGGATGGCCACCGGAGGCCAGCATCTTGCAGCTGTTGCAAAGGCCGCAGGCCTGCTGCTGCCCATCTGGTTTCTCGCACAACAGTGCGGCCGTCCAGGCGCGCACGAAACTCTTCTTGCCCACGCCCTCGCTGCCGGAGACCAGCCAGGCGTGGTGCAGCTGGCCACGCGTCTGTGCGGCCGTCACCGCCTGCCACTGCGCCGCCTGCCAGGGCAGCGGGATCAGCCCGCTCACAGGCGCTGTTGCAGCACGGCAACAACCGCAGCCTGCACCTCGGCGAGCGGCGCGCTGGCGTCGATCACCGCATAGCGATCAGGGTGCACAAAAGCGCGTTGCAGATAAGCCGCGCGCACGCGCTCTTGGAAAGCCATGGCCTCGGCCTCGAACCGGTTGGCATCACCGCGACTTCTCGCACGCGCCAGACCCTGCTCGGGCGGGAGATCGAACAGCAGCGTCAGCTGCGGCGCAAAGCCTTTCAGCACATAGGCTTCCAGCTGAAGCAGGCGCTCGGCGGGCACGCCGCGTCCCTCGCCCTGGTAGGCATAGCTGGCATCGACAAAGCGGTCACAGATCACATCCTCACCCCGCGCCAGCGCGGGCCAGATGGTGGCGTTGAGGTGGGCCGCGCGCGCCGCGAACATCAGCAGCACCTCGCTCTCAGCCGGCACGCCCTCGGCCCAGTGGCCCAGCACCACGTTACGGATTGCCTCGGCGAGCGGCGAGCCACCGGGCTCGCGCGTCATCGTCACCGTACGGCCCTGGGCCTGCAGCCAGTCGCGGATGAAGCTGGCGGCGGTGCTCTTGCCCGCGCCCTCGCCTCCTTCCAGCGTGATGAAGCGACCCTCCGGCTGGATGCCCATCTAGCGCCCTCTCAGTTGAAATCGGGAGACCGCCGCATTGTGCTCTTCATAGGTCTTGCTGAACTGGTGGGTGCCATCGCCGCGTGCGACGAAGAACACACTGCCATCGTCATCCGGGTGCAGGGCGGCATGGATCGCCGCGCGTCCCGGCAGACAGATGGGTGTGGGCGGCAGGCCCTTGCGGGTATAGCTGTTGTAGGGCGTGTCGCGTTCGAGATCGACACGGCGCAGGTTGCCGTCGAAGGCGTCACCAATGCCGTAGATCACCGTCGGGTCGGTTTGCAGCAGCATGCCCACCCTGAGCCGGCGCATGAACACACCGGCGATGCGTGCGCGCTCCACCGCCGCACCGGTTTCCTTCTCGACGATGGAGGCCATGGTCAGCGCCTCGCTGGCGCTGGCATAGGGCAGCTCCTTGGCGCGCGCGGCCCACTCGGCATCGAGCGTCTGCTGCATGAGCTTGGCGGCGTGGCGCAGCAACTCGACATCGCTCATGCCCTTGGTGAAGCGGTAGGTGTCAGGGAAAAACCGGCCCTCGGGATGCTGGCCCGCATGGCCGATGCGCCGCATCAGCTCGTCGGGCGCAATGTCGTCCGGCAAGGTGTGTTCGAGGTCCTCATGGCTGGCGATGAGGGTGAAGGCCTGGGAAAACTTCCAGCCCTCGGGCAGGCGCAGCTCGCTCAACACCGAACGGCCTTCGATGAACATCTCCAGCGCATCCAACGGTGTCGAGCCGGGTGCCAGATCGAACTCGCCCGCCTTGACGCGCCGGGTGGCATCGCTGGCACGCGCCCACAGCAGCAGGTAATGGCCCTGGCGCGTGGAAGCGAACACGCCATTGGCATGCATCTCGTCGATCACCGTGGCAAACCGCTCGCCGCGCGTGATGCTGACCCGCTCGACCTCCTGGATCGAGAGCGGCGCATGCAGTTGCTTGCGGGCATCCCACAGCAGGGCTGCTGCGGCCACCACCACCAGCAGCACCAGCAGCAGGGTGATGCGGAACAAGGCTTTGATCAGGGATTTCATGGGCGGATTATCGCGCGCGGTCAGCTGCCTGTATCGCCGAGCATCGGCTGGGCAATGGTGGCTTGCAGCCTCAGGGTGAGCGGCCCGGGCAGGCCGAAGTCGTGTGCATCGAGCCGCTTCAGCGGCCAGATGCCGATGAGGCTGTTGCTGAGAAAAGCCTCGCTCGCCTGCATCAGCTGTGCCGCCGGGGCTTCCACCATCTCGGCTTGCAGGCCCAGCGCACGCGCGGCATCGAGCACTTTCGCGCGCATCATGCCCGCCACACCGCAGCCTGCCAGGCGCGGAGTCAAGAGCTTGCCGCCCTGCACCCAGAACAGATTGCTGCGGCTGCCGCAGACCAGCGCACCGGCCGCATCGCACATCAGGGCCTCCTGCACACCCTGCGGCCAGTTGCGGGCAGCGAGCATGTTCTCCAGCCGGTTGAGGTGCTTCACGCCCGCCAGCAGCGGCTGGCTACCGAGCACCACTGGCGAGCTGATGGCGGCCACGCCCTCGCTCCAGCAACTCGGCGGATAGCGGGGTGCTGCATAGCGCAGCAGGATGCGCTCGCACTGGCGGCTGGTCGGCGCATAACCGCGCCCCGCACCACTGCGGGCGAGGATGATCTTGCCCACCACGGGTTGACTGCGCCCGCCGCCGAGCGATTCCAGCTCGGCTTCGAGCTGGCCCACATGTGGTGGGTCGAGGCCGAGCACTCGGCAGTCCTGCACCAGCTTGACGTAGTGGCGGTCGAAATCGAGCCAGCGGCCCTCGTGGCGCAAGAGCGTGCGGAATACGCCGTCACCGTAGTGCAGCGCGCGGCTGAGCAGCACGCTGGCCTTGGGCGGTGCGCCGTTGACTAGTGCGACCACATCACGCGGCAGATCGCCGATCACCCGTCGACCCCCAGTGCCCGCAGCAGGCCGCGCGCCTTGGTGCGGGTCTCGGCCAGCTCCTGCTCGGGCACCGAGTCGGCCACCACGCCGGCACCAGCGCGAAAACTCACTGCATCGCCCTCTACCACCAGGCTGCGGATCAAGATGTTGAGGTCGCTCTTGCCATGCCGCGAGATGTAGCCCATCGCACCGGTATACGGTCCGCGGCCAACGCCCTCAAGCTCGGCAATGATCTCCATCGCGCGCAGCTTCGGGCAGCCGGTGATGGTGCCGCCCGGGAACACCGCTGCAATCGCCTCGCCCACGCCCACGCCAGGGCGCAGACGGCCGCGCACATTGGAGACGATGTGGTGCACGTGGGCGTAACTCTCCACCGTCATCAGCTCGCTGACCTCGACACTGCCGGGCAGACAGACGCGGCCGAGGTCGTTGCGTTCGAGGTCGATCAGCATCACATGCTCGGCGCGCTCCTTGAGACTGCCGACGAGCTGGCTTTTGAACGCGGCATCTTCGACATCGCTGAGCCCCCGTGGCCGCGTGCCAGCAATCGGGCGCGTCTCGACGCGATCCTCATCGATGGAGATCAATCGCTCGGGCGAAGAGCTGACGACCGCTCCTTGCGGGAATTGGGCGAGGCCCGAAAACGGCGCGGGATTGCTGTCGCGCAGGCTGCGATACAAGGCGGCTGGCTTGCTGCCTGGTGCCAGCGCCGCGCGCCAAGCGCGGGAAAGGTTGATCTGGAAACTATCGCCCGCCAGCAGGTAATCAAGCACCCGCTGGCACCCGGCGAGATAGCGCGGTGCGGGCTCTTCTTCGACCCTCAGCACGGTTGCGCGCACGCTCGCCGCAACGCTGCCAATGCGGGCGAGATCAGCCTGCAAGGCTTGCAGTTGAGCACCATCGGTCTCAGCCAGCAGGTGCGTCAGACCCAACTCACGATCCACGATCACGGCCGCCGTGCAGCGCACGGCAATGGCATCTGGCAGGGCGTAGGGCGAGGCGGGCAGTTGCAGCTGCGGCTCGATGAAGCGCATGGCTTCGTAGCCCAGAAAAACGAACCAGCCACCGACGAAAGGCAGTGGATCATTCCGCTGCACGCCTGCGGCGCTCACAGCCTGCGAGAGCCGCGAGAAAAAATCCGGCCCTTCGCGCACGGTCTCTGGCGAATCCCACTGCGGGAAGGCAAACAGCAGGTCGTAGCGGCCAGACACCGGATGCCCCGCCACGCTCTGCAGCAGGAAGGGATAACGCTCGGGATGGAGTTCGTGCAGCGCCAGCAGATCGGGCGTGCCCGTTTGCTGGGCGTGGGGCACTGGGTCAGATGCGGCGGAACACCAGCGTGCCGTTGGTACCGCCAAACCCGAAGGAGTTGGAGAGCACCACATCCACCTCGGCCTGGCGCGCCGTGTGCGGCACGTAGTCGAGATCGCAACCCTCGCTGGGGTTGTCGAGATTGATGGTGGGTGGCAATACCTTGTCGCGGATGGCGAGTACCGAGAACACCGCCTCGATACCGCCCGCAGCGCCCAGCAGATGCCCGGTCATCGACTTGGTGGACGACACCGCTACCTTCATCGCGTGCGCGCCCAGTGCGTCTTTCATTGCCCTGGTCTCCGCGATATCACCTGCGGGCGTGGAGGTGCCATGGGCGTTGATGTAGCTGACGTCTTCGGGATTGATCTTCGCGTCCGCCATCGCCGCCTGCATGGCGCGGCGCGCGCCGTTGCCATCTTCTGGGGGCAGAGTGATATGGAAGGCATCGGAGGACATGCCGAAGCCGATCAGCTCGGCATAAATCTTGGCGCCACGCGCTTTCGCGTGTTCGTATTCCTCGACCACGATCACCCCCGCGCCGTCGCCGAGCACGAAGCCGTCGCGGTCCTTGTCGAAGGGACGGCTCGCCTTGGTGGGATCGTCGTTGCGGGTGGAGAGCGCGCGCGCCTGGCAGAAGCCCGCCATGCCGGCCGGTGCAGAGCCGGCTTCGGCGCCACCAGCGATCACGATGTCGGCATCGCCGTAGGAAATCATGCGGTGCGCCATGCCGATCGAGTGCGCGGCCGTGGTGCAGGCCGAGACCACGCCGAAGGTGCCGCCGGTAATGCCCATCTCGATCGAGATGTAACCAGCGACCATGTTGATGATGGAGCTGGGCACGAAGAAGGGCGACACGCGCTTCACACCCTTTTCATGCAGGGCTCGGCACTCGTCCTCGATCGAGCCGATGCCGCCAATACCGGAGCCGACCGTGACCGCAATGCGCTCGCGGTTAGCGTCGGTGATCTCCAATCCCGCGTCGCGGATGGCCTGCTTGGCCGCCGCGACACCGTAATGGATGAAGGGATCGGTCTTGCGCAATTCCTTCGGCCCCATCGCGTCTTCGGGCTTGAAGTCGGCTGATACCAGACCTGCGAACTTGGTTGGATAGGTCGAGACGTCATACGTCGTGATCGGCACGATGCCGGACTTGCCGGCAAGGATATTCGACCAGGCGAGATCAACCGAAGAACCGACGGGAGAGACGATGCCCAGTCCCGTCACGACCACGCGGCGGTGCGTCATGCGCAAGTTTACGAATTAGGGGGGACAAACAAAAAAGGGGCCGCGAATGCAGCCCCTTTCGGTGACTCAAGACGCCTGGGGAGCGTGGGTCTTGATGTAGTTCAGCACGTCCTGGAACGTGCGGATTTTCTCTGCTTCTTCGTCAGGGATGTCGATCTCGAACTCTTCTTCGAGGGCCATCACCAGTTCGACGGTGTCGAGGCTGTCAGCACCGAGGTCTTCCACGAATGCAGACTCCGGCTTGATCTGCTCTTCACTCACGGAAAGCTGTTCAGCGATGATTTTCTTGACTTTGTCTTCGAGGCTCATTTGTAGTCCTTGGGGGGCCGTATTGCGGGCGGATTCTAAGCGATGGTTCGTGACTGTCGCCACCGAAGCCGTGTTGCGGTGCAACAGTAGCTGATCTGCGATGCGTTCAGGCCATGTGCAGACCGCCATTCACATGCAGGGTTTCACCCGTGATGTAGGCGGCCTGCCTGGAAGCGAGAAACAGCACCGCAGCCGCGATGTCCTCGGGGCTGCCGAGCCGGGCCGTCGGCACTTGCGCAAGCAGGGCGGTGCGCGCGCCCTCAGGCAGCGCCTTGGTCATGTCGGTGTCGATGAAGCCGGGGGCGACGACATTGACGGTGATGCCGCGCGAGCCGATCTCCTTCGCCAGCGCCTTGCTGAACCCGATCAGCCCCGCCTTGGCCGCGCAGTAGTTGGCCTGCCCGGCATTGCCCATGCTGCCCACCACCGAACCGACCGAGACGATGCGCCCGTAACGTGCCTTCATCATGCCGCGAATGACGGCGCGGCTCAGGCGGAATACGGCGGAGAGATCGGTATCCAGCACATCGCTCCATTCCTCGTCTTTCATGCGCAGCAGCAGGTTGTCGCGGGTGACACCGGCGTTGTTGACGAGAACGCTGATGGGTCCCAGCTCCTTGCCGATGGCCTCCACCAGCGCGTCGCCGGCCGCGGCATCGCGCACATTCAGCACGCGGCCCTGCCCGCCCTTGGCGGCAAGTGTTTCGCTGATGGCCGCCGCACCCGCCTCGCTGGTGGCGGTGCCGATGACCTTGGCACCCGCATCCGCCAGCGCCAGTGCGATGGCGCGGCCGATGCCGCGCGAGGCACCGGTGACGAGGGCGATCTGTCCTTCAAAGCTCATGGTGGTCCTTTAGGCTTTCAAATGGGTGGCTGCGGCAGCAAGTGCTGCCGGGTCTTCGAGCGCGACCAGCGTCGCGCGCTCGACACTGCGCTTGACGAGGCCGGTCAGCACCTTGCCGGGGCCACATTCCAGCCAGGTGTTCACGCCCTGGCCGGCGAGTGCGTAGACGATGCGCGTCCACTGCACAGGTTGGTGCAGCTGGCCAGCGAGTGCGGCGCGGATGGCATCGGGCTCGCTGCGCGCAGCGGCGTCGAGGTTGTGCAGCACGGGGATCTTCGGCGCGCTGATCTCAACCGCCGCCAGTGCCACCGCCAACTCATCTGCGGCGGACTTGAGCAGGCTGCAATGCGAGGGCACCGACATGCCGACCTTGATCACCATGCGCGCGCCATTGGCCTTGCCGTTGGCGCTGAGCCAGTCGAGTGCCGCCGTCTCGCCCGCCACCACCACCTGGCCTGGCGCGTTGTAGTTGGCGGGTGCGAGCAACTCCTGGCCGGGGTAGCGCGCGCAGAGGCGGCTCACGGCCTCGTCGTCGAGACCAATCACCGCCACCATGCCTCCCTGCCCCTCTGGCACCGCGGCCTGCATCAGCCGCCCGCGCAGGGCAACGAGCTTGAGCGCATCGGCGAAGGCAAGGCTCCCGGCAGCAACCAATGCGGTGTATTCACCGAGGCTATGCCCAGCCAGCGCCACCGGCGGCGGCACGCCCCTGGATTGCCACACCCGCCATACCGCAATGCCCGCAGCGAGCAGCGCAGGCTGGGTGTTTTCGGTCTGGTCGAGTGACTCTTTCGGCCCCTCGCGCACCATGGCGGCCAGATCGAAGCCGAGCGCGGTGGAGGCCTCGTCAAAAGTTTCTAGCACCAGCGTGTGGGCGTCGCCCAAGGTCTTGAGCATGCCGACCGATTGCGAACCCTGGCCGGGGAACAACATTGCGTAACTCAAAAGCGCCTCCAGAAATATTTTGGGTGTGTCGATGCCGGTCGGCTTTCAGATTCACAGCCGATTCAGTGCAGGGGCGGATTCTAATCACGCAGCACGGACAGACCCTAACGTCCGCACCGCCCAAATCATCTCGAACACACTCAAGGAGACTTGTCCATGCTTCATTACGCCGTTGTATTTCTGATCATCGCCATCATCGCCGCCGTGCTCGGCTTCGGCGGCATCGCCGGGACTTCGGCGGGCATCGCCAAGATCCTCTTCCTCGTGTTCATCGTTCTGTTCGTGCTGTCGCTGATCTTCGGCAAGAGGAAGCCTTCGATCTGACATCCCCATTTTTTGTTGCACCGCTGTCGCTGCACCTGTCCACAACTGGAGTTAACTAATGAAGAACAAAACCCTCTTGACCCGCACCCTCATCGCCGCCGCCATCCTGGCCAGCGCCGGCGCTGCACAGGCCGTTTCCGTCGATCTCGGCGCCACCGTCAATGCAGCCACTCAGACCGTGGTTGATACCGCGCTGACCGGCAAGGTCAAAACCAATCTCGCTGCCGATGCCCGCGTCAAAGGCTCTGACATCTCGGTGACTTCCGAGAACGACGTGGTGATCCTCACCGGCAAGGCTCCGACCGCTGATGCGAAGGCCGCTGCCGAGGCCATCGCCAAGTCATCTGTCGATGCCAACGTGCGGGTCGTCAACAAGATCGAAGCCCCCGGCGTGCTGAACGCGATCGGCGGTGATGTGAAGGTTGCTGCCGACACCACCGGCGAGGTCATCACCGATAGCTGGATCAGCACCAAGATCAAGTCGCAGTTGCTGGCCGACACGGCCACCAAGGGCACCGCGATCAAGGTGACGACCAAGGACAACGTCGTGTTCCTCAAGGGCACGGTGGCGACCAAGGCCGAGAAGGATCAGGCCATCGCACTGGCCAAGCAGACCAAGGGTGTCGTCAAGGTCAACGCCAGCAAGCTGAAGGTCTCGACCAAGGTCAAGGCCGACGCGAACGCTCGCGTGAATTGAGTGTGTGTACCGGGTCGGGACGCTATCGCGTCCCGACTTTTTTTATGGGCGCTCGCCAGAAGGCCCATTGCTCGGGCTTCCAGAAACTCTGGAACACGACGCCGTAGATCAGCGCCGAAACCGAGCCCCAGAGGTGCGATTCCAGCGCCACCTTGCCGCCGATGGCGGCCTCGTCCGACACCGGCGCACCGGCATACAACTCGTAACCGAGCTTGCCGAGCAGATAGAGCACGCAGCCCAAGGCGACGATGTCTTTCTTCACTGCCTGAGGTACCAGGCCGAGCACGAAGAAGCCGTGCATCGCACCCGAAAGCCCGACATACCAGTGCATGTCGGGGGCGAAGAAATACAGGCCCAGGCTCATGCCGAGAAACAGGAACAAGGTGCGCCTGAGCCAGACCAGCAGCGACAGCCGCTCAGGGCAGAGCAGCACCAGCACCAGCAAACCCAACTCGTTCAAAAACAGATGCCAGGGCCCGTGGAACTGCCAGCCCCTCCACTCGATGGTGTTGCCGGGCAGATGCACGAGGTTGGCCGTGAAGAGGCGAAACCATTCGCCCGCCTCGATCGCCGCGCGGTCGTAACGCAGCGCGTCGATCCAGGGTTCGCCGCCGATGCCCAGCACCGCAATCAGCAGCATCAGAAAGCCCGGGAACATCCAGACCCGCCGGTCCGTCCAAGGGTTTTGCACGTGTTTGTCATCGGGCGGTGCGACGGATGCGTTTATCATCGACGGTGTTGCAACCTCTTCATTCAAGGATTCTTCAAATGTCTGCATCGAAGCACAGCGCCCGCCACCAGCAGGGCTTCACGCTGATCGAGATCATGGTGGTCGTGGTCATTCTCGGCATTCTCGCCGCCGTTGTCGTGCCCAAGATCATGAATCGCCCCGACGACGCCCGCATCACCAAGGCCAAGCAGGACATCCGCGTCATCGAGTCCGCGCTCAACCTCTACAAGCTCGACAACTTCTACTACCCCTCGACCCAGCAGGGTGTGGAGGCACTGGTGGCACCGCCGCAGGGCGAGCCCGCCGCCAAGAACTGGAAGTCCGGCGGTTATCTGCAAAAGCCGCCAACCGATCCCTGGGGCAATCCCTACCAGTACCTGCAACCCGGCACCAAGGGCGAGTTCGACCTGTTCAGCCTCGGCAGCGACAACAAGCCGGGTGGTGAAGGCGCTGCCGGCGACATCGGCAACTGGGATATCGGCAGTTAGAAAAGCACGGTCATGAGGCTGCCTCGCGCCCATGCTCAGCGGGGCTTCACGCTGCTCGAAGTGATGGTGGTGGTCCTCATCGTGGGCGTGATGGTGGCCTTCGCCAGCCTCTCGGTGGGCGGGCGCATCAACGAGGACAAGCTCGAAAACGAGGCGCGCCGGGCCGAGGCGATCATCAAACTTGCCAGCGAGGAGGCCGAGGCCAAGGGTATCGAGATCGGCCTGCGTTTCACTGAAGGTGGCTACCGCCTGCTGACGATGGATTCGAGCCGTCAGTGGCAGGACTACGAGCTTTCGGGCCCGCTGCGCCGCCGCAGTTTCAAGGAGCCTTTCGCGCTCAATCTGAGGGTCGATGATCGCCCCGTGAAGCTGCCGCCCGAGCTCACGCCCGAGCAGGAGCAGGAGCTGGCCGAGAGCGTGGTGCTCAAGAGCCAGCGAGAGAACGACGCGCAGCGCATGACGCCGCAGGTGCTGCTGCTCTCCAGTGGCGAGATCACGCCTTTCTCCCTGCAACTCACCGCACCCGGACTCACCGCCAGTTACCGCATCGAGGCCGATGCGCTCGGGCGCGTGAAAATGGTGCGCGCCGTGCTGCCTGCGACGCGCACATGAGGCAGCGGAGCAAAGGATTCACCCTGCTGGAGGTGCTGGTCGCCGTCACCATCGTCGCCATTGCCATGGGCGCGCTGCTCTCGGGCTTTGCGCGCTACGCGGACCAGGCCGGCTACATCCGCCAGCGCACGCTCGCCACCTGGGTCGCGCACAACCGCATGAACGAGCTGATGCTCGAAGCGGGCTGGCCCGCCACCGGGAGCAAGGAGGACGAGATGGAGATGGCCGGTGCCGAATGGCGCTACCGCATCGAGGTGCGCGGCACCGAAGACCCATTGCTGCGCCGCATCGACCTGCGCGTGTACCCGCCTGGCGTGCGGGACATCAAGACCGAAACCCCCTCGCTCGCCTACCTCACCGCGTTTCTCGCCAGCACGGGGCGGCAATGAGGCGCGCGCAAGGTTTCACCTTGCTGGAACTGATCGTCGTGCTGGCGGTGTTCGGCCTGTTCGCGGTAATGGCCTACGGCGGCCTCAACTATGTGCTGAAGGCGCGCAAGACCATCGAAGTGCAGCTCGCCCGCACCGCCGAATGGCAGAAGGCCTTCCAGCGCGCGCGCAACGATCTGGAACTCGCCGTGCCGCGCGGCAGCCGGGACGGCTTCGGCCAGCCGCAAGCGGCTTTCGTGTTCGAGGAGTTTGGCAGCCGCATCGAGTTCACCCGCTCGGGCTGGCGCAACCCGCTCTCGCAGCCGCGCGCGAGCCTGGAGCGGGTGGTGTACCGCTACGACGACCGCACGCGGGAGCTGCTGCGCGAAACCTGGCGCGTGCTGGATCGTGGTGCCGACAAGGACCCTCTGAAGCTGGTGCTGCTGACCCAGGTCGATGACGCCCGCTGGCGCTTCATGGACGCAAGCCGCCAATGGCAGGATCGCTGGCCGCCACAGAGCACCGGCACCGCGACGACCGGCAGCAGCAATCTCTTGCTGCCCAAGGCGGTGGAGCTGACGCTGGAGACCAAGGACTTCGGCGAGATCGTCTGGCTGATGCGGCCTGGTGTGGAGCCGGTGACGCAGCCCAGCAGTGGCCGGCGCAAATGCAATCCGGGCGAACCCCCGACCATCCCCGGCGTGGGCGAGGAGCAGAGCTGTGACCCCGCTTGACCCTCGCCAGCGCGGCATCGCGCTGATCACCGCCATGCTGGTGATGGCGCTCGCTGCCATTGCGGCAGCGGCGGTGCTGGTGTCGGCGCAGAACAGCATCCGTCGCGCCGGCACCCTCATCGACGGCGAACGCGCCTGGTGGTACGCGCAGGGGCTGGAATCCTGGACGCGCCGTATCCTCGCCCGCGATCTCGAAAAGAACGGCCCCATCGACTCGCTCGACGAGGACTGGGCCCGGCCCATCGACTACCTGCCGGTGGAACAGGGTGCGGTGCGTGGCAAGGTGGAAGACCTTCAAGGGCGCTTCAATCTCAACAATCTTGCCGTCGCGCAACCGCTCAAGTACCAGCAGCAATTGCAGCGACTGTTCCAGAACATCGAGGGCCTGAACCCTGCTCAGGCGCAGCCGCTGGCAGAGGCGATCAAGGACTGGATCGACACGGATCAGATCCCGACCGGCGCGGGCGGTGCCGAAGACAGCGACTATCTCGGCCTGCCCCAGCCTTATCGTGCCGCCAACCAGGCCATGGGCTCGCCTAGCGAGCTGCTCGCTATCAAGGGCATGACGGCGGAGATCTATCAGCGCCTCGCGCCCTACGTCTGCACCCTGCCGATCGGCACTGCGCGCAAGGCGACCGTGATCAACGTCAACACCGCATCGCCCGCGCTGCTGATGTCGCTGTCGGCGACGGTTGATCGCGGCAAGATCGACAGCTTCATTCAGAAGCGCCTCAAGGAGCCGGCCAAGAACGTGCAGGAATTGCAGAATAACGGCACCCTGCCCGCCGATGTCACCGCCGATCTGGTCGATGTGAAGACGACGTTTTTTCTGATGACCACCGAGGCTTTCATTGGCAGCGGCAGAACCGCCCTTTATAGTGTCATCCAGCGCGCCGGCTCCGGCGCACCCCAAGTGATTGCCCGCAGTCTCGACACAGAATAAGTAGACCCATGCGCGAGACGCTGCACTTAAGGCTCCCTGGACACGATACGTCTGGCCTCGACACGGCCATCGAAAACGTCGTCGTCGCCTATGCGATTACCTCGACCGAACCGCCGGTCAGCGTGCTGGTGCGCGAGGCGCCCCTAGCCGAAGTGCTGGCATTGGCCGAAGGCAAGCTGATCCGCCTCTACGCCCCGGCGCAGGACGTGCGCCTGCTGAGTGCCGCCGTGCCTGCCAGGCAGGCCAGCAAGGCCGCACTCGCCGTGCCCTACGCGCTGGAAGACCAGTTCGCCGAAGATGTTGAAACCCTGCACTTCGCCATTGCTGGCTCCGTCGATGCGCGCGGCGAATGGCCGGTGGCGGTGGTGGCTGCCCAGCACATGCGCGACTGGCTGGCCCCCTTCACCGCGCGTGGCCTGGTGCCGGAGGCACTGATCCCCGAAACCCTCGCCCTGCCCTGGCGCGAGGACGGCCGTTGGACCGTGCTCGCCGAACCGGGCCACATCACGGTGCGCTCTGGCCCGACGGCAGGCTTCGGCTGCCTCACCGAAGACCTCGAACTGTTTCTGGGTCTGGCCGAGGGCGAAGCAAAACAATCTCTGCGCATCCTCATCAGCCAGGGCGTAGACATCGACTTCACCAAACTCGAACGCGATGTCGAGCTGCTGCCGGGCCTGAGCCATCCGCTGGAAGCCCTCGCCCGCCACTATCGCGCGGCGCAGTCCATCAACCTGCTGCAGGGCGAGTTTGCGATGCGCCGCGCACTCGCCCGCGAGTGGCAGGCCTGGAAGCTGCCGGCCCTGCTGCTGGCGGCAGTGTTTTCACTGGCTGTAGTTGGCAACGCTGTAACCGCCGCCGTGCTGGGTGCGCAGGCCGCAAAACAGGTGCAAGCCAACGTAGACCGATTCAATGAGCTTTTTCCAGGCAAAGGCGGCAGTAAAAATAATGTTCGCGTGCAGCTGGGGCAGATAGAAGACAGCCTCAAAGGCGGAAACCGCAGCGCAAGTATGCTCACGCTGATTGACGCTTTTGCCGGTGGCCTGAAGGCTGCACCCACCTTGCAGGTTGAGAACATTCAATACCGGGAGGGCGCGCTGTTCCTGACCCTGAGCGGCACCGATCTCTCGGCACTCGACCAGCTCAAGACCCATTTCGCTGGTGGCAAGGGTGGCGCGAAGCTGGAGGTGCAGTCTGCCAACAGCGGCGATGGCGGCGTGCAGATCCGCATCAGGTTGAGCCCCGCATGAAGCTGCTAGACGACACCCTGCAAAGCCTGCAAGTGAAGGCCGAGCCCCTGCTCGAACGCTACCGCGAGTTGCAGCCGCGCGAGCGGGTGATGGTGGCAGCCGGCGTGGTGGTGGTGATCCTCACCCTGATCTACCTGGTGCTGTGGGAACCCGCCGCCAATGCCCGCAGCAGACAACTGGCAGCCCTCGCCGACGAACGCGCCCTGGCCGAGCGGCTGGAGACGATCGGTGCTGCGGTGCAGAAGGCCCGCGCCTCGGGTGTTGCCGCCGTGCAGGGCCGCGAGCAATCGCTGCTGACGCTGATCGACCAGCAGGGCAAGTCGCCCGAACTCGGCAAGCCACCCGCGCGCCTGCAACCCGAGGGCGAGAGCGAGGTGAAGGTCTGGTTCGAGGATGTGCCTTTCGACAACCTGGTGCGCTGGATGGTGGCCCTCGAAACCCGTTACGGCGTGCAGATCGTCGGTGCAGAGATCGAGCGCCGCGCAGCGGGCGGTTTGGTGAATGCAAGGCTCACCGTGGTGCGTCCATGATCAGCGCACGCAAGACGCTGCTGATCGTCGCGGGCCTGGTGTTCGGCCTCACGCTCATCGCCAACATCCCGGCGGCGATGCTCTACGGCCTGTTCAAGCCGAAGAACTCCACCCTGCAGGTGCATGGCCTGCAAGGCGCGTGGAGCGAGGGCGCGCTCTCTGGCATCAGCCTCAATGGCCGCCTCATCGCACAAGACCTGCGCTGGGATTTTAGGCCCCTGCAACTGTTGCTTGGCCGTGTCGGGGTGCGCCTGAGCGGCGGTGGTCAGATTGCGACGCTTGAGGGTGACATCGCGGCCTCGCTTGGCAGCACGCGGCTGCAAGACTTCCGTTTCGCCGGGGCCATCAAGAGCCTGGCCGCCGCTGGTGGCTATGCCTTCGTGCCGGTCGATGGCCGCGCCGGCGGCGAGTTCGCCAAGCTGATCCTGAAGAAGGGCCTGCTCGACCACGCCGAGGGCAGCCTTGATCTGAAGAGCCTGGCCTGGACGCTCGCCCGCGATCCGCTGTTGCTGGGCGACTTCCACGCCGAGATCAGTACCGCACCCGAGGCGATCACGGCCGTCATCACCTCGCCCGCAGGCCCGCTCGAAGCCGGCGGCAGCGCCAAACTGCTGCCCGACCAGAGCTACGATGTGGACATCCTGGTCAAGCCCAAACCGGGATCCAGCGAGATGCTGCTCAACTATCTCAAGACTCTCGGCGCGCCCGATCCGCAAGGTTTCTACCACCTGCGCCAGCGGGGGAAACTGAAATGAGCACCGTGACCCCATCGCGCGTCTGGATGCCGCATGTCACGGTGGCCACCATCGTCGAACGCAATGGCCGCTTCCTGTTCGTCGAAGAGGCAATCAACGACGAAGTCGTCATCAACCAGCCAGCCGGCCACTGGGAAGAGGGTGAGACCTTCATCGAGGCAGCCCTCCGCGAGACGATGGAGGAAACCGGCTGGAAAGTGGAGATCACCGGCCTGGTCGGCATCTACGAATACAAGCCGCCGGAACTCGACTACGCCTTCGTGCGCTTCGCTTACTCCGCCAAGCCCATCGAGCACGACCCGCAGCATGTGCTGGAGCCGGGCATCAAACGCTGGTTCTGGATGGACCAGAACGAGCTGCGCATGGAAATCTACCGCCACCGCAGCCCGATGGTGCAGCAGTGCGTGGAGGACTACTGGATGGTGAAACGCTGGCCGCTGACGCTCGTCAACCACCAGACCGTGCGGCATCCGGCCGACGAGGCCACAGCAGCCGATGGCCATGAAGGTGCACTCGCCCTGCGCAGGGTCTGAGCAGCGTCAATCCCCATGCCTCAGCATGTGTTCGTCGGCCTCTCCGGCGGTGTCGATTCGGCGGTCACGGCCTGGCTGCTGAAAGAGCAGGGCCACCGGGTCTCGGCCCTGTTCATGCAGAACTGGTCCGAGGATGAGTCCGGCTATTGCAACAGCGCCGAGGACTACCAGCAGGCGCGTGCGGTGGCCGATGAGCTGTCGATCCCGCTGCACAAGGTGGACTTCTCCGCCGAGTACCGCGAGCGCGTGTTCGCCGCCTTCCTGCGCCAGCTGCAAGAGGGCAAAACCCCCAACCCCGATGTGCTCTGCAACCGCGAGATCAAGTTCCAGCCCTTCGTCGAGCACGCCATGCGCTTAGGCGCCGACTGGGTCGCCACCGGCCACTACGCGCGCATCGAGCATCGCGCCGATGGCCCGCACCTGTTGCAGGCAGCAGACGACAACAAAGACCAGACCTATTTTCTCGCCGGTGTGGCCCGCCCGCATTTTGAAAAGGTGATGTTCCCGCTCGGCGCGCTCACCAAACCCGAAGTGCGCGCACTGGCGAGCCAGGCCGGGCTACCGAATCACCTGCGCAAGGACTCCACCGGTATCTGCTTCATCGGCGAACGGCCCTTCAGCGAGTTTCTGGCCGAGCATCTGCCGCCCGCGCCCGGCCCCATCGAAACCGATACGGGCGAGGTGATCGGCCAGCACCAAGGCTTGCAGTTCTTCACGCTCGGCCAGCGCAAGGGCATCGGCATCGGCGGCAAGCGCGGTGCCGCCGAAACACCCTGGTTCGTGGTGGACAAGATCGCCACCCGGCGTGTGCTCGTCGTCTCGCAGGATGGCGACCATCCCCGCCTCAACCGTCATACCGTCATCACCGAATCCTTCCACTGGCTGCAAGCGCCACCGCCGGAGGGCGTCGCCATTCAAGCAAGGCTGCGGCACCGCCAGCGACTGGTCCACTGCACTGTCCAGCACCTGCCCGATGGCGGCGTGGCCGCGCACTTCGAGCAGGCCCAGCGCGCCGTCACGCCAGGGCAGTTCCTGGTGCTGTATGCGGGTGACGAGTGCCTGGGCTGCGGCGAGATCAGCGCGCAGCCCCCTGGCGGTTAGCGCAGCGGCGTTGCCACCACCCTGAGCGGAAACCTGGCGACATTGGCATACGGCTCGCCGATGTTTGTCGGCTGCTCCGTCGGCACCACTTGCAGAGGCTTGGGAGGCTGTTGCACTTGGGTTTCAGACGGTCAGTTCCAGCTTTGTTCAATGCACGATGCCTGGCCAGGCAGACAACAATCCCGGCTTTTGGCGAGATCGCGCGACCGCGTACGAAGCCATTCATCCGCTTCGGCCAACCCTTTGTCCGCGGCCCTTCTGGCCTGCCGACGAGTGGGCCTGCGTTGAGGAGCAACGGCGATCCGCAGCGCGCCTGGCTTGCACGGATCTCTGACACTCGATGCACATCCACCGCCAGCGCACCATGAACAAATTGATCGCCATTGCCATCGTCATTGGCCTCACGCTGGCCTCGGCAGCCAAGGCAGATGGAATGCAGCGCGCAAAAGGCCTGTGAAGACCGCTGCGAGGCAAGCTGAGAAGCTTCGCTACAGCGAGGTATCTTCCGCGTAGGCGGCGAGTGTGACCACCTGAGGCTGATCGGCGTGCATGGCACGCACCTTCAGTATCTCGGGCAGCCTGGCGAGGAATAGCTCCACCAGCCTGGGGTCGAAGTGGCTGCCGGCCTGTTGCCGCAGAAAGTCTGTGGCCTCTTCAACCGGCCAGGCGAGTTTGTACGGTCGCTCCGAGGTCAGCGCGTCGAACACGTCGGCGATCGAGACGATGCGACCCACCAGCGGAATCTGCTCGCCGGCCAGGCCTCGCGGGTAGCCGCTGCCGTCCCATTTTTCATGGTGGGTCAGCGCCACGATGCGCGCGGTATTGAGCAGCGGGTGCTCGTGGCGGCCGATGATGCCGGCCCCGATGGCAGGGTGCTTTTTCATGACCACCCACTCCTCCGCATCCAGCTTGCCGGGCTTGAGCAGAATCGCCTCGGGGATGCCGATCTTGCCGATGTCGTGCATGGGTGCGGCATTGAACAGCAGCTCCACCTCTGTCGCCGGCATGCCCGCCGCCTCGGCGAGGATGCGGGTGTAGTGGCTCATGCGGATGACGTGCTGGCCGGTCTCGTCGTCCTTGAACTCGGCGGCGCGGCCGAGCCTGCGGATAATCTCCAGCCGGGTCTGCTCCAGCTCCTGGGTGCGCGCCCGAACCAGCTCGGTGAGATGGCGCTCGTGGGCATGCAGGCGCAGGTGGGTGGCAACACGCGCCTGCACTAGCGGCGGGCTGACGGGTTTGGTGATGTAGTCCACCCCGCCGGACTCGAAACCTTTCCGCTCGTCCTCCACCTCGCTCATGCTGGTGACGAATACGACGGGGATGTTGCGGGTCAGCTCATCGCGCTTGAGGCGGCGGCAGACCTCGTAGCCATCCATGCCCGGCATCATCACGTCGAGCAGTACCAGGTCGGGCTGCGGCTGGCTCCTGGCGAGCGTCAGCGCCTTCTCGCCGTTGGTGGCGACCTTCAGCGTGTATCTGTCCGAGAGCACGCCGCGCAGCACGTCGATGTTGAAGGGGGTGTCGTCCACCACCAGCACCACCGGCTTGCCGGGATCGTGCGGCATGACCTGGAAACTGCCGGTACTGGCAAACGCGCTGGGCGCTGTGGAATGGATGTTTTGCATGATTTTTCCGTGTTCCCGTTATTGGCCCGGCTCCCCCGCCAGATCGAGATTGAGGTCACGCGCCACTTCCTGCAAGGCCATGACTGCTGCTTCGAACTCGTAATTTTCGACGGCTGCGCGCAAGCGCAGCAGCGCCGGCGAGGGCGGGCCGACCAGACCCTGTTGCAGGGCCTGGTAGGCATCCTTGGCATTGGCATCGTGCGCCAGCAAGAGATCTCGCAACAGCAGCGCGATGTTGCGCACCGCGCCGATGTGCCCGGGCGGCGCGCTGCCGGCATGCGCGGTGGTGAACGGCTGCATGGCGCGCAGGGTTTGCTGCTGCTGGATGCGCAAGCGCTCGAGCACCGCCGGCGGCACGCTGCCCTGCTGCCGCAGCCCGGCTTCGACGGTGGCGGCGCTGTCTGCCAGCAGGCTGGCGCCCAGATTGGCCGCCACGCCTTTCAGGGTGTGTGCCTCACGGGTGGCGCGGGCGATATCGCCGGCTTCCAGCGCAGCGACGATCTGTAGTGCAGCCCCGGCATGGTCGCTGATGAAGCGGGCCAGCAACCGGTCCAGCAAGGCCTGGTTGCCACCCAGCCTGGAGAGCGCGCCAGCGTGGTCGAACACCAGCAGATCGCTGCCAGCCACCACGACGTCTTGCATGCCCCGGGCCGACGCACTGTCGCTGTCCGGCTGGCGCAGCAGCAAGGCGGCATCGGGGCGGTATCGCAACAGCGTGTCGAACAGCTCGCGCCGGTCGATGGGCTTGAGCAGGTGGGCGTCGAAGCCCGCCTGGCGGCTGGCTTCGCGGTGCTCGACCATGGCATGCGCTGTCATCGCTACCAGTGGCAGGGTGGCAAAGCGGGCATCGCCGCGCAGGCGGCGCGCCAGCTGCAGGCCATCGAGCCTGGGCATTTGCAGGTCGAGCAGGGCCAGGTCGAATTCGCTGTCGTCGAGCCTGGTCAACACCTCTTCGCCATCCCGCGCCAGCCGCACGCTCGCACCGGCGGCCGTCAGGATGGCGCTGGCAATCTCGAGATTCATCTCGTTGTCGTCGGCAACCAGCACCCTCAAGCCCGACAGCGGCTGCAACTCAGCCTCGCTGGCCGCGACATCGCTGCGGCCGAGGCTGGCCAGCACAGTCTGGAACAGTGACGAGGGGCTGAAAGGCTTGGCGAGAAAATCCTTCAGGCCCATCGGCTCGCATTGCCGCATCAGCTCGTCGTTGACGTAGGCGGTGGACATCATCAGCGCCGGCTGCGGGGCGAGCGGCAGCTGGCGGATGCGCTCTGCCGTCTCCACGCCATCGAGGCCGGGCATGCGCCAGTCCAGCACCACCAGCGAGAACGGCTGCTCAGCCTCGCCCAGCACTTGCAACGCGGCCATACCGCCATCGGCACTGCTGACGACCAAACCGAATGCGGCGAGCCAGCCCTCGGTCACGGCAAGGGTCTCGGCATTGTCGTCCACCACCAGGGCATGCAGGCCCTGCAGGTCGCGCGGCAGCTCATAGCGCGGCTGCGGCGTGAGCGGCAGGCCAACGCAGGCCTCGAAGCGGAACACACTGCCCACACCGAGCCGGGAGCGCACCTCGATATCCCCGCCCATCAGGCGGATCAGGTTGCGCGCGATCGAAAGGCCCAGGCCCGTGCCGCCGTACTTGCGGGTGGTGGAGGCATCGCCCTGCGCAAACGACTGGAACAGGCCTTCGATCTGCTGAGGCGAGAGGCCTATGCCCTCGTCGGAGACCTCGAAGGCCAGGCGCAGCTCGCCATCGGCGCGCGTGACCTCGCTGAGACGCACCACCACCGTGCCGCGCTCGGAGAACTTGATGGCATTGCTGGCGAGGTTGAGCAGTACCTGGCCCAGCCGCAGCGGGTCGCCGAGCAGCCGCATCGGCAGGTCCACCGGCACCTCGAAGCGCAGCTCCAGGTCCTTCTCGATCGCCTTCAGGTGCGTGACGGCCGCGAGATTGTCGAGCACGCCGTTGAGGTCGAACTCGGTGCGTTCGAGGCTCATCTTGCCGGCCTCGATCTTGGAGTGGTCGAGGATGTCGTTGAGGATGCCCAGCAGCGACTGGCTGGCGGTGTTGATCTTGTCGAGATAGCTGCGCTGGTGCGGGCTGAGCGGTGTCGCCTGCAACAGCTGGCCCAGGCCGATGATGGCGTTCATCGGCGTGCGGATCTCATGACTCATGGTGGCGAGGAACTCGCTCTTCAAGCGGTTGGCACCATCCGCCACCTGGCTGGCACTGGCCAGCTCGGCCTCCAGCAGCTTGATGTCGGTGATGTCGAGCCAGGCACCGTTCCATACCAGGCCGCCGTCCTCCACGCGCGGGGTCGAGACCGAGCCGCGCAGCCAGCGCAGCGACTCGCTGGTGTCGCGGAGGCGGATGTCGAAGAACACCGGGCGCTGCTCGCGCTGGGCGGCATCGAGAGATTCCAGCATCAGCGCCAGGTCGCCAGAGTCGATGCGGCTGATCAGCACCTCGATATCGTCCAGCAGCGCTTCGCGGGTGATGCCGATCAACCCGTAGACGTTTTCGCTGATGAAGCGCACCGATAGCTCGTCCTCGAAATTGCGTTGCAGCTGGAACACCGTGCAGGGCACGTTCTCGGTGACTTCGCGCAGGCGCTCTTGCAGGTTGTCGGCGCGGCTGTCGGCCTCGTGCTCGTGGCTGATGTCCTGGGTGAACCCGTTCCAGACGAAGCTCTCGCCCTCGTACCCCTGCGGCCGCGCCAGTGTGCGCAGCCAGCGCAGCACGCCATCGCCACGGCGCATGCGGTACTCGAGCAGCACCTCGCTGCCGCTTTGGATGGACTCGCTGAGCGCGAGCTCGAAGCGGCGGTAGTCGTCGACGAAGATGGTCTGGTGCAGCAGGCTGGCATCGCGCAGCACCGCGTCCGGCTCGACCTGGTAAATGGCGCGCACATTGCTGCTGATGTAGGTGTAGACAAAGTCGCCGACGGCAGTACCCGCCAGCTGGAACACCACGCCAGGCAGCGCATTGGTGATGCGGTTGAGCCGCTCTTCTGCCCGCTGGGCCTGTGCCTCGCGCAGTTTCTCCTCGCTGATGTTGAAGGTCATGCCGTTCCACATCACCGCCCCACCGTCACCGGCGCTGGGGGCGGCCTGGGTGCGCATCCAGGCCGTGAGGCCGGAGGGCAGGCGCAGCCGGTAATCGACACGAAACGGCGAGAGGTTGGCAAACGAACGGTCGATTGCCGCCGCCACGCGGGGGCGGTCGTCCTCGTGCATCGGCTCGTAAAGCAGGCCGGCATCGGCCCGCACCTGGGAGGGGGTGAAGCCATGGGAGCTGATGCCCGCCGAGGCGAAGCTGAGGCGGTAGGGCGCGTCCAGCGAATCCTTGCGCATCTGGTAGATGAAGCCCGGCACGCCGTCGGTCAGTTCGCGCAGGAATCGCTGGGCATCGAACAGCTCGGCCTCAATGGCCTTGAGACGTGTGATGTTGCTGAGGTAGCCATTCCAAACCACCACTCCGTCATGGCCGCGCAGGGGTGCCGCGCTGTTGTGCAGCCACTCGATGTGACCGTCGTGCATGCGCACGCGGTAGTCGAAATCCAGCACTTCGAGGCTGGCTGCGGAGGCTTCGATGAGATTGCGCACCCTGGCACGGTCGTCGTCGTGGATGGAGCTGAAAAAGGCGTCGCCATCGCGGTTGAAATCTTCTGGCTTGACGCCGCGGGTGGCGAACAGGGAGGCGCTGGCGTAGTTGAGCTTCAACTCGCCCGAAAGGTCGCGCTGCAACTGGTAGGACACACCCGGCATGTGGTCGGCGATCTCGCGCAGGCGCTGTTCGGTTTGCTGCGCCTGCGCCTCGGCCAGCTTCTGCTCGGTGATGTCGATGGTGACACCGCTCCACAGCATGCCGGCACCGGCCTGCAGGCGCGGCCTCAGGATGCTTTTCACCCAACGCAGCCCCCGCGGACTGAGCACCCGGTACTCCTGCGCCAGCTCCAGGCTCTGCGCGGCACTGCGGCGGATGGCGGCGATGACCTTCGGCTGGTCTTCCGGGAAGATCGTGCGCATGAAAGCCTCGACCGGCAGCGCCTCGTCATCCATCTCGATGCCAAACAGCTGGCGCGCCTCGCGGCTGGCGTAGCGCACCACCACCGCGCCGCTCAGGTCCTGCTCCATCTCGAACACCAGCGCCGGGCTTTGCTCCATCACCTGCTCGATCCGCAGCGCCCGTGGCAGCGCGGCAGCGGCATCGGCGGTGCTGACGGTAGCCCGCCGACGCCACAGCAGGCCACCCAGCAGCAGGCTGATCAGCAGCAATGCCAACAGCGCCGGTAACAGCCAGGTGTTGGCGTGGTGCACCACGGCCGCCAGCGGCGGGTCAACCCCGTCGGTGGTTTGTGGGCGGTCGAGCCAGCGCGCGCGCAGGGCGCGATGGCGCTCGGGCGGCAGTTGGTCCCAGGCTTTTTCGAGGATGCTGGCGAGCGGTGCCGCATTGCTGGGCACCCACCAGAGCAGCTCCTCACTGCGGCCTTCGGCCTGGGTGTAGGGCCCGGCGATCTGCAAGCCCACGAGGCCGCGCTGGCGGATCAGGAACTCCGCCACCGCCAGGCTCTGCACGCTCATGTCGGTGCGACCGACGGCGACATCCACCAGCGCCGGCTCGAAGCCCTCGCTGTTCAGGAACTGCCGTGCCTGCACCCGCACGGCGTAATCCTGCGCGGGGCCGTAGGCGCGCACCAGTGACACCCTTTGCCGCTCACCGGCGACGGCGTTGAAGGCATTGCCTTCGCGCCGTACCACCAGCACCGGGTAGTCCTGGGCCAGTGTTCGGCGCACCGGCACCAGGCCCAGCGCAGGGTCCACCGGCACCGCGAAGCCCGCCATCAGTTGCGCCTGGCCGCTGCGTGCGGCATCGACCAGCCGCTCCCGGCGGGTTTGCGCGGCCCACTCGAAACGCAGGCCGGTGAGGCGCGCCAGCTCGTCCAGGTAATCAGCGAACAGGCCGGCGCGCTGGCCGCGTCCATCAAGAAAATCGTAGGGCGGCGAGGCGGCATCGGAGAGCACGCGCACCACCGGATGCTCCGCCAGCCACTGGCTCTCGACCGCCGTCAGCGCGAGTGCTGGGCTGCGCTGGGTCGCCGCAGGCACCGGAGCCCCGGGCGCGGCCGACAGCCACAGCGGGCAGAGCCAGGCTGAGAGCCACACTGCACAAACACGGGCGAATCCGATGCGCATCGCCCTTGAAAGGCTCCGGTCGGTGGGTTGGGTATGACGATCAGTATAATTGCCGCCCGCGCCACCGCTGGTGGTGCGCGAAGCATGACTTCATCGCCGCACACGGCGGTGGACAGTGATGATCAATCCCAAGCCATCTCCACGGAGCGAGCCAGCCATGACGGACAGTTTCAAGTCCAAATCCACCCTGACGGTGGGTGCCAAGTCTTATACCTTCTATGACCTCACCAAGCTGGAGGGTCAGTTCAAGGTCAGCCGCCTGCCCTACTCCTACAAGGTGTTGCTGGAGAACCTGCTGCGCCACGAAGACGGCGTGAACACCACCGCCGAGACCATCAAGGCTTTCGCGGGTGCCGACCTCAAGAAACTGCCGTCGAAGGACATCGACTTCACCCCCGCCCGCGTGATTTTGCAGGACTTCACCGGCGTGCCCTGCGTGGTGGATTTGGCCGCCATGCGCGATGCCATCAAGACCCTGGGCGGCGACGCCGCCAAGGTGAACCCGCTCTGCCCGGTGGAACTGGTCATCGACCACTCGGTGATGATCGATCACTACGGCTCGAAGGAAGCGCTTGATCTGAATGCCAAGATCGAGTTCCAACGCAACGGTGAGCGCTACACCTTCCTGCGCTGGGGCCAGGAAGCGCTCAAGAACTTCAAGGCCGTGCCACCAGATACCGGCATCGTCCACCAGGTCAACATCGAATACCTCGCCCGCGTGGTGTTCGAGAAGGACGGCCTGCTCTACCCCGATAGCTGCTTCGGCACTGACAGCCACACCACGATGGTGAACGGTATCGGCGTGCTGGGCTGGGGCGTGGGCGGCATCGAGGCCGAGGCTGCGATGCTGGGCCAGCCTTCGTCGATGCTGATGCCGGAAGTGATCGGCGTGCGCGTTAGCGGCAAGCTCGCTGAAGGTGCGACCGCGACCGACCTCGTGCTGACCGTCACCGAGATGCTGCGCAAGCGTGGCGTGGTGGAGAAGTTCGTCGAGTTCTTCGGCCCCGGCCTCGCCAATCTGTCGGCTTCGGATCGCAACACCATCGCCAACATGGGCCCCGAGTACGGTGCCACCTGCGGCATCTTCCCGATCGACGAAGAGACGCTGAACTATCTGCGCCTCACCGGCCGCGCCGAAGACGACATCGCCAAGGTCAAGGCCTACGCCCAGGCTCAGGGCATGTGGTGGACGCTGGACGCGCCCGAAGCCGAATACACCGACGTGCTCGCACTCGATCTCGCTTCGATTAAGCCCAGCCTCGCCGGCCCCAAGCGCCCGCAGGACCGCGTGCTGCTCACCGACGTGAAGGCCAACTACCGCAAGGCTTTCGAGGCCGAGCAGAAAGCGCGTCCGTCGAAGGGCCCCGCCACCGTCACCGACAATGGCAAGACCTTCGAGCTGAAAGATGGCGCGGTGATGATCGCGGCAATCACCAGTTGCACCAACACCTCGAATCCTTCCGTGCTGATCGGCGCTGGTCTGCTGGCCAAGAAGGCGCGCGCGCTCGGCCTCACCGCCCAGCCCTGGGTCAAGACCTCGCTCGCACCCGGCTCGCTGGCCGTGACCGAGTACCTGAAGAACGCCGGCCTGATCGAAGACCTCGAAGCCCTCGGCTTCTACGTCACCGCCTATGGTTGCACCACCTGCATCGGCAACTCTGGGCCCCTCAACGAGCCACTGGGCAAGGCGATCACCGACTACACGCTGAGCGTCTCGGCCGTGCTCTCGGGTAACCGCAACTTCGAGGGTCGCGTGCATCAGGACGTGCGCATGAACTACCTCGCCTCGCCGCCGCTAGTCGTGGCCTATGCGATTGCCGGCAACACCGACATCGACCTCACCACCGAACCCATCGGCAAGGGCAAGGACGGCAAGGATGTGTTCTTGAAGGACATCTGGCCGACCAACAAGGAAATCTCCGATCTCGTCGCCAAGGCCGTCACCGCCGAAGGCTTCAAGAAGAGCTATGCCGATGTGCTGAAAGGTGATGCGCGCTGGCAGTCGATCAAGATCAGCAAGTCGGAGACCTATCCCTGGGATTCGAGCAGCACCTACATTGCCAACCCGCCGTATTTCCATGGGATGACCATGACCCCGCCGGGCATCCAGCCCATTGCGGGTGCGCGCTGCCTCGCCGTGCTGGGCGACTCGATAACCACCGACCACATCTCACCCGCTGGCGACATCAAGAAAGACGGCCCCGCCGGCAAGTACCTGATGGAGCACGGCGTGGCCCGCGCCGACTTCAACAGCTTCGGCAGCCGCCGTGGCAACCACGAGATCATGATGCGCGGCACCTTTGCCAACACGCGCATCAAGAACTCGATGACGCCCGGCGTCGAAGGTGGCGTCAGCCGCTACATCAATGGTTCGGCTGGCCCCGTCGAAGCGATCTACGACGTGGCGATGAAGTACGCCGAGAAGAAGACTCCGCTGGTCGTGCTCGCCGGCAAGGAATACGGCACCGGTTCGAGCCGCGACTGGGCGGCGAAGGGCACCATCCTGCTCGGCGTGAAGGCCGTGATCTCGGAGAGCTTCGAGCGCATCCACCGCGCCAATCTGGTCGGCATGGGGGTGCTGCCGCTGAACTTCGTCAATGGCGAGAGCGCCGTGTCGCTGGGACTGGACGGCACGGAAGTGTTCGACTTCGCGGGCTTGAAGGCCGGTGCCACCGAACTCGACGTGACGGCGACCAGGGCCGATGGCACCAAGAAGAACTTCAAGGCCAAGGTGCGCATCAACACGCCAAAGGAGTGGGACTACTACGCCCACGGCGGCGTGCTGCAATACATGCTCCGCCAGATGGCGGCGTGATCAACGAAGGGCACCGCAAGGTGCCCTTTTTCTTTCAGGCTGATGCCATGCGGCTGAACATTGCCCACGCCCTGCCACTGCTGCTTGTCGGCATTGGCCTGGCTGCCTATGCCGTCTTCACTTTCGAGCCAGCGCCCCTGCTCTCGACCAGCGATACGCGACATCACGCAACTGCCGCTGCCGCATGGGTTCCGGCCCCGTCCCCTGAAAACGCAGCCGTCATCGCAACCGCAGCTCCAGAATCTGCACCAGACACCCCGCAACTGCGTGCACTCGCCGACGAGGGTGCGCGCCTGTTCGCAGCCAGACGCTTCACCGAGGCCGCCGAAAAGCTGCTACCCGCCGCAGATGCCGGATATCCGCAGGCGCAATACCAGATGGGCTGGATGAACTATCTCGGCTTCGGCGTGGCCAAGGACATGGAACAGGCCGTGGCGTGGTTCCGTCGCGCCGCCGACCAGGGCAATGTCGATGGCATGAACGCGCTCGGTACCGCCCTGCGCGAGGGCAAGGGTGCGGAGCAGAGCTACAGCGACGCCCTGCACTGGTACCGGGCGGCCGCCGAACAGGGGCACCCGGAGGGCGAGGTCAATATCGGCTTCATGCACGAGATGGGCTACGCGACCGCCAAAGACCCTGCGCTTGCCGCCCGCTATTACCGGCTCGCCGCCGCGCAGAACCACGCCACCGCGCAGCTCTATCTCGCCAGCCTCTTTGAAGAGGGCAAGGGCCTGCCGCAAGACCTCGACAGCGCCCGCGGCTGGTACCGCCGCGCCGCCGCCCAGGGCAACGAATACGCCCGGCTGGCGCTGGAAAGGCTGGAAGGGCGCGCACCCGCAACGGTACCCAATCCCGCCGCTGCATGGGCTGGCGAGCGCTGAGCTTGTCCATCAGCAGATGACTGCTGTGCTACGGAAGACAGCACAAGGGAAGACTTCGTGCGCCGACTAACCGTTTTCAGACGCGCCAACGCATTCTGAGGCTTTGTCCAGGCTGCAATACCTGGCGCGCCGATGCGCGCCATCGTCACCTGCAAGAGTCCGCCGCCCGGCCGGGACAAGCCGATTGCTGCCTGCGGCCTGTTTCAGGATATCGCATCAAGACAGGGGCCGATGGCCCTGTGTTTTATGCTGCGGTCTGCGGTTGCGGCCAGCGGCGGAAGGGACAGACGCTTTCCGATTGCGATGCTTTGCGGCATGGGGCAGCATCCGTTCAAGTTCATTTTTCGGCAGACCGGGCGATGCATGCAAAGCGCGCTGTGACCCTTTTGCTGTGCCTGGCCTTGACCGCCTGCGCAGCGCCACTGCAGCTGCGCTGGTATCGGGATTCCGCCGAACAGCGGGCGCTCCATCTGCAAACCTATTTCTCGGCCAGCGAGCAGCTGAAAACCATGCGGGCGGGAGCGCAGGGCAAGAGGCCCTGGGCGGTCGTTCTCGACGCGGACGAGACCGTGCTCGACAACTCCGACTACCGCTGGCAGCGGCGTCACAGCCTCAGGTCTTTCACCGAAGACTCCTGGGCTGAATGGGTCAAGCAGGCGGAAGCAAGGCTGCTGCCCGGTGCGGCGGCCTTCATCGACAAGGTGCAAAAGCTCGGCGGGCTGGTGGTGATCATCACCAACCGCAGCGAATCGCTATGCCAGGACACGAAACGTAATCTGGAGAAATGGAATGTGCGGCCCAACGCCCTGCTGTGCCGGCCGGAAGGCACGGGCAGCAGCAAGCTGGGCAGGTTCCACGCCGTCGCCGATGGCTCGGCGCTGGGCTTGTCGGCAGCGGATCAAGGCGACGGGGCCGTACAGGTGATGCTGTATCTGGGCGACAACATCAACGATTTCCCCGATGCCAGCCAGGCCCTGCTCAAGGGCGGGGATGCCGGTTTTTCCGAGTTCGGCAGGCGCTACTTCCTGCTGCCGAACCCGATGTATGGCAGCTGGGAGCAGAACCCGCCTCGGAATCCCGAATAGGGGCCGGTCGCTCCGCAGCGGCATTACTTGCGGTCGAAATATTTCCTGCTGATCGGGTCGTATGTGAAGTCGTTCGACCAGCCTGGTTTTGAGAGGGCCTCCAGCAGACATTCGTCGGGCGTCATTTTGCTTTGAGTCTTGCCCTTGGCATCTTTTGGGCAGCCAAGATCAGGAGAAGTTTTCCTTATCAGGCTGATTGCCTTGCCAATATCGGAGTTGCTGCCCGGATCGAGATTCCTTTCCTTCAGCTCCTTGATGACGGTCTTGGTCCGATCCGCAAAATCGGTAAGCGCACGTTTCGGATCATCGCCCCCAAGACCGCGCAGCAATTCCTGCTGACCCTGCAACAGGGCCACGGAATCGGTCAGGCCCTCGAGCAGCTGCTTGGCGTCGGCGATTCCATTGATCGTATCCAGCGTCGATTGTCCATCCATGCCGGCCACCCGGCGCAGCAGCTGGTCAGCGCGGTCGATGATCGACTTGCCGGAGATCATGGCCGTCTTGGTCACGGTCAGCATTGCATAGCTGAACTCACGCACCTGCTGGCGTGATGTGGCCGCAGTGCGGAACGGGATCTGCGGAGGCGCCAGTGCTTGATTCGGAAACTTCGGGTCGGCACGCAGCTCGTCGTCGTAGGCACACGCGGGCAGGTAGTTGGGTCGATAGCTCCGGCTCTCACAAAGACCACCCTTGAGCGATGGCAGATCTGCCTCCCTAACCGACTTGACCCAGTACGGCAGAAGGTTCCAGCCGATCTGGATTTTGCGGGTGTCGTCAATCAAGGTCTTTTTCTCCTTGATGGTGTTGATCACCATGTAGGTCGCTTCGGCAATCTTCGGTTCGCCCATGTTCGCGCCCACACTGCCATCCAGACTCCAGGGGTAGAGCTGGAAGGTGAAGCGCATGGCGATGTCGTCACTGCGGTTGCTGAGCAAGAACTTGCCGAGGGATTCGGCTGCACCCAGCAGTCCCGGCGCCACCGGCAGCGCGTTCTTAGCGAGGCTCGCCGCTTGGGTGAACAGGGGCCTGACCGAGTCCATTTTCAAGGAATCCAGCTCGAACACCGTGAGCGTGACCCGGATCGGCTGGCCGCGATAATTGTCGGTGGTGTAGGCCAAGAGGTCGCCGAGGGGCAGGCGGGTCATCGGGTCGAGTTTCTGCTCATAGGCCACCAGCGTGTCTCGCCCCCCGCTCTCGCTACCGTCCAGCACGGAGAGCACGATGGCGATTTCCTGTCCGTTGATGGGGGCGGGAAAGATGCGATCCAGCTTTTCGGAGAGGTACACCCGGTTGACAATCAGGCTTACGGGACTGCCATTCTCGATCTTGCGGTAGCGCGTGCTGCGGGTGTCGTAGACATCGCTCAGCAGATGCGGCAGCTGGCTCCAGTAGGCCGGTTCCAGGTCTTTCTGCATCCGCTCGGGCTTGTTGCGGCAGCTGTCGAGCAGCAAGGGATTCAGTTGGGAGATATCGAATTTTTTACCCAGCAGAGTTTTGCCACTCGCCCCCCAGTCAAACTTCTGCTTGACGATGGCCCCCCTGAACTCGACGCTGCCGTCTTCGGGACTGACGCGGAGGTTTTCCGCCATGCAGGCCGACTGCGCCCATTCGGCTTCCGTTTTCGGTGCCGGGCCCGCGTTTTTGCCGAGCGCCTTGCCGCGCTGCAGATCGTCTTTCCTGATCTTGGCGCTTCTGGCTGCATCAGCAGGCCAGGCAGGTTGCTCAGAACAGAACGCCTCCAGAATAGCTTTTGCAGCAGTTGGCGTGTAACAAGCCTTGGTCATCTCGCTGACCGTCAGCATGTCGTAGTGCTTGAACAGTTCGCGCTTGGGCAGCAGCACGAAACGCTGGTTTTCGCCCAAGGTGGTCACGCATGCGCTCAAAAGCGCCGCACACGAGGCCATGCACAGACACGTACCCCACGATCTTGCGTTCATATCCCCTTCCCCCTGAAGTGTTTTTGCTTTTAGTGCTGTTTTTTACAGCACCCTGCCAAGATGATCCGTCCGTGATCGTGCTGATGCAAGGCCCGCTCATCGGTAGATTCCGCCGAACTGCCCGATGTCGAGGATGCGCAGGCGAAGCCATTGCCGTCATACTGGCCACACATCCTCCAAGGGCGCGCAAGCGCCCTTTGTCATACCTGCTACAGGAGTGTTCGATGGCCAAAAAAGCGATGGCAAAACTCAGCGGCAAGGCCAAGGCCCTGCTCGATGCCCAGGTGGCCTGGTGGCTGGATCGCCTCGATGCCAAGGCCTTGAAACCCTGGCTTGAGGTCGAAGTCGATGCCCTGCTGGCGGATGCCGCGAAACTCAAGCTCGAAGAGGTGGTGAGCTGCGTTGACGTGCAGGCCGTAGCGCGCCAGTACGCAGCCAACCTGGAGCCGCACGGGGCGATCCCGGAGCTGGTGGGTGAAATCGCTCAGGCCTTGCAGGCGCATCCGATCCAGAAGAAGACCAAACTCGGCGAGCTGATGCCCGACCGGCAGCTGCGCGAATGGCTCGACAAGATCCTGGAGCTGCATGCCGCGCGCGAGTCGATCATCCACGCCGCACTCTCCAACCCCGTGGTCAGCGCTGTGGCAGGCGACCTGCTCTACCGCGGCATCAGCGGCTACCTGGGCCAGAACACGCTCACCAAGAGCATTCCCGGTGCTGCTTCGATGCTCAAGTTCGGCAAGTCGGTGCTCGCCAAGGCCACGCCGAAGCTCGATGCCGCCATCGAGACCACGCTGCGCAAGTACATCCAGCAGAGCCTCGATGCGACGCTGCGCGAAAGCGAACAGTCGCTCAAAACCCTGCTCACCGATGATCTCTTGCGCGAGTCCGCGCTCGAAATCTGGGCCGGTCTCAAGGGCATGACGGTGGCCGAAGTGCGGGCGACCGTCAGTGTCGATGACGTGGAAGAACTGTTCGTGATCGGCTACGAGCACTGGCGCAGCGTGCGCAAGACGCCCTACTACGGCGCGATGATTGACGCGGGCGTGGCTGGCTTCTATGACAAGTACGGCAAGTCCGCACTCACCACCCTCCTGGAGGAAATGGGCGTGACCCGCGCGATGATCCTCGGCGACCTGATGCGCTTCGGCGCACCTGCACTCGCCGCGCTCAAGAAGAAAAAGTTGCTGGAGCCGATGATCCGCCGCTGGCTGGAGCCGTTTTATGCCTCCGAAGTAGCAAGCAAGCTGCTTGCGGATTGATTGACCAACACCCACTCACACTCTCAAAGGCTGTTCATGATCAAGCGCGTTGTCTTCAACCAGAAAGGCGGGGTCGGCAAGACCACCATCGTCTGCAATCTTGCCGCCATCGCGGCCTCACGCGGCCTGCGCACGTTGGTGATCGACCTCGATACCCAAGGCAATTCCACCCAGTACCTGCTGGGGGCCTCTGCGATCAAATCTGACCGCACCATCGCCGATTTCTTCGACGCAACACTCAGCTTCACCTTGCAGCTGCCGCCGCTGATGAGCTTCGCCACCAACACGCCATTCGAGAATCTCGATGTGGTGGCCAGCAGTCCGCGCCTCGAGGAGCTGATCGTCAAGCTCGAAGCCAAGCAGAAGATCTACAAGTTGCGCGATGCGCTCAAGAAACTGAAAGGCTACGATGCGGTGTTCATCGACACGCCCCCTGCCCTCAACTTCTACTCGCGCTCGGCGCTGATCGCATCGGACCGGCTGCTGATTCCCTTCGACTGCGACGAGTTCTCGCGGCAGGCGCTCTACACCCTGCTCGACAACGTCGCCGAAATCCGCGGCGACCACAACGATGATCTGGACATCGAGGGCATCGTGGTGAACCAGTTTCAGTCCCGCTCCAACCTGCCGGGGCGGCTGGTGGCTGAACTCAAGGGCGAAGGCAAGCCAGTGCTGGCGCAGGCGATCTCCAGCTCGGTGAAGGTGAAGGAGTCACACGAACGCCACCTGCCCCTGATCCACCTCGACAAGAGCCATCGCGTCACCCAGGAATACGTGGCGCTCTACGACTCGCTGGGCGGCTGATGCAACGCACAAGAAAAAACCCCGCAATGCGGGGTTTTTTGTTTGCTGATGTTGTTCAGCGCGCGGGCTCGCAGACCACATCCACCTTGCCAGTCTTGGTTGGCACTCGGCGGCAGGCATCGGAGACGTAGTAGTCGCCGCTCATGGCCGCACTTGGGCGCGGTGCCGGGCTGCGCGGCTCGTAGACTGACTCGTACATCGGCGTCTCGTAGCTGACGCTGCCCCAGAGGCTGGGCGGTGTCGGTGGCATGTTGCCGGCAAAGCTCTTGGCAACCGGCGTGGCATCGACACCGGCCGTGGCATAGCTCTGCACGTAGCCGCGCAGGCGCGCCAGATTGGCGATGACCTCGCTGTTGTCGGGGGCCAGCTTGGCGGCGCGCTCGAGCATCGCCATCGCCTCGTAGAACTGCCCGCGCTCGGCCTTGGCAACGGCGAGGTTGTTGAGGGCGATCGGGTCGAAGGGGTTGACCTCCAAGGCACGCTCGAAGTTGAACTCGGCCTTCATCGGGTCACCCTCGGCCATGCCTTGGCGGCCCTGGCCGTCGTAGCCGTACAGCGCATCCATATCGACCGGCGTGGCGAACGCGGGCTGGGCAGCCACCGGGGCGCGGATCGGATCGGGAATGTTGGAAGGTGTGCCGAACACCTGGGGCTGCGGCTGGGTGACGATGGTCTGGCCGGGCGCGATCACACCCTGGCCGTAGTTGCCGGGAGCGGTGCCGGGATAACGCAGTTCGGCATCGCTGGCGCAGCCGACGCTGAGCACGGCGAGCAGCATGGCAGTCAGGGCGTGTGGCTTGCTCATAGGCGGGGGTCCCCGAAGTTGAAATACGGCAGCAGCAGGTTGGGCGGGAACGAAACGCGGTTCTGCGGATAGAACATGTAGCGCAGATAACCCGAGGCACTGGCCTCGTTGTAGTCGCGTGCGTTGTCGAGCGCGAGCCGCGCGCCGACCGCCAGGTTGGGGTCGAGCAGATATTCAAACTGACCGGTGATGGTGAAGCCGACACCCGTCTGGCGCTGACCGGGGTAACCGCCCGAGATGGGCAGGGTGCCGGTGTAGCTCAGCAGGGCGGTGTCCAGCGCGTTCTGCAGGCCCTCGTCGTTGGGATAGAGCGACTGGCCGTCTTCCTTAAAGGCCTGGATGCCGAGCGCGCCGCCGAGCTTGTAGCTGAAACGGTTGCGGTAGCCCTCCCACTCCACCGGCACGCTCACCGCCAGATAGGACTGAGGGCTGAAATAGCCACCGTGGCCAAAGCTGAAACGGCGCAGGTTCTTGTCGTAGCCGAAAGTGGTGATGTTGAGGCCGTAGGTGACGCGGTTGCCGCGCGTCTCGATGGCGCGGGCGTAGATGCCGCCGCCCACTTCCACGCCGCTGTTCTGCGGCACGTACTCGCCGTTGTAGATGTGGTACGAGGCGTTGCCATAGACGCCGTACTTGCCGAGGTCGTAGGCCATGTCGAGACGGCCGCCGGTTTTGGCGATGCCGCCGTAGGTGAGGCCGGTGGCCGGGTCGCGCAGGCCGGCATAGGAGAGCAGGCTGTCGGTGACGGAGCGGCGAGCAACGTCGATCTTGAAGCTCAGGCGGTCACTCTTCGGCCGCCAGTTGATGCCACCGACCAGGGTCTCGACCGGGAAGCCCAGCGGCGAGGAGCCGAAATCCGCCTTGAAATCACCGCCCTCGTAGCCAACACCGACCGCAATGCCGGATTCGGCGTTGTCGTAGCGCAGGTTCGGGCTGGCATTGTCGGTGGCGAGCGCCAGCGCCAAGGCACCGTACTGGGGCAGGTTGCGGCCAGAGACCGTGCCAGCCTCAAGATAGACCGGCACCGCGCGCAGCTTGAGCCTGCCGCCTTCGTTGGCCGGGAAGCTCACTTCAACCGGCGATTCGATGTCGTAGAGGCGGTCAAGCCCGTCGGAGCCATCGCGCGAGCGCAGGGCCACGCCGGCCTCGACATACGGGGTGCGGTTGGCGCGCAGATCGCCGATTTCCTTCAACAGCGCGCGGCGGTCCTTGCTGTCGGTGCGGTTGCGGTCGATCACGAACTCCGGGGTTGCCAGCATCGGATCGCTGCTGACCACGACGCCCTGCGGCTGCGGCACGGTGCGGATCACCGAGGGCGGAGGCGGAGGCACGTTCTCGCGCAACAGGGGCGCTGGCACGCTGGCGGGGGTCGAGTAATACGGCGTGGTGTAAGCCGCATCCGGGCTGGTATAGACCGCAGCACCTTCACTGCCATAGCCGCCATCGAGCCTCGGCACCTCGTAGACCCCGCCGCGACGGCTGTCAGGCGCAATCGGGCGCGGTGCCGTGCTGTAGCTTCCCTGGTTCTGGTCGCCGCCACGGTTGTTGATCTCGCCGATCTCGCCCATCAGCTCTTCACGCAGCGAACCGCTGGGCCGGCTCAGGCGCGGACTCATGGTGGGATTGACGCGGCGGGGCTGAGGAAAATCGCTGGGCAGTGCCGAATAGGCAGGTGCCGGCTGTGCGGTGCCGCTGTATAAGCGGCTGCCAGCTTGCGGCAGAGTGAGGCTCTCGACGTACTTGTAGGCGGGTGTGGCCGCCGGATTGCGAGGCTGCTCGGCCCAGTAGCCACTGGGTTGATCGATCGTACCGCGTGCGGCGGTGCTGCTACCGCCCTGCGGCGGGGTGGAAACCTTGATCAATCCGCCGCGCATCACCGGGCGGCGCGCGGGCAACGAGACATCACCGCGCGGCAGGCGGTAGCTCGCCAGGCTGAAATGCGGCTGCGCTGCGGCGCGCCTTGCGGCCTTCACGGCCGGGCGTGCGGCCGTCAACACGATCTTCTTCTTCGCGGCAGGGCGAAACGCTGGATCGGCGTGGATCTTAAAAAAACTTGCGCTACTCCCTGCCGCGACTGGCAAGCCTCGATCTGGTGGACGCGCGTCGCCCATGATCCGCGGCGGTGCGCGAAGGTAGCTGCTGTTGGGATCGATCAGCTGCAACAAGGGCTGCGAGTTGCCGCTGCCAACAGGCGCTGCGGCACTGCCTGGCAGGGCGTTCTGTTCGGCATCGAGGCGCAGTGCCTGCTGGAACAGGCTCAAGGCGCGGCCATCGTCACCGCGTGCCTTGGCGGCACGACCAGCCAGCGCATAAAGGCGCGGATTGTTGGGCTCGACCGCGAAGGCGCGTTCGAGCATGGCATCGGCCTCCTCGACACGGTTCATCGCCAGCGAGGCACCGATCGCGCCCTTGTAGGCATCCATTTCGTTGCCGTTCTGCTGCAAGACGCGCTCGTAGAGCACGTAGGCCTTGTCGAAATCCTTGCTGTCGTTGTAGAGCCTGGCCAGCGCCATCATCAGGCGCGGGTCGCTGGGGTTCACGCGGATCAGCGGTTCGAGATATTCGTAGGCACGGGCAAGATCGCCCTCCTCACGCACCAGGTCTGCCTGCCGCAGGCGATAGCCGATGCGCAGGTTGGCGAGATCGAGGTTCTGCTGCGCGGTGAGCTTGCCGCGGCGCAGCAGGTCGTCGAGCACCACCTCGAACTCGGTGTCCTGCCGGAGCTTGAACAGCAGGCCCGCATAGGCGAGGCGCAGACCGACATCAGACTGGTTGTTGCGGGCCAGGCCCTGGCGCATGTAGCGCAGCGCCATCGCCTCGTCGCCGAGATCGGCATAGGCGTTGGCCATGGCACCCAGAAGCTCCGGCATCTCGCCCACGAAGGGTTCGATCTCGGCGAGGATCTGCTGCGCCTCGGCTTGCGCGCCCGCGCGGGAGTACACGCCGACGCGCTGGGTCTGATAACGCACCCAGAGACGTTTTTGCAGTTCGGTCATCGCCGGGGTGCGGCTGCCGACCGGCACCTGCTCTAGCTGCCGCAGGCCGCCGAGGAAGTCTTGCTGTTCGGCCATCAGCGAGGCCTTGATGAAAATCACCTCCGGCTGCGCCGGGCCGCTGCCGACGGCGGAGGCGAGCAGCGCATCGACCAGGGTGTTGGCTTCGCGGATGCGGCCCTGGCGCTGGTAGACGCGGGCGAGATCGAGCCGGGTCCAGGGGCTTTCGGGATCGAGCAGCAGGGCCTCTTTCAGCAGGCCTTCGGCACGGCTGTCGTCCTTGCCGTTCACGGCCAGTGCCGCCTGCTCGCGCAGGCCCTGGGCCTTGAGCACACCGAAGCTGCCCAGCTGGTTGCGCACGTTGTCGGGCGCGCGCTCGGCCAGCGCAATGGCCTCCGGCAGGCGCTTGGTGCGGGTGAGCACACCCACCAGGCCGCGCACGGCATCGCTGTTGTCGGGAGTGCGACGCAGAATGTCGCGGTAGATCTTCTCGGCCTCGGAGAACTGCTCCTGTTCGACCAGGATGTCCGCCAGGCTGACCGGCACCGAAAGCTCTTCGGCGGCGCGCTTGGGATCCTTGGCGATGGCGCGACGCAGCTCGCGCTGGGCAGTGGCGTTGTCACCGGCTTTGCGGGCGGCTTCGGCGTCGCGCACGATTTCCCAGAACCGGGCGGTGTCGAGTGCCTCGCTCCAGCGCGCGGCACGCTTCCTGTCCTTGGCGGTGGCGCGCTCCAGCAGATCGCGTGCTTCCGGATAGGCCTGCTGGCGCAGACGCACTATCCCTAAGCCACCCAGTGCATCGGCGGACTCGCCGTACTGGCTGATGGCATTGATGAAGCGGTCGGTGGCGAGATCGAGCTGGCCATCGTTGAGGGCGTCGAAACCCTCTTTCACCATCTTACCGCGCAGTTCGTCGGGGGTGGGCTCGCGCGGTGCCTGCGACTCGGCCGCGAAATTGCCGCCGGTGACGGCCGCTGCCGGCTCGCGCACGGTGGCGAGCCTGGCACTCACTTGCGCATCTTCGCCATAGCGTTTGAGGTAGTCCTGATACAGCGGCTCGTCACCGCGCTTGGCCCCCAACCAGATCAGCGCCTGGCGCCAGGCTTGCCGCGCCGGGGCGGCAACCGGTGAGGATTGCCCCGCCAGGGTGGCAAGCTGGGCAATGCCCTGGCGGCGGTTGCTTTCGCGGTAGGTCAGATGCTGGGCGTAGGCGAGCTTGTAGATCGGGTCTTCGAAGTTTTCCTCAGCCAGCCGGGCAATGCCGGCACGTGCGGGCTCCCAGCCGTTCTCAGTGCCGGCCAGCGTCTGGTAGTACTCGAGGCCGAGACGGCCACCGGGCAGGTCCTTGCCGAAAGTTGACTGGTAGGCATCGACGGCCTCTTGGTACTTGCCCTGACGCGCGAGCGTGCGCGGCTGGCTGAGCTTGTCCTGGTTGACGCTGCCCTGGCGGATGGCGGCTTCGAGGCGACGCAGATCGGGATGGTTCGGATGCGCCTCTTTCAGGCGGTCCAGATAGACCTGTGCCGCTGCCGCGCGGCCGCTGATCGCCTCGGCATTGGCGAGGCCTGCGAGCGCGGTGGGGCTGTCGGGGGTGCTGCGGAGCAGCTTCAGCCAGTTCTCGCGCGCGAGGTCATAGCGGTTCTGGCCCTCCCAGTAGCGGGCCTGGTTGGCGAGCTGTTCGCTGGCCGTGGTTTCCTTGGCGACATCGGCCGACCACGCAGGGGAGATCAGGCCTGCCGACAGGGCAACCCCGGTCAGCGTCCTTAAAAGTGCCAGTCGCAACATGATTTTTCCCACCTTGGAATGAGTCGTCCGTCTTGGTCGAACTGGAACCGCTTGGAATCCCAACCCTCGCCGAACATCCCTAATGCCTGGTCGTAGTAATGCGGCGGGCTGCCGAGATTCCCGTCCACACGGCTATTTTTCAAGCGTTGTCTTTGTTTTGCCGCACTATCTTCATCCATGTTCGCAAGGAAAGGCAACACGGCAGCCGAGAAACCAATCGGCGCTCCGCCAGAGGCTTTCCCGCTTTCAAAATCGAGCTTTTCGGGAGGTGCATCAAGTGCCGCCAACCGCTGTGCCAGAGGCTTCAAAAGGGCCTCTAGGTCGTTATCTCTAGAGCCTGCATCGCGTGACTGGGTCATGCCCGCCCAGAGTGGCACGCGGATGGCGTCGTAGCTGGCAACGCCCTGTGTCTGCCGATCGGCCACGATGCGACCATCCGGCAGCACCTCGTACCAATCGGGCACGATGCCATTCACCGCCAGCGTGCGCATGGCAGTGAGGTGGTTCTGCCAGATGCTGCGCCAGGGGCCTTTGGGATCGATCACCGCCAGCCAGCGGAACTGGCTCTCGGGCAGGTAGCTGGGGTTGAGCCGCCAGCTGCCGTCCTCGGCCTTGAAGCCCTGCGGCGCGGGCAGCAGCATCAGACCGAGGCCTGGAATCTCAGCGACTTCCTTGGCCTTGACCTGAGCCAGCACGGCACGCCCGATCTGCTCGTATTCCGGGTGCTGCCACAACCGGGCGGCTTCGATCAGCGCATAGGCCAGCCAGAGATCGGCATCGGAGGCGGGGTTGGAGTCCTTGATGCCCCAGCCTTCGTCACGCGCGCCCCAGAGCCAGGCCGGCAAGGTGGCTTTCAGATCGCCGGCAGCGAGGTTGTTGGTGGTCCAGCGCAGGATGTTCTCGAAGCGCGGCCGGTCGTTGGCGACCAAAGCGAAAAACAGCGCATAGGCCTGCGCCTCGGAGGTGCTTCGGTCGGTGGCGGTGCGGTCGATCACGCGGCCATCGGCCTGCACAAACACGCGGGCGAAGGACTGCCAGGCACCCCAGTTGCGAACCTGCCAGCAGTGCGCCAGCCAGCCACCGAGCAACACGACGGCGGCCAGCAACGCCGCCATCGCGCGCTTCATCGGAACTTGCCCCTCACCTGTCGAAAACAGGGCTCGCTCAGTGCGAGGCCTGCTTACGCACCATCGCCATGCGGCGCAGCATGCGGTAGAGCACCACCGCCAGCAGCAGAGCGGCGATCAGCGACAGGAACAGCATCACCACCGGCTGCTGCGAGAGCCACCAGCGGAAGCGCATCAAGATCGGCAGGCTGCCAACGTAATACTGGTTGCCCAGGTGGTAGTTGTTGACCTGATCACCGTTGAACAGCACCAGGTCGCCACGCACGAACTGCGATTTGCCCGGCTCGGTGAACAGGTTGGTCACGGCCGTGAGCCGCTTGCTGTCGCCAGCGGTGATGACCACCACGGTGCGCTTGGAGGACAGCGGCGATTCGAAGCTCATGATCGCGCCCAGCGAGCGGCCGGCCTCGAGGATGACGTGTCCGGCATGATCCACCGCGCCTTGCAGGTCACGGCCCTGCCACTTCGCACGCAGGCGCTCGATCGGGCCCAGCACCTTCAGCTTGGTCTCGCCGTTGGTGATCGACATCGGCATGTACTCGGCCCAGGTTTCGAGCAGGGGCTGGTTGCCGCCGGCACCGATAACGATCAGATCAAGGTCCGAGAAGTTCGCCGCATCCGCCGCGCGGCCCAGCTTGAAGCGCGTGGCCGGGTAGCCGGTGGCCTCGCCGATGCGGCCCATGATGGTGAGATAGGCCTCGATCTCTTCGGTGTCGAGCTTCTCGGGCAGCACCACGGCGGTCTGGTCGAGATCGGCGTACTTGGTGAAGGGGAAGCCACCGTTGGCGAACAGGGTTAGGTCGGGCAGCGCCGTGTAGTGCGGGAAGGCGGTGAGGTCAATGGTCGAATCTTCGTCGATCGAGCCGCGCAGGTTGTCGAGGATCACGTCCTTGCAGGCACCCTCCTTCTTGCGCTCGAAGTAGTACTGGAACTGCAAGGTGTTGTCGGAGCTGAACTTGTACTCCGGCACGTAGACGGTCGAGCCATTGACGGCCTGCACCTCGGACACGAACGGCAGGTTGATGCGCTGCTCGGAAGCCTTGTCCTCGCCCGTGTAGGCAAGTGCGATGGCTTCGACGAACTCGTTGTTGATATTGACGTTGAGCGTGGACTTAGCACCGATGGTGGGCGTGTAGCGGTACTTGAGGTCGAGCTTCATGCCCTTGCCGCGCCAGGTGAAAAGATCCGGCGGGGCGTGGAAAGGCACCTTAATCATGTCGGGGTACAGGCCGCTGGACTCCAGCGCCCAGGAGCGCACCAGCTCGCCCAGCTGCACCGGGCGGTCGGTGGGGACCCAGCGTGGCGCGTCGTAGGCCGAGCGCAGCTTGGGCTCGATGAACTCCTTGATGGCGGTGTCCTGGCCGGACAGCGCCTGGGTGCCGAGTGCGAGGCTGCGGGCGGCGGTTTTGATGCCCTCCCCGGTAGTGCCGCGCACGATCAGCAGCAGCGAGCCGGGCGCACGCGGATTGGGGATGAGCTGCACCTTGGCAGTGGCGCTGTCGGCGGGCAGATCGAGCCCCGTCGGAACCTTGTTGCCGTTGATGAACACCACGCCGTGCCCGGTCGGCAGCTTGTTGAAATACACCGGGAAGTTTGCACCGCGGTAATCCGCCAGCGCGCCAAACCAGCTGGCCACCACGCCAGCAGCATCGGTTTCCTCCATCGACGGCGTGCCGGCAAACACGAACGGCAGGGTCACGCGGCGCGAGTCGCGGCTATCGAAGAAGGGCTGAGGCAGCAGGGTCAGGTCACGGGCGCGCGGCAGCGGCTGGGTATCGAGCTCCAGCGTCGAACGGTTGTCCACGATCGACCACAAAGTGGTGTGAACCGGGTCTTCGCAGTCCATCGTGTAGTGGGCAATCAGCTGCAGGCCGATCTGGTTGTATTCGACGAACAGCTTCGGGTCGATGTCGATGGTGCGCTCGGCACCGCTCGCGGTTTCCGAGGTGAGCGGGATGGTCGCCGCCAGCTCGTTGTTGACCAGGATGTTGAGATGGCTCAGAGGGAAGATCAGTGAGGGCGAGTGCGCGAACTTGAGCGTGAGGCGCGCGCGCGTCACCAGCTCGTCGTCGCGCACCGCCACCGGCAGCGCGATTTCGCCCTGCACGCCGCGCAGGCGGATGGGTTTCTGCGCACCCAGCGACTCGAAGGAAAGCACGCGCGACTCTGTGCGGCTGCCTGCCGCCTCCTGCGGCAGCGTCACCGGCTCGCTGAGAGCGGCGCTGTCAGGCTCCTGCGCCAGCGAACTCGTGGGATGGACGAGCGCAGCCGTCAGCACGGCCAGAATCGCCAAGGCAGTGCCACTGCGCTTGGTGAGCGGGGAAAGCAGTCGGTTGAGGGCGTTCATCATGTTGTTCTTCAGGTTTGTGAAAGTCATTTTTACCACTCGTAGCGTGCCGCCGAGACCGAAGTCGAGAATGGCACGGAAGCTCTCGCCGATGCGATCGTTGGGACGGTCTGCCGACCAGCTCACCCAGGCATCCGCGCGACCAAAGATCGCATAGACCAGCTGACGCTCCTGGTCGATGCCCATCGGCTGCACGAACTCGAGAAACAGCGATTCGCCCTTGGAGCGGATCACCTTGCAGGGGATCCACACCAGACGGAAGTCGGGGGCCAATGCCACGTCGATCATCGCCCCATGCGGAATCGATTGCGGGGTGGAGAGCTTTAGGCCCGTGCCACCCTCGGAGATGTCAGCCGTCACGCCTTCGATCTCGGGCCCGTCCGGGATGCGGATGCGCGAACCGATGGCGACGTTGACGCGGATGCTGCGGCGCACCTGCCGCGACTCCCAGGCCACGGAGAGAGCCGCGCCGATGATGATGCTGTTGTAGACCGTCCACACCATGTTGAGCACGACGGTATCGACCTCGTGGGTGTTCCAGTAGACGAAGCGGCCGATACCGACCAGCAGCCCGATCAGGTTGATGATGAGCAGGAAGACGTAGGGCTTGGCGATGTCGCGGTCGAAGTAGGTCTCGTTGTTCATGCCGCCCTTCGCCGTCACGTTGAAAGTGCCGAGCTTGGGGTTGATGAGCGCCAGCAGCGTCGGCGCGAGGATGTAGGTCGCCAGCACCGTCTCGTAGACCTCGGCCCAGAACGAATGCCGGTACGGCCCCTGGATACGCGAGTTGGTGATCGACGAGTGTGCAAGGTGCGGGAAGGCATAGGCTGCGATCATCAGCGCCGAAGCCTCGATAATGTGCGCCTCGAAGAACAGGTACGACAGGGGCGCGGTGAGAAACACGACGCGCGGCAGGCCGTAGAAAAAATGCAGCATCGCGTTGGAGTAGCAGAACCTCTGGCCGATGGTCAGCCCCCTGCCGAGCAGCGGATTGTCGATGCGGAAGATCTGCGCCATGCCGCGCGCCCAACGGATGCGCTGGCCGACGTGGGCAGAAAGCGATTCGGTGGCGAGGCCCGCCGCCTGGGCGATGTTGAGATAGGCCGTGGTCCAGCCCCGGCGATGCATCTTCAGCGCCGTGTGCGCATCCTCGGTCACGGTCTCCACCGCGATGCCGCCCACCTCTTCGAGCGCGGTGCGGCGGATGACCGCGCAGCTGCCGCAGAAGAAGGTCGCGTTCCAGAAATCGTTGCCGTCCTGCAATAGGCCGTAGAACAGCTCCCCCTCATTCGGCACCTTGCGGAAAGTACCGAGGTTGCGCTCGAAAGGGTCAGGCGAGAAGAAATGGTGTGGCGTCTGGGTCATTGCCAGCTTGCTGTCGCGCTTGAACCAGCCCATCGCCACCTGCAGGAAGGAGCGCGTCGGGATGTGATCGCAGTCGAAGATGGCGATGAACTCGCCCTGGGTCTTCGCCATCGCTGCGTTGAGGTTGCCGGCCTTGGCGTGCTTGGAGTTGCTACGGGTGATGTGGGTGGCTCCAACCTCGTCGCAGAACTCCTTGAACTGCTGGCGTTTGCCGTCGTCGAGCACATAGACGCGCAGCTTCTCGGCCGGCCAGTCCATGTCGAGTGCAGCCAGGATGGTGGGACGCACCACTTTCAGCGGCTCGTTGTAGGTGGGGATGTAGATGTCCACCGTCGGCCATTGGCTCAAGTCGGTCGACAGCGGCGCGGGCTTTCGGTTGAGCGGCCAGAGCACCTGGAAGTAGCCCAGCAACAGCACGGTGAAGGCATACAACTCCGCCGCCACAAGTCCACCGGCAAAGAACAGGTCCACCAGATCGCGGGTACTACCGAAAGAGAAGGATTCAGTCAGGCGCCAATACATGTAGCGCGTCGAGGCGAGGATCGAGAGCATGATCATCGCGTGGGTGGCGAGCCGACCCTGAATGCGGTTGATCCACAGCGACATCATCAGGGTGCCGAGGCCGAAGAAGGTCTGCCAGCCCAGCGACAGCGGCGTGCTGACGATGCTGATCACCGGCAGCGCGCAAAGAATGAGGATGGCGACCGGCAGCAGGGGCAGGTCCCAGAACTTCAGCTCGACCAGCCGCTCGATTCGGCGGTCCCAAATCTGGTTGATGAGTGAGTCCGACCAGGGCTGGCCTTCGCTCGCGGCATTGCTGAGGCCGTAGCTGCTGTTGCGCTCGCTCTTGTTCATGGCAGCTTCGCCAGCCAGTCCGCCATCAGCATGAAATCACGGCTTGCCGATGAGTCTGGCGCGTATTTGAGGATCGGGCTCTGGGTTGCCAGCGCCTCTTCCACCGCCGAATCGAAATTGATCTCGATCGGCAGCAGTCGGTCGCCGAGGTCTCTCGACAGCGCGGTGCCGACGTCGCGGCAGAGCACGCGGGCGCTGTTCATGCGGTTGAGCAGGTAGTAGCCGCGCAGCGCGGGGTTGGTCTGCATGGCTTCGGCATACCAGCGTGCCATCGCAGTCAGCGTGACGAAGGAAGCGGCGTCCGGCAGCAGGGCGCAGAGCGCGATGTCGCTGGCTTGCAGGGCCTGTGGCAGGTAGCTGCTGCCGCCGGGCGGCGTATCGATAATGACGATGCTGCCGGGTGTCAGGCCGAGGGCATCGAGGTTCTGCCGCAGCCAGTCCGGGTTGCTGTCGAGCTGCTGCTCGAAGGCGCGGCGGTCATGGTCTGTCAGCGTGCCGTACGGCAGGCAATCCACACCATAGGGGCCGCGAAAGGCGGCATTGGCCCAGGGCTGGCCGAGCAGGGTCTGCACGGCAAGTCCCGCCCCGTCCGAGAGCGGCATCTGGTGATGAAGGCGTGCAGAGTTCTGGGGATCGAGGTCGATCAGCAGCACGGCGCGGCCAGCCGCAGCGAACGCGGCGGCCAGGTTGGCGGCGACCGTGGTCTTGCCGACTCCACCCTTTGGCGAGACGACAGAAATGATGCGTCCTTGCGCGCTGGTGGTCATTGCGCCTGCGGATGTGAGGGCTGGGATCGGGTGAGCGGAATCATTTCAAGCACGATTGTCTCTCGACAGGCGACGGAACACATCCTGTAAAGATTCACCATTGCCATGGCCTCCGGCAGGCTCCTTGGCCCCGGTCGCAAAACGCAGGCGGCCACTGCCGGGTGCAGCCGGTGCAATTGGCACGGGCACGGGTGCGGGTGCGGGTGCCGCCACGATGACGGCGGCAGGCCTGATGGGCGGCATGGGTACCGGCCCCAGCCTGGATGGAACCTGCGGCGGTGCGGAATAACGGGTTTCAGGCTCTTCAGCCATGGCAGGCAGCGCAGCCGCTGCCAGCTTGGGCGACGGCGCGGCGCGCTCGGCAAAGGAGAGGCCACGCACCGCAGGCTCGGCGTGCACGGGCGGCGGCGTGTCAAGGATCATCTCGGTGCGGGGCTCAGCGGCACGAACCGGTCCCTGGTGCAGCGGCGGCATGTAGGCCGCCGTCTGGGGCTCCTTCACGGACTGGAACAGCGACTCCAAGCCGAGGTCTGACACCGGCTCGGCCATGACGGGCTCACGCGTCGGTGCCTGCTCGGTGGCGGTCGGCTGGCGCAGGGAAGCCCCGCCGCCAGCCTCTGCCCGAAGGATGTCTTCTGCTGCCGCCAGCAGCGCCGCCGGCAGCAGGCTCTGGCCCATGAAAACGGATGGCCGCGGTGCCGCAGCAGGCGCGAGCACCGGCACCGGCACCGGTGCGACAGCGGTCAGCAAGGTTTGTGGGATGAGAGGCTGAACGTGTCGCTGCGGCGCTGCCGCCTGCAGCAACGACCAGCGCCGCGGGGCCTCGCTGACCGTGGCGTTTGCGGTGGGTGCGCTGCGGATCTCGTGGTAGTCGTTGGGGTTGAGCCCAAGGTGCGAGAACAGCTGCTTGATGTCGTCACTCTTTTCCGCCATGCCTGTTTCCCCCGCGTGATGCCGTACTGAATGGTGTCTTGCCTGGCGCGGGCCGAGCCGTTGCACGCGCCAGGCAAGCCGTCACGCAAAATAATCCGGTGTTGCCAGGCGGAAGCGCAAGGTATCGGCCGAGCCTTCAACGCGTCCGACCATGCGCAGTACCAGGCCGCGGCCAGCACCCTGCTCCCGCAGCCACTCTTCGTAGACCCCTTCGAGGAGCCCCGGGGTCCAGTTCATGGCCTCGGCACCAAAGGCGGCGCGCAGCGGCGCGCAGGAATGCTGGAACTCGACACAGTTGCTCAGGTCGCGCACCCGTACCCAACCCCAGCCGCAGGCCGCGAACACCACGTTGGCGGCCTTCTCGAGCGCCTTGAGATCGCCACCGGCCGGCAGCGGCATCTGCCGCGCCCAGCGCCGGCCCAGCACCGCGAAGAATGCCTTGCCCTCGCTGGCGGGCATCTGCGCCGCCAGCTCTTCGGCCAGCGCCGTCAGGAAGCCCGACCACTGGGCATCGACCGGCTTTGACAGAAAATAGTCAAGGCTTCCCTGCTCAAGATCCAACATGGTGAAACTCCGTTTGTTGTTGAAGGCACGCGGCTATGGATGCCAAGCACGGCAGGCTACAATCTTGGTTAAGGTAATACCAGAAATCAATGATTTCAATAAAGATTTTTGACCATTGCCGAACCGCAACCACGTCGCCCCTGCCTGGCCCCGCCCTTCCTGCTCATAAGTCCCCTACCAACACCGATGCATGATCATGACTGAAACAGTGGACCTTGCCGTCATCGGCAGCGGCCCAGGCGGCGAAGGCGCTGCGATGATGGCGGCCAAAAGTGGCATGAAGACCCTGGTGATCGAGCGCCACCACGATGTCGGCGGCGGCTGCACCCACTGGGGCACTATCCCCAGCAAGGCCTTGCGCCATGCGGTGAAGCTGCTCAGCGACTTTGCCCACGACCCCCTGCTGCGCGACCTCAGGAGCCAGATCAAGGTCAGCTATCCGCAGCTGCTCGGCAACGCGCACCGGGTGATCGAGCAGCAGGTGGCGATGCGGCGGCGCTTCTACGAGCGCAACCAGGTGCCGGTGATCGCAGGTCAGGCGCGTTTCATCGACGCCCACACGCTGGAGATCACCGCCGCCGGCAAGGCACCGCGCCAAATCCGCGCATCGCACATGGTGATTGCCGCAGGCTCCAGGCCTTACCGGCCTGCCGACGTGGACTTCCAGCATCCGCGCATCGTCGACAGCGACACCATTCTCAAGCTCGGCCACACCCCGCACACCATCAGCATCTACGGCGCGGGCGTGATCGGCTGCGAATACGCCTCGATCTTCGTCAAGCTCGGCTGCAAGGTGAACCTGATCAACACCCAGGATCGCCTGCTCTCCTTCCTCGACGACGAGATCACCGAGGCCTTGAGCTACCACCTGCGCGAGCAGGGTGTGATCGTGCGCCACAACGAGCAGCACGCGCGCATCGAGGCGCGGGAGGATGACGTCATCCTGCATCTCAAGTCCGGCCGCAAGATCAAATCCGACGTGCTGCTCTGGGCCAACGGTCGCACCGGCAATTCCGATGCGCTCAACGCCGAGGCCGCCAACCTCAAACCCAACTCGCGCGGGCAATTGAAGGTGAATGCCTTTTTTCAGACCGAAACCCCGCATCTCTATGCCGTGGGCGACATCGCCGGCCCGCCGGCGCTGGCCTCCGCAGCCTATGACCAGGGCCGCTTCGCAGTCGAGCACATCCTCGGCCATGCCGCCGATACCGCGCGTTTCAAGCTGCTGCCCTCGGGCATCTACACCATCCCGGAGATCAGCAGCGTCGGTGCCACCGAACGCGAGCTGCAGGATGCCGGCGTGCCCTACGAGATGGGCCATTCGCAGTTCAAAAGCCTGGCGCGGGCGCAGATGACCGGCGAGACGGTGGGCATGCTGAAGATCCTCTTCCACGCCGAGACGCTGGAAATCCTTGGCGTGCACTGCTTCGGCGACCGCGCCTCGGAGATCGTCCATATCGGCCAGACGGTGATGGCGAACGCGCAGCTCAACAACCTGCGCTACTTCATCAACACCACTTTCAACTACCCGACGATGGCCGAGGCCTATCGGGTGGCCGCGCACAATGGGCTGAACAGGCTCGCCTGAGCAGACTGCGTACGGCCATCATCGAAGGTGATCATTGTGCTGACTGCAAGCGGTCAGCAGGGCCGAGGCCTATCGGGTAGCAGCGCACAACGGGCTGAACAGGCTCGCCTGAACGGGCGAGCCGCAGCGACGGACCCTAGCCCAGATCCACCTCATGCTCGTTGGCCGCGAAGGCCACACCCATCGCGCCTTCGCCGACGTGGATGCCCGCGACCATGCTCATCATGGCGAAAAACACTTCCACCCCATGGCGCGCGGCGGTGTCCATCAGGCTCTGGTAGCCCGGCAGTTTTTCCATCAGGGCGGGATCGCCGCCGTATTCGAGCAGCAGGATCGGCGTCATCAAGCCTTTCTCGATCTGGCGCTCGACGTATTTCCACACCTTGCCTACACCCTCATCGAAGTGCCGCACGCGGGCGACAGGGCCGGTGTTGTTGCGATAGCCCCGCACCAGGGGCTTCACGTCGAGTGCCGAGCCGATGATGTACTGCACCAGGCCCACGCTCTTGTCACCGCGCTTCTGCGCGCGGGCGCGCAGCTGCTTCAGGTCGCGCGGCAGCAGGTAGCCGAAGGTGTTGTTCACCAGGTACTCGACTCGCTCGCGGATCTTGTTGTGGGTCTCGCCAGCCTTGATCAGGCGCACGCACTCGATCACCGGGATGGCCTGCGCGCCGAAGCAGTTCTGGGTGTCGATCACCCGCATCGCAAACGGTGTCTTGATGCCGGCTGCCAGGCGTGGTGCCTTGTAGTCGTTGAGAATGGTGAGTGCGGCCTGCTTGACATTGTCGTACATCGGCGAACGCGAGCTGGCGATGGTGAACACGAACACCAGGTCGTAGTCGATGACCAGCCGCTCCAGGAACAGCTTCTTGGTCTGCTCCACGCTGAAGGCGGTGGTCTCCGCCTGCGAGGCGGCGGCGACATGCTGGCGGTAGAACTCCAGCGTCGTCTCCGGGTCGCGGGTGTCGATCATCTGCCGCCCGTCGAGGTGCAGGGTGATCGGCAGGATGACGATCTTGTTCTCTTCGATGAACGACTGCGGCAGGTCGCAGGCCGAATCGACCACGATTCCAATTCTCATGACGCCTCCTCTTATATTTAGAGGATCATAACCATCACAGTCGTGACTTCATAGCGTCTAGATTGCATCCATCTTGCGAGAAAAATCTCTCAACATGCCGGCGGTGGCACCCCAGATGCGGTGGCCCTCGTGCTTGATCTCGAAGAACGGAACATTCAAGCCGTCCTTGCTGAGCAGCTTCGATTCGTAGCGGCCCGCATCGAGCAGCACCGAAAGCGGCACCTCGAAAATTTCGGCCACCTCCACCGCATCAAACAAAAACTGCTCGGGCGGGCGCACCAGCGCCACCACGGGTGTGACCCGGTAGCGGGTGGTGGTCGGGTAGTCGTCGAGATAGCCGATGATTTCCACATTCTCCGGCGGCAGGCCGACTTCCTCCTGCGCCTCGCGCAGCGCGCAGGCGGCCAGCGTGAGGTCTTCTGGATCGCGGCGGCCACCGGGGAAACTCACCTGCCCCTTGTGGTTGCGCAGCGTGTCGGCGCGACGCGTGAGCAGCACCTGGAAGCCCTCGGGGCGCATCACGATCGGCACCAGCACCGCCGCCTCGCGCAGATTGCTGAGCAGAGGCTTCAAGGCGAGCTGGATCAGCCGCGGCCATTCCAGGTCGACCATCGGCCGCGCCTGCTCGCTGGTGTGCGCCAGCGCCTTGCGCAGGCGCCGCTCGATCACGGCACTCACGCCAACCCGCGCACGAGATCGGCGGCGATGTCGTCGAAGTCTTCGAGCCCCACCGCAACGCGCACCAGGCCCTCGGTGATGCCCGCCGCTGCGCGTGCCTCGGCCGTGATGCGGCCGTGGGTGGTGGTCGCCGGATGGGTGATGGTGGTGCGGGTGTCGCCGAGGTTGGCGGTGATCGAGCACAGCCGCGTGGCGTCAATGAGTTTCCAGGCCGCTTCGCGCCCACCGGCCAGCTCGAAGCTGACCACGCCGCCGAATCCGCTCTGCTGGGATTTCGCCAGCGCATGGTCAGGATGCGAGGGCAGCCCGGCGTAGAACACCCGCTGCACCTTGGGCTGTGTCAGCAACCACTCGGCCAGCTTCTGGGCCGATTCGTTGTGCGCGCGCATGCGCACCGCCAGGGTCTCAAGCCCCTTCAGGAACACCCAGGCATTGAAAGGGCTCATGCAGGGCCCGGCGCTGCGCATGAAGCTGAAAACATCCCGGCCGACTTTCTGCGCATCGCCTAGCACCGCGCCGCCAACGCAGCGCCCCTGCCCGTCCAGGTACTTGGTCGCGGAGTGGATGACGAAATCGGCACCGAGCTTGATCGGCTGTTGCAGCACCGGCGTCAAGAAGCAGTTGTCCACCGCCAGCCAGGCGCCATGCGCATGGGCAAGGTCGGCCAAGGCGCGGATGTCGGCGATCTCGGCCAGAGGGTTGCTGGGGGTCTCGACGAACAGAAGCTTGGTCTGCGGCGTGAGTGCTGCCTTCCAGGCCGCCACATTGCCCAGCTCAACATAGCTCACGCTCAAGCCAAAGCGCGTCAACACATTGTTGAAGAGATTGATGGTCGCACCGAAGACACTCTTCGACACCAGCACATGGTCGCCAGCCTTGAGCACGCTCATGCAGAGCGTGAGGATCGCCGCCATGCCGCTGGCGGTGGCGACACAGCTCTCGGCACCCTCCATCGCCGCCAGCCGCTTCTCGAACGCCTGCACCGTCGGATTGGTGAAGCGGGAATAGACGTTGCCCGGCTCCTCGCCCGCAAACACCTTGGCGGCATGCGCAGCCGAGCCGTGGACGAAGGAGGATGTGGGGTGGATGGCCGCCGAGTGCTCGCCCTCGTGGCGCGCGGGCTCGAAGGCACGGATGCCGAGCGTGCCGAATCCCCAGCTCTCGTCGATTTCGCTCATGGCTTATGCGGCGTGCAGATCAAGCGGAGTCGATGAGGCGCGCGTGCGCGCTTCCTTGGCGGCATCGTTGCGGAACAGTTCGAGCTGGTTCAGGTACTTTGCGTCCACGTCCTGCGTCACGTACTCGCCGGTGAACACCGAGCAATCGAATTTCTCGATGTTGGCGTTCTTGTGTTTCACCGCGTCGATCAGGTCTTCAAGGTCCTGGAACACCAGCTTGTCGGCACCCAGCAGCACGCGCAGCTCTTCTTCGGTGCGGCCATGGGCCACCAGCTCATGCACGCTGGGCATATCGATGCCATACACATTCGGGAACCGCACCGGCGGCGCTGCACTGGCAAAGTAGACGTTCTTCGCACCGCAGTCGCGTGCCATCTGGATGATTTCCTGGCTCGTCGTGCCGCGCACGATGGAGTCATCCACCAAGAGCACGTTCTTGCCCCGGAACTCGACATCGACCGGGTTGAGCTTCTGACGCACGCTTTTCTTGCGCTGCGCCTGGCCAGGCATGATGAAGGTGCGGCCGATGTAGCGGTTCTTGATGTAGCCCTCGCGGTACGGCACGCCGAGCACCTGTGCGAGTTCCGAGGCCGGTACGCGCGAGGTGTCTGGGATGGGGATGACCACGTCGATCTGGTGGTCGGGCCATTCGCGCTGGATCTTCTCGGCCAGCTTCACGCCCATGCGCAGGCGCGCCTTGTGGACGGAGATGTTGTTCATCATCGAGTCCGGCCGCGCCATGTAGACATACTCGAAAATGCACGGCGAGTAGTGCGGGTGTGCTGCGCACTGGCGGCGGTGCAGCTTGCCGTCGAGCGTGATCAACACCGCCTCACCGGGCTCGATGTCGCCGATGATCTCGAAGCCCAGTGCGCTGAGTGCGACGCTCTCGGAGGCGATCAGATAATCCGGCCCGTTGATCCCCTCACGCTTGCCAACCACCACTGGGCGGATGCCATTGGGATCGCGGAAACCCACCACGCCGTAGCCGGTGATCATCGCCACGCAGGCGTAAGCACCGCGGATGCGCTGATGTACACGAGCGACAGTCTCGAACACATCCTCCGGCGTCAGCCTGAGCTTGCCGATCTGCGACAGCTCGTGCGCGAACACGTTGAGCAGCACTTCACTGTCGGACTCGGTGTTGAGATGACGGCGGTCCTCCTCGAACAGCGCCTGCTTCAAGTCATCGGTGTTGGTGAGGTTGCCGTTGTGCGCCAGCGACACGCCGAAGGGCATGTTGGTGTAGAACGGCTGCGCCTCGGCGCTGGTGGTGCAGCCCGCCGTCGGGTAGCGCACATGACCGATACCCATGTTGCCGCGCAGCGAGGCCATGTGTTCGTCGGCGGCGAAGACATCGCGCACCAGGCCGTTGTCCTTGCGCAGGTGCAGGCGGCCGCCTTCGGCGGTGATGATGCCGGCGGCATCCTGCCCGCGATGCTGGAGCATGGTCAGCGCGTCGAACAGATCCTGGTTGACGGGCGATTTTGAAACGAGACCGGCGATGCCACACATGGGTCAGGAGCGTCCTTGTGAAGGTTTTGCTGAAGGCGGTGTATCTGAAGATGATGGGGATTCGAGCACGCGAATCCAGCGCGCGGGCACGATGGCCTTGAGGGTGTCGGCCATCCATTCGAGCTTGGGAATGAGTGCGGACTCGCGCCACCAGTAGTCCTGCCTTGCCGCCGTGGTGCCCACGGCCCAGATCAGTGCCGCCACCACCACCAGCGCGCGCAGCACGCCAAAGCCGGCGCCGAGTGTGCGGTCCGCCGAGGCAAAAGCCCCGTCGCGGATCATGCGGCCGATGAAAAAGGTGGCGAGCGAAGTGAGCAGCAGCACGCCTAGAAAGAGGCCACCGAAAGCAGCCGCCCGGCGCACCGAGGGCGTGGCGATGTGCGGCGTCAGCCATTCCGCCATCTGATGGGTGAAAGTGAACGCGACCCAGAAGGCGAGCACCCAGCCGGCAACGCCCAACACCTCGCGCGTGAAACCCCTCAGCAGGCCGATCAGGATCGACACGGCAAAGACTGCAAGAATCACGTAATCCGCCCAATTCATGCTGGTTCGCAGTGCCGGCCGCAGGTAAGGTGACATTTTATCATCGGCCATCGGGCCGCGAACTAAAGTAGGTTGTCCTGACTCATACTCACCACGACATTCGAGGCAAGCTGCCCGTGCCCTCACGCCCCCGCTCGACGACTCTCCTCACCACAATCCTGGCCGCCTTGCTCTGCGCGGCGACGCTCGCCAGCGCGCAGGGTTCGGGGGGCCTGGGTGTGGAGCTGCCAGAGCTGGGCGAACCCGCCGATCTCACGCTCTCGCCCGCGCAGGAGGCCAAGATCGGTGACGAGGTGGCCTCCGAGCTGTATCGCGGCGACTACCAGATCAACGACATCGAGATCAGCGACTACATCAACTCGATGGGCTGGAAGCTCGCCGCCAAGGGTGCGCCCAATCCACCGAAGTTCCGCTTCTTCGTGATCGGCGATCCGCGTATCAATGCCTTTGCGGTGCCGGGCGGTGTCATTGGCATCAACGCCGGCCTCTTGCTGAATGCCGACAACGAAAGCGAGCTGGCGGGCGTGATCGGCCACGAGCAGGCGCACGTCACCCAGCGCCACCTCGCACGCACCAGCAACGACACCGGGGTTGCCAACCTCGCCACCTGGGCCGCCGTGCTGGCGGCGATCATCGCGGGCTCCGGCAATCCGGACATCATTCTCAGCGGCCTGGCCATCGGCCAGTCGGTGAACTACCAGCGCGAGGTCAACTACACCCGCTCGCACGAGCTGGAAGCCGACCGCATCGGCATCCGCACCATGGCCGAGGCCGGCTACGACCCCGAGGGCATGGCGAGTTTCTTCGGCAAGCTGGAGCAGCAGTCAAGGCTCTACAACTCGCAGTTGCCCGATATTTTGCGCACCCACCCAGTCAACACCGTGCGCATCTCCGAGGCCCGCAGCCGGGCGGCGCAGATCGGCAAGGTCAGCCTCAAGCCCAACCCCGAGTTTGGGCTGATGAAAGCCCGCACCATCGTGCTGATGGCCAACAGCCCGACCGCGGCCATCGACGAGATGGGCTCGCGCCTGCGCTCGGGCGACAAGAGCAGCAGCACCCAGTACGGCTACGCGATGGCACTGTTCAATTCCGGCCGTGCCGCCGAGGCGCTGGCCGCACTTGCACCGGTGATGGTCACGCTGCCCCGGCAGCTCAATGTCAATCTGCTGCAAGCCCAGCTCCTGCTCGCCACCGGCAGCCAGCAGGAGGGCTTGGCGCTGCTCGACCGGACGACCAGTCTCAATCCGCGTTCAGCCCCGGCACTGGTGATCCAGGCCAGGGCCCTGCTCGATGCAGGGAAGCCGCTCGAAGCCCGCCAGCTGCTGCTCAGCCACGACCAGGCCCACGGCGAAGCGCCCGAAACCCACCGCCTGCTCTCCGAAGCCAGCAGCCAGCTGAAGAACGTCGGCGATGCCCAGTTCGAGATGGCTAACTACGAGATGGCACGTGGCGACCTGCGCGCGGCGCTGACCCAGGTCGATGCGGGCTTGAGGCTCTCCACGCTCTCGCAGCAGGACCGCGCCCGCCTGCAATCGCAGCGCGAGCAGCTGATCTCACTGATTCCCCGCCGCCAGCTGGCCGACCTCGCCCGCGAACAGCGGCGGCTGGGTTCTTCTGCCCTCAGGTGACTTTCGCGCGCTTGATGGCGTAGCTCATCAAACCCGGCAGGTGGCGCTTCAGGCGCACGAACAGGGCCTCTTTGGCCCCGACCAGCACTTCCTCCTTGTCGGCGGCGACCGCAGCCCAGACCTGCCGTGCGCACTCTTCCGCCGGCATGCCGCGCAGCTGGCCATCATCCATCAGGCCATGCTTGCCGCCATCGCCCGTGATGGCATTGAGCGAGACGTTGGTCTTGATGAAGCCCGGGCAGGCGAGAGTCACCTGCACGCCCTCGCGCCAGACCTCGGCGCGCAGGGCGTCGTAGAAGCCATGCAGCGCGTGCTTGGCCGCCGCATAGCCTGAGCGCAGCGGCGTGCCGACGTAGCCGACCACGCTGCTGATGGTGACGATGTGGCCGCTCTTCCTAGCAACCATCTGCGGCAGCAGCGCCTTGGTCAGTGACACGCAGGCAAAGAAGTCCAGCTCGAAGATGCGACGGTACACGCTCATCTCGGTTTGCAGCACCGTGCTGCGCTGGCTGATGCCCGCGTTGTTGACCAGCACATCCACCGGCCCGAAGAAACCGGCCGCCCGATTTGCCATCTCATCAGCATCGAAGTCGGTGAGATCGAGTGCCAGCACAGCGACGTTATGGGGATGAGCACAGGCGTTTTTCACCCGCTGCAACTCGGTCTCGCGGCGCGCACTCAGCACCAGCCTGGCCCCCGCCGCCGAGGCTGAAACCGCCAGCGCCTCGCCAATGCCACTGCTAGCGCCGGTGATCCACACCACTTGGTCTTTGAGCTGGGTCATGTTGCCGCCTGATGAGATTGGGCAGTGAGTCTAAGCCCTGCTCCGGCGCTCCCGCAGCAGGGCCAGCAGGTACAGCGCGCCACATACGCCACCGCCAAAGATCAGCGCCTTCGACAGCGGCGAATGAAAGGTGTAGAGCGCGTGGCCCGACAGGCGCAGATGCAGCCCGACATGCACGATGAGAAAACCCATCAAGACCAGACGAGAGCTTTCGTGCCAGCGCGGCTGCGGGTGGTGCGTGAGCCAGACCAGCGCCGCGAACAGCGGCACATGCAAGGCCACGAAGATATTGGCGGCGAGCGCCTCTGGCAGGCTGCGCAGCACATACAGCAGCCGCCATTCGTGCTGGATGACGGCGTCAAGCTCGTGCGTCGAGATGAAACCAAGGCCCAGCAGAAACCAGAAGTTTTTCATGTGCGCATCAGCCGCATTCAGTGGGACACACAACATAAAGCCCGCTGGCGCTTTGCGCGCCAGCGGGCTTTACCCGAGAGGTCATCAGGTATGGGTAAAAACTACTTCTCCTGCGACTCGCTCCACAGGCCCTGTGCAGCCAGGCCATTCATTTTGGCGCGGTGCAGGTGGGCGGCCTTGCCGGCTTCGACATTGCTGCCGCCCCAGGCCTTGAGGGCTGCGGCTTGCAGGGCGCGGCCGTAGCTGAAGGTGAGGCCCCAGGTGAAGCCGCCGAGCTTGTTCATCGCATCGAGGTGTGCGGTGGCGAGCACATCGCTCTGGCCACCCGAGAGAAAGGCGATGCCAGGCACGGCGATCGGCACGCGGCGCTTGAGCACGCGCAGGGTGGCTTCGGCCACTTCAGCGACACTGTTCTGCTCGTCACACAGTGCGCCCGGCACCACCATGTTGGGCTTGAGGATGATGCCTTCGAGCAGCACGCCCTGGGCCCCCAGCTCGCCGAACACGGCATCGAGCACGACGTCGGTCACTTCTTCGCAGACTTCGATCGAGTGGTCGCCGTCCATCAGAACCTCCGGCTCCACGATCGGCACGATGCCGGCTTCCTGGCAGAGGATGGCGTAGCGCGCCAGCGCATGGGCGTTGACGTGGATGGCGTAGTCGCTCGGTGCCTCGTCGTTGATGGCGATGACCGCGCGCCACTTGGCGAAGCGGGCACCGGCGGCGTGGTACTTGGCGAGGCGCTCACGCAGACCGTCAAGGCCTTCGGTGATGGTTTCTTCATTGCCGCCACCGGCCAGGGGCTGCGCGCCCTTGTCGACCTTGATACCCGGAATCACGCCCTTCGAGGTCAGTAGCTCCGCAAAGGTGCCGCCAGCGAGCGACTTCTGGAACAGGGTTTCCTCGAACAGGATGACGCCGGAGGTGTGCTGCTCGAAACCGGGCGTGGTGAACAGCATGTCGCGGTAAGCCTGGCGGTTGGCTTCGGTGTTCTCGACATTGATCTTGTCGAAGCGCTTCTTGATGGTGCCGGTGGACTCGTCAGCGGCGAGCAGGCCTTTGCCTTTGGCAACCATGGCCAGGGCAATATCGTTCAGGACTTTTTCGTTCAAGGGCAACCTCGTGGGGGATCGGTGGGCGTTCGGTACGGCGCGGAGTTTATCGTCTGGACCAGCACGAGGCCAGATGAGCGCGTGCAGCATGCGGTGGGGAAAAATGCCCTTGCGGCGACTCGACGAGCCGCGATGCGGAATAATCCGGCCATACCAAGAACAACAGTTGTCGAGGAGCTGCATGATGAAGATCACCCATTCAGTGACCGTGCTGGTCATGGCCGCACTCCTGCTCAGTGCCTGCGGCGGCGACAGCTCCGCAGGCCGTAACACGCCCATCACCGTGCCGCCGCCGGTCAACTCGCCCGAGCCGCCTCTCGCCGCCACGCCCAAGGCCAGCTGCGGCCCCGGCTCGCGGCCAGAGCCCGGCATGCAGGGGCGCATCCCGCGCGAGGAGGTCGAAAGTGGCGCTGTCGCGGCAGGCTACACCTGCAACACGCAAATGGTGGGGGCCTACCAGACGCCCAACATGGCAGGCACCGTCGGCGGCTTCAAGGTGGAGCGTTACGTTGATGCCGCCGGCCACGACTGCGCCTATTACGACACCACCCTGCTCTTCCCCAGCAATGCCAGCGGTGCCGAGGCGGGCGTGAACGTGATGGACATGTCCGACCCCACCAAGCCGACCATGACCGCCCGCCTGGTCACCCCGGCGATGAACTCGCCGCACGAGTCGGTGGTGGTCAGCAAGGAACGTGGCGTGCTCGCCGCGGTGCTGGGCAACCCGGCCTTCGGCCCCGGTGTGGTGGATGTGTATGACCTGGCCCCTGATTGCCGCAACCCGGTGCTCAAGGCCTCGCTGCCGGTCGGCAACTTCGGCCACGAGAGCGGCTTCTCGCCCGATGGCAAGACCTTCTACGCCGCATGGACGGCCGGTCCCGCCGTGACCGCCATCGACCTCACCAATCTCAGCACGCCGATACCGCTGGGCGTGATGCAGCTCAACTCGCATGGCCTTTCGCTCAGCAACGACGGCAACCGCGCTTATATGGCGGGCTCGGGCGATGACGCCGGTCTGCTGGTGGTGGATGTCTCCGATTTCCAGTCGCGCAAGGCCAACCCGCAGGGGCGTGTCATCTCGCGGCTGACCTGGGACACCATCACCATCCCGCAGAACGCGATCCCCATCACCATCAAGGGCAAGCCTTATCTGGTGGAGATCGACGAGTACTCCAGCAACGGCGGTAGCGTTGCCGCCCACGGTGCCACTGTGGGTGCGGGGCGAATGATCGACATCAGCGACGAGACCAAGCCCCGCGTGGTCTCCAATTTGCGGCTCGAAGTGCATCAGCCGGAAAACCGCGCCGCCATTGCCAATGACCCCGGTGCGCAGAACCCGACCCAGGGCTATGCCGGCCACTACTGCAACGTGCCGTCGCGGGTGGACCCGACCATCGTCGCGTGCAGCATGATCATGTCGGGCCTGCGCATTTTCGACATCCGCGACCCGGCCAACCCACGGGAAGTCGCCTACTTCGTCGCGCCCGTGAGGGAGCGTCCGGCGGCGGGTTTCTTTGAGGCCAGCAACTGGGCCATGTCCAGCCCCAGCTTCGTGCCCGAGCGCAAGGAGATTTGGTACTCCGACGGGTACAACGGCTTCTTCGTGGTGCGCGTCACCAACGACATGTGGAAGTAAGCGCACGCCGCGTCGCCCGCTGCGCCGCGGCACTCGCCGCATTGGCGCTGCCTCAGCTCGTCGAAGCGCATTCCTTCGGGCGCAGCTACAACCTGCCGGTGCCGCTCTGGCTCTACGCCTGGGCGGCGATGGCCGCCTTGCTGCTCTCGTTCGTGCTGATCGGCTGGTTTCTCACCAGCCAGCACTCCCATGGTCCTGCGAACGATCACGCGCTGCCTTTGCGCACCACACAAGTCGCCAAGCGGCTGCTGCCCCTGCTGCGCCTCGTCAGCGTGATGCTGTTGCTGCTGTGCATCGTCACCGGCCTGCTCGGCCATGGCGATTCGTACCGCAACTTCAACATGACCTGGTTCTGGATCATGTTCGTGCTCGGCTTCGCCTACCTCACAGTGCTGGTCGGCGATCTCTACGCACACATCAATCCCTGGGCCACGCTCGCGGCGCTCATCGGGCGTGTCTCACCGCGCTTCACGCAAGGCTGCGTACGCTATCCGGCGTGGCTTGCCTACTGGCCAGCGCTGGCGCTGTACGCGGGTTTCATCTGGATCGAACTGTTCGGCCGCACCAGCCCGCACTCGCTGTCGCTCTGGCTGCTTGTCTACACCGCCATCAATCTCGCTGGAGTGTGGCTGTTCGGCGCTTTGGCCTGGTTTCGCCACGGCGAGTTCTTCGCGGTGTTTCTGCGCCTGCTGGCGCTGATTGCACCGCTGCGTGTCAAGAGAGGTGCGCTGCACTGGCGCATGCCTTTTGCGGGCCTGCTCCACGAGCGCGCCGGGCACGGCAGCCTGCTCGTCTTCGTGCTGTTCATGCTCTCCTCAACAGCCTTTGATGGCCTGCACGCGACGGTGCCGTGGTTTCAGGTGTTCTGGAGCGAGCCGCTCGCCAGCCTGCGCGCGCTGGCGGGCACGCACCCCACCGAGGCTTACCTCAAGCTGCGCAGCATCCATCTCTGTTTTGAATCGCTCAGCCTGCTGCTGTCACCGCTGCTGTATCTGGCGGCGTATCTCGCCTGCCTCGCCCTCGCCAAGGTCTTGCTGCGCAGCCCGATACCCTTGCGCGAGCTGGCACTGCGCTTCGCCCTCAGCCTCTTGCCCATCGCCTTCGTCTATCACTTCACCCACTACTTCACGCTGCTGCTGACACAAGGCCCGGCGGCGCTCCCGCTGCTCTCCGACCCGCTGGGTCGCGGCTGGGACCTGTTCGGCACCGCCCGCTGGGGCCGACCTCTGTTACCCGACATGGCCTGGGTCTGGCACACACAGGTGGGGCTGATCCTGTTCGGCCACGTCGCCAGTGTGGCGCTCGCGCACATCGAGGCGCTGCATCTCTTCGGCCGCCGCCGCGAGGCCCTCATCAGCCAGCTGCCGATGCTGTTGCTGATGATGGCGTTCACGGTGGCGGGGCTGTGGATCCTCGCGCAGCCCTTGCAGGGTGGCGCTTAGCTGCTCAGACGATCCCAGGCCGTGGGCCGACGCACCTTGAACCACGCGGCGTAGAGCGCAGGCAGAAAAGTCATGGTCAGCAGGGTCGCCACGAACAGCCCGCCCATCAGTCCAATCGCCGCCGGCCCGTAGAACACGCTGCGCGTCAGCGGAATCAAGGCCAGGATCGCCGCTGCGGCAGTGAGCATGATCGGCCGCGCGCGCCGCACGGCACTCTCGACGATCGCCGTCCAGGGGTCATGGCCCTCCTTGATGTCCTGCTCGATCTGATCGACCAGAATCACCGAGTTGCGCATGATGATGCCCGCCAGTGCGATCACGCCAAGAAGCGCCACAAAGCCGAAGGCTGTCTGCGTGATGAGCAATGCGAACGCGGCACCGATCACGCCCAGGGGCGCGGTCAGGAACACCAGCATCGTGCGGCCGAAATGCTGCAACTGGATCATCAGCAGCAGCAGGATGATGACGATCATCTTCGGCATTTCGGCATTGATCGAATCGTTGGCGATCTTGCTCGCCTCCAGCGGCCCTGCGATACCGATGCTGTAGCCCGCCGGCAAGCGCGACTTGATCTCGTCCAGCGTGGCATCGATTGCCATCGACACATCCGGCGACTGCACGCCGGGCGTGACCTCGCCCTGGATGGTGATGGCCCACAGCCGGTCGCGCCGCCAGAGCACGCCGGGCTCGAAGCTCGGTGTTGCCTTGCCGAACTGTGAGAACGGCACCGAGACGCCGTACTGCGTCGGCATGTAGGCATCCTTGAGGCTGCCGAGATTGTCGCGCTCCACCAGCGGCTGGCGGGCAACGATCTGGATGTCGCGGTTGCGCTCGCGGTAGTTGCCGATGGGCGTGCCGCTGAGGATGGTGTTGGAGGCACCGCGCACATCGTTGCTGGTGATGCCGAGCAGGCGCAGCTTCTCCTGGTCTGGCTCGACGTTCATCGTCGCAATCGGCTCGTGCCAGTTGTCGTGCACGTTGTGGGTGTCGGGATTGGCACGAACTTTCTCTTTCACTTCTTCGGTGAAAGCACGCACCACCGCCGGATCGGGCCCCTGCACGCGGAACTGCACCGGCCAGCCGGTCGGCGGGCCATTGGGCAGGCGGTCGAGCTTGCTGCGCACCTCTGGGAAGTCCTCTTTCAGCCAGCCGGCAATTCGCCTCTTCAAAACCTCACGGCCTTCGAGGTCCTTGGAGAGCACCATGAACTGTGCGAAGTTGGTGTGGTTGAGCTGCTGGTCGAGCGGCAGGAAAAAACGCGGGCTGCCGACGCCGACGTAGGCGACGTAATCGACCACCCCTTCGTCCTTGGCGAGCTTGGCCTCCATGCGCTTGACGATGCTCTCGGTCGCCTCGTAGCTGGAGCCTTCCGGCAGCCAAAGATCGACCAGCAACTCCAGCCGTGTCGAGTCTGGAAAGAACTGCTTGGGGATGAACTTGAAGCTCATGATGCCCACCACGAACAGCACCACCGTGAACACGATCACCGCCCAGCGCGCCTTGACACACCAGTCGATCAGCGCCCGCAGGCGGCGATAGTTGGGGGTGTCGTACAGCTCGTGCTGCTGGCCCTCGGGCAGCTTGTGCTCCTTGAGCAGGTGATAGCCGATGTAGGGCGTGATGTAGACCGAGGCGAGCCAGCTCACCATCAGTGCGATACCGATCACCTGGAACATCGTCGTCACGTATTCGCCCGACGAGGATTTGGCGATGCCGACCGGCAGAAAGCCCACGGCCGTGATGATGGTGCCGGTGAGCATGGGGAAGGCCGTGGAGCTGTAGGCAAAGCTCGCGGACTTCAATTTGTCGTAACCCTCCTCCAGCTTGCGCGCCATCATCTCGACCGAAATCATCGCGTCATCGACCAACAGGCCCAGCGCCAGCACCAGCGCGCCGAGCGAGATTTTCTGTAGCTGGATGCCGAGCGCATCCATGATGAGGAAGGTGACGGCGAGCACCATCGGGATGGTGAGTGCCACCACGAGACCGGTGCGCAGGCCGAGCGAGAGAAAGCTCACCACCACCACGATCACCACCGCTTCGAGCAGTGCCTTGACGAAGCCTCCCACGGCCTCGTCCACCACCTTGGGCTGATCGGTGAACTGCTTGATCTCGATGCCGACGGGGAAGGCGCTGCGCAGCCGCGCGGTGGCGATCTCAAGACCCTTGCCGACATGCAGCACATTGGCGTCGTTGCGCATGACGATACCGATGGCGAGCGCCTCCCTACCCTGATGCCTGATCTTGCTGCGCGGCGGATCCTCGAAGCCGCGTGAGACCTTGGCGAAGTCACCGATGCGGATGCTGTGCTCCCCGGCACGGATGCGCGTGTTCTCGATCTCGGCCACCGAGTCATAGTGACCCGCCACCCGCACGAAAATGGCCTGGTCCGGGGTGTTGAGCACGCCTGCCGGGGTCATGGTGTTGTAGCCCGCGAGTGCGGCCTGCAAAGCGGGGAAGCTGATGCCCAGCTGTGCGAACTTGCGGTAGCTGAACTCGATGAAAATCTTCTCTTCCTGCTGGCCGAGGATCTCGACTTTTTCCACCCCCGGCACGCGCAGATAGCCGCTGCGTGCCTGATCGACGTAATCCCTCAGCTCGCCGTAATCGAAGCCATCGGCCGTGAACGAGTACATGGCGATGAAGGTGTCGCCGAACTCGTCGTTGTAGAAAGGGCCGACGAGGTTGTCGGGCAAGGCGCCGCGAATGTCGCTGATTTTCTTGCGCACCTGGTACCAGACGTTCTTCACCTCCTTCACCGGGGTGTCTTCGCGCACGAACACCAGTACCGCCGCCTCGCCCGGCTTGGCATAGCTTTGCAGCTTGTCGAGCCAGGGCGTTTCTTGCAGCTTGGCCTCGATGGGGTCGAGCACCTGCTGCGCCATTTCGGCGGCAGTGGCCCCCGGCCAGTAGGCGCGCACGACCATGACGCGGAAGGTGAAATCGGGGTCTTCCTTCTGCCCCAGTTTCAGGTAGCTCAGCACCCCGGCCAGCATCAGCAGCACGATGATGAAGCGCGTGAAGTTGCCGTGCTCGATGGCCCAGCGCGAGAGGTTGAAGCCTTTGCCGTGATGGTCCTGCATGGCGCGCTCCGCTTAGCCTGCTGCGACTGGGGTGGCAGGCACTTGCGCAGGCAACGGCGCACCGAGCAGGCGCACTTTCTGGCCCTCGCGCAGATAGGCTGCACCCGCCGTCACCACGACATCGCCGGGTTTGAGTCCCGCCGTCACCAGCACCTCGTTGCCCTGCACGCCAGCAAACTCGACGGCGCGAAAACCGACCAGGCTGGTCTTGGCATCAAACACCCAGACGCCCGCCTTGCCGCCCTGCGTCACCATTGCAGCGGCTCGGATGTGGATGAGGTCGGGCAGGCCCTCGAGCGGGATGCTGACGGCGGCCGTCATGCGCAGCTTCATCTCCGGCGGCGCGTTCGGCACCGATACGCGCAGCGCATAGGTGCGGGTGAAAGGGTCAGCGGCAGAAGAGAGTTCGCGTACCGTGCCGGGGTAGGTCTTGTCGCCGCCAGACCACAGCGACACGGTGACTTTCATGCCTTCGCGCACCGTATTCACACGGTCTTCGGGGATCGCCGCCGCGATCTCGATGGCCCCGCCGCGTGCGAGTTGCACCACCGGCTGGCCTGCGGCGACGACCGTGCCGGACTCTGCCAGCACCGCCGTCACCACGCCATCGGCGTCTGCCGTGAGGGTAGAATAGCTGGCCTGGTTCGCCACCTGGTCACGCTGCGCCTTCACCGCCTCGAGCTGTGCCTTGGCGGCCTCGAACTGGGTAGTGAAGCGATCCATCTCGCCTTGGCTCGCATAGCCCCTGGCGTGCAGGCCCTTCACCCTTTCGAGGTCGTTCCTGGTGACGATGAACTGCGACTGCGCCGCAGCGACTTGTGCCACCGCGGCCGCATCACCCAGCTGCAAATCCTTGGGGTCGAGCCGCGCGAGGACCTGCCCTTGTTTCACCTGCTCACCGACGTTCACCTGCCGCGAGATGAGCTTGCCCGCGACGCGAAACCCCAATGTGGATTCGTAGCGCGCCCGCACTTCGCCAGCGTAAGTGTTGCTTGTGGCGGTGGGCGTGGCACCGACCGTGAGCGTGCGCACGGCGCGAATCTCTTCCACCGGCACCGGCGCCGGTTTGCAGGCGGCCAGCCCCAGGCTCAGGCCTAGGCCCACCGCGAGGAGAAATGCCGCCGTCTTTGCCTGCTGATTCATCGTGTGCTCTCCACCGCTACATGATTCAAGAGTGACGTTTTTCAGTAATCGTCACGATTAACGCTCATAAACCGCTCAGGCCATCAGGGCCCGCACCAGAAACTCGCCCATCTGCATGGCCTGGCGCTTTTGATCCTTGGCAAAGTTCTCGGCCACCACCTGTGGGTGGCAGAACGGCAGCATGGCGTTGTGGACGGCACTCGCGGTGGCATCGAGATCGCGCCTGGCGAACTCGCCGCTTTTCATGCCTTCCTCGATCAGGCTGCGGGTGAGCGCGCGGGTGCGCTGGATGTGCGCCTCGATCACGCCCCACTGCTCGTCCATCGCCTTGGCGCACAGCTCATGCACGCTGGATTCATTCAAATACCGCTCCAGCGCGAAGCCATGCATCTCCAAAAGCATCTTGCGCAGGCGGTCTGACACCGGCCGCTGCTCGGCGGCAATGGCCTTGGCACGCGCCTCTACTTCATCCAGCAGCACTTCGGTGATCGCCTCGTTTACCGCCGCCTTGCTCTCGAAGAAACGGTAGACATTGGCGGGCGACATACCGCACTCGCGGGCGATGTCGGCCACCGTGGTCTTGCCATAGCCGTAGCTGCGGAACAGCCGCTCCGCCGTGCTCAATATCTGGCTGCGGACTTCGGGTTGGGTGATGGAGGCGCTACGCATGTGACGAATATTATTTTTCGTCAGCCGACAGGGCAATGGCCGTTAGTCGGTTGGCTGCGGCACACTGCGCACCACATCAATGAGGAGAGTGAACAGTGGACTTCGAGCCCAGCGCCAAGAGCAAGGACATCGTCAAGCGGGTGCGGCACTTCATCAAGGAATACGTGCTGCCCATCGAGAAGCAGCACTGGGACGGCATCCACGACAGCAACGTCGGGGGCGACTGGACGCAGTGGAAGATTCCGGAGCATGTCGAGACCTTGAAGGCGAAGGCGAAGGCTGAGGGACTGTGGAATCTCTTCCTGCCCGACCCGGTGCTGGGTGGCGGCTTGAGCGTGCTCGAATACGCCTCGGTCGCCGAAGAAACCGGCCGCAGCCTGATGGCCCCAGAACTCTTCAACTGCAACGCGCCCGACACCGGCAACATGGAGGTGATCTGGAAATACGGCACGCCAGAGCAGAAGGCCCAATGGCTCACGCCGCTGCTGGCAGGCCACATCCGCAGCGTGTTCTTCATGACCGAGCCGGATGTCGCATCGAGCGACGCCACCAACATGCAGGCGACGGCCCTGCTCGACGGCGACGAGGTCGTCATCAACGGCAAGAAGTGGTGGAGCAGTGGCGTGGGTGACCCGCGCTGCAAGATCGGCATCTTCATGGGCCTGACCCCCAACGACAAACTCGGCCGCCACAGCCAGCACACGATGGTGCTGGTGCCGCTCGATACGCCCGGCGTCGAGATCAAGCGCATGCTGCCGGTGTTCGGCGACTACGATGCGCCACACGGCCACGGCGAGGTGCACTTCAACAATGTGCGCGTGCCCGCCAGCAACGTGATTGCGGGCCTCGGCCGTGGCTTCGAGATCGCCCAGGGCCGACTTGGGCCGGGCCGCATTCACCACTGCATGCGCATGCTCGGCGCGGCCGAGCAGGCGCTGGATTTGATGATCCATCGCGGCATGTCGCGCACTGCATTCGGCAAGCCCTTGCTGAGTCTCGGCGGCAACCGCGAGCGCATCGCAGAAGCCCGCATCGCCATCGACCAGGCGCGTCTGCTCACGCTGTATGCGGCCTGGAAGATCGACAAGGTCGGGGCCATCCCCGCCATGACCGAGATCAGCGCCATCAAGGTGGTTGCTCCCAACGTGTTGCAGATGGTGGTGGACATGGCCATGCAGATTCACGGCGGCATGGGCATGAGCCGCGACACGATGCTGACGGGCTTCTTCGCGCAGGCGCGCAGCCTGCGCCTAGCCGACGGGCCGGACGAAGTGCACAAGGGCGTGATCGCGCGCATCGAGCTGGCCAAGCGCGGGTACTCCAAGTAGTGGGCACGATCTACCTGGTCCGCCACGGTCAGGCGAGCTTCGGCCAGGCCAACTACGACCAGTTGAGCCCGCTCGGCTTCGAGCAGGCGCGCGTCGTGGGCGAGCACCTGAAAGGCCGCATCGAGAAAGTCGATGCGGTCATGCTCGGCACCATGCGCCGCCACCGCGAAACCGCAAGCACCGCCATTGCCGCAATGGGTCTCGACCTGCCGCTGGTTGAACATTCCGGTTTCAACGAATACGCCTTCGAGGCCATCGTCAAAGCCCATCGCCCGGACTTTCACGATCAGGCCGTGATGAAGGCAGAGCTCGCCAAGAGCGGCGACCACAAAAAGGCTTTTCAGCAGTTCTTCGAAGCCGCCGTCGCCCGCTGGATCGGCGGCGAACACGACCACGAGTACGAAGAAAGCTGGCCGCAATTCCACAGCCGCTGCGGTGGCGCGCTCGATGCGCTGGTGCAGCACATCGGCCACGGCAAGACCGCCATCGTCTTCACCAGCGGCGGCTACATCGGCGTCACCGTACAGCGCCTGCTCGGCCTCACCGCCCAGCAGGCCTTCGGCTTCAACTGGCACATCGCCAACGCCAGCATCGCCAAGCTGCTTTACGGCAGCAAGGGCATCTCGCTGCAGAGCTTCAACGAGCACGGTCACCTGGAAGCTGCGGGTGGCAGGTTGCTGACCTTCCGCTGATGAGCCACATCCCGCGCAGCGAGAGCCTTGATGCCAAAGGCAAACAGCTCACGCGACTGCGCAAGCTCTGCATGGCCCTGCCGGGTGTCAATGAAAAGCTGGCCTGGAGCACGCCCTGCTTCTATGCAGGCAAAAAAATCTTTGCCATGCACAGCGACAATCACCACGGCGACGGTCGTCTTGCAGTCTGGCTTAAGGCCCCGCCCGGCGTGCTGGAACTACTGCTGGAAGCTTCGCCGGATCAGGTCTTCAAGCCTCCCTACGTCGGCCCCTATGGCTGGATTGGCTTGCACCTGCAACTCATTGACGATGCCGCACTCAAGCACCATGTGTTGGAGGCTTGGCGACTTGCAGCGAATAAGACTTTGCTCAAGCGGTTGGTTTTGGCGGCTTAGTGCCAATTCTGTTGAAAAACTCCCTTCGATACTGAACCGCGTTTCGCGGCTCGATGTCTTAAGACGTCCATGTAATCAGGGAATGCGACGAGATGATGGGACAGCAATCGAACGGCCAAGGGCGGTTCTTCTACGCCTTCAATCTCGATAGCCATATCCCGCAGAACCATCTGCTGCGCGGTATTGATCGCTGCCTCGATCTGAGTGACCTGCGCCAGCACTTGGCCGAGCATTACAGCCACTCGCCTGCGGCTGAGAGGTCTTAGTGGCGCGAGCGACGAATTCACCCTGGTCGCCACCGCTCAAAACCTGCGTCGTCTGGCCATGCTGATGCCGCAAGGACCACCGGGTCACAGGAGTGGTGCCTCTAGCATGACCGGAAAGCAGCAATATTGAGAAGAAAATGGGCATCAAAGCCCACGAAGAACTGGTCAGCCTTCTCGACCGCCTTGCGTCTTGCCTGATCGAACATTCGCCGGAGCTTGGTCTGCGTCAGGGGCTAGCCTGAGCACATCGAGATTTACGCCTGTAGTGCTTTGACGACCTGAATCATTCGGTTGAGCTGTACGAGCTGCACCCCGTATTCATCAATCATCTGCAAAAGCATGTCTTGTACCTGTGCATCCAAAGCAGCGGGGCGCTTTTGAAGGATGCGTACCGCCGCACTGATGGCCTCGCCGGACGTTTCTACAAAACGATCGTATCCAGACGCATTCTTTGGCGGGTGACGTGCCAACTCCGCTTGGGCAATACAGCTTTCCGCGAGCTTGGTGATATCTCCGAGAATCGCGATTTCGTTGGCAGACCATGTCCTTGGCTTTGCATCGATCGCGCACAGCGAGCCCAGGGCTTGTCCCTGTCCATTACTAACCGGCAGACCCGCGTAGGCAACAACGCCCATGTCCTGTATAGCCAAGTTGTTTTTGAGCACGGGGTGCTCCCGTGCGTCCGCAACGATGATCTGCTCCCGGCCAGACACCGCCCACTGGCAGAACGAGTGTGAAAGGGGAGTTTCCCGAGCGCCGGCCAGCACTTCGCTCAATCCCACATGGCCTTTGAAGAACTGCCGATTGCTGTCCACCAGCGACAGCAAAGCCGTGGGCGCCCCCAGCAGCTTCGAAACCAGCTGTGCCAAGCGATCGAAGGACCGCTCGGGTGGACTGTCCAGCAGGCCCGTCGCCTTGAGGGCAGACAAGCGGATGGCGTCGTGGAGCACGTTCTCGGGTGCAGACGCGACGGTCAGGGGCTTCTCGATCTGACGGAGTACCGAGTCGCAGAGGCCCTTGGAATCGAACGGGGCACCCAGGTAATCCTGCGCACCACCCTGCAGGAAGGTTTCCCTATCAGCGGGCGAACTCTTGCCGAGCACGACGATGGGCAGATTCGCGGTCGATATTGAGGACCGCAGCCGGGTGATCAGCTGCAAGGCCTGATCGGCCGTCGGCAGCGCACTGAGCAAGATCGCATCAGGCTTCAGGTCCGCGGCCACACTTTGTGTCTCGGGGAGGCTCGTGGCAGTGACTGTTTTCCACCCGCGCTGTGCAAAGATTTTTTGGAGCGACTGGTTTGCTCTCTGATCCGGATCCGCGAGCAATACGGTCACATGAGTCTGCATTGGAACTCCATCGAAGCAGCCAGTATTGCTGGCCGCTCTATTAAGAAAAGAAAGTTGTGGGACGCTTCACAGATCGAGCTCTGCCAACGGGGAGAAGGCACCTTAGATAACGCCATCTGCATCAGCAACTTTATCCGCTTTGGGCTTGAGTAGATGGCCGCCTCGTCTGGCCACCAGGCTCAAAAGAACATGGTTCGACTGAAGACTTACAACTAAGCCGGGGACTTTGGCGGTCTAATATGCGTTACATCTCGGAATCCGAGGACGCCTGCGCTCGGGGCGACCTGAAAGAACTAGACCCGCGAGCGCGGCAAGTCTCCGCGATCGGACTCGGTTCACGGCCACTGAGCTACCCGTAGCGCGGGCCCCCTGCCCAGCACGCCAATCACGCGGCATGCGGCCCGGCAAGCATCGGCCAGGGCGGTTCGCCTACAGCTTGGCGATGTCAGGCGCCGCGCCGCCGAGCCAGGCACGCGCATAGGCTTTGCGTGCCGACTTCTCGGCCTGCGCGTCGCCCTTGCGCTTGTACACCTCCGCTAGGCCAGCCAGCGCCCAGCCGTTACCGCGCACGCGCAGCAGCGAGGTGCGCAGCGTCGTCTCGGCCTCATCGAGCTTGCCCTGCCGCAGGTACACCGAGCCCAGCGACTGCCGGATCGGGTAGTACCAGTAGGGCGGCTCCATGTAAGCGAGCGCGTCCTCAATCGTGACCGCCTCCTCGTAGGCCTTGGCTGCCGCGGCAAGGTCGCCTTCTGCGTCGGCGAGTCGCGCGGACGCCACCAGGCGCGCGGTCTGCACGATTTCCCTGCCCGGCACCGCGAAGTCAGTGTACGGCTTGAAGTCGGCCTTCAGTTCGAGTGCTTCGATGGCCTCGATTTCGCTGCGCGCTCCCACGGCGTCTTTCTTCGCCGCGAACGCGAGCGCACGCGCGTAGTGCGCCAGCGCGGACACCACGACCTGCTCTTTCGGCGGCGCCTTCAATGCGAGGATCGCTTCGGGCGCGCTGAAGATCGCGTGTGCGAGGTAGGGCGCAGCCTTGATGGGCTCAAGCAGTGCAAATTGCGCGACCACCGCGTCGGACAACGACGCGTCGAGCTTGGCGGCCGCATCCAGCGCGGTCGGGCCGTCGCCGCCCATCTGCGCCGAGACCAGCACGAAATGGATGTTGTGCGGGTAGTAGGCCGACTTGTACATCGGGTCCGATGGCGAGGTCTTGAAGTACTGCTCGTCAACGGCCATTGCGCGCTTGTTGACCTCCAGCGACTCCTTGTAGAGGCCGACTCGGTAGAAGATGTGAGCCGGCATGTGCACGATGTGGCCTGCGCCCGGCATCAACGCGGCCAGGCGACGCGCGTGCGGCAACGCGCGCTCGGGCCTGGTGGATGCCTCGACCGCGTGGATGTAGAGGTGCACTGCACCCGGATGATTTGGATTGCGCGCCAACACCCGCTCCAGCACGGCGAGCATCTCGGCGGCGCGGCCCTTGGGCTTGGCACCCCCCGCTTCCCAGTAGTCCCAGGGCTGGGTGTCCATGATGGATTCGGCGTACAGCGCGAGGATCGTGTCGTCACCCGAGTACTTGGCGGCCACGGACTTCATTGCGTCAGCAAACGCCGCATCGAGCATGGCGCGCTCGGCCTTCGGGTCCGCCGAATAGCGCTTCTCAAGGGCCATGATCATTGCGCGATCCTTCGCGGGCGCGCCGGACGCCAGTTCGACCGCCTTTGCGAGCGCGGCCAGCGTCGGTGCGACCGCCTCGGGCATCATCGGCGCGTTGATGTTTGGCCCCAGCACGAAGGCCTCGCCCCACCAGGCCATGGCGAGCTTCGGGTCTTCCTTGCGCGCGGCCTGGAAGGCGCGCTGCGCCTCGGCGTGGTTGAACGCGAAGGCCCAGCGCATGCCCTGGTCGAAGTAGGC